>JBDRNF010000033.1:0-20985 GCA_043811435.1 Pseudomonadota bacterium
GAGACGATGATCATCTACCCTTGGATACTCATCTTTCCGGCGCTGATGCTGGCCGTCACGTTGTTCTGTTTCAACTTCGTCGGCGACGGGCTTCGCGATGCGTTAGACCCGAAAGCTCGGAGAGATTAACGGTGCCGTTGCTCGACGTACGCAACCTCGCGACCCACTTCTTCACGGACGAGGGCGTGGTGCGCGCGGTCGACGGCATCAGCTTCGTGGTCGATCGTTCAGAGGTATTGTGCCTGGTCGGCGAGTCGGGCTCGGGAAAGAGCGTCGCGAGCCTGTCGTTGCTCCGTTTGGTGGCAGCGCCACCGGGACGCATCGTCGCTGGTGAGATCCTGTTCCGGCCAAGCGGGCCAGCGGGGGAGCCGGCGGAGGAGGAGGAGGATCTCACGGTGGTGAGCGAGGCGCGTCTGCGCCAGATCCGCGGCGACCGCATCGCGATGGTCTTCCAGGACCCGATGACATCGCTCAACCCGTACCTCAAAGTGGGTGCGCAGTTGCTCGAGGTGTTGGAGATCCACCAAGATCTGCCTACCGACGAGGCTCGCGACAAGGTCGTGCAGATGCTCACCGACGTGGGGATTGGGGCGCCCAAAGCGGCGCTCGACGGCTATCCGCACCAGTTGTCTGGCGGCATGCGGCAGCGCGTGATGATCGCCATGGCGTTGCTCTGCGGGCCCGATCTACTGATCGCCGATGAGCCAACCACGGCGCTCGACGTCACCATACAAGCGCAGATCCTGTCGTTGATCGAGGAGCGCAAGAACGAGCTCGGGCTGGCGGTCCTGCTCATCACCCATGACCTCGGTGTGGTGGCCAGGATGGCCGACCGCGTGGCGGTGATGTACGCCGGGCGGATCGTCGAGCAGGGCAGCGCAGCGGCGGTCTTCGGCCAACCACAACACCCGTACACCATGGCGCTGCAGGCATCGATCCCACGCGTCGACGACGATCGGACGCGCCGCGGCGAGCTCAAGGCGATCGTTGGGCTGCCGCCTTCGGCGCAAGCGCGGCCTGACGGTTGCCATTTTCACCCGCGCTGCGCTCACGCCGCTGCGCGTTGCCGGGAGCAATACCCGGACGAGCGACAGCTCGACATCGACGGCCAACCACATCTCGTCAGCTGCCATTTCGAAGTCGGCGAGCTGCGCTCTGAGAAGGTCGGATGACCGACAACAAGGCAACTGACGGCGCGCTGCTCGAGGTCGACCACCTCAAGGTGCACTTCCCAGTGCTCCGGGGGCTGCTGCAGCGGCAGGTTGGCACCGTCAAAGCCGTCGACGGCGTGAGCTTCTCGTTGCCCGAGGGGACGACGCTCGGCTTGGTCGGCGAATCCGGCTGCGGCAAGTCGACCACCGCGCGGCTGTTGATGCACCTGATGAACCGCGATGCCGGCGATATCATCTATGACGGATTGCAGGTCGGGCGCGCGCTGTCGCTGCGCGAGCTGCGTCGCGGCATGCAGATGGTGTTTCAGGACAGCTACGCCTCGCTCAATCCGCGTCTCACCATCGAGGAATCGATCGCGTTCGGTCCCAAGGTCCACGGCATGGCGGACGACGCCTCGCGCGCGCTGGCGCGCGAGCTGCTCGGCAAGGTCGGGCTGCGGCCGGAAAATTTCGCCAATCGCTATCCGCACGAGATTTCCGGCGGCCAGCGCCAGCGCGTCAACATCGCGCGCGCGCTGGCGCTGTCGCCGCGGCTGGTGATCCTCGATGAAGCCGTGTCAGCGCTGGACAAGTCGGTCGAGGCGCAGGTGCTCAACCTGCTGGTCGATCTCAAGCGCGAATTCGGCCTGACGTACCTCTTCATCAGCCACGATCTCAACGTGGTGCGCTACATTTCCGACCGCGTGCTGGTGATGTATCTCGGCGAAGTGGTCGAGCTCGGCCCGGTCGACCGGGTCTGGGACGCGCCGGCGCATCCCTATACGCGGGCGCTGCTGGCGGCGATGCCGTCATCCGATCCGGACAACCGCACCGAGGTCCCGCCGATCTCGGGCGATCCGCCCAATCCGATCGATCCGCCCTCCGGCTGCCGGTTTCATACCCGTTGTCCGTTCGCGGAGCCGCTCTGCGGAAATGCCACACCAAAACTCACGGCACTCGATACAATGGGCCATGAAGCGGCGTGCTACATGGCCATTCCGGGCTCCGGGCACAGCCGCGCACCGGCACACGCATGATCCGAAGGATCTTGCGAAAGAAAGAGGGAGCGCACGCGACATGACAAAACCGACGGCGAAAGAAATCAAGGCAATGGCCGACGTCACGGGCGTGCCCGTCGACGCCGTTATCGCCGGGCACATTGCCCATTCGATGGGACCGGCGTTCGAAGGTTTTGCGCAGGTTGCCGGTACGCTGCCGTTCGACCTCGAGCCGGCGAGCTTCCGGCTGGTGCAAGCGGCAAAGGTTTCCAAATGAGCACCGAACCCGCTCTGATGTCGCTGACGGCGGTCGCGAAGGCGATCGCGGGCAGGACCGTCTCGTCGCGTGAAGTGACACAATCCTGCCTCGACCGGATCGCGCGGTGGCAGCCAAGCCTCAACGCCTTCATGGCCATCGAAGCCGGCGCCGCGCTCGAGGCGGCCGATGCCGCCGACGCGGCGCTGGCCAAAGGCAAGTCTGCCGGCGCGCTGCACGGCGTGCCGCTCGCGCACAAGGATATGTATTACGACGCCGGCCACGTCGTCACCTGCGGCTCGAAAATTCGTAAGGACTTCGTCGCCACCACCACCGCCACGGCGCTGCAGCGGCTCAAGGACGCCGGCACGGTTCGCCTGGGCTCGCTGCAGATGGTGGAGTTCGCCTACGGGCCGACCGGCCACAATCCGCATTACGGTCCGGTGCATAATCCCTGGAACGTCGATCACATCACCGGCGGCTCGTCATCGGGCTCGGGTTCGGCGGTCGCGGCACGGCTGACCTTCGCCGCCCTGGGCTCCGACACCGGCGGCTCGATCCGGCTGCCGGCGCATTTTTGCGGCGTCACCGGACTGAAGACCACGGTCGGCCGCGTCAGCCGCGCCGGGGCGATGCCGCTGTCGCAGTCGCTCGACACCGTCGGCCCGCTCGCCCAAAGTGCGGAGGATTGCGCCTTGCTGCTCGGCCTGATGGCGGGCGAGGACCCGGCGGACTCCACCGCGATTGCAGGTCCCTTGCCGGATTACATCGCCGCGACGCGGCAATCGATCAAAGGCCTGACCATCGGCGTACCCACCGCCTTTTATGTCGACGATCTCGATCCCGAGGTCGCCCGCGTTCTCGATGAGACCCTGGCGGTGCTGAAGCGCGAGGGCGCCAACATCGTTCAGGTCGAATTGCCCGAGCAGCGCCAGTTGACTGCGGCGTGCCAGTTCGTGCTCACCACCGAAGCCACCGCATTCCACAAGCGCTGGATGATCGAACGTACGGCGGATTACGGTGCGCAGGTCCTGATGCGGCTGCGGAACGGGCTTTCGGTGTCAGGCGTATCCTATCTCGAGGCGATGCGCTGGCGTGGCCCGGCGCTGGCGGCGCACAACGCCGCGGTCGCCGGCGTCGATGCCATGATCGCGCCGGTCTCGCCGGTGGCGGCGCCCACCATCGCCGAGAGCGACGTCGGCAACAGCACCGATGCCGAGGCGGTGATCCAGCGGCTGACGCGCTTCACCCGCCCGATCAATTATCTCGGATTGCCGTCGCTTTCGATTCCGTCGGGGTTCACCAAGGGCGGCCTGCCGGTCGGCATGCAACTGGTCGGCCGGTCGTTCGATGAAGCCATGATCCTGCGGATCGGTGCGGCGTTCCAGCGCGCCACCGATTTCCACGACAAGGTGCCAATCAAGCCATGAGCAATCTCGTCGAGATCAAAAACCTCAACATCCGCTTTTCCGGCGAACGCACCGTGCATGCCGTCAACGATCTCAGCCTCACGCTGGGCGAGGGCGAGGTGCTCGGCCTGCTCGGCGAGTCCGGATCGGGCAAGAGCGTCACGTTGCGCGCGCTGATGCGGCTGTTGCCGAAGAAGCGGACGCAGATTTCGGGCAGCGTCGAGGTGCTGGGGCGCGACGTGCTGGCGCTGGACGACGAGGAGCTGTCGGCGTTTCGCGGCCAGACCGTCTCGATGATCTTTCAGGAGCCGGCGCTGGCGCTCGATCCGGTCTACACCATCGGCCAGCAGATTGCCGAAAGCGTGATGCGCCACGAGGGCAAGAGCCAGGCGGACGCGACCGCGCGGGCGCTGGAAATGCTGGAAGTGGTGCGGATTCCCTCCGCCAAACGAAGGCTCGACGCCTATCCGCACGAGATGTCCGGCGGCATGCGCCAGCGCGCCATGATCGCGCTGGCGCTGGCCTGCAAGCCGAAGATCCTGTTGGCCGATGAGCCGACCACGGCGCTCGACGCCACCGTGCAGATCCAGATCCTGCTGCTGCTGCGCGAGTTGCAACGCGAGTTCGGCATGTCGGTTATTTTCGTCACCCACGATATCGGCGTCGCCATCGAAATCTGCGACCGGGTGGCGGTGATGTATGCGGGCCAGATCGTGGAGCAGGGCAAACTCAGCCAGATCGTGCGCACGCCGATCCATCCCTATGCGCGCGGCCTGCTGGCCTCCACCGTCCACGGCGCGAAGCGCGGCCAAAGGCTGGAAACCATCCCGGGGACGCCGCCCTCGCTCGACAAGGCGCCCGTCAATTGCTCGTTCGCGCCGCGCTGCAGTTTCGCCCAGCCGCGCTGTATCGAAAGCCTGCCGCCCAATGTCCAGGTGCCGCCGGACCGGATCGCCAGATGCATCCTGGCTGAGCCGGCTGTAGCGGCGGTTAGCTAACCATGAAGCAAGAACTCGTAGCCCGGATGGAGCTGGCGGACGGCGCGAAGCGCCGCCCGATAGCGTAATCCGGGTGCGGATGTGAGGCTGGCCCCGGATTTCGCAAGGGCTCCATCCGGGCTACGGATCAGGCCCGGATCAGTCCTTCACGCACTCACGCGCGGGTCGGCCCATTTCTCGATCTGGGAAGCCCCGATCACCTGCTTGGGCTGATGCGGATTGAGCGTGCCGGCGCTGGCCGACCAGCCCTTGGCGAGAATCTGCATGGCGAACAGCTTGGCGTCGACTTCCGATCGGAACGTGCGGGTCGATCGCACCACGCCATTTGCGCTGTCGTCCGTCTTCACGGTCTTGTCCGGCCCGAAGGCCACGTACCAGGTATCAGGTTGTGTCATGATGGCATAACAATGGTCGTGGCCGAAAGTTCCCGATGCGAGGGACCCGCCGGTTATCTCGTGCTTGAAGAAACGGGGTCGTCGCGAAGGACGACCCCGTTGAGATGATCGATGCGCGATCTGTTACTCGACGATCTCGACGATGCGGCGGGTATGCGGTTCGACCAGCACGGTGCGGCCGTTCACGACGGTGTAGCGATGCCCGCGAACGCCATATTCCGGCGGCACGTCGTAATAGGTGACGCCGTCTTCCGGCAGCACGACGCCGACCCGGACGTCTTCGCGATACTGGTAGGACGGGCGGCGCTGCTCGACCACATAGCTGCGGAAGCGCGGACGCTCGTCGACGCCGAGAACGCCGGCCACGCCACCGACTACACCGCCGATGACACCGCCGACCACGGCGCCGACCGGACCGGCGGCCCGCTCACCATCGCGCGCGCCGCGCTCGACGCCGCCGGGGACGCCCTGGGCGAGGGCGAGGGAAGGAACGGCGAGAACGGCGACAAGCGCGGCGGTTCCGATAAATCGGCGGATCATGATGGCTCCAATGGGGTTGGGGAAGGTGCATGACAACCGGCCGCGAGCCGTTATGTTCCCCGGCGCGCATTGGCGCCGCCAGCGCTGCCACTTACTGTGCATGGGGTTGTTTTCGACGTTTTTGGCTTGTGTCCGCCCTCGGTCGGCGGTCCGCCGTGGCGGGCTCCCGCGGAACCGATCGGCCCGGTCCTGCTCCGTTCGGAGGATGCTCCGGCGCGGCCCGCCACCCGCGCGCGGGCCATTAACGGTTAACGCGGGCTACATGGACGCTGGCCGCAAACATCGGTAGAACGGGGCCACTGCACCCCTCGTGAAGAGATCTGATTCGATGGCAGCCGTTCCCGGTGTCCGGCGTTCCGAACTCGGCGATGCGCTGCGTGCCTGCCGCAACGCCTTCATCGGCGTCGGCCTCATGAGCTGCATGATCAACCTTTTGTATCTGACCGGCTCGATCTTCATGCTGGAGGTCTACGACCGGGTGTTGCCGAGCCGCAGCATTCCGACGCTGGTCGGCCTCGTGATCCTCGCCGGCGGATTGTACGTCGCCCAAGGCATTCTCGATCTGATTCGGGGCCGCGTGCTGGTCCGCATCGGCACCTCGCTCGACGAAGCCCTCAATGCCCGGGTGTTCGATACCGTGGTGCGGCTGCCGCTGCTGGTGGGCGGCCGCAACGAGGGCCTGCAGCCGCTGCGCGATCTCGACAACGTCCGCTCGTTCCTCTCCAGCATGGGGCCGGGCGCGTTCTTCGACCTGCCGTGGCTGCCGTTCTATCTGGCGATCTGTTTCGCCTTCCACACCCTGATCGGCGTCACCGCGCTGGTCGGCGCGATCATTCTGGTCACGCTCACCATCATCACCGAATTCATGTCGCGGGCGCCGGCGCGCGAGGCCATGGGGCTGGCGGCGCGCCGCAATGATCTGGCCGCCACCAGCCGGCGCAACGCCGAAGTGCTGGTCGCGATGGGCATGTCCGGCCGCCTGACCAAACGCTGGAGCGAGGCCAACGAAAAATATCTCGCGGGCAACCAGCGTGCCAGCGACGTCGCCGGCGGGCTCGGCGCCATCGCCAAGGTCCTGCGCATGGTGCTGCAGTCCGCGGTGCTCGCGGTCGGCGCCTATCTCGTGATCAACCAGGAAGCCACCGCCGGCGTCATCATCGCGGGCTCGATCCTGAGCGCGCGGGCGCTGGCGCCGGTCGATCTCGCCATCGCGCATTGGAAGGGCTTTGTCGCCGCGCGGCAGAGCTGGCATCGCCTCAACAAGCTGCTGGAGACGCTGCCGGCGCAGACCGAACAGACCCTGCTGCAGAGCCCGTCGAAGCGGCTGTCGGTCGAGGGCGTCAGCATCGTGCCGCCGGGCGATCAGAAGATCATCGTGCAGGACGTGACGTTCGCGCTGGAAGCCGGCAACGGTCTCGGCGTGATCGGGCCGAGCGGATCGGGCAAGTCGTCACTGATCCGCGCGCTGGTCGGGGTCTGGCAGCCGGTGCGCGGCAAGGTGCGGCTCGATGGCGCGGCGCTCGACCAGTGGTCGAGCGACGTGCTCGGCCGCCACATCGGCTATCTGCCGCAGGATGTCGAGCTGTTCGCCGGATCGGTCGCGCAGAATATCTGCCGCTACGATCCCGAAGCCACCTCCGACAGCATCATCAAGGCCGCCAAGGAAGCCGGCGTCCACGACATGATCATCAAGATGCGCGAAGGCTACGACACCCAGATCGGCGAGCAGGGCACCGCGCTTTCGGCCGGCCAGGCGCAGCGCGTGGCGCTGGCGCGGGCGCTGTATGGCGATCCGTTCCTGATCGTGCTCGACGAGCCGAACTCCAATCTCGATACCGAGGGCGACGAGGCCCTGACCCGGGCGGTTCGCGCCTCGCGCGAGCGCGGCGCCATCGTGGTCGTGGTCGCGCACCGGCCGATCGGCATCGAGGCGGTCGACATGCTGCTGGTGCTGAAGGACGGCCGCATGCAGGCCTTCGGGCCGAAGGAAACCGTGCTGGGCCAGGTGCTGCAGCCGCGGGTCGCACCGCCGTCGCCGATCAAGATCGTCTCCGAGGGGGGAGTTGCCAAATCATGACGGACAGCGCCAAGCGCAGCTCGAAGGCGTCGATCCGGCTGCATATGCTGATCGGCCTGTCGGTCATCCTGCTTCTGGTCGGCGGATTGGGCACCTGGGCATCGACGGCGCAGATCTCGGGCGCGCTGATCGCGCCGGGACAGATCGTCGTCGATTCCAACGTGAAGAAGGTGCAGCACCCGACCGGCGGGGTGGTCGGCGAAGTGCGGGCCCGCGACGGCGATCGTGTCAAGGCCGGCGACATCGTGGTGCGGCTCGACGACACCGTCACCAAGGCCGGCCTCGCCATCGTCAACAAGGCGCTCAACGGGCTATGGGCGCGGGCGGCGCGGCTGGAAGCCGAACAGCGCGGCCTCGACCACATCACCTTCCCGCCGATGCTGCTCGACCGCCCCAACGATCCCGACGTTCAGAACGTCATGGCCAGCGAGAGCAAGCTGTTCGAGGTGCGCACCACCGGTCGCGCCGGACAGAAGTCGCAGCTGCGCGAGCGTGTCGCCCAGCTCAAGGAAGAGATCGCCGGCCTGACCGCGCAGGAACAGGCCAAGGACAAGGAAATCGTGCTGGTCGAAAAGGAACTGGTCGGGGTTCGCTCGCTGTTCGAGCAGCGCCTGGTTCAGCTCTCGCGCCTGACCGTGCTGGAGCGCGACGCCGCAAGGCTGACCGGCGAGCGGGCGCAATACATTGCCGCACGGGCGCAGGCCAAGGGCAAGATCACCGAAACCGAGTTGCAGATCATCCAGGTCGACAAGGACCTGGTCAGCGAGGTTTCAAAAGATCTGCGCGAGACCAACGACAAGATCGGCGAATTCGTCGAGCGCAAGGTGACGGCCGAGGACCAGCTGCGCCGGGTCGATATCCGCGCGCCGCAGGACGGCATGGTGCTGCAATCCACCGTGCACACCGTCGGCGGCGTCATTACCGCCGGCGACGCCATCATGATGATCGTGCCGCAGGCCGACGACCTGTCGGTCGAGGCCAAGGTCAATCCGCAGGATATCGACAAGCTGCAGATCGGCCAGAAGACGGTGCTGCGGCTGTCGGCGCTGAACCAGCGCACCACGCCGGAGCTGAACGGGGTGGTGTCGCGCGTCTCGCCCGACGTCACCACCGACCAGCGCACCGGCCAGAGCCACTACACCATCCGCGTCTCGATGGCGCCGGAGGAAGTCGCCCGCCTCGGCGAGGTCAAGCTGATCCCGGGCATGCCGGTCGAAGCCTTCGTCCAGACCGGCGACCGCACCATGCTGTCGTATCTGATGAAGCCGCTCAGCGACCAATTGATGCGCTCGTTCAGGGAGCGGTGAGTCTCGTCGTCCCTGCGAACGCAGGGACCCATAACCACCGTCGCTGGTGGTTATGCGAAAGTCGTCCAACAGCATCTTTCAAATGAAGCGCCGCGGCGTATGGGTCCCTGCGTTCGCACATAGGCGCTAAAATAGGCTTGCGAGCCGGAATCGTCTGTGATTCTAGCGTGTCATGAGACACGAATCGCTTGTGAATGAAGACTGGACGAACGTTGTCTTGCGGCTTGGCGGAGCGGAAACGCTCAAGGTTACGGCGCGCGAGACGAAGGCATTCCTGCGCCCGCGCGAGATCACCAGTGCGGTAGATTTGCTGCGACTAATTCTGGCCTATTGTCTGGGCGAGCATGGGTTGCGATCGACCGCGGCATGGGCGGCGTCGGTAGGACTTGTCGATATTTCGAATGTGGCTCTGCTGTATCGCTTGCGTCAGTGCGGTGACTGGCTGGCGATGCTGGTGGGTCAGACGTTGGCGGGTGCCGCTCCGGAAGCGAGCCGTGGCCGCTTGATACGTGTCATCGACGCCACCTCGGTGCCGAAAATGGGACCGGACGCCAGAAAGAAGAACGAGGTATGGCGCGTTCACAGCGCGTTCGATCTTCCGCAGGAGCGCTTTGGCCACTTCGAATTGACCGATCAGCAGGGCGGCGAAACGCTGGACCGGATACCGGTGGTGGCGGGCGAGATTCGGCTTGCCGATCGCGCATATTTGCAGCCGGTCCGCATGGCGACGCTGCTCGAAGCCGGCGCAGACTTCGTGATCCGGGCCGGCTGGAAGAGCGCACGCTGGCTCGATCGCGAAGGCAATGAGTTCGATCTTGTCGCCGAACTGCGCAAGGCGGCGGCCCGCGGGCTGATCGATCGGCCGATTTGGATAAAGCGCAAGGGCGGCGTCCCTCTCGCGCTGCGTCTGGTCGCGGTCAAGAAGCCGGCACAGGCCGCGGCGGAGGCACGACGCAAGGCACGCCGGGACGCGCAGCGGGGCGGCCATCAGATCTCGAAACAAACGCTCGACGCTGCGGACTGGGTCATCATGGTCACGTCGCTCAAGCAGAAAGACTTCGCAACCGCCGATGTCCTTGCCCTCTATCGTCTGCGATGGCGGATCGAACTCGCGTTCAAGCGATTGAAGAGCTTGATCGGCCTGAAGGGGCCACCTGGAACCGACGAACGCTCCGCCAGACCTCATGTTCTGGCTCATTTACTGACTATTCTACTGCTCGAGCCGCTCGTCGACGAACTCGAGGACTCTCCCCGCTTGGCCGAAGCCGCCTGACACTGCCTGGCGGCTGGCGACTGCTCCAACAACTCGTCGCCTCGCTTCTCCAAGCCATTATCCCACAGCCCAGCATCGGCTCTTTGCGCAGATCAATCTCCGCTCTCCAACGACACCTCCACGAGCCGCCAAGAAGACGAAAGTACCAAAAAATGCTCAGGCTATCTTAGCGCTTATGTGCGTTCGCAGGGACGACAACCGGGTTGTTACCGCGACAAATTCTGCAGCAGAATCGTAGGGTGGGCAAAGGCGCGCTTGCGCCGTGCCCACCATTGCGAAAGCGATGGTGATTGCGAGGTGGTGGGCACGGCGCGCGAAGGGCGCGCCTCTGCCCACCCTACGAACCTCACTACCGCGACAGATTCTGCAGCAGCAGAGTCAGCGCTGCGCTGGCAAAACTGTGCATGTTGGAGAGCCTGTCAGCGCTTCCTGTCTCCAGCGTGATCACCGCATTCTCCGGCCCCGCGAGCCCCATGCAGCTGTGCCCCGCCGCGTCGCCGTAGCGGTTGCCGGTGGGGCCGGTGGCACCGGTCTCGGAGAGGCCCCAGTCGGTGGCGAAGCGCGTACGGATCTGGCTCGCGAGCAGTTTGGCATAAGGCTCGGACGCCGAGCGGATGCCCTTCATCGCGTCGTCGGGAATGTCCATCAACAGCCGCCGTGCGTCGCGGGTATAGACCACGGCGCCGCCGAGAAAATACGCGGAAGCGCCCGGTACCGCGAGCAGGCTTGCGGAAATCAATCCGCCGGTCGAGGACTCCGCGACCGCGATGGTCTGCTTGCGCTCGATCAGTCGGGCGGCGATTTGTTCGGCGATCGGGACGAGGTCTTTCATTCGGCTCTCGATTCTGGCGCAGGATGGGCTTCAACGCTCTCCTAACACAGGATTGCATGGCTGCCGACTCGCAAAGGCATTGGCTCCGCCGATGGACGGGGCAGCGCGCGCGCCCTATGCTGCGGTGGGATTCAGCGAGCCAACGCCGAATTCGACAGGCGCCACGAGCGAAGAGGAAACCAGAGGCCATGACGTCACCGCTCGCGGGCGGCGTGGATTGCGATCTGCATCCAGCCGTTCCTCATTTGACGAGTCTGTTGCCCTACCTCAACGATTACTGGCGCGACCAGGTGACGACGCGGGGCATGACCGACCTCGTCTCGCAATCCTATCCGACCAACTCGCCGATCGCGTCGCGGCCGGACTGGCGGCCGGCGCAGGGCAAGCCGGGCTCCAGCCTCGATGAGATGAAGATGCAGGCGCTCGACCGCTTCGGCGTCAGCATCGGCATCTGCAATCCCTTGTACGGCGTGCAGATGGTGTTTTCCGAGGACATGGCGGACGCGTTCTGCCGGGCGCTGAACGACTGGCTGGTCAAGGAATGGCTCGATAGGGAACCTCGCCTGCGCGGTTCGATCGTGATACCGGTGCAGAGTGTCGAGAAGTCGGTGGCGGAGATCGAGCGCTGCGCCCGGGATCCGCGTTTCGTTCAGGTGCTGATGCTCGTGATGGGCGACATGCCGCTCGGCAAGCGCGCCTACTGGCCGATCTACGCCGCCGCCGAGCGGCTGGGCCTGCCGATCGGCATCCATGCCGGCAGCGCCTATCACAACCCGCCGACCTCGGTCGGCTGGGGCTCGTATCACATCGAGGATTACGTCGCCCAGGCGCAGGCGTTCCAGACCCAGTTGACCAGCCTGATCGTCGAGGGCGTATTCGCGCGGCATCCGAACCTGAAGATGGTGATGCTGGAATCCGGCTGGAGCTGGCTGCCTTCCTATTTGTGGCGGCTGCACAAGTTCTGGCGCGGCGTGCGCATGGAAACCCCGTGGGTGGATCGCTCGCCCCAGGAAATTGTGCGCAGCAACATCCGGTTTTCGCTGCAGCCGATCGATGCGCCGCCCGATCCGGCGACCCTCAACCGCCTGTTTGACCATATGCAGTCGGATGAATTGCTCCTATTCTCGACCGACTATCCGCACTGGCAATTCGAAGGCGATCAGGTGCTGCCCGAAGGGATATCTGCGGATCTTGTGCGCAAGATCATGATCGATAACCCGCGTGCGACGTATCCGCGTTTGAAACTGCCGGTGGCGGCATGATCCCGAAAAGTGGAATCCGGTTTTCGGAAAGGATCATGCCCACCAAGAGGGAGACGACGCCATGAACATCCAGGTACGCGACCGTCCAGGGCCGAGTTCGCCCGTCAGCGTCAAGACCGCGATCGCCGATTGCGACATCCATCCCGCGCGCGCGACCAAAGAGGAATTGTATCCGTTCCTGGCGAAGCGCTGGCACAGCCATCTCGAAACCTGGGGCGTCCATGCCTATCAGGGCATGATGGAAGGCCCGCCCTATCCGAAGGCGCAGCCCAACGCATCGCGCCGCGACGCGTATCCGCCGGAAGGTGGCCAGCAGGGCTCGTCGCTGTCGTTCATGCAGAAGCAGTTGCTCGATCCCCATAATGTCGCGCTCGGTGTGCTCAATCCGCTCGGCGCCACCGGGCAGGGCATGCGCAATCACGATCTCGCCGCCGCGCTCGCGACCGCCATCAACGACTGGCAGATCGCCAAATGGACCAGCCAGGACAGCCGCCTGAAGGGTTCGATCGTGGTCGCCAATGAGGACGGCGTGTCGGCCGCCGCCGAAATCCGCCGCCGCGCCGGCGACAGGAATTTCGTCCAGGTGCTGCTCTTGAGCCGCAACGTCGAGCCGCTCGGGCAGCGCCGCTACTGGCCGATCTACGAGGCCGCCGAGGAGGCGGGGCTCCCGGTCGGCGTGCACGCCTTCGGCTTCGGCGGCAATCCGATCACGGCATCCGGCTGGCCGAGTTTCTACATCGAGGAGATGGTCGGCCATTCGCAGTGCCAGCAGACGGCATTGGCCAGCATCGTGCTGGAGGGCGTATTCGAGCGCTATCCGAAATTGAAGATGGTAATGATCGAGGCCGGCTTCGGCTGGGCGCCGTCGCTGTCGTGGCGGCTCGACAAGGTCTTCGAAAAGCTGCACGGCGAGGTGCCGCACCTGAAGCGCAAGCCGTCGGACTATATCCGCGACCACATCTTCTGGACCACGCAGCCGATGGAAGATCCCGAGCGGCGCGACCATCTGTTCGATGTCATCGACTGGATCGGCTGGGACAAGCTCCTGTTCGCCACCGACTACCCGCATTGGGATTTTGACGAGCCGTCGCGCGTGCTGCCGCCCGGCGTCAGCGACGCCAACCGCGAGGCGTTTTATCTCGGAAATGCGAAAAAGCTGTACGGTATCTCCTAGGAGAGAATGGTTTTGATTGAACCGGTTTTTCCACGGGCTCTGCTCACCTCTCCCTTCGGGAGAGGTCGGATCGCGCCAGCGATCCGGGTGAGGGGTTATGCTCTCCCGACAGACCTGAACCCCTCACCCGAATTGCTTCGCAATTCGACCTCTCCCAAGGGAGAGGTGAAGTGCGCTCGCGGCCTTGGCCCAACCTTGAACATGCTCTCATGACCCGTCACGTCATCGCCCCGGTGGATGAATTGCCGCCGGGCACGCGCAAATTCCTTACCATCGACGAACGCCCGATCGCGATCTTCAACATCAAGGGCGAGTTCTTCGGCCTGTTGAACCGCTGCCCGCATCAGGGCGCGGCCTTGTGCGAAGGCCCGTTGATCGGGCTGGCGCAATCCTCCGATCCCGGCGCAATCGAATACACTCGATTGGGCGAAATCCTGCGTTGCCCCTGGCACGGCTGGGAATTCGACATCCGCACCGGGCAGTCATATTGCGACCCCAAAAAATTCCGCACCCGCGCCTATCCGGTCAATGTCGAGCCGGGCACCAGCGTGGTGAAGGGGCCGTACGTCGCCGAGACGCTCGCGGTGTCGGTGGAGAGCGATTACGTCGTGGTGGATCTGTAGGGTTCGATTCGGACCGCCGTGGCGAGCTGCGGGGACCGAAAGGAAAAGCCGCCTCGCGGCGGCCTTTCCCTCCCTCCCGGGCGTGATTGTGTGTGGCCTTCCATGGCCATCTTTTGGCAGCGGTCGATCTGTCGGTCGCGATTAGTACCCGTATTCGCGACAGTCCCATGACAGGTTTTTCCTGACATTGCGAACAGCGTCATCGCATTATGGTGAGCCCGCCTGCTTTGGCATTGTCTCGAAGCGGGGACGTCTGTTCGGCCATGCGCAGCGAGAGACGGGTTGATCGGTGACGAACATGAGGAAATTCCGTGACCTTGTAGTTGGGTTTCTGCTGGCTTCCTGCAGTGCGGCTGTCGCTGCCTACCTGATGGCGCATGTAGCCCACTACAATCTGGGAATATCGAGTTCGGACCTTCGGAACCGGGCTCTGACATCAGCGGCGCTTCTTTTCGGATTTGTGGCGGTCGAGTTCATCGTGACGGGGGAGTGGTAGCGAAGTTCGCTACGGGTGGAATCATGGTCGTGTGCCGGGGTCGGATATCGTCGTGGGGAGCGCTGGTATCGCAACGGGCGCGACTTGGCACAGCTTAACGGTTACGCTTGGGGGACACGAAAATGTTGAACGGCAAACGAAACGAACGTCGACCATTGTGCTATTGCGAACCTTGTTCGGAACGAACGCCGCACCGCTATGAGCGCGTGGCTGTAAACGGACAGCTTGCATCCAAGGCAATTTGCCTGGTCTGCAATAATGATTCGCGCAACCAGAGCGCCCGGCAAGGCTTGAAAGGAAATTCTCCTGGAGCCCACGCAAGCCAATCGGATGCGACGATGTGACGGACTTGTCCCGGGTCGATCTCTCCGGGATCACGCGCGGCGCCATGGTGGCGTGTCGAAATCCGGCGCACCTGGTTTTACGATGACAGGGATCTGATGACGTGAAGAGAGCGGACAATACGACAGGTCGGAGATCCGAGGCCCGCCGGTTCCGTGCCTTGGCCGCGTTTTGCCAGGGCTTCACGGATGGTATCGGCAGCCCGATGTTCGAGTTGAAGAGATCCGTATGGAAGAGAGGATATCGATGCGAGGCGACCGGGATCGATTCGAAGGTCGAAAGGCCGCTCAGCAAAGCGGGCGCGAGCCATCGGAGCCGCGCTCTTTCCGTTCCGACGCAGCGGTAGCCCCGACCGCTCGTGCGCGCTGATTCACCTGGCTTCCCGGAAGCCTCCTCGACCACGACAAGCAGTCCAGGCATGCCAGAGTCACACGTCCCCGACGAAGTTCGGGAGTTCATCACGAAATACATCGCTACCGTGCCGCAGATCGAAGCCTTGCTTCTGATTTGGTCCAGCCCGGAAAAGCACTGGAGTCTCCGTCAGGTCGCGGCCCGGATTTACACCAGCGACGGCGAAGCGGCACGGGCACTCGAGGGGCTCTGCAGCGGGGGACTGCTGGTTCACAGAGAGGGGAATTTCGCTCTGGATTCGTCGGCCCAGAACGTTGAGATGATCAGGAAGCTCAAGGAAGCGTATGCGCGTCATCTCATTCCCGTGACCGATGTAATTCACGGCAAATCGCGCGACGAACCGTCAGCGGCCGGGTTGCTCCGGGCCGGAAAGCACGGCTGAGCCATGTCGGGATCGCCTGTCGACGCCAATTCTTCCTGCGGTCTGCGACACGTTCTGTGCAGAGCCGCGGGCCTGACCGTGCTTGTCGTGACGCTGGGAATTTCGCAGCCGTCCGTGGCCCAGAAAATTCATTCCTACGAGCCCCGGATCATGGATCCGTATTCCACCATCTACGTGAACGATGGATCGTGCTCGGCGGGCAAGGTGTTGAAGGTGCAAGGTGTACCGAAGAATCAGCGGCGCAAGAAGAGCTGCGTGCCGCTGAGCGACCTGCCGGGCGGGATGCTTTCCAGGTCGTCGAAATAGTTCTCGCCGGCGCCGGTCAGTTTGGCGCGGTAAGCCAGCCGTGCTGGACGCCATAGCGGACGATATCCGCCCGGCTGCGAAGACCCTTCTTTTCGGCCGCGCGCGACTTGTAGGTCTCGACGCTTTTGATGCTGACTTCCAGTTGCCCGGCAATTTGCTTGTTGCTCAGCCCCTGGGCTACGAGTCTGAGCACGTCCTCTTCCCGCCGGCTGAGTTCACCGCCATCGCTGCCGGCTACGGCATGGGAATGAGGGGCATCCATCGATGCTTTCTCGGCTATGGCGGGATCGAGATAGGTGTCGCCCTGCTTCACGATCCGGATCGCGCGAAGCAGTTCGTCCGCGGCCGATCGTTTCAGAAGGTATCCCCTGGCTCCGGCTTCCAGAACCGGATGAATATAGGCGCGGTCTTCATGCACGGTCAGCACGATGATCTTCACGTCGGGGCAGCGTTTGACCGCCCTGCGCGTAAGTTCGATGCCGCTCATGTCCGGCAGGGAAAGATCGATCACGGCGATATCGGGGGAGCATTCGCAGATGATCTTCAGACCCGTGGCACCCGTACTGGCTTCCCCGACGAGTTCAATCTCGGGCGCCGCCTGCAGCAGCGCCCGGATGCCGGCCAGCACGACCGGATGATCGTCGACAAGGCTGATGCGGATGGGCGTCATATGCTGTTGCCCTTGCTCTCGATCGGTATCCTCACGAAGATCGTGCATCCCTTGCCTGGAGCGGATTCCACGGCGATGGTGCCGCTCAGCAGCGCTATCCGTTCTCTCATGCCGGAGAAGCCGAGGCCCGAAGCCTGATTGCCGTCCTGCGGAGTCCGGCGTTCCGCATCGAAGCCCACGCCATCGTCCTCGAGAACCAGCGCGACTTCCAGCGGCTTCTGCTCAAGCACGATGCTGACCTTGCCCGCTTGCGCGTGCTTGAGAACGTTGGTCAGGCCTTCCTGGACTATCCGATACAATACCACCGCGACATCGAGCGGCAATGCGCTGTCTCGCCCAAATGTCTGCAAATCGGCCTCGATATGATAGCGCTCCCGCCACTCCGCAACGTAGGCTCCGAGGGCTCTGAAAAGCCCCAGATCATCGATGGCGGTCGGCCGCAGGTCCGAAGCCGAGCGATGGATGTCACGACCGATCTGGGCAGCGAGCGATTCCAGCCAGCGTATTTGCTCGGCGCTTGCCGCGGCGTCGTTGCCGCTGGCAAGTCGCTGTTCCAGCGCTTTCAGGCCCAGCGACAGACCGGTTACGGTCTGGCCTACCTGATCGTGCAACTCGCGTGAAATCCGGCGCTGCTCCTCTTCCTGGGCCGACGCCAGCCGTCGAAGCAGATGCGACCGCTCCGTCTCCGCACGCTTGAGGATATCGACGTCGGCCAGCACGCCATGGATCACATGACGCTGATCGGGCTGACCTTCGGCCCTCCCGGCGGCGCGCAGCCAATGCGTTCCGCGATCCGGCGTTTGAACGGGGAATTCAACGCTGCTCGATTTGCCGCTCTCGAGGCAGGATGTGCCGAATAGCGACAGGACCGGCCGATGCGACGGCTCGATCACGGCGAAAACCTCGGCTGCGGATGCGGTGGTCACCCCGGAATCGGCGCCCGGAAGTCCAAGCAGCATGCGAAAGCGGTTGCAGCCGCTGAACTCGTCCGTGGCCAGGTCCCAGCGCCACGTACCAAGCTCGGCGGCATCGATGGCCAGGGCGCCTCTCCTTTCGCTGTCCAGCAGCGCGGCAGCCGATTGCAGCGCCTCCATATTGCGACGTTGAGCGATTTCACGCGCGATCACCCATCCGAGTGCGATCGCCAGCGCGACGCTGGCGGCCGTTCCCCCGATCAACACGCGCAGCGAGCGCGCCACCGGCGCGTTGAGCTCCGACACGGGAACTCCCACATGCACCGACCAGCCTTCCGTGCCGGCCATGACGCGGTGCATGGTTTCAACATCCACGCCCTCGCTCGTCCTGGCGGGTACCGACTGGGATCTGCCGCGGGCAATGGCTTCCTGGACGGCAGGTGTCGTGGCGCTTCCACCCGCGAGTTCCTTGTCCGGGGTGCGGGCTACGATCTGTTCCTTGGCATCGACGACAGTCCCGGCCCACCCGGTAGGCAATCCGGTCTGCCCCAGGATCGTGCTGATCTGATCGGGCAACAGGCCGATCGTCAGGATGTAGCGGAGTTCATCCCCTCGAATGACCGGAACTCGCAAGGCCACCAGCCGCTTGCCAATGGAAGGCTGGTGGGGGCCAAGGCCTCCGAGGATGGGCTTGCGGGTGCGCAGGACCGCACTGAAGCTGTCGATGTCGGATACCGGCTCGAGCGTTTCGCCAAGCGGGCGCAGAACGTTCAGCACTTGCTCCTGGTCCGGCTTCGTCAGCGACGCGGTTTCCCAGAGAGGGCGGTCCGCAACCAGCCGGGCTGCCTCCTGGTAGAAGTCGTTCAGTTTGCCATGGTCGAGCGCGATCGAATTGGCAAGGGCGTTGGCGACCTGCATCTCGCGGGAAATCTCGCTTTCGATCCGGTGCGCCGCCTGCGTGAGAGCTTCTGTCGCCGCTCGGAGAGCGTAGCTGCGTTGCTGGTCAGCCGTGATATAGGCCATCCATCCCCCGAGCAGCAGGACCGGAATGGCCGCCGACAGGGCCAGTGCGATGAAGAGCCAGATGGCCGGCTTCTTGCCGCTCATGGATGACGTCCCGACAACATGACTTCTGCCCGCATCCTCGCCTCTGAAGGGTTCACCACGCAAAGCCTTCTTTCGCAAGGTGTTCGGATCGAGCGCGGCTGCGATTGATCTGCGGTTCCAGGCGATGCGGGAGGCGGGCAAATCAGATTTGTCAGTTTACCCAACCCGCCGGCAAGAGGGACGTATCCCGACCGTCACGAAACGCGCGACGTGCCGCGTCTTACCACCAACCCGGCTGCCTCTGACGGTAGTACTGGCCGCCGCGCTGGCGCGGATAGTCAGGTTGCGAGTTCCATCGGGGCTGGAAAAAGAAGCCGAAGCCGTCGTCGCCCGCGACCTGCATGTCCACCGGGGGCGTGGGCTTGCGCGTGATGAAACCGCCTTGCGGCTGGTGGCTCAGCACCACGACGAACTCGGTGCGATAGTTGGTCTCGGCACTCAGCGGCTCGTCCGAGATGACGATCGAGGATCGCGGCAACGCGGTCGGCGCGATGCGGTCGAGCACTTCCTGCGGGATGGTGATGCGGTCGAGCGCGGCCCTGGCGTCATCCGCGTTGTCGATCGTGACCGCGCTCCAGCGCAGGCCTGAATCGTTGCGCGCCATCGCCGTGAACATATGGGTGCCGATCCGCTTGTCGGGATCGCGGATCGTGACCGGGACCTCGATCGTCGCATCGAACACTTCGCCGCCGCCGTCCGGCGCCGGCTTGTGGGTGTTGCGCCGCACGTAGAGCTTCCGCGTCGCACGGCTGATGAAGATCGACACGGGCTCGAGCGCGAGCTTCGCCTCGCTCGCCGCTTTGGCGGTGTCGGCCTTCTTCGCCGCGGTCGCCTTGGCGGCGTCCTTGGCGGTGGCGGCGGCCTCGAGCTTCGGTTGCGCGTCGGCCCTGGCGGTGTCGAGCTGCGTTCCCAGGTCCACGGATTTGGCGGCAGCCTTTTGCTTGCGGTCCTCGGCCCGCGCTTTGGCCTCGTCGGTCTTCGCGGCGGCCAGCGCCTTGTCGGCGGCGGCGAGCTGAGCGTCGGCGCGGGCCTTGAGCCTCTCCAGCTTGCGCAGCGCCGCCGTCAGCGCCGCAATCTCGCGCGGCGCCTTCGCGGCGGCTTTCTTGGCCTCGCCGGCTGCCTTGGCAGCCTCGTCCGCCTCGCGGCCGAGCGTCTCGGCCCTGGCCGGCGCGGCCGCGATGGCCTCCTGATTAGGCACCAGCAGCGCCGGATGGGAGATTTCGAGCGGCTCGGCGTTCTCAGGCGAGATGATTACCCGCATCCCGATCCGCGTCCTGTCGAACAGCTTCTCGGCAAAGCCGAAGGGCATCCGCACGCAGCCATGCGAGGCGGCATATCCGGGCAGCGGCCCGCCGTGCAGGGCGATACCGTTCCAGGTGATGCGCTGCATGTTCGGCATCTCGGCATCGTCATACATGTTCGAGCGGTGGTCCTTGTTCTTCTCAACCAGGGCGAAGACGCCGGCCGGCGTCTCGCGTCCCTTGGTGCCGGTCGATACCGGCGCGCGCAGGATCCAGCCGTCGGCGTCGTAGAGTGTGACCTGCTGGCTCTTGATCGACACGATCGCCATGATCGGCTCGCCTGCATCGCGTGGCGCCACGGTCTCGGTGGGTGGCGCGCGGCGCGCCTGCCTCGGCGCGGCCTCGGCGGTCAGCGCCGCCAGCGCGGCCATCGCCGCCAGCGCCACCGTGGCCGGGGAACTCCAACGCCGCATCGCCGAGGTGGGTTGCGCCGTCGCAAATCGATGTACCATGCCCAGCCTCGGTTGAAACGTCTGTCCGCGCC
Source organism: Pseudomonadota bacterium (assembly GCA_043811435.1). GTDB lineage: Bacteria > Pseudomonadota > Alphaproteobacteria > Rhizobiales > Xanthobacteraceae > Bradyrhizobium. Next base: position 20,709 of record JBDRNF010000033.1, read on the forward strand.
CGTGTCGATCGGGTGATTCCGTCATATACGACAGCCCGCCCGGGCGGAAGTGTGGGCTGAAGGCAACCCTTGCTGCGACAAATTAACCCGATGGGCAAAATTTCCGATGGTTGAGATTTGAATCGCAACGACGTTGATAGGCCATACCGTTTTGTACATCTTCTCCCCTCCCCCCAAAAAACAAATAATGAATTAAGGAACATCCTTTCTAAAATAGAAACCCAAGCAAAAGAAAAATCCATGGAATTTAAGGTTAAAGAAAAATGAAATTAAAATT
>JBDRNF010000034.1:0-8337 GCA_043811435.1 Pseudomonadota bacterium
TTACGCGCGGGAAAAAAATCCATTGGGGCGCCCCCCTGGGTTCCTTTAATTGGGTTTTTTTAAAAAATTTTTGCTTGGGCCCCCCCCCCCCCCCGCCCTCGCGGGCCTCTACTCGACCGGGACGCCGTCCGATCCACGCGTGACCAGCCTCGCTTTGGCGGCCTGCGCCTTGATGCGCGCGCTCGGCGCCACCACGTCGGTGGCCAGGCCGATCCGCTCCAGGAAGCGGATGGTCAGCCAGGTGTTGTCCATTTCCCACCATTGGTGGCCGTGGCGCGCCGAGCGCGGGTCGGCGTGGTGGTTGTTGTGCCAGCCTTCGCCGTTGGAGATCATGCCGACGACGAAGTTGTTGCGGCTGTCCTCGTCGGTCTCGTAGCTGCGATAGCCCCACAGATGGGTCACCGAATTCACCGCCCAGGTGATGTGCCAGACCAGCACGGTGCGGACGAAGACGCCGAACATCAGGATGCTGAGCCCGGTCTGGGCGGCGATTTCAGGCGATTGGCCGACCAGCCATCCCGCCGCGAAGCCGGCGGCGAAGAACAGCGGCATCTGGATGAGATTGATCCAGACCAGCCAGCCATAACGCTCGAGCGCGACGTAGAAGCGGTCGCGCAAAATGTCCTTGGCGTAGCGTTCGTAGATGCCGAGCCGCGACAGTTCTGGCTGGTGCACCAGGATCCAGCCGATATGGGCCCACAGGAAGCTGGCCAGCGGGCTGTGCGGGTCCGGCTGCTCGTCGGCGAATTGGTGGTGGCGGCGGTGGATCGCGACCCAGCGCGCCGGCGTCTCCTGCAGGCAGGACATCGCCACCACCACCATGGAATGCTCCAGCCATTTCGGCACCTTCAGGCCGCGATGGGTCAGAAGCCGGTGGTAGCAAAGGTTGATGCCGAACAGCCCGCACAGGTGGGTCAGCAGCATGGCGAGGATCAGGCCGCTCCAGGAGAACCAGCCGGGCATGAAGGCCAGCAGCGCCAGCCCATGGTAACCGGCGATCACGATGATGTAGGGCCAGTTGAACTGGAACGGCCGCACGCCCGCGGGCAGCAAGAGCCTTCCCCCGGCGGCAGGCGGGGCGGCCTGCTCGGCGGGGGCCAGAATCGCAGGCTTGATGGCGGGGATTTCAACGGTCGTCATGGCGAGTTGGGTCCCATCTTTGCGCGAGACCAGCTCGGCCGAACAGCCAGTTCCAGATATAGGGAGCGAATCACGTTACCGCTGCAAACCTTTGACCGATTTGTGCATTTTTCCTAGTCAGGGAATTCCCGGCTCAACCGGGCGGGATCGGCCGGCGGCATGCTGATTTGCCCGTCCGGATTGACATTGGACCGCGCGATGGCTTAGAAACCGGCCATCCCGGGCGGATTGACCGCTGGCGGGAAAAATCTCGTTTTGCCACTTTCGGCCTGTCGAAACACGGCCTTTCAAAGCATCAGGATTGTCCCATGAAGGTCCGTAACTCGCTGAAATCGCTGCGTGGACGCCACCGCAACAACCGTCTGGTCCGCCGCAAGGGCCGGGTTTACGTGATCAACAAGGTCCAGCGCCGTTTCAAGGCGCGCCAGGGTTGATTCAGGGTTGAATCGAGCCCGATTGCGGCTTTCGGCCTTCGCGAAAATTCCAGATATCACGGGCCTTTGACGGCTTGCCGCTTTGCAGGCGGGCTTTGCTGCGTCTAGACTTTGGCCATGGCAACGAGATTCCCAAGGCCGCGCCTCCACCTCGCAATTCTGTTCATGGTTGCGATGGCCGCCGCCTGGACGGTTCCCGCGTCGGCGCAGGATCCGAGGTCGGCGCCGCCGCGAAACCAGAAGAAGCTGCCGGAGGCGCCAGCCAAGCTGCCGAAGGTCGGCGCCGACAAGACGCGCGGGCTGGATTTTCTGTTCGGCGCGCTGAAGGCGGCGCCCGATGAGGCCAGCGGCAAGCATGTCGAGGCCCGGATCTGGGCGCTGTGGTTGCAGACGCCGAGCGATACCGCGGCGCTGCTGATGGTGCGTGCCAAGGCGGCGATGGACGCCAAGCAGGTCGACGTGGCGCTGAAGCTGCTCGATGCCGTGGTCAAGCTGCGTCCCGATTATGTCGAGGCCTGGAACCGGCGCGCGACGGTGTATTATCTCAAGAACGATTATGCTCACTCGCTGCAGGATATCGAGCAGGTGCTGGTGCGCGAACCCCGCCATTTCGGCGCGCTGGCCGGGCTCGGCATGATCATGCAGGACCTCGGCGACGAAAAGCGCGCGCTCGACGCCTTCCGCAAGGCGCTCGCGGTCAATCCGCATCTGGAAAAGGTGCCGGAGCTGGTCAAGACCCTGACGGAAAAAGTCGAGGGCCGCGACATCTGATCAGTGCAGGACGTTTCAGTGTAGGACGTTTCAGTGCAGGGCGTTGCTGCCGCGCGGCGCCGGTCCGCGATCGGCCGCCGCCGCATAGGCCTGCGCCAGCTCGGCCTCCAGCTGCTCGTTGACCAGCAGCAGCGCTTTCAGCGCGCCGCGGATGTCGCCATTGCAGGTCGCCACGATACGGTCGATGGCAGCTTCGCTGGTCTTGGAAATCATTGAATACCCTCCATTTCAACCGCGACAACTCAGCAAACCCGGCCGCCGTTCCTGTGGATTGCGTGGACAAGGCGGCCGGCCGCAAGCGTGACGATCCGCCCCGCAGCGTAGCGAAAGCGTCCGGCGGGACTATATGAAGGGGCATGTGACGCCTGCATGAAGCCGCCCGCCAAAGTTTCCGCAACTTGAGAAAATCTGTGATTATCTTTCTGGTTCTGCTGGTCGCCCCGATCACGATTTCGGCGGTGAAGTACCTGCTCGGCGACCGCTCGGTCGATTGGCAGATCGCCGACCGTTCCAGCGCCGGCCTGTTGCCCGCACCGCAAGCACATCCCGAGGCAATGGTTCGCGTCTATGCTGCGCGGACGGTTCGCTGGCGCGGAATCTTCGCGGTCCACAGCTGGATCGTCGTCAAGGAGCGCGGGGCATCGCGCTACACCCGCTACGATTACACGGCATGGGGCGAGCCGATCCGCATCAACGGATTTGCCGCCGATGGACGCTGGTTCGGCGGCACGCCGGAGACCATCGCCGCCGCGGACGGTGAAACCGCGGAGCGGATGATCCCGAAAATCCGCGCCGCAGTCGAAGGCTACGGGCTCAGATCCTACGGCGATTATCGTGCCTGGCCGGGACCGAACTCGAATACCTTCGTCACCGCCGTGATGGCGGCGGTGCCGGAACTGCAGGCCACGCTGCCGCCGACCGCCATCGGCAAGGACTTTCCGTATAACGGGGATATGTTCGGGCCGACCGCTTCCGGGACTGGCATCCGCTTCACGCTGGGTGGTTATCTGGGGCTGGCGGTGGGCTGGATCGAAGGCGTCGAGATCAATTTTTTCGGCGCGGTGTTCGGCATCGATCTGCGGCGGCCGGCTGTGAAATTGCCCGGACTGGGGCGCGTCGGATTCAGCGTTTGACGGATTCGGATCTGGCCTTGAAACCCAGGATGCCGTCAAATCGTAGCTCGTTGGTGCAAAAGATCATCCGGATATTCTCCATGATAGTGACGGGCGTAGTGGCCACGCTGGCGATCCTGGCGCTGATCACGCAGGCTGGCGTCTTGCTGCTGGAGCGCACTTATCCGGCGCGCGGCAGGATGATCGAGGTCAGGGGCGGCGCCCTCCACGTCGCCGATCTCGGGCCGCGCGATGCCGCAGGCCCTGCGATCGTGATGATCCATGGCGCCAGCTCCAATCTCGAAAGCATGCGGCAGCCGCTGGGCGGCAGGCTTGCCGAAAAGCACCGAGTGATCCTGATTGATCGGCCCGGCCACGGCTGGAGCGCGCGCGAGCGTATCGAGGATTCGACGCCTGAAATCCAGGGGCGGATGATCGACGAGGCGCTGGAGAAGCTCGGCATCGGCAGCGCCGTTTTCGTGGTGCACTCCTGGGCCGGCGCGCTCGGCGCCCGGATGGCGCTGGATTATCCGCAGCGCGTCGCCGGTCTGGTGATGCTGGCGCCGGTGGCCTATCCGTGGCCGGGCGGCGTCGGACGATACAACCGGATCGTCAGCACGCCGGTGATCGGCCCGCTGCTCGCCCACACCATCACGCTGCCGCTCGGCTATTTCCTTGCCGAGGCCGGCGCCCGCGGCGTTTTCCTGCCCCAGATCATGCCGGACGGGTTCATCCGGGATTCGGCGACGCCGTTGCTGCTGCGGCCGCGCGAGTTCATCGCCAATGCGCAGGATCTGGTCACCCTGAAGGAAGCGGTCAGGGAACAGGCGCCGCGCTACGCCGAGATCACGGCGCCCGTCGTGGTGATCTCGGGAGACGGCGCCGACAAGACGGTATCGACCAGCATCCATTCGCGCCCGTTCGCCGCCACCGTCGCGAACGCGAAACTGATCGTGCTGCCGGATGTCGGCCACATGGTGCAGCACGCCGCACCCGACCTCGTGGTCGCCGAAATCCAGGCGATGATCGGCCGGATCGCGCACGGCAAGACTGCGGCGTCCGAGTAGGTGGCCTGCCGCACGTTCCGCCGCCGAACGACCGCCGCTCGCAATAAAAAAACAGCGCGACGGTTGCCCGTCGCGCTGCTTTAGGTCTTGAGATTGACACCGGCAATTCCGCGATCACCTCGCCCCGCTTGCGGGGAGAGGTCGGAGACGAAGCGCAGCGAAGTCTCCGGGTGAGGGGGACTATCCGCGAGTCCGAGTGCGTTGAGAGTCCCCCTCTCCCCGCAAGCGGGGCGAGGGAGAAGTAGCTCAGCTGTAGATTTCGAACAACCCGGCGCCGCCCTGGCCGCCGCCGATGCACATGGTCACGACGCCCCATTTGGCCTTGCGCCGGCGTCCCTCCTGCAGCAGGTGGCCGGTGCAGCGCGCGCCGGTCATGCCGAAGGGATGGCCGATCGCGATCGAGCCGCCGTTGACGTTGTACTTCTCGGGATCGATCCCGAGCTTGTCGCGGGAATACAGGCACTGGCTGGCGAAGGCTTCGTTGAGCTCCCAGATGTCGATATCGTCGATCTTGAGCCCATGGCGCTTCAGCAGCCTCGGCACCGCGAACACCGGGCCGATGCCCATCTCGTCGGGCTCGCAGCCTGCCGCCGTCCAGGCGACGAAGCGGCCGAGCGGGTTGAGGCCGCGCTTTTCCGCGTCCTTGGCTTCCATCAGCACGACGGCGGCAGCACCATCCGACAGCTGGCTGGCGTTGCCGGCGGTGATGTCTTTGCCGGGGCCCCGCACGGGCTCGAGCTTGGCGAGGCCTTCCATCGTGGTCTCGGGCCGGTTGCATTCGTCGCGGTCGACCGTGTAGTCGACGATGCTCTCGGCCTTGGTCACCTTGTCGACCACCTTCATCTTGGTCTTCATCGGGACGATTTCGTCCTTGAACTTGTTGGCCTGCTGGGCTGCGGCCATGCGGCGCTGCGATTCCAGCGAGTACTCGTCCTGGTATTCGCGGCTCACCTTGTAACGCTCCGCGACGATATCGGCGGTATCGATCATCGCCATGAAGATGGCGGGCGCCACTTCAAGCAGGTCCGGATCGACCACTTCCTTCGGCAACGGGCCGCCGGGGATCGAGATGCTTTCGACACCGCCGGCCACGATGCAATCGGAGCCGTCCGATCGGATCGAGTTGGCGGCCATCGCGATGGTCTGCAGTCCCGACGAGCAGAAGCGGTTGACCGAGACGCCGGCGGTCGACTTCGGCAGCCCCGCGAGCAATGCGGCCTGGCGGCCGATATTGGGCGCGCCATGGGCGCAATTGCCGAGATAGCTGTCCTCGACGTAATCCTTGTCGACGCCGGCGCGCTCGACGGCGTGCTTGATGGCGTGGGCCGCCATCGACATCGGCGGAGTGATGTTGAACCCGCCGCGGCCGGACTTCGCCAGTCCCGTTCGCGCATAAGAAACAATAACCGCTTCACGCATTTCTTGATCTCCCTTTGAAGCCGCCATTATGCCCCGCAATAGATTGCAAGCGTAGAGATATTTCGCTGGCGGCGGCAAAATATCGCCTGTTGCGGCCTCGAATTCCCAACACGTTCCGCTGTGCGGAAAGACCATGCTGTGACGGCGCTACTTCGTCTTGCCGTCCTTGTCGTATTGCGCGAGGAACGCCCAGAGATCGGCCGCTTCGCCCTCATTCTTGATGCCGGCGAACACCATCCTGGTGCCGGGAATCTTGGCTTTGGGATCCCTGATGTAGTCGAGGAACTGATCCTTGTTCCAAACGATGCCGGAACTCCTGTTGGCCTGCGAATAGGAAAAGCCCTCGACCGTGCCGGACTTGCGGCCGTCGAGACCGTTGAGAACGGGGCCGACCTTGTTCCGGGCGCCTTCGCCGACGGCGTGGCAGGCCACGCATTTGTTGAACGAGGTCTTGCCGGCGGCGACGTCCTGCGCCAGGGCGGCGGCGCACGATGCAATCACGGCCATCGCGCTCAAAGTCAGTCGTTTCATGGTCGGCTCTTCCTCCTTTGGGGGCCAGCGGCGTCTTGTGGCACGGGGCATTCGCCGTGGACAGACCAGGCAACGCTTGCCGCCTTCCGACCTGCCGGGACAGCCGGCATTCCGGCCGTTCCACCCTTTGGTGACCTACCCAAAGCCGTCGAGACGTGCTTGATTCCCAATCACAAAATCGACGAACCGCGAAGCTGCCGGTGCCCGGAACCGGCACGGGAGACGTAACCATGACCATCATGATGCCGGCCTCCGATCAGGCGGTGCTGGCGCGCCGCGACGAGATCGTGGCGGCGCTGCGCGCGATCGTGCCGGGCGAGGGGGTGATCGACAGCGCGGCCGAGATGATGCCTTACGAGTCCGACGGGCTGATGGCCTACCGCCAGCCGCCGATGGTGGTGGTGCTGCCGGATACCACCGAACAGGTGTCGCAGGTCCTGAAATACTGCTTCGAACAGGGCATCAAGGTGGTGCCGCGCGGTTCCGGCACCTCGTTGTCCGGCGGCGCGCTGCCGCTGGCCGACGGCGTGCTGCTGGGCCTGGGCAAATTCAAGCGCATCCGCGAGATCGATTTCGACAACCGCGTGGTGGTGACCGAGCCGGGGGTCACCAACCTCGCCATCAGCCAGGCGGTCGCGCATGCGGGATTTTATTATGCGCCCGATCCGTCGTCGCAGATCGCCTGTTCGATCGGCGGCAACGTCGCGGAAAACTCCGGCGGCGTGCATTGCCTGAAATACGGCATGACCACCAACAACGTGCTGGGCTGCGAAATCGTGCTGATCACAGGCGAAATCATCAAGGTCGGCGGCAAGTCCGCCGAAGCCTCGGGCTACGACCTGATGGGCATCATCACGGGGTCGGAAGGCCTGCTCGGCGTCATCACCGAGGTCACGGTGCGGATCCTGCAGAAGCCGGAAACCGCCCGCGCCCTGATGGTCGGTTTCGCAGAAGTCGAGGCGGCCGGCGAATGCGTGGCGCGGATCATCGGCGCCGGCATCATTCCGGGCGGCATGGAAATGATGGACAGGCCGGCGATCCACGCCGCCGAAGCCTTCGTCCATGCCGGCTATCCGCTCGACGTCGAGGCGCTGCTGATAATCGAGCTCGACGGTCCCGGCGTCGAGGTCGACGAACTGATCGGCCGGGTCGAGGCGATCGCGCAGGGCTGCGGCTCGACCACGCTGCAGATTTCCACGTCCGAGACCGAGCGCAACCTGTTCTGGGCCGGCCGCAAGGCGGCGTTCCCGGCCGTGGGGCGGATTTCGCCTGATTATCTTTGCATGGACGGTACCATTCCGCGCGGCGCGCTGCCGCGGGCGCTGGCGCGGATCCGCGATCTCTCGGAAAAATACGGCCTGCGAGTCGCCAATGTGTTTCATGCCGGCGACGGCAATCTGCATCCCCTGATCCTGTACGATGCCAACCAGCCCGGCGAGATGGACAAGGCCGAGGCGTTCGGCGCCGACATCCTCCGGGTCTGCGTCGAACTCGGCGGCGTGCTGACCGGCGAGCACGGCGTCGGCGTCGAGAAGCGCGACCTGATGCCGGAAATGTTCTCGGAGATCGATCTCAACCAGCAGCAGCGGCTGAAATGCGCGTTCGACGCACAGGGCCTGCTCAATCCCGGCAAGGTGTTTCCGACCCTGCACCGCTGCGCCGAACTTGGCCGCATGCATGTGCATGGCGGCAAGCTGGCGTTCCCCGATATTCCGAGGTTTTAAGGGGATGATGAGCCCCAATTACTGTGATCGCCGCACGTCGTTCTTACCCTCCCCTGGAGGGGGAGGGTCGGCTCGCGTCGTGCGAAGCGCGATGCGAGACGGGGTGGGGTGTGCAGCAAGCGAGATCGGGCTGATAGGG
>JBDRNF010000035.1:0-13913 GCA_043811435.1 Pseudomonadota bacterium
CCGCTGATCGACGCCGCGGCGGTCGACGTCAAGGTGCTGCAGAATCTCGGCCGCATGAAGGAGTTCGACCCGGCGAAATGGGTCGACGACAGTTACATCCGCAAGGCCTATGCCGAGCTGAAGCTGGACTATGACGCCGAACTCAAGAGCACCAAAAACTACGAAGTCTCCGGCGAGGACAAGTTCTGCAAGAAGCCGATCGGCGATCCGCGCAAGGCCGGCGAGGTCTGGGTCGACGGCGAAGGTATCTCGCCCTACAGCAGCCCCGCCTGCACGCTCGGCGCCTATGCCGACATCAAGGCCAAGGGCAAGAAGATCAACGTCGCCTATGTCTTCGACACCGCGCGCGGCATCAAACTGTTCGCCGATCAGGCCTACTTCGCGGTGGCCGCCGACAAGAGCGAGATCGCGCCGTTCCTGCTGAAGAAGGACGCCGAAGCCCACGCGGCCAAGATCAAGGGCAAGGTGCTCGGCTTCGAAGACGCACTCAAGACGGTCGTCAGCGGAGGTTGAACGTGGAGAGCACCGCCTTGCGACGCGAACAGCAAACTGCGGCCGAGCCGGTGACCGGCGCTGAACCGTCCTCCCGGACGGTCCAGTCGCCGGGCGGCGCGCCGCCGCAGTTTGCGCTCTATCTCAGGCGCTGGCTGGCGCTGAACCGCAACGGGCTGCGCGCCGTGTTGATCGGCGCCATCTCGCTGGCGCTGTTCCTGCTGGCCTGGCATCTGCTGACGGAGTATCGCGTCGTCTTCTTCGTCCGATTCACCAACGTGCCGTCGCCTTCGGCGGTCTACGAAAGCCTGACGCGGGCGATGCATGATTCGACGTTCTTCATGCATGTGATCCTGAGCTGCCGTCGCATCCTGTTCGGCTTTTCGCTGGCCGCCCTGGTCGCGGTTCCGCTCGGGCTGGTGATGGGTCGATTCAAGCTCGCTCACGAGATCCTGTTTCCGATCATGGAAGTGCTGCGCCCGATCCCCGCCATCGCCTGGGTGCCGATGGCCATCATGTTGTGGCCGACCAACGAGCAGAGCATCATCTACATCACGTTTCTTGGATCGTTCTTTCCGATCCTCGTCAACACGCTGCACGGGATGTCGCTGGTCGACCCGGTGCTGGTGCGCGCCGCGCAGTGTCTGGGCGCCCGCGAAATGTCGATCTTTCGCGAGGTCTACTTCCCGGCCTCCCTGCCGCACATCTTCACCGGCCTGACGGTCGGGATGGGCGTTGCCTGGGTATCGCTGATCGCCGCCGAGATGATCTCCGGCCAGTTCGGTATCGGCTACTTCACCTGGGAGGCCTACTCGCTGGTCCAGTACGCCGATATCGCGCTCGGAATGATCTGCATCGGTGTGCTCGGCCTCGGATCGAGTGCGTTGATCCGGGGATTTGGCCGCCTCGTCATGCCCTGGAGCCGAACATGAGCGTCATGACTCCCAATCCGCCGTCGAAGGGCCGCATCGACGTCGAAGACTTCGCCCTGAGCTACGACACGCTCGAGGGTCCGGTCGAGGCGGTTTGCAACGCCTCGATCCACGTCAATCCCGGAGAGTTCGTCTCGATCGTCGGGCCGTCCGGCTGCGGGAAATCAACCCTGCTCAATGCGGTCGCGGGCTTTCTCAAGCCTACCAAGGGCGGCGTCACCGTCGATGGCGAAGCCGTCGATGGACCCGGCGCCGATCGCGGCATGGTATTCCAGCAGTATTCGCTGTTTCCCTGGAAGACGGTGAAGGGCAACGTCGAATTCGGCCTCAAGATGAAGCACCTCGACAAGTCCAGCCGCGACCGCGCCGCGCGCACGCTGCTGGGGCTGGCCGGCCTGACCGCCTTCGAGAACAAGTATCCGGACAGCCTGTCCGGCGGCATGAAACAGCGCGTCGGCATCGTTCGGGCGCTGGCCACCGGCCCCAAGGTGCTGCTGCTCGATGAACCCTTCGGCGCGCTCGACGCGCAGACCCGGGTCATCATGCAGCAGATCCTCACCAACATGTGGCAGCGGCTGAAGATCTCGGTTCTGTTCGTCACCCACGATATCGACGAAGCCATCTTCCTGTCCGACCGCGTCTATTGCATGACCGCGCGGCCCGGCGCCATCAAGGCCGAGATCACCATCCCGCTGGAACGGCCCCGGCACCAGTCGATGATGATGTCGTCGGAATTTCTCGGGCTGCGCCGCGGACTGATGTCCCTGATCCGGGAGGAAAGCATCAAGGCGATGGGCGGCGAGCTGAACGACCTGGCGCTCGACGGCCTCAGCATCGACCTGCACGGACAATCGCTTGCCGACGTGCTTTGATGGATTCGTCGGTCCGGGCACAGCGGGCTTGAGTCAGGTCAGGCCCGTTTTCCCTTGCCCCTGACCGACGTCAGAAGCGCCTTGTCGAGTTCGATGCGCTTCTCGAGAAATGCCGTCACGGCCTTGATGCGCGCGATATGCAGCAGGTCTTCGTGCACGGAAAGCCAGATATCCCGCATGGAGAACAATTCCGGCATCACCGGCCGCAGGTCCCTGTCGTTCGCCGCGACATAGGACGGCAGCATCGCGATGCCCTGCCCGCCCGCGACCGCGATGTATTGCGCGACCAGGCTGGTGCTGCGAAAGACGGTGTGCGTGGGGCGCAGGATGTCGGAGAGCCAGCGGTTCTCCTTGCTGTAGATATGATCCTCGATGAAATCGATGAAGGCGTGGTTCTCGAGTTCCTTCAGCGTCTTCGGACAGGGGCGGTCGTCGAAATAGGTGCTCGAGCTGTAGAGCGATATCTTGAACTCGCCGAGTTTCTTGACCGACAACCGTTTGCCCTGCGGCCGGAAAAAGCTGACGAAGATGTCCGCCTCGCGGCGGCTGAGGTCGAGCAGCCGCGTATCCGTGATCAGTTCGACCTGGATCGACGGATAGATCTTGTTGAAATCGCCGATGCATTTGGTGAGGTAGAAGCTTCCGATCCCCTCCATCGCGGCGATGCGCACCGCGCCGCCGGCATCCGCCTGCTCGGTCCCGATGGCTTCCACCATGGAGTTGGCCTGGCTCTCCATGCCTTCGGCATATTGCAGCAGACGCAGCCCGATTTCGGTCAGCGCGAAGCCGGACTTGCTGCGCTTGAACAGCGTGGAGTTCAGGCTGCGCTCCAGTTCACGGATCCGCCGGCTCACGGTGGTATGGTCGACCTTGAGCTTCTCGGCGGCGCGAACGAGGTTGCGCTGACGTGCCACTTCCAGGAAGTAGACGACGTCGTTCCAGTCGTAGCGGAGCTTGCGCTGCGGCTTGGCCACTGCCTTGACGATCCTTCGCGGCTGCCGGCGGCTCAGGCCGCCGGCTTTCGAATCGCGATCGAGCAGCACTCCCATTTCGGGTTCGGCTAGGCCGCGACGATCGGAGCGTATGTCTCAACCAGCCGGTTTGCAAACATGTCGACCTTCGGAATCATCAGCTTCTGGCGGCAGAGCGCCAGATCGATGTGCTTGGGCATCACGGCGCCGAGCTTCAGCACCCGCGGCGCCGCGACGTTGATATCCCATTGCGGGAAGCCGTTCGGCGGAATGACGACGCTGCCGCCCGGATAGGGGCAGTCGGTGCGATTGGCCAGCACGACCGCCACCCGGTTGTCCTCGGCGCGCGGCACCGCCAGCAATTCGCGCTCGAACGGCTCGCGCAGCGCGGCCGGCCAGAGGATGATGTCGGCGCCGCCGATGGCGAGACAGCGCGAGGTTTCCGGAAACACCGCATCGTAGCCCGACATCACGCCGATGCGGCCGAACGGGGTGTCAAACACCGGGTAGTCGAAGCCGGCGACCGCCCATTTGCGTTCCTCCGCGGTCAGATGGGTCTTGCGATAGCGGCCGATCTCCTTGCCGTCCGGCCCGACCAGCACCGTCGTTACATAGAGCCCGGCCGCCGCACGCTCGACAACAGGGGCGGCGATCAGGCAGCCATACTTCGCCGCGATGGCCGCGATGGCGGACAGGTTCGACGCGGACTGGTCGGCAAGCGCAGCCGCTTCCTTGGCGTTGAGGATGCACTCCGGAAAGAACGCATATTCCGGCAGCACCAGAACCTTCACGCCCAGCTTTGCCGTATGGTCGACCATGGCGAGCACATCGGCGACATCGGTCTCGGCGGTGACGTGCATCTGCACGGCGGCGACCTTGGTCACGGATTTCGACGGGATCAGCGGCTTGTCGGCGACACCGAATACCGGCGTCTTCTCATAGGGCAGTGCCATGATCCCGTAGGTTTCCGGCCGGCGGTCGGCGATCTTGTCGTTGGCTGCGTAGATCGACTTGTCGGCAGCGGCATCGAGATCGATGTCGGCGATCGACATGCCATGGGTATCGTAGGGGACTTTCGACAACACCCTGCCCTTCGGGTCGACGATCATGCTGCCGCCCGGATAATAGATCGAGCGCTCATAGCCGGCCTTGGTGGCGGCGACCAGCCACACGCCGTTTTCGTAGGCACGCGCCGGGCCCCACATGTCGGCCTGATCCATCGCGAAGAAATTCGCCATGTCGACGATCACCTCGGCGCCCTGCATCGCCATGGCGCGGAAGATTTCCGGAATCCGGCCGTCGAAACAGATCAGCAGGCCGATGCGGCCGAGATCGGTGTCGACCACAGGGCATCCGCGTTCGCCAAAACTGAACCAGTTCTGGTCGTGGGTGGCCAGGAACTGTTTGTGATAGTGGCAGGCGAGCTTGCCGTTGCGGTCGAACATGATCCCGCTGTTGAAGATCTTCTCCCTCGCCGGATCCCATTCGGTGATGCCGCTGGCAATATAGACGCCGTGCTTGCGGCTCAATTCCGAAAGCGCGGTGACGAACGGCCCGTCGGTCACGGTTTCCGCGAGTTCGCGGCAATGGTCAGGCGAATCGAACAGGTAGCCGGTATCCATGCATTCCGGGAACACGATCAGCTCGGCGCCCTGCCGCACAGCGGCCTCGACGTAGTGCGTGGCCAGCGCGATGTTGTAGTCGAAGTCTCCAAGCCGGGCGAGTGTCTGCACCGCGGCGGCGCGAAAACGGCGCTTCGTCATATCCATCTCCAGTTATCGGTTGTTGCTGTGTTACATCCACGCCGTCGAAACGCGACGGCCATCGGTTGCGCTGCGGGGCGTCACTTCTTGACCTCCTGCCAGAAGCGATCGAGGCAATGGCGCTTGAGCGCCATGAAGCGGTCCCCGGTGGTGACTTCGAGATTGCGCGGCCACGGCAGATCGATGTCGACGATCTCGGCGACCTTGGTTGGCCGTCGCGTCAGCAGCACCACCTTGTCGGCCAGTTCGATCGCTTCATCGAGGTCGTGCGAAACCAGCAGCATCGTGGTCTTCGTCTTCATGAAGATCTTCTGCAGCTGTTCGCGCATGAACATCGTCATTTCGTAGTCGAGCGCCGAGAACGGCTCGTCCAGGAACAGGACCTCCGGCTCCGTCACCAGCGCACGCAGGATCGAAACCGCCTGCTGCTGGCCGCCCGACAGGGTATAGGGATAGGCGTCGAGATCGATGCGCACCTCGAAATCGGCGAGCAGCTTTTCGACGCGGTCGCGGCGCTCCTTGCGGGAGATGCCCATGACCTTCAGCGGATAGTGGATATTGTCGATCGCCTTCAGCCAGGGGAACAATGCCTCGCGGTAGTTCTGGAAAACGTAGGAAATCCGCGTCTCGCTGATCCGCTGGCCATCGTAAAGGACCTCGCCGGCGTCCATCGGCATCAGGCCGGAGATCATGTTGATGAGCGTGCTCTTGCCGCAGCCGTTCGGGCCGAAGATCGAGATGAAATGCCCGAGCGGCAGGTCGACGGCGAAGTCATCATAGACCACGGCGTCGTTGAAGGTCTTGCGCAGGCCGCGGATGGTCATGAAGGCCTGCCGCTTCGCCTTCGGCCCGGCAGCCGGCGACGCCTCTCCCGTGCCAGACTCCATGGGCCTGATCGGCGCGATGTTGCTCCTGCCCATCCTCAGGTTCCGAGCTCGGCCTTGGTCAGCAGCTTGTCGCGCACGTTCAGCGGCCCGGCCAGCACGCCCTCCTTGATGAAGATATCGACCAGCGCCTGATACGACTTGATATCGGTATCGTTGAGATCCTTGAACCCGCGCAGATAAGGCTGGGCCAGCAGTTCGAGCTGATCGGGCTTGATCGGGGTGTATTTCGGAATCGCCGCCTTGTACTTGGCGAAGTCCGCATTGACGAGGTCGGTCGCCTGGTCGATCACCGCAACCACGCGCTTGGCGACATCGGGGCGATCCTTCAGGAATTTGGTCGTCATGACCGACGCGCCCGAATAGAACGGATCGGCGATGACGCCGGCCACCGGATTGGTCATCGCGCGCTTGGCCTTGCCGGACGCCACCGCGATCGAGCCGACCGGCTCCAGCGACAACGTCGCATCCACGGTGCCGCCGACGACCGCCGGCACCTGCATGGCGACCGCCAGATCGACCAGCTTGACGTCCTTGTCCGGATCGAGGCCGGCGGCGCGCACCATGTGCCGCGAGATCGTCCGCCACTGGATGCCGGGCACGTGCCCCAGCGTCTTGCCCTTGAGGTCGGCAAAGACCTTGATGGTTGAGTCCGGCTTGACGATCAGGCCGTCATTGATCCGCTTGACCGCGATGCCGCCGCCCTGCAGCCCGAAAATCTTGAGCTTTCCCGGAAACTTCGACTCCGCGATCATGGCGATGCCGGCGGCGGCGCCGGGAGGCCCGAAGTCGGCGCGTTCCGCGATCAGCGCATCGATGATCTGGTTCGGCGATTCCATCTTGTTGGAGTCGATCTCGATGCAGGCCTTCTCGAACAGCTTTTCCTCGATCGCGACGTAGTAGGCGGTGGTCTGCATGATAGGCAGCCAGGCCGCCGTCACCTTGTCCATCTTGGCGCAGGCGGCATAGGCGCCGCCAGAGCCGGTGGACATGGCGACCGCGACGGCGGCGGCGAAGAGAGCTGATTTTGACATTGCGTTTACTCCTGAAGAGACGGTTGCAGTAACGGCGGCTATTTGCCCGACCAGTGGATGACGGAGCGTTCGAGGAAGAGCAGCAGCAGGTTGAGGCCGTAGCCCATCGCGCCCGCCACCAGGATCGAGCCGTACATGTCGGTGAGCGAGTAGGAAATCTGCGCATCGATGATGCGATGACCCATGCCGTCGGTGGCGCCGATGAACATTTCCGCCACGATGATCACCACCAGCGCCAGCGAGACCGCGGTCCGAAGACCGACGAAGGTTTGCGGCAGGGTTTCGAAGAAGATGACGTCGCGGAAGATTCGCAGCGACGATGCGCCCATCGATCTCGCGGCGAGGATGCGCGTCTGCCGGGCGTTCATCACGCCATAGGCGACGTTGAAGACGATCACGAGCCAGGCCGCGAACGCCGCGACGGCGATCTTGGCGAGATCGCCGAGGCCGAACAGCAGCAGGAAAAGCGGAAACAGGGCGGTGGCGGGCGTCGAGCGGAAGAAATCGACGATAAACTCGACCGAGCGGTAAACCGCCGCCTTGGCGCCCAGCACGATTCCGATCGGCACGCCGGCGACGATGGCGATCACGATCGAGTACGCCACGCGCATCAGTGTGCGCGTGAAGTCGGCGGTCATGCTGCCGGACCAGATGTTCGCGGCGGTATCGCCCAGCGTTTCGATCGGCGACGGCAGCAAATCCTTGTTGACCCATCCGCCCCTGGCCGCGAGCCACCAGATGCCAATCAGCAGGATCGGGCCGACGGCGAGCTCAACGGCGCGGCGGGATCCCTTGCTGTTCAATCTTGAGAGTGCGTTGCGCATGTCGGCTCCAGCCTTCTCGAACGGCCGCGCGTCGCTTGCGCATGTTGCTCACGTCGTTAGGCCGCACTGATCATTGCCCAACCGAAGGGAAAGGAAATGCCGAGTTGTGCAACGAACTGTGCATTTTTGCACACCGAAATCAAATCGACGACTGATCAATTTGCACTCATGCATGCATGGTTTTTGTGCAGCATCCACCCGGTCATGGCCGGGCTTGTCCCGGCCATCCACGTCTTTCTGATCAAGTTGCGCAAAGATGTGGATGCCCGGGACAAGCCCGGGCATGACGAATTTCACTGGCTGGATCGGATTTCTGAAAACGCCTCAGCCCTCGAACTTGAACGATACCTTGAGCTTGGCGCGGTAGGCTTCGATCTTGCCCTTGGCGTCCAGCTGCATGTCGAGCTGGACCACTTCAGCGACGCGCAGATCGCGCAGGGATTTGCTGGCCCTGTTGACGGCGGCGGCAGCCGCCTTTTCCCAGGAATCCTTGCTGGTGCCGACCAGTTCAATGACCTTGTAGACGCTCTCTGCCATTGTCGTCCTCCCGTTGCTGTTAGGGCAGGACGCAGGTGCTCCTGCCGCGCAGCCGAGCCTAGCATCGCGATACCAGCGCCGAAAGGATGCGGCGCAGCATTGCTTCCGTGTGACGCAGGCGTCGCGCCGCGGTCAAGGAAATGGCCGGGCGGCTGCGCTGCCGTCCGGCCATTTCGTAACGAGAGGATGCGGACCTTGCAGCGCCGTTCGCCGCCTCAGATCGTGTATTTGAACTGCGGCAGCGCCTTCAGCTGATCCTTGGTCGCGCTGATGACGGCGTGGTCCGGATACCACGGATTGGGCTTCGCGGCCGTCGCAGCCGGAGCGGTCTTCGCCGCGCCCGTGGTCGTGGTGGAGCCTGGACGGGTACCCGCCGCGCCTCCAGCGCCCGCGGTGCCGGTGTAAGCGACCGGCTCGTTGACGAATTTGACCTTGTCGAACGGCATCGCAACCAGATGTTCGCCGACACCAAGGAAGCCGCCGACGCCGATCACCACGCCCTTGATATTCCCGCTCTTGTCCATCAGCAGATCGTTGATCGAGCCGAGGCTCTCATTTTTCTCGTTATAGACGTTGAGCCCGACCATTTTCGATCCGCGCCAGGTGCCCTGGAACGAGGTGTCGGAGGCGGTGGCCGCCGGGGCCGCTGCGGTCTTGTCTGTGGTGGCGGCCGGGGTTTGTGCGAACGCGACGGTCGCGAGCAACGCCGAGCCTACCAGACCAGCGGTCATGAATTTTGCCAACATGTGAAGTCTCCCTGAGATGAAATCGACAGGGAGAAAACCCGCCGCCGCGTCCGCTGTTCCATCACCGGAAACAATTTCAATCCTCGCGGACGAAGGTTTTGCGGCGCATGTTCCTGCGACGCGCCCCACGGCGGCATGCCGCGTCGCACATTTTTCAGAACACTCTTCAGCCGGCTTCGATCAGAACCCGCCCCAGTAAGGCGGTATTCTGTAATAGCGGTGCAGCTCGGTCTCCTGCGAGCGATCGCCCCAGTCGAAATCCTTGTCGGCGCGGAATGACGGCGCGCGCCGCAATTCCTCGTCGTCGATGTCGAGTTCGTAGGCCTCGAACTTCGTATTGTAGCTGAGACGCGCCCACGGCAGCGGCAGCAGATTGGTTCCCATGCCGAGGAACCCGCCAAAGCCGAGGATGGCGTAGGACACCTTGCCGCTGATCTTGTCGATCATCAGCCGCTCGATGTGGCCTATCTTGTCGCCGTTCGGCCGCCGCACCGCGGTGCCTTCGACCCGATCGCTGGCGATCAGCTGATGTGGTTTGGTCATGACATCGGTCATCATCATCCCTCCCTGGGTTGATGAAGGGAATAAACGCGATGCCCGCCAACGAGTTCCGTCAGGCCGCGAGAGCTTGCTGGTCCGGATGCGATGCATCGTAGAACGCCACCGCCTCGAACTTGTAATCGCAGGCCTTGCAGTGCCAGAGATAGGAAATCCGCCGTGGACCGTTCTCGGTCCACGCAGGTGCGGCGATCGGCGCGCCGCATTGGGCGCAGGGATTCTCACGGGGCAGGTAGCCGAAATCTCTTCGGGCCATGCGCGTCTCCCTTGTGGTATCGGATTTGTGGGTATCGCACGCGAATTGGACAGGATTGCTGCCGGATACGAACGCTGCATTGATGATAATTGTTGTCGCGGATTTAGTCCAATCAACAACTGTGACGTCGCCATTCCCGGCAGAATCGTAGGGTGGGCAAAGTCGCAATCTTCGCGCCGTGCCCACCATCTATCACGAGGTCACCGTCTTGCATGGTGGGCACGCAGCGGGCGCGCATTCGCGCGACCGCCGGCTTTGCCCACCCCTACGATTCTTCGAACTCACTTCGCCTTGGGATCGACGGCAGGTCCGATCGTATGCACGGCACCGGGCTTGCGCAGATGAATCGTGGCGATGTCGTCGCTGTAAACCTTCTGCCAGCCGTCGATATGGTCAAGCAGTTTGGTTGCAGCGCTTTGCGTGCGCATCAGCGTCGCCTCGATCCTGTATTCCTCCAGCAGCCGGAACAGGTTTTCCGGCTTCATCAATCCTGAAGCCGCGTTGTGGTCGACGAAGAATTTTTCGCCATACAGTTCGGTGCGGCCATCGATGAAGGTGGCGACGCCGTTGGCGATCAGGTAACCGCCGAAATCATAATCGTTGAACACGCGCGACAGGTTCAATCGCTTCAACGCGGCTACCGCCGCGACCGGCGAGCCGTGGGTGTGTGGCTCGAAGCGATGCACCGAGGCATAGGCCACCGTGCCCGCCAGCAACATCATCCCGACGCCCGCGAACAGCGCGCGGCGCGGCGCGGTGTTCGACTGGTCGGGCTCGGCGCCGCCGATCTGCCGCGCCAGCGGCGCGGCGAGGACCAGCGGGGCGAGCAGCGCCAGGATTTCGGCGGCACGGCTTTGCGCGAGCGCCATGTGCAGCAATCCGAGCAGCAGCACGATGCGCAGCGGCGGCAACCTGATGCCGCGATACAGCGCAAGCCCGATGCCAAGCAGCAGGCAGATCTCGAGCACGCCGAGGCGGCCGAAATCGGCCGGCCGCCATTCCGTGATCAGCGGAAGTGCTTCGCCGAGGCCGAGAATCTTTTGCGACGCCAGCAGCGCATTCCAGCCATAGGGCGTGGCAAGACTCGTCAGCAGCGCCGCGACGCCGAACGCCGCCCAGCGCAGCACGAGCGCCTTTCGCAACCGCGCCTCCGCGCTCACCACCGCATCGAGCGCGATCGGCGCCACCAGCATCAGGCCGAAGATGAAGCCGCCATGCAGATTGGCCCACAGCGCCATCAGCGGCAGCAGCCACCATGACGGCGCGCTGCGCCGGTCCGCCGCCGCGATCATGCCGCCGACCCAGGCCACCATCACCGGCAGCGCCAGCACATGCGGCCGCGCCAGCATATGCGCCGCCGTCAGCGCCAGCGCCGCGGGGATGAACACCAGCGTCGCGCTTTCGCTCAAACGGCGGATCAGGAATTTTGTCAGCAGCGCGAAAGTGGCGGCGATGGCGCCGGCCGCCAGCACCACCGGGCCGCTCCAGCCGAAGATGGCATAGGCTCCCGCATAAAGCACCTGCGCCAGCCATTGCGTCGAGATCCAGGGCTGGCCGTGCATGGTGAAGGAATAGACGTCGGTTTGCGGAACGGCGCGGTGATCGATGATCCATTGCCCGACGGTGATCTGCCACATCGTATCGGGGTCGTTCAGCAGCCGGTTTCCGGCCAGCAGAAACAGCGCATAGATCCCGGCGCCAACCCACAGCGGCAGCAAGCCGCGCTGCGGGCTCGCCCGTTCGGTGGCATGAGAAACGGACAGGGTCATTGACGCGGCCGGATTTGAGGGCTTTACAGCCGATCGAAGCACGCCAGGGCATAATTCTTGGTAAATCCGACCCTCAGGGAGGGAACAAAACCCCTGACAAAGCCGGGTTTTTGCCACATCGCCGCCCGGCGATTGCAACAATCCGGGCTCCTAAACGTTCAACCCCGCAACCCCGCCCTGTCCGAGGCCCTTCCCTGATGAAACGTCTGCTGTCGTTCGCATGGCTCGCCGCCATGGCCGTGCTGCCATTTTCGCAAGCCGCCCAGGCGCAGCGCGCCGACTATGAGGCCATGGTCGCGACCCACGCCCGGGCCAACGGGGTGCCTGAGGCGCTGGTGCATCGCGTGATCGTGCGGGAAAGCAAGTATCAGCCGCATCTGGTCGGGCGCGGCGGCACCATCGGCCTGATGCAGATCAAGCTCGCGACCGCGCGCGGCATGGGTTACACCGGCGATGCCGCCGGGCTGCGCGATCCCAATACCAACCTGACCTACGCGGTAAAATACCTCGCCGGCGCTTATCGTGCCGCCAACGGCGATGCCAATCGCGCCGTCGGCTATTACGCCAGCGGTTATTATTACGCCGCCAAGCGACAGCGGCTGGCGGGCAGCCGACACCAGCAGGCCGCGGCGGTTGACCAATTCTGGGACGTTCGCGCCGAGCAGGTTCGGAAGCGGTAACACTCGTGTCCCGGGCGCGGTGCAGCGCCCTTGCGCTGCTCCGCAGAACCGGGACCCACCGAAGCGAGCACCCGCTATGGGTCCCGGCTCTGCGGAGCAGCGTGAAGAACGCTGCACCGCGTCCGGGACACGGATGCAGCGGCACATTCCGTGCAGTTCCCCGCTGAGCGCGTTGACACGCCCCACCATCGGCTTACATTAGGTTCGTTCCGAGGGGAGCTCCGATGAGGAGCTGAGATTCCGCACGCTCGAACCTGTTCTCAGGCGAGAGACCGCGGTGACCCTTTGAACCTGATCCGGGTCATGCCGGCGAAGGGACAGGGATGTACCAGAGTTCGAAGCCACAGCGCGGGCCGTTGCCCGCCGCGTCCAGGGGAGATTCCCCCGTTTCCGTCATCGGCGCCGGCATTGCCGGCGCGTGGCAGGCGCTGCTGTTCGCGCAGGCCGGCCACGACGTCACGCTGCACGAGCGCAGCGACCAGGCGATGATGCTCTCCACCAGCCACTGGGCCGGCGGCATGCTGGCGCCCTATTGCGAGAGCGAGGTCGCCGAACCCATCATCAGCCGGCTCGGCCTGCGCGCGCTCGATCTGTGGCGCCGGGAATTGCTGGATACGCCATTCAACGGCTCGCTGGTGGTGGCGCTTCCGCGCGAGCGCAACGATTTCGAGCGTTTCGCGCGGCTGACGACCGGCCACCAGCGGCTCGATGCAAAGGCGCTGGCCGAACTCGAACCCTCGCTCGAGGGCCGTTTTCGCGACGCGCTGTTTTTCGCCGACGAAGGCCATGTCGAGCCGCGCCGCGTGCTGCCGAAACTGCACGAGCGCATCATCGCCGCCGGCGGCACCATCCGCTTCAACAGCGAGCCCGCGGCCGGCGACCTCGACGGCATCGTGATCGATTGCCGCGGCCTCGCCGCGCGCGATACCCAAAAGGAGCTGCGCGGCGTCAAGGGCGAATTGATCCTGATCGAGACCGACGAGGTTCAACTGGCGCGCCCGGTGCGGCTGATCCATCCGCGCTGGCCGCTCTACGTCATCCCGCGCGAGGACAACCTGTTCATGCTCGGCGCCACCTCGATCGAGGCCGAGGACACCGGCGTCAGCGTCCGCTCCGCGCTGGAGCTGCTCGGCGCCGCCTATGCGGTGCATCCGGCCTTCGCGGAGGCGCGCATCCTCGAATTCGGCTCCGGCCTGCGCCCGGCGTTTCCCGACAACCTGCCTCGCATCGCGGTTGACCGGCAGCACATCACGGTCAACGGACTCTATCGCCACGGCTTCCTGATCGCGCCGGCGCTGGCGGAACTGACGCTCAACTATGTCGAGCGCGGCCAGATCGACAATGAGGTGATGCGATGCGTGTGACCGTCAACGGCGAGGCCCGGGAGATCGTGTCCGATCGCGTCGACGCGCTGCTCGGCGAACTCGACTATGAGGGCAGCCATTTCGCGATCGCGCTGAACTACGACGTGCTGCCGAAGAGCAAATGGGCGGAGACACAGCTTCGGGCCGGCGACGAAATCGAGATCATCACACCGCGGCAGGGAGGGTGAGGATGAAGGATGCAACATCTCTCCACCCGTCGTCCCTGCGGAC
>JBDRNF010000036.1:0-3907 GCA_043811435.1 Pseudomonadota bacterium
CCTACCACTTCGCCCGCCGCGCCCAGCAGGAGGGCATGCCGGTGATCGATGATCCGGTGTCGATGATCCGCTGCACCAACAAGGTCTATCTCGACGAGCTGATGGCCTCCAACGGCATTCCGGTGCCCGACACGGTGATGCTGATCGGGCCCGAGGATTTCCAGCGCGCCGCCGATCAGCTCGGCTTCCCGATGGTTCTGAAGGTGCCCGATTCCTCTTTTTCCAGAGGCGTCAAGAAAGTCGCGTCAATGGCCGAACTGAGGGAGCTGGCCGGCGCCTGGCTGCATGATTCGGAAGTGCTGATTGCGCAGAAATTCATGCCGACCAGTTTCGACTGGCGCATCGGCGTTCTCGGCGGCAAGCCGCTGTTCGCGGTTCAGTACCTGATGGCCAAGAAGCACTGGCAGATCGTCAAGCACGACACCGGCGGCAAGCCGCTGGAAGGCGGCTTCAAGTCGTTCTCGCTGGCGCAGGTGCCGCCGCTGGTGCTCGACACCGGCCTGCGCGCGGCCTGTGCCGTGGGCGACGGCCTCTACGGCGTCGATCTCAAGGAAACCGATGACGGCGTCTTCGTCATCGAGGTCAACGACAACCCCAATCTCGAGCACGGCGTCGAGGACGCGGCGGAGAAGGACGAGGTCGGGATCCGGCTGACCAACTGGGTCATCGCGCGGATCGCCACCTGATCCGGCACATCGTGGCCCGGCCCTCTGCGTTCCGGTTTCGCGCGGAATGTCGTTTCGGCGCGAAACAGGCTATAGCAGCCGCGGCTTGGCGCGCTGAGCCGGACCACTGATCGCGACCAGGAAAAACTTCATGCTCAAAGCCGCCGAAGACAACCTCGATCTCAACAAGATTGTCGATCCGGCAGAACTGCGAAAGGCGCTCAACGCCATCGCCGCCAGGCATGGCGGCGCCAGCAACGAGGCCAGGATGGACGTGCTGGCCGAGGTCAAGCGCGTCAATGCGCTCGGCCGCGAGACGGCCCGCACCATGCTGTTCGAGGATGGCGGCGGCACCGCCTGCGCCATGCGCATCTCGCATCTGCAGGACGTCATCACCGCCGCGCTCTACGACTACGCCAGCATCCATGTCTACAGGGTCGAGAATCCGTCGAAATCCGAGCGCATGACCGTCACCGCCGTTGGCGGCTATGGCCGCGGCACCCTGGCGCCCGGCTCCGACATCGACCTGCTGTTCGTGCTGCCCTACAAGAACACACCCTGGACCGAACAGGTCGTCGAATGGATCCTCTACATTCTCTGGGACATGGGGCTGAAGGTCGGCCACGCCACCCGCAATGTCGACGAGTGCATCCGGCTGTCGCGCTCCGACATGACGATCCGCACCGCCATCCTCGAAGCCCGCTTCCTCTGCGGTGAACGGGCGCTTTTCGACGACCTCGGCGGCCGCTTCGAAAACGAGGTGGTGAATAGCACCGGCCCCGAATTCATCGCCGCGAAACTTGCCGAACGCGACGAGCGCCACCGCAAGGCCGGCGACACCCGCTATCTGGTCGAGCCCAATGTCAAGGAAGGCAAGGGCGGCCTGCGCGATCTCAACACGCTGTTCTGGATCGCCAAGTATTTCTACCACATCCGCGACACCGAGGAGCTTGTAGGCCTCGGCGTGCTGTCGCGCCGCGAGTTCAACCTCTTCGTCAAGGCCGAGGATTTCCTCTGGGCCGTGCGTTGCCACATGCATTATCTCACCGGCAAGTCCGAGGAGCGGCTGTCCTTCGATATCCAGCGCGACATCGCCTCGGGCCTTGGCTACCAGGATCACCCCGGCCTTTCCGCGGTCGAGCGCTTCATGAAGCACTATTTCCTTGTCGCCAAGGATGTCGGCGACCTGACCCGCATCTTCTGCGCCGGGCTTGAGGACCAGCAGGCCAAGCAGGCGCCGGGGATTACGGGGGTGATCAGCCGCTTTGCCAACCGTCCGCGCAAGATTCCCGGCACGCTCGACTTTCTCGAGGACAAGGGCCGCATCAACCTTGCCGACGCCGAGGTCTTCAAGCGCGATCCGGTCAACATCATCCGCATGTTCCACCTGGCCGACATCCGCGGCCTGGAGTTCCATCCCGATGCGCTCAAGCGCGTCACCCGCTCGCTGCGGCTCGTCAATGCGGAGCTGCGCGAGAACGAGGAGGCAAATCGGCTGTTCATGACGATCCTGACCTCGAAGCGGCAACCGGCGGTCATCTTGAGGCGCATGAACGAGGCCGGTGTCCTGGGGCGCTTCATTCCGGAATTCGGCAAGATCGTCGCGATGATGCAGTTCAACATGTATCACCACTATACGGTCGACGAGCACCTGATCCGCACCGTTTCTGTGCTCTCGGGCATCGACAAGGGCGAGGGCGAACGCGAGCATCCGCTGGCCTCCAAGCTGATGCCGGGGATCGAGGAGCGCGAGGCGCTCTATGTCGCAGTCTTCCTGCACGACATCGCCAAGGGGCGGCCGGAGGATCATTCCATCGCCGGCGCCAAGGTGGCGCGCAAGCTGTGCCCGCGGCTTGGCCTCTCCGCCAATCAGACAGAGCTTGTCGCCTGGCTGGTCGAGGAACACCTGACCATGTCGATGGTGTCTCAGACCCGTGATCTCAACGACCGCAAGACCATCAGCGATTTTGCCGAGAAGGTGCGCACGCTGGAACGGCTGAAACTGCTGTTGATCCTGTCGGTCTGCGATATCCGGGCCGTCGGTCCCGGGGTGTGGAACGGCTGGAAAGGGCAACTGCTGCGCACGCTCTACTACGAGACCGAACTCATGCTTTCCGGCGGCTTTTCGGAAGTCTCGCGCAAGGAGCGCGCGGCCCATGCCCGCGACGCGCTCGGCGAGGCTTTGTCCGACTGGAGCCCGAAGGAGCGCAAGGCCTACCTCAAGCTTCACTACGAGCCCTACCTGCTGGCCGTGCCGCTCGAGGAGCAGGTGCGTCACGCCAATTTCGTCCGCGAGGCCGACAAGGCCAAGAAGCAGCTCGCCACCATGGTGCGCACCCATGCGTTCCATGCCATCACCGAGATCACGCTGCTGTCGCCCGACCATCCGCGGCTGCTGTCGATCGTCACGGGCGCCTGCGCCGCCGCCGGCGCCAACATCGCCGACGCCCAGGTCTTCACCACCTCCGACGGACGGGCGCTGGACACGATCCTGATCAACCGCGAACTTCCCGACGACGAGGATGAACTGCGGCGCGGCGCGTCCGTCGGCCGCATGATCGAGGATGTACTTGCGGGCCGGGCCTACATTCCCGAAGTGATCGCCCGCAAGACCCGCGGCAAGACCAGGAAGCGGCCGTTCATCATCAAGCCGCAGGTGACGATTTCCAACACGCTGTCCAACAAGTTCACCGTCATCGAGATCGAATGCCTCGACCGCACCGGCCTGCTCTCGGAAATAGCCTCCGTACTGTCGGATCTGTCGCTCGACATCGCTTCCGCTCACATCACCACGTTTGGCGAAAAGGTCGTCGACACGTTCTACGTCCGCGATCTGGTCGGCCAGAAGATCACCAACGAGAACCGCCAGACCAACATCGTGGCCCGACTCAAGGCGGTGCTTGCTAAGGAAGAGGACGAGGTGCGCGACAGGATGCCGCCCGGAATGATCGCGCCACAGGGATCGGCGCGGCGGAGCAAGACCCCGGCATGAGCCTGATCGGAAAGTTTGCCAGCGTCGGCGGAGCCACCATGGCGAGCCGCGTTCTCGGTTTCGTTCGGGAGGCGATGATCGCCGCTTTCCTGGGAGCCGGTCCGGTCGCCGATGCCTTCTATGCTGCGTTCCGCTTCCCCAACCTGTTTCGCAGGTTGTTTGCCGAAGGCGCGTTCAATGCGGCCTTCGTGCCCCTGTTCGCCAGCGAAATCGAAGGTGGCGGGCAGGCGGCGGCGAAGAAATTCGCCGA
>JBDRNF010000037.1:0-11733 GCA_043811435.1 Pseudomonadota bacterium
ATGTGAAAAGGAAAAATGGTGGGCACGCTTCCGTCCTCGCTCTTCGAGCTGCGGCGGAATCTTTGCCCACCCTACGCGATGGCGCGTCACACCCACAAACTGTCATCGCCCGCGAAAGCGGGCGACCCAGTATTCCAGAGACGCCGGAGATCAATCGATAGGCCGCAGCGTACTGGGTCCCCCGCTTTCGCGGAGGACGACAAGCGGAGAAGCCGACGCAACACGCCAAAACGCACCGCCCTCGCCTCACGCCTTCTTCTTCACGTCCTTGATGCTGGAGAACACGATGCCCTCGGCGCGTTCCTTGGTGTAGCCGAGATAGAATTCGTTCTTGGCCAGGAACACCGGATCGCCATCGACGTCGTCGGCGACGCCGGAGTTGTTGGCGGCGACGAAGGCGTCGAGCTTCTTGCGGTCGTCGGACGAAATCCAGCGCGCCAGCTGAAACTCCGAGACCTCGAACTCCACCGGCAGCGAATATTCGGCGTCGAGCCGCGCCTTCAGCACGTCGAGCTGAAAGGGGCCGACCACGCCGACCAGCGCCGGCGCGCCGTCGCGCGGGCGGAACACCTGCACCACGCCCTCCTCCGACATCTGCTGCAGCGCCTCCTTCAGCTTCTTCGCCTTCATCGCGTCGGTGAGGCGGACGCGGCGGACGATTTCCGGCGCGAAGGACGGCACGCCGACGAAGGTCAGGTCCTCGCCTTCGGTCAGGGTGTCGCCGATCCGCAGCGTGCCGTGATTGGGAATGCCGACGACGTCGCCGGCGAAAGCCTCGTCGGCCACCGAGCGGTCCTGCGCGAAGAAGAACTGCGGGCTGGACAGCGTCATGCTCTTGCCGGTCCGCACCAGCTTCACCTTCATGCCGCGCGTCAGCTTGCCCGAACACAACCGCGCGAACGCGATGCGGTCGCGGTGGTTCGGATCCATGTTGGCCTGGATCTTGAAAACGAAGGCGCTCATGCGCGGCTCGGAGGCCTCCACCTTGCGCAGATTGCTGTCCTGCGCGCGCGGCGGCGGCGCGAATTTGCCGAGGCCTTCCAGGAGATCGCCGACCCCGAAATTGCGCAGCGCCGAGCCGAAATAGACCGGCGTCATGTGGCCTTCGCGGAACGAAGCCAGGTTGAACGGCTTGCTGGCTTCCTTCACCAGCGACAGCTCCTCGGTGATCTCGTTGACATCGAGATTGGCGTTGCGGCCTGCGAGTTCGGCGACGTCGATTTTTTCGGCAGCCCCGGTCTTGGCGCCGCCGCCCTCAAGCAGGCGAATGCCGCCGGTGGAAATATCGTAGGTGCCCATGAAGTCACGACCGCGGCCGACCGGCCAGGTCATCGGCGTGGTGTCGAGCGCCAGCGTCTTTTCGATTTCGTCGAGCAGTTCGAAGGTGTCGAGGCTGTCGCGATCCATCTTGTTGATGAAGGTGATGATCGGAATGTCGCGCAGACGGCAGACTTCGATCAGCTTCAGCGTCCGCGCCTCGATGCCCTTGGCGGCGTCGATCACCATCACGGCGGAATCCACCGCCGTCAGCGTCCGATAGGTGTCTTCCGAAAAGTCCTCATGGCCCGGCGTGTCCAGCAGGTTGAAGACGAGGTCGTTGAATTCGAAGGTCATCACCGAGGTGACGACCGAGATGCCGCGGTCGCGCTCGATCTTCATCCAGTCGGAACGGGTGCTGCGCCGTTCACGCTTGGCCTTGACATGCCCGGCCAGATTGATGGCGCCGCCGAACAGCAGCAATTTCTCGGTCAGCGTGGTCTTGCCGGCGTCGGGATGCGAGATGATGGCAAAGGTCCGCCGCCGCGCCACTTCATCTGACAGCGGCGAACGGGACGGCGATTCGGCAGTAAGGGCGAGGTCGGACATCAGCGATGCCTGTGGCAGGGAAACCGGGCGCAATCAAGGGATTTTGGCGGGTAGCGGCACGTTGCGCGCGGCCCCGCAAGACCTCATATAGGCGCTGCGAGGACGACCTCCAATCATCAATTTCATGCGCAGGGACGACCCTGCCGACCGGAGGGCCGTCCCATGGCGTGGCTGCTGCTGTTGATCGCAGGTTTGCTGGAAGTCGGCTGGGCGGTCGGCCTCAAATATACCGAGGGGTTCTCCCGGCTTGTTCCCTCCGTGCTGACGCTGTTCTGCATGGCTGCCAGCGTCGGGATGCTGGGTCTGGCGCTGAAGACGCTGCCGATGGGAACCGCCTATGCGGTGTGGACCGGAATTGGCGCCGTCGGCACCGCGATCCTGGGCATCGTGCTGTTCGGCGATCCCGCCAGCGCGGCGCGGATCGCCTGCATCGGCCTGATCGTCGCCGGGATCGTCGGGCTGAAGCTGGCGACCTGACCCTATCTGGCGAGGGGGATCAGATTGACCGCCCAGTATGTCAGCGCTGCGATGATGGCCGAGGCCGGAATGGTGATCACCCAGGCATAGACGATCGAGCTCGCCACGTTCCAGCGTACCGCCGAGACCCGCCGCGCCGCGCCGACCCCGATGATGGAGCCGGTGATGGTGTGCGTGGTCGAGACGGGAACCCCGAGCCAGGTCGCCATGAACAGCGTCGCGGCCCCGCCGGTCTCGGCGCAAAACCCCTGCATCGGCGTCAGCCTGGTGATCCGCAGGCCCATGGTGCGAACGATCCGCCAGCCGCCCATCAGGGTGCCCAGCGCCATCGCCGCCTGGCACGAGATGACCACCCAGAACGGCACCGAAAATTCGCTGCCGAGATACCCTTGCGAATATAGCAGCACCGCGATGATGCCCATGGTCTTCTGCGCGTCGTTGCCGCCATGCCCGAGCGAATAGAGCGAGGCCGAGACGAATTGCAGGATGCGGAAGGCGCGATCGACCGCGAACGGCGTCGAGCGCACCGAGGCCCAGGACACGATCGCGACCAGCACCAGCGCCAGCAAAAAACCGACCAGCGGCGACAGCACGATGGCGAGCAACGTCTTCGTCAGGCCGGTCCAGACCGCCGCCGACAATCCGGCCTTGGCCATGCCGGCCCCGACCAGCCCCCCGATCAGGGCGTGCGAACTGGAGGACGGGATCCCCAGCGCCCAGGTGATCAGGTTCCAGGCGATGGCGCCGATCAGCGCACCGAATATCACCTGCGCATCGATGATGCTTGGCTCGATAATGCCGGTACCGATGGTATTGGCGACGTGCAGCCCGAACACCAGGAAGGCGATGAAGTTGAAGAACGCCGCCCAGGCCACCGCATATTGCGGGCGCAGCACCCGGGTCGACACGATCGTCGCGATCGAGTTGGCGGCGTCGTGCAGCCCGTTGAGGAAGTCGAACAGCAGCGCGACTGCGATTAGTCCGATCAGGATCGGAAGACCTAGCGTGGCGTCCACTGCGCGGCCCTGCCCTATACCTGTTCGATCACGATACTGTTGATCTCGTTCGCGACGTCGTCGAAGCGGTCCGAAACTTTTTCCAGATGCTTGTAGATTTCAGAGCCGACGATGAAATCCATCGTGTTGGCATTGCGGTGCTTGAGAAACAGCTCCTTCAGCCCGATATCGTGGAGATCGTCGATGCGGCCTTCCAGCTTGCCGATCTCCTCGGTGATGGCGGTCAGCATCGCGACGTTCGCGCCGATCGACTGCATCAGCGGCAGCGCCTTCCCGACCAAGTTGGCGCACTCGACCAGCAGCGTTCCCATCTCCCGCATCGGCGGCTCGAAGGTGCGGACCTCGAACAGAATCACCGCCTTGGCGGTCTGCTGCATCTGGTCGATGGCGTCGTCCATCGACGTAATCAGGTTCTTGATGTCACCGCGGTCGAACGGCGTGATGAAGGTTCGGCGCACCGCCGTGAGCACCTCGCGGGTGACATCGTCGGCCTCGTTTTCCAACTGGTTGACGCGCTGGCAGAACACCGGGGTTTCCTCGCCGCCGCGCAGCATGCCTTGCAACGCCACTGCGCCCTGCACGCAGACCACGGAATGTCTGGCAAACAGCTCGAAAAACCGTTCTTCCCGGGGAAGAAAGGCGCGAAACCAGCGCATCATCATGGGTATATATCCGTCATCGCAGAAATGGCGGGCCGGACCGGGCCGTCACGCTGGTGTCATAAACCATTTTACCCGCCAGGCGCCTGTCGAGCGGCGCCTGGAACCGGGTCATCCACCGCTTTGTGGCGATCCCCGGCTTCAGTAGTGCAGCGCCGCAGGCGCTGCATCGCGTCCGGGACACGAGACCTAGAGCGATCGCCGGAAATAATGCGCGATCTCGCCGACCACGCCGCGGCGGAAGGTCAGCACGCAGATCACGAAGATCACGCCCTGGATCACCGTCACCCACTGGCCGAAACCGGCCAGATATTGCTGCATGGCGATGATCACGAAGGCGCCGACTACGGGACCGAACACGGTGCCGAGGCCTCCGACCAGCGTCATCAGCACGATTTCGCCCGACATCGTCCAGTGCACATCGGTCAGCGAGGCGTTCTGGGCCACGAACACCTTCAGCGAACCGGCGAAACCGGCCAGCGTACCCGACAGGATATAGGCCAGCAGCTTGTACTGGTCGGTCTTGTAACCCAGCGAAATCGCGCGCGGCTCGTTTTCGCGGATGGCTTTCAGTACCTCGCCGAACGGCGAGTTGATGGCACGATAGATCAGCAGAAAACCGCCGAGGAATCCGGCCAGGATGACGTAATAAAGCACCGTCGGCTTGGCGAGGTTGAAAATTCCGAACAGGTGGCCCTGCGGGATGCCCTGGATGCCGTCTTCACCATGGGTGAACGGCGTCTGCAGATAGATGAAATACAACAGTTGCGACAGCGCCAGCGTGATCATCGCGAAGTAGATGCCTTGCCGGCGAATCGCGACGACGCCGGTGATGACGGCAATTCCGGCAGCACCGGCGGTGCCGATCAGGATTCCAAGCTCGGGCGAAAGGCCCCATTCCTTCAGCGCATGCGCGCTGAAATATCCGGCGCTGCCCAGAAACATCGCATGGCCGAACGACAGCAGGCCGCCGTAGCCGATCAGCAGGTTGAAGGCGCAGGCCAGCAAGGCAAAGCACAGCGCCTGCATGACGAAGAACGGATAGATCCCGGTCAGCGGCACGGCCGCCAGCAGCGCCGCCATCAGGACGAATACGATCATCTCGTCGCGGACGCTGCGCGGACGTGCCGGCAAGGTTTCGTCGGTCAATACGCTCATGTGGTCGCCCGTCCTGTCAGTCCCGTCGGCTTCACCAGCAGTACCAGCACCATCAGCACAAAGACCACGGTATTGGAGGCTTCGGGATAAAAGTATTTCGTCATTCCCTCGATCACGCCGAGCGCGAAGCCGGTGATGATCGAACCCATGATCGAGCCCATGCCGCCGATCACCACCACCGCGAATACGACGATGATGAGGTCGGCGCCCATCAGCGGCCGCACCTGGTTGATCGGTGCCGATAGCACGCCGGCCAGCGCAGCGAGACCGACGCCGAGCCCGTAGGTCAGCGTGATCATCCGGGGCACGTTGATGCCGAAGGCGCGCACCAGCGTCGGATTTTCGGTGGCGGCGCGCAGGTTGGCGCCAAGCCGTGTCTTTTCGATCAGGTACCAGGTGGCAATGCACACGATCAGGGAGAACACCACGACCCAGCCGCGATAGATCGGCAGGAACATGAAGCCGAGATTCATGCCGCCCCTCAGTTCATCGGGAATCGCATAGGGCAATCCCGAAGAGCCGAAATAATTCTGGAACACGCCCTGGATGATCAGCGCCAGCCCGAACGTCAGCAACAGCCCGTAGAGATGATCGAGCCCGGCCAGCCATTGCAGCATGGTCCGTTCCAGGATCATGCCGAAAATGCCGACCGCGATCGGCGCGATGATCAGCGCCGGCCAGTATCCGATGCCCATGACATTGAGCAGGAAATAGGCGCAGAACGCGCCCATCATGTAGACCGCGCCGTGCGCGAAATTGATGATGTTGAGCATTCCGAAGATCACGGCGAGCCCAAGGCTGAGCAGCGCGTAAAACGAGCCGTTGATCAGCCCCACCAGAAGCTGTGCGTAGAGAGCCTGCATCGATCGATCTTTCGAAACTCAATCTTCGGTAAACGGACGCAACCCCGCCGGCGCCAGGCGCCGGCGGGTAGCTGCAATTACTTCTTGACCAGCGGGCATTCGCTTTCCGAAAGCGGCCGGAAAGCCTTGTCGCCGGGGGTGGTTCCGATCAGCTTGTAATAGTCCCATGGTCCCTTGGATTCCGAGGGCTTCTTGACCTCGAACAGATAGGCCGGGTGGAGCTTGCGGCCGTCGGCGCGGATCGAGCCCTTGCCGAACAGGGGATCGTCGGTCGGCATCGACTTCATTTTCTCGACAATCTTGATACCGTCATGCGGATTGCCGCCCATCGCTTCCAGCGCCTTGAAATAGTGGACGAGGCCCGAATAGACGCCGGCCTGCACCATGGACGGCATCGCCTTGTTCTTGCTGCGTTCGGAAAAGCGCTTCGAGAACGCGCGGGTTCCATCATTCAGGTCCCAGTAGAACGTTTCGGTAAAACTCAGGCCCTGCGCCACCTTCAAACCGAGCGAGTGAACGTCGGTGATGAACAGCAGCAGGCCGGCGAGTTTCTGTCCGCCCGCGACAATGCCGAACTCGGACGCCTGCTTGATCGTGTTGGTGGTGTCGCCGCCGGCATTCGCCATGCCGACAATCTTGGCCTTGGACGCCTGCGCCTGCAGCAGGAACGACGAGAAATCCGCGGTGTTCAGCGGATGCCTGACGGTGCCGATCACCTTGCCGCCGGACTTCAGCACGACCGCGCTTGTGTCGCGTTCCAGCGCGTGACCAAAGGCATAATCAGCGGTGAGGAAGTACCAGGTATCGCCGCCGGCCTTGACCAGCGCCTGGCCAGTGCTGTTGGCGAGCATATACGTATCATAAACCCAATGAATCGTGTTCGGCGAGCATTTGCTGTTGGTGAGATCTGACGACGCCGCGCCGGTATTGATCATGATGGAGTTCTTCTCCTTCACGAGGTTGCTGACCGCCAGCGCAACGCCGGAGTTCAGCACGTCCATGAAGATGTCGACCTTGTCGACGTCGATCCATTGCCGCGCGGTGTTGACGGCAATGTCGGGCTTGTTCTGGTGGTCGGCGGAAATCACCTCGATCTTCCAGCCCTTGGCCGCAAGACCGGAATCTTCCACGGCCATCTGGGCCGCCAGCGTGGAGCCCGCGCCGCCGAGGTCGGAGTAGAGACCCGAATTGTCGGTCAGTACGCCGATCTTGATGGTTTTATCCTGCGCAAGGACCGCGCTGCTTGCGCCAAACATCAGCGCGGTGCCAAGCAATAGTGCCGAGATTCTGCTTTTCATGAATATCTCCGTGGCCGTGCTTGAAGACGTCGTTCAGACGCCGAGATAGGTGTGAAGCTTGTCCATATTGGCTTGCAGATCAGCGTTCGCAAAACCGTCGATCACCTTGCCGTGCTCGACGATGTAGTAACGGTCCGCGACAGTCGCCGCGAACCGGAAGTTCTGTTCGACCAGGAGGATGGTAAAGCCCTCCTTCTTGAGGCGCGCGATGGTGTGGCCGATCTGCTGGATGATGACCGGGGCCAGCCCCTCGGTCGGCTCGTCCAGCATCAGGAACCGGGCGCCGGTGCGCAGAATCCGGGCGATCGCCAGCATCTGCTGCTCACCGCCGGACAATTTGGTGCCTTGGCTGTTGAGGCGTTCCTTCAGGTTCGGAAACAGGTCGAAGATCTGGTCCAGCGACAGCCCGCCCGGGCGCACCACCGGCGGCAGCAATAGGTTTTCGCGCACGTCGAGGCTGGCGAAAATCCCGCGTTCCTCGGGGCAGAAGGCGACGCCCATGCGCGCGATCTTGTCCGACGAGGTTCGGGTGATGTCCTGGCCGCCGAACCGGATCGAGCCGGTGCGCTTACCGATGATTCCCATCACCGATTTCAGCGTGGTGGTCTTGCCCGCGCCGTTGCGCCCGAGCAGCGTAACCACCTCGCCGGCGTTCACGTTGAAATTGATGCCGTGAAGGATGTGGGACTCGCCGTACCAGGCTTCGAGATTCTCCACCGCCAGCGTCGGCGCACCGGACGTTGTCGTGGCGGCCTCGGCCGTCTTCAAATCAGCCATGACCCGCCCCCAGATACGCTTCCTTGACGCGCTCGTCCTTGGTGAGTTCGGCGTAATCGCCTTCCGCCAGCACCTGCCCCCGCGTCAACACCGTGATGATGTCGGAAAGATTGGCCACGACGCTGAGATTATGTTCGACCATCAGGATGGTGTATTTCGCCGAGATCCGCTTGATCAGGGCGGCGATCTTGTCGATGTCTTCATGTCCCATGCCGGCCATCGGCTCATCGAGCAGCATCATCTCCGGATCGAGCGCCAGCGTCGTTGCAATCTCAAGTGCGCGCTTGCGCCCGTAGGGCATTTCGACCGCGGGCGTGTTGGCGAACTCGCTGAGGCCGACATCGTCGAGCAGTTCATGGGCGCGGCCGTTGAAGCGGTCGAGCACGGTCTTGGAGCGCCAGAAATCGAAGGAATGCCCGTGCTGGCGCTGCAGCGCGACCCGGACGTTCTCGTGCGCCGTGAGGTGCGGAAACACCGCTGAAATCTGGAACGAGCGCACCAGCCCGAGGCGCGCGACATCGGCCGGCGCCATCGCCGTAATATCCTGCCCCTTGTAGAGAATCTGACCTGCCGAGGGCTTCAGAAATTTGGTCAGAAGATTAAAGCACGTCGTCTTGCCGGCCCCGTTCGGACCGATCAAGGCATGAATGCTGCCACGGCGTACCCTTAGATCGACATCGCGGACGGCAAAGAACCCCGCGAATTCCTTGCTCAATCCGTGGGTTTCAAGAATGAACTCATCGGCCAATCAAATTCCCCCAACAGTCATCGCTGCGAAGCGCGCTTCGCGCATGACCAATTCTTGCTAACCGGCAGGTTCTCCCAGACGCCCTGGAAATCCCGTCCCGGACTTGCCGCCTCCGGGCCGGAATATGCCGTCAACGGTACGGTTTACGCAAGGTGGAAAGCTGACTATCCGTGGAGCGCAACTACAGGGCGCCCGGCCCGTCATTGATCGACTTGCCCGGGAACCGGATCGACGGGTTCGCGGCGGTCTCCAACGTCCCGCCCAGGCAGCTCCGAAAGCAACCATTAACGGTGTTTGGACGCGCCCCCACGTTTTCATAGAATATTTGCCGCTGGGGCGGATGATCTGGCATTTGGCATTTGAGGATTTCAGCCGTGGATTTTGAAAGCGCCAACCCGTCGGTGGTCAAATCGATCAAGCAGCGGGACCTGCTCAACACATGGCTGCGGCTTTTTGCCCGCGAACGGCGGCTGCCGCGCATCGAGGAATACCAGCCCGCGCGGATCGAAGAGGAGTTTCCGGATCTCGTCCATTATACCGTGGATACCGCCGCCTGGCCGCCGCGCCTGACGATCCAGAGTGACGGCACGCGGATGGCGAGCGCCTATGGCCACACCGGCAAAGGCCGGTTGCTTGACGAATATCTCGGCCCGAGGCTGGTCCCCATCGTTATGCCGGTCTATTATGAATGCATCGCTCGCCGCCTGCCCGCCTATACCATTTCCAATATCGACGACAGCTATGGACGAATCGTCGCCTATGAGCGGCTGCTGATGCCATTTTCGGTCGCGGACAATGTCACCCATGTGATCGCGTCGCTGAAGACCATCTGCGAAGACGGCGGATTTGAGATCAGGAATCTGATGCGCGGAAACGACACGCTGCCGACGACCAGGCTTCGCACCATTATCGACCGCGACCTATTCCATCGCGCCCCCGGCCGTATTCCGGCCGGCGACGTGATCGAATTCGGTTAAGCCTCGGCATGGAATTCACCAGCGCCAATCCCTCAATCGTCAGATCCGTGAAGCAGCGTGATCTGCTGAACGCGTGGCTGCGCGCGCCAGGCAAGGGCGGTGCCCTGCCGCTGCTGGCGGACTATAGCCCCGAGCGGATCGCGGATGAGCTGGTGGACATGATGGGATATGACGTCGAGGGCGAAGCGGCCGACGCCCGGTTTCTGATCACCCAGGAAGGCGCCCGGCTGACCGCAGCCTATGGCAACGAGCACGTTGATCCCGACAAGCGAACCAACCGCTATCTCGACGATGCCATCGGGCCGGCTCGTTATGCGCGCGTGGTTCCCTCCTACCGCGCCTGCCTGGCGCGCAGGCGGCCGACCTATTCGATTTCGATGGTGCAGGATGCCGACGGTAAGGACGTTTCCTATGAGCGTCTGCTGCTGCCATTCGGCAGCGCCGGCAAGGTCGAGCAGATCGTCGGCTCGTTCAAGGCGATCAGCATCGAAGGCGGATTCAAGGTCCGCAACCTGATGGGCATCAAATCGCCGGCGACGCCGGTCCCCGTCATCAGGGCCGTGATCGATCACGATTTCGTCCCGGTCGCGGCGGTCCACCACGCGTCGGACGATGTCATCGAATTGAGCTAGACCTTGCGCGCGGGCGTCCGCTTGATTTCCGCGGCCCAGGTTTCCGGCTTGAACCCGACCAGCAATTTGCCGCCGAGATCGAGCACCGGCCGCTTGATCATCGAGGGCTGTGCCAGCATCAGGGCCAGCGCCTTGCGCTCGTTGAGGCCTTCCTTGTCGCCATCGGGCAATTTGCGAAACGTGGTGCCGGCGCGGTTGAGCAGCGTTTCCCAGCCGAGATCGTCGCTCCAGGCCTTCAGCCTGTCCCTGGTGATACCAGCGGTCTTGTAGTCGTGAAAATCGTAGGCGACGCCGTGGCTGTCGAGCCAGGCGCGGGCCTTCTTCATGGTGTCGCAGTTCTTGATGCCGTAGATGGTGATGGGCATTTTTTCATTCCGAAATGGTGCTGTGCGGTCGCCGATTATAGTGTACCTCAGACTTGCATGCATCCGGGGCCAAGATGGAATTCACCGCGCTCTTTCTCGCCGTCACGATCGTGATGCTGGTCGCCTGGTTCGGCCGGCGGTCGCTCGCATTGGCCTTGTTCGCGGTGGTGCTGTTGGCCTCCGTCGCGACCTATCTGCACCATGCGACCGATACGCTCAAACTGTCGTTCTGAGGCGCCATGACCCGCGCATTCGCCATCACCCTCAACGCGCTCAGCCTTTATGCGGTGGCGCTGGTTCTGGCCGCGGCGTTTGCCGCGCAACTCGTGCTGCGGGAACTGCCCTGCCCGCTATGCCTGCTGCAGCGCCTCCAGTTCGCGGTGCTCGCGATCGGCCCGATCCTCAACGTCCGCTTCGGACCACGCCCCAGCCATTACGCCCTGTCGCTGCTGGCCGCCGTTGCCGGGGCCGCTTTTTCGACCCGCCAGGTGCTGTTGCACATCATGCCTGGCGATGCCGGCTACGGCACGGCCCTGTTCGGCTATCATTATTATACCTGGGCCCTGATTGGTTTTGCCGCGGCGATCGTCCTGCTCGCGGCCATCCTGCTGTTCGACCGTCAGTTCGAAGATGACAGCGCGGTGCCACAACCCGGTGGCGGCGCGTTCGCGACGATCGCGGTCTGGCTGGTGATCGCCCTGACGGCGCTGAACGTGGTTTCGACCCGCTGGAATGCGGCTTCGGCGCCTGCGCCGACAATCCGGTGATTTATGAGCTGCTCAAACACTGAGGACGCCAAACCCGGCCTGACCGACGCGGACCTTGCGGTGCATCCGACGGTTTACGCAGCCGATGCGCTCAGGGACCAGGTGATGGTCGTCTCCGGCGGCGCCGGCG
>JBDRNF010000038.1:0-58129 GCA_043811435.1 Pseudomonadota bacterium
CCAATGCCTAGTCTACAAGAGTACGATCAAGAATTACAGCAGTGCCGAGAATCGACGCGCCGATTTTGCAGTGGGAATCGGCTACGATTCGTCGACGACAAAGGCTCAGCTCGAAAAGCGCGGCCAGGCTGGTGCGCTGAACGCTCGCACCGGATCGTGAAGTCAGACCGCCGCACTCACCGGCGGCGGCCAGGTTCGCAGCGTCATCTCGGCGATCTTGCGCAATTGCTCGCGGGTGGTGCCGCCGGCCGCCTGTACCGCCATGCCCTGCAGGATCGCGGAGATGTAGCGCGCGAGATCGGCGGCGTCGGATCCCCCAGGCAAATCGCCTTCGGCGATCGCCCGCTCGAAACGCTTGCGCAGATCCTCCTCACCGGCGGCGCGGCGCGCCATCAATTCCTGCTTGATGGACTCGGCGGCATCGCCGCAACTCAGCGCACCCTGCACGGCCAGACATCCCGACGGATGGTCGGGGTCGGTGACGGCATCGGCGGCCTTATACAAGAGATGTTCGACGACGGCGCGGATGGTGGGTTTTGCAAGCGCCACCTGGACGTAACCGCCGGGCCCGTCGACATACCGGTCCAGGGCTTTGCGAAACAGCTCTTCCTTGTTGCCGAACGCGGCATAGAGGCTCGGCCTGGTGATCCCCATGGCCAAAGTGAGGTCCGCCATCGACGCGCCTTCGTAGCCTTTGCTCCAGAATACCTGCAGCGCCAGGTCGAGAGCCTTGTCGACATCAAATTCGCGGGGACGTCCCATGGCCATGACGGGTCCCTCCTCAAGTTTCCTACCAATCGTTAGATAAGTGACTTGACACTCGATGTCGATGGTCCATCTATACCGGACGTTACGAATGTGTGCGCTGCAGCGTACGGGGATCGGGTGTCGTTATCCGCGCCCGTCTGTTCAAACCGGGATTGCAGCGCCGGATGTCTGGTCGAATTGGGGTCGCCATGAAAAAAAGTACCAAAAACAAGCGCTTGATTGGGATTTCGCTTTTGCTGGCGGTATTGGCTGTAGCCGGCGGGGCGACTTTCCTCAGCGGCCGCGGTGGCAGCGCACAGGCCGAGGCAGCCGCCGCACCGGCGCCCGTACCGGTCTCGGTCTCGGTGGTCGCACCCCGCCAGACCGTGTCGTGGGACGAGTTTTCCGGGCGGCTGGAGGCGGTCGAGCGGGTCGAAATCCGCTCCCGCGTCGCCGGCGCCATCCAGGAAATCCACTTTCGCGAGGGCGCGCTGGTCAAACAGGGCGACCTCCTGATCCTGATCGATCCGTCGCTTTATGCGGCCGATGTCGCGCGCGCCGAAGGCCAGGTGGCCGCGGCCAGGGCGCGACTGACCCTGACCAAGAGCGATTTCGAGCGCGGCCAGCAATTGACGGATTCGCGCACGATCTCGCAGCGCGACTTCGACGGTCGCGTCAACGCCTACCGCGAGGCGGAGGCGAACCTGAAGGCGGCCGAGGCGTCGCTGCAGACCGCAAAGCTCAATCTCGGTTACACCGAAGTGCGCGCGCCGGTCGCCGGCCGCGTCGGCAAGCTGGAAATCACCGTCGGCAACCTGATCGCCGCGGGACCCGGTACGCCGGTGCTGACCACGCTGGTGTCGG
This sequence comes from Pseudomonadota bacterium, assembly GCA_043811435.1. Taxonomy (GTDB): domain Bacteria; phylum Pseudomonadota; class Alphaproteobacteria; order Rhizobiales; family Xanthobacteraceae; genus Bradyrhizobium. The sequence continues at coordinate 1,612 of JBDRNF010000038.1, forward strand.
TCAATCCGATCTATGCCAGCTTCAATGCCGACGAGCAGGTGGTGACGCGCGCCTTGAAGACGCTCGCCGAGGAATCCGCTCCTTCCGATATCGGCCGCATCCCGGTGCAGATGGGCACCGCCACCTCCGACGGCACGCCCTACAAGGGGCGCATGCAGTTGATCGACAATCAGGTCGATGCGGGCAGCGGCACGGTGCGGGTGCGCGCGGTGTTCGACAATGCCGATGGACGCCTGATCCCCGGACAGTTTGCACGGATCAGGATGGGACAGCCCAAGGCCGAGCCGGCGCTGTTGATCAGCGAGCGCGCCATCGGCACCGACCAGAACAAGAAATTCGTCATGGTCGTCGACAAGGACAGCAAGGCGGAATACCGCGAAGTCGCGCTCGGCGTCTCGATCGACGGCATGCGCGTGGTGACCGATGGCCTGCAGGCCGGCGAACGCATCGTGGTCAAGGGGTTGCAGCGGATCCGTCCCGGCGCCGTGGTCGCGCCCGAGGTGGTGGCGATGAACTTCGCGTCTTCCGCAACCGAGGTGGCGCAGCGCTAGCGTAGTTTCCAGTTCATCTGAGCCAGCGCACTTTTTCTTTTCTTCCCCCTCCCTCCGCGTAGCGGTGGGGAGGGGTCGGGGGTGGGGGGTGCTTCCGCAAACTCGCTGCCAGTTGAATGCGTTGAACCATCCCCCACCCCGACCCCTCCCCGCCACGCGCCAGGGCGCGCGGGGGGAGGGGAGAAGAGAACCGATGCAGTGGGGTCGATCACGGTCGGCCGCGCCGGGACCGTTGCGCTCCGCATCTCCGATAGTGACGAGACAATGCCATGAACTTTTCCAGATTTTTCATCGATCGGCCGATCTTCGCGGGCGTGTTGTCGACGCTGATCTTCGTGGCGGGACTGCTGTCGCTGCCGGCGCTGCCGATCTCCGAGTACCCGGAAGTGGCGCCGCCGACGGTGGTGGTGCGCGCGCAATATCCCGGCGCCAATCCCAAGGTCATCGCCGAGACGGTATCGACGCCGATCGAGGAGCAGATCAACGGCGTCGAGGGCATGCTCTATATGAGCAGCCAGGCCACGACCGACGGGCTGATGACGCTCAACGTCACGTTCCGGCTGGGCACCGATCCCGACAAGGCGCAGCAACTGGTGCAGAACCGGGTGGCGCAGGCCGAACCGCGACTGCCCGCGGAGGTCCGCACCCTCGGCATCACCACCATCAAGAGCGCACCTGATTTGACCATGGTGGTGCATCTGCTGTCGCCGAACGGCCGCTACGACATGACTTACTTGCGCAACTACGCTGTGCTCAACGTCAAGGACCGGCTGGCGCGGATCGAGGGCGTCGGCCAGGTGCAGCTGTTCGGCTCCGGCGACTATTCGATGCGGGTCTGGCTCGATCCGCAGAAGGTCGCCGAGCGTGGCCTTTCAGCCTCCGACGTGGTGCGCGAGATCCGGTCGCAGAACGTGCAGGCGGCGGCCGGCGTGGTCGGGGCGTCGCCGAGCGAGGCCGGGCTCGACCTGCAGCTCTCCATCAACGCGCAGGGGCGGCTGAAGACCGAGGAGGAGTTCGGCGAGATCATCGTCAAGAACGGCGCCAACGGCGAAGTGACGAGGCTGCGCGACATCGCCCGGATCGAGCTCGGCGCGGCGGATTATTCGCTGCGCTCGCTGTTGGACAACAAGTCGGCGGTCGCGGTGCCGATCTTCCAGTCGCCGGGTTCGAATGCGATCCAGATTTCCGACAGCGTCCGCAAGATGATGGTCGAGCTAAAACAGAACATGCCCGACGGCATGGACTACAGCATCGTCTACGACCCGACCCAGTTCGTGCGCGCCTCGATCGAGGCGGTGGTGCATACGCTGCTGGAAGCCGTGGCGCTGGTGGTGCTGGTGGTCATCCTGTTCCTGCAGACCTGGCGGGCGTCGATCATTCCCCTGATCGCGGTGCCGGTCTCCATCATCGGCACGTTTGCCGTCATGCATGTGTTCGGCTTCTCCATCAATGCGCTGACCCTGTTCGGGCTGGTGCTGGCGATCGGCATCGTGGTCGACGACGCCATCGTCGTGGTCGAGAATGTCGAGCGCAACATCGAGCAGGGGCTGTCGCCGAAAGACGCGGCCTATCAGGCGATGCAGGAGGTGACCGGGCCGATCATCGCCATCGCGCTGGTGCTGGTCGCGGTGTTCGTGCCGCTGGCCTTCATCACGGGACTGACCGGCCAGTTCTACAAGCAGTTCGCGCTCACGGTGGCGATCTCGACGGTGATCTCGGCGTTCAACTCCCTGACGCTGTCGCCGGCGCTGGCGGCGGTGCTGCTGAAATCGCACGACGCGCCGAAGGATGCGCTGACCCGCGGCATGGACCGGCTGCTTGGCTGGTTCTTCCGGCGTTTCAATCGTTACTTTCATCGCAGTTCGGAAGCCTATAGCGGCGGCGTCAGGCGGGTGATCTCGCGGCGCGCGGTCGTGATGGTGGCCTATGTCGCGCTGATCGGCGTCACCTATGGCCTGTTCAAGGCGGTGCCCGGCGGCTTTGTGCCCGGCCAGGACAAGCAGTACCTGGTCGGTTTTGCGCAGTTGCCCGATGGCGCGACGCTGGACCGCACCGAGGAAGTGATCCGCCGGATGGGCGATATCGCGCTGAAACTGCCGGGCGTGGAAAGCGCGGTGGCGTTTCCGGGGCTGTCGATCAACGGCTTTACCAACAGCTCGAATTCGGGAATCGTTTTCGTAACCCTGAAACCGTTCGAGGAGCGCAAGACGGCGGACCTCAGCGCCGGGGCCATTGCCGGCCAGCTCAACGGCAAGTTCGCCGCGATCCAGGAGGCCTTCATTGCCATGTTCCCGCCGCCGCCGGTGGCGGGGCTCGGCACTATCGGCGGCTTCAAGCTGCAGATCGAGGATCGCGCCGGTCTAGGCTATGAGGCGCTCAACGACGCCACCAAGGCATTCATCGCCAAGGCGTCGAAGGCGCCGGAGCTGGCCGGCCTGTTCTCGAGCTATCAGGTCAACGTGCCGCAGCTCTATGCCGATATCGACCGCACCAAGGCGCGGCAACTCAGCGTGCCCGTCACCAGCGTGTTCGATACCATGCAGATCTATCTCGGCTCGATGTACGTCAACGACTTCAACAAATTCGGCCGCACCTATTCGGTGCGCGTCCAGGCGGATGCGAAATTCCGTGCGCGTGCCGATGATGTCGGCCTGCTGAAGGTGCGTTCCGACACCGGCGAGATGGTGCCGCTGTCGGCGCTGCTGAAGATCAGGGAAAGCGCCGGGCCGGAGCGCGCCATGCGCTACAACGGCTTTCTCACCGCCGACCTCAACGGCGGCGCCGCGCCCGGCTATTCGACCGGGCAGGCGCAGGACGCGGTGGAAAAGATCGCGGCTGAAACCTTTCCGAAGGGCATCGCGTTCGAGTGGACCGACCTGACCTATCAGGAAATCATCGCCGGCAACTCCTCGCTGGTGGTGTTTCCGGTGGCGCTGTTGCTGGTATTTCTCGTTCTCGCCGCGCAATATGAGAGCCTGACCCTGCCGCTGTCGATCATCATGATCGTGCCGATGGGCTTGCTGGCCGCGATGCTGGGGGTCTGGCTGACCAATGGCGACAACAACGTCTTCACCCAGATCGGCTTGATCGTGCTGGTCGGGTTATCGGCCAAGAACGCCATCCTGATCGTGGAGTTCGCGCGCGAACTGGAATTCGCCGGGCGCACGCCGGCTCAGGCGGCGATCGAAGCCAGCCGCCTGCGGCTGCGGCCGATCCTGATGACCTCGCTCGCCTTCGTCATGGGCGTGGTGCCGCTGGTGATTTCCACCGGCGCCGGCTCGGAGATGCGCCATGCCATGGGCGTCGCAGTATTCTCCGGCATGATCGGCGTGACGGCATTCGGCATCTTCTTCACGCCGATGTTCTACGTGCTGCTGCGCGCACTGGCCGGCAACCGGCCATTGACGCAACATGGGGAAGCGACCGAGCGAAGAGATCGACACCGAGGCCATCACGGATCGCTACGGCAACCTGGCCATTAGTGTGCCAAACCCGCGACCGCCGCGGCGGGCTAGCCGGCTTTCGGTAGGCGATGCTTTCGCTACGGGCGCCAAGCCGCAGGGAGGCCCCCGGCGCCGAAATCCGCGCCATCCCGCCCTGGCGCCCACGAAGAAGCCCTTTGCGTCGGTTTCGCCGGGCCTTGGCCTCGGCGCATCCCTGGATTCAGGAACTTCAGCCAGTCGTACGGTCCGGCCTGCGACCCTGCCGGAAGGCGATAACCGCGGCCCTGAACGATATTTGCCGGACGGCGTTAGTCCATGCCGGTAGCGATACCGGCATCCGTTGCTGCGTGCGCCGGAATTCGTAATCCCATGCCAGCCGGACGCGCTGCTTTTCAAACCCGGGCAGGAAAGTCCATGTTTTTCGGTGAGTGGAGCGATCTGTGGCGCATCATCGCGGCTGGCACACTCGCCTATGCGGCGCTCGTCCTGTTTCTCAGGATTTCCGGCAAGCGAACCCTGACGAAGCTGAATGCATTCGATCTGGTCATTACGGTGGCAATGGGAGCGAGATACACGAAATTTCCTCCGTAATTCTGGAGACTGATGGATCTATGAGTGTCGTTTCAAAGTTCAAGGAAGATCCACCCGCGCTAGCTGATGTGAAGAGGGGCTCGGGCAGATAGCGTTGCGTCGCGCCGACGGTACGACATCAAATGTCGCCGAATGTCTGAAGCCCCATTTACCGGAGAGATTGAGAGTGAAGTATTTTGTGTCGCTTACTGTAGGGGTGCGAGGTTGGTTGTTGATCCCACTGCTTGCGATTGCGCTTCTGTCGTTCGGTTCGCCCGTCGAAGCCGAGGTGCCTGTTTCGCAGCCCCCCGTCAGCGACGGCGACATCAACGCTGCGAAACCCGTCCTTGTCGAACCGGAGGCCGACGACGATGCGATCGCCGAACGCATCAAGCGAATATTGCTGTCGACCGATTGGTTCCAGGCACCCAGCGTCATGGCGCGCGATGGCGTTGTATTCCTGGATGGCAGGACGAAGACCCAGGAACGCAGGCGGTGGGCCGAAGCGTTGGCAGGGAAAACACAGGGTACCGTAGCCGTCGTTAACCGCATCTCGGTCGAGAACGACATCGGTTCGACATTCGGGCAGGCCGGAGATGAATTCGAACGACTCTACCGTCAGGCCGCCGAGGCATGGCCATGGGCCGTGTTCGCAGTTGCGATCATCTTCCTTACATGGCTGCTCGCCAGAGTGACGGCAATCGTCGTACGGTATTTCCTTGCCAAGAGAATCAACTCGTCATTGCTTCTCGCCATAGTCGTCCAGGCCTTCGCTATTCCGATTTATCTCCTGGGCATCTACTTCGTGCTCCAGGTCGCAGGCCTAACGCGACTTGCGCTCACCGTTCTGGGCGGCACCGGCCTCCTGGGCATCGTCGTTGGATTTGCCTTTCGCGATATCGCCGAGAATTTTCTCGCCAGCATGCTTCTCAGCATAAGGAATCCATTCCGGACCGGCGAACTGATCGAGGTCGACGGGAATGTCGGTGTTGTCATGAATCTGAACGTCCGCAGTACAGTGCTCCGAACGCTGGACGGCAACTACGTTCAAATCCCCAATGCCTTAGTCTACAAGAGCACCATCAAGAACTATAGCACTGCCGAGAATCGACGCGCCGACTTTGCGATAGGAATCGGCTACGATTCGCCGACAACAAAGGCACAAACATTGATTGCCAATGTACTCAAGCAACATCCGGCTGTGCTTGAAACGCCGGAACCACTCGTTCTCGTCGAGGAACTCGGTTCGGCGACTGTAAATCTGCGCATCTATTATTGGTTTGCCAGCGCCGTGTATTCCCCTGAGAAAATCAATTCCGCGCTTTTGCGGCTATCCAAGGACGCGCTTCTCAAGGGCGGTATCGAGTTGCCTGATCCGGCGCGCGAGGTGGTATTTCCAAGGGGCATCGCGGTATTTCGGGCGGAGAACGTCGGCCAGGCGAATGCAGCTTCCATGGAATCCTCTAAAAACCCGCGCGCGGAGGAAGCAAGCTTGTCGGCTGCCATTGGCGAGGGCGAGTTGCGCAACGAAACAGCCAAGGCAAGCCTTCAGCCCGATGATATGTCACCTGAAGCGGAAACCAACCTGCTTAAGGGCTAGTGGGGTCAGAGTTCGAGACAGCAACGGCACGGCGCCGGCAGAATCAGTTCTGCAGCGCCGCCAGCAATTCGTCCGGCCGCTCGACCATCATCATGTGACCGGCGCCGGATAGCACCACGGTGCGCGAATTGGGCAGTGCCGCGGCCAGCGTCTTGCCGGCTCTGGCGGGGGTCATCATGTCGCGTTCGCCGAGAATGAGCGTGGCTGGGACTTTTATCTGTGCTGCGGCGTCGAGCGCGCCCTGATAGGCGTTGCAGGCAGAGAGATCGTTGAACAGCACGCCGGGCCGGCATTGCTCCAGCACCCGCTGCGCGCCGCAATGCATCCACAGGCCAGGCGCCAGGCTGCCGCCGAGTTCGGCCTGGAAGCCGAGGCCCCAGATCGAGACCATGTCGATGGCATCATGGTCGTTGGCCTCGGCGGCCCGAAGCAGATCGGGTCCGACCGTCATGGTCGCCGCCGTGCCGATCAGGCTCAGCGCCGTCACCTTGGCCGGGTGCCGCGCGGCGGTCTCCAGCGCGATCAGCGACCCCATGGAATGGCCGACCAGCCGTGCCATCGCGGCACCGGCCGCATCGAGCAGCGCCGCGGTCCAGTCGGCCATGTCGGCGATGGTCGCAAGCGGCGCGCCGCCGGAACGGCCATGACCCGGCAGGTCCGGCGCCAGCACCCCAAAACCGTGATGCGCGAACCATCGCGAATGCAGCGCCCATGTGGTGTGATCGAAGCCGGCGCCGTGCAGCAGCACGATGGTCGGCAGGGACTTGTCAAATTCGCGGCCGCCGGTGGCGACGAATGTATCGATGCCGTTCACTGTGAGTTGCATGGCTCAGGCCTTCTGCGAAATACGGAGCGCCTGGCCGAGATCGTCGACGATGTCGGCTGACGATTCGATGCCGACCGACAGTCGCACCAGTTCCTCGCCGACGCCTGCGGCCTTGAGCTGGGCGGCATCCATCTGCTGATGGGTGGTGCTGGCGGGGTGAATGACCAGCGTCTTGGCGTCCCCGACATTGGCGAGATGGCTGATCATGCGAAGCGCCTCGATGAACTTCTTGCCGGCGGGACGGCCGCCCTTGATGCCGAAACTGACGATCGAACCCGCGCCGCGCGGCAGCAGCGTCTTCGCCAGTTCGTGGTCGGGGTGGTTCGGCAGCGAGGGATGCAGCACCCATTCGACCGCCTTGTTCGCGGTCAGCGCCTCCAGCACCACATGGGTATTGGCGATATGGCGGTCCATGCGGACGCCGAGCGTCTCGACGCCCTGCAACAATTGAAAGGCATTGATCGGCGAGAGACACGCGCCGAAGTCGCGCAGGCCCTCGGTGCGGGCGCGCATGATGAAGGCGGCCTGGCCGAACTGCTCGTCGAAGACGATGCCGTGATAGCCGGCATAGGGCTCGGTCAGCACCGGGAATTTGCCCGACGCGCGCCAGTCGAAGCGGCCGCCGTCGACGATGACGCCGCCGATCGCGATGCCGTGGCCGCCGATCCATTTGGTCGCCGAGTTCATGACGATATCCGCGCCAAGCTCGATCGGCCGGCTGAGATAGGGCGTCGCAAAGGTGTTGTCGATCAGGAGCGGGATCTTGGCATCATGCGCGATTTGCGCGACCTTGGGGACATCCAACACTTCGAGGCCGGGATTGCCGATGGTCTCGCCAATCACCAGGCGTGTATTGGGCTGTATCGCGGCGCGGAATGCGTCAAGTTCGCGCGGTTTTACAAAGGTGGTGGTGATGCCGAAGCGCGGCAGCGTATGCGCCAGCAGGTTGATGGTGCCGCCATAGAGCGAGGCGGAGGCGACGATGTGATCGCCGGCGTTGAGCAGCGTGGCGATCGCCAGATGCAGCGCCGCCATGCCGCTCGCGGTGCAGACCGCGCCGACGCCGCTTTCCAGCGCGGCCAGCCGCTCCTCCAGCACCGCCGTCGTCGGGTTCGATATCCTTGTGTAGATGTGCCCGGCGCGCTCGAGATTGAACAGCGCCGCGGCGTGCTCGGAATCCTGAAACACATAGGATGTGGTCTGGTAGATAGGGACCGCGCGTGCGCCGGTGACGGGATCCGGACGCTGCCCGGCATGCAGGCTCAAGGTCTCGAAGGCGGGCGGCTTGGGTGCGGGCATGGCGATCTCGACAACGATGCGGTTCGCCCGATCATTCGGACGGCAGCACCATGTGCCACAAAACCACCTGTTTTGTTAGCCCATTTCCCATGCCGCGACCGGAAGTCGGCCTTCCGGCCGTCGCGTGCTGCGTGCGATTTGTGACCCCGCTCGGCCGGCGCCGATCCCGCTAATCGAGGATCGCGCTGAGTGTCGCCGGGGTGTCGATGATGACAGTGCTGCCGCGTACGCCGGCCCACACCGCGGCAATGGTCTGCGCTGCGTTTACCAGCGGCACGCTGACGACCAGGGTCGTCGGAACGCGGCCGGGGCTCGACGGCTGCTGCTCGCTGTAGGTGAAGCCAGCTACCACGGGCGACGCTGTGCCATTGACGGTAATACCGAAGGACCCGCCTGGATAGTTGTTGCCCGACGAATAGGGCATCGGCAGGTTCAGGATAATGAGCGCCGAGGTGCCGACGCCTTCGGGGATGGTGAGAGTAAGGCCGGGTATCGGCACCAAGGTGCCGGAATTGGTCTGCTGGGTACCACTGGTCTGCGCGTACAAGGCCATGATCGCTCTCCCGTTGCTATGCGCATGTTAGCAACAAGGGGTTGAGTGAGGCAATATGGAAATTTTATATTGCCATAGGTTGCAGATGTTCAGGTCAGGCGGCCCATAACGCCCTATCGAAGCGACCGAGCGTAGGCAGTTGAGATGGCGGGCCCGGCCGCGTGTTTGCGCCGGTGCTGCCTGGCACCTATAGTCATGCAACCGAGCTGAAGAGGACTGCCCGCCGTGCAGTGCAAGACCCGATGAAGCGTGTCGCGATCTGGGCATTCTACGCCGTCGGTGCGCTCGCGATCGGCTACCTCGCTCTGTACGCCTATGCGGTAATCACCGGACGCGACCTGCAACCCGGCGAACCGATCCACATTTTCCGCAGGCCGGATGCGCCGGAATATTCGTGACGCGACCCGACTATTTCAACGTCATTGCGAGCGCAGCGAAGCAATCCATTCTTCCTTTGTGCTGAGAGATGGATTGCTTCGTCGCAAGGGCTCCTCGCAATGACGACCGCCTCACGCCGTTGCGGCAACCCGGCCATAGTCGCCCGATCCCGCGGGCGTGATCGGCAGGCCGCCGTCGGCATATTCGTTCAGCTTGTTGCGCAGCGTGCGGATCGAGATGCCGAGGATGTTGGCGGCGTGGGTGCGATTGCCGAGGCAATGCTTCAGCGTCTCCAGGATCAGGTCGCGTTCGACGTCGGCGACGGTACGGCCGACCAGCGCGCGGGTCACCTGCTCGGCGGCGAAGGTGGCGTGCGCCACCGCGGGTGCGGTTTTCGCAAGGTCGAGACGATCGCCGTCCGGGGTCAGGATGGCGTCGGCGCCGATCTCGTCGCCCTGCGCCATCAGAACCGAGCGATGCATGGTGTTTTCGAGCTCGCGGACGTTGCCCTGCCAGCGGTTGGCGCTCAGCACGCGGCGCGCCTCCGCCGAAATCGGACGCAACGGCACGCCGTTGGCGTCGGCGTATTTCTTGGCGAAATGCTGTGCCAGTTCGAGAATGTCAGCCGGCCGCTCGCGCAAGGGCGGAATCTTCAGGTTCACGACGTTGAGCCGGAACAGGAGATCCTCGCGGAAGCTGCCTTCGCGCACCGCGTCGGCCAGATTGCGGTTCGAGGTCGCGATGATGCGGATGTCGACCGGTACCGGCCTGGTGCCGCCGACGCGATCAATCACGCGCTCCTGGATGGCGCGCAAAAGCTTTGACTGCAGCCGCACGTCCATTTCGGAGATTTCATCGAGCAGCAGGGTGCCGCCGGTGGCTTCCTCGAACTTTCCGATCCGCCGGGCGATCGCGCCGGTGAACGCGCCCTTCTCGTGGCCGAACAATTCGGATTCCAGCAGATGCTCCGGGATCGCCGCGCAGTTGATCGATATGAACGGCTTCTTGGCGCGGTGCGAGCGGGTGTGGACGTAGCGCGCCAGCACTTCCTTGCCGGTGCCGGATTCGCCTGTGATCATCACGGAGGCGTCGGAACCGGCGATCTGCTGCGCCAGTTTTATCACTTTCGCCATCGCCTCGTCGCGGTAGACGAGGTCGCGGGAATCGTTGGCGACGGCGGCCAGCACCGCGGCGATCAGTTCCGGATCGGGCGGCAGCGGGATGTACTCCTTGGCGCCGGCGTGGATCGCCGCGACCGCGGCGCGGGCGTCATTGGAGATGCCGCAGGCGACGATCGGCACATGGATGTGCTCGGCCTCCAGCCGGATCACCAGATCGCGGATGTCGAGGGCGACGTCGACCAGCAGCAGGTCGGCGCCCTTGCCGCCGCGCAGCACGCCCATCGCCTGATCGTGACCCTCCGCATGGGTGACGGAAGCGCCATTGTCCATGGCGATCTTGGTGGCGGTCGTAAGTTGGCCCTTCAGGGTGCCAACGATGAGAAGCCGCATGATATTCTCCTGTTCGTCCGTTCGCGCTCGCTTCGCGCTGTATCGTTAGAGCGCCCCGTCAGGCGCGTTCCGCCTTGATGATTTCGGTCATGGTCACGCCGAGCTTGTCCTCGACCAGAACCACCTCGCCGCGCGCCACCAGCCGGTTGTTGACGTAGATGTCGATGGCCTCGCCGACGCGGCGATCGAGTTCCAGCACGGTGCCGGGCCCGAGTTTCAGGAGCTCTCCGACATCCATCTTGGAGCGGCCGAGCACCGCCGAAACCTGCACCGGCACGTCGAATACCGCTTCGAGGTCGGCGGCGATGCGTGAGGCCTGTTCGTCTTCGAGATAGGCCACGTCATCGGTCGGCATCTGGTCTGCGGCGTTGAGATCGGGAAGCGGAACCTGTGCGTCGGTGTCACTCATGGGTTGGTCCTCGTAGCCGGATTGCCGTTCTGGTCGCGGGACGCAATGTAGCGCCCGACAAGTTCGTTGATCTTGGCCTCGATCGCCGCGCGCTCCAGCACCACGCCGCCGTCGGCCCACTCGATCTTGCAATCGCCGGTCGGAATGTCCGGCTCGGCTAGGATGACGAGGCGGCCCTCGAAGCCGCTTTGCTTCGCCAGCCGCTCGATCCGCTCGCGCGCGGCCTCATAGAGGGAATCGTTGATGCGGACCACGAGATGCGGCGTCGCCACCAGATGCGAGAAGCAGTCGCTGACCAGCCCGATGATCTCGCCGAGCGGCTCGCCGGCAATCAGCTCGCTGCACAGCTTGCGCGCCACCGCCACCGCGACGTCGACCGCTTCGGTCTCCATCCGGGTTTCGATGCCGGAGAAATTCGTCGCGATGCCGCGAACCCCGATGCCGATCTCTTCCAGCGCCAGCGCGATGCGGCGGTCGCTTTCAGCCTTCGCTTCGCGCTGACCGGCATCGAAGCCGTCGCGATAGGCGCGGGCCTCGGCGGCAGCGATCTTCTGCGCGATTTCCGACGGCGTGGCAGGGCGCTCCCGCGTCTTGTCGGGGGCTCCGAAGTCCATGTCGAACAGGAATTTGGCGGGAGCGGCCATCAGTACACCAGCTCGTCGTCGGCGCGGTTCTTGGTCAGCATGATTTCGCCCTTGGCCGCGAGGTCCTTGGCGAGGTTGACAAGCAGCGCCTGCGCCTCGTCGACATCGCGCAGCCGCACCGGTCCGAGCGCCGCCATGTCGTCGAGCAGCATCTTGCCGGCACGCGAGGACATGTTGCCGAGGAAGAAGCCGCGGACGTCCTCGTTGGCGCTCTTCAACGCGATGCCGAGCTTGTCCTTGTCGACATTGCGCATCAGGGTCTGGGCCGAGGCGGCGTCGAGCTTGACGAGGTCGTCGAAGGTGAACATCAGCGCCTTGATGCGTTCGGCGGATTCCCGGTTTTCTTCTTCCAGCGACGTGATGAAGCGGGTTTCGGTCTGGCGGTCGAAATTGTTGAAGATCTCCGCCATTACCTCGTGGGCGTCGCGGCGGCGGGTCTGCGACAGGTTCGACATGAACTCGGTGCGCAGCGTCTGCTCGACGCGTTCGATCACTTCCTTCTGCACCGCTTCCATCTTCAGCATCCGGCCGATCACGTCCAGCGCCAGGTCCTCGGGCAGGATCGCGAGCACGCGCGCCGCGTGTTCCGGCTTCAGCTTCGACAGCACCACCGCGATGGTCTGCGGATATTCGTTCTTCAGGTAGTTGGCGAGCACCTCTTCCTGAACGTTGGAGAGCTTCTCCCACATGTTGCGGCCGGCGGGACCGCGAATTTCGTCCATGATGCCGGTGACCCGCTCGGAAGGCAGGTATTGCTGCAGCAGCCGCTCGGTGGCGTCGAAGGTTCCCATCAGCGCGCCGGAGGCGGACATCCTCGATACGAATTCGAGCAGCAGATCTTCCACCACGTCGGCCTCGACGGTGCCGAGTGACGACATGTGCATCGACAGTTCGCGCACCTCGTCGTCGTCGAGCAGCGCCCAGACCTTGCCGCCATAGGTTTCGCCGAGCGCCAGCATCAGGATCGCGGCGCGCCTCGGGCCACTCAGCTTCTCGCCTTTTGGGCGGTTGGCCTGACGGCTCGCGAGCGAGGCGATGACGTTGGAAATGTCGCTGGCGTTGGTGGTTTGCGGTACGGCCATGTTACTCTGCGGGCTCCGTTAGCCACTGTCGGACGATGTTGGCGGTTTCGTTGGGATTTCGTTCGGCCAGTTCGCCGACGCGATGCACCGACTGGGCGTGGACCTGGCCCTGAACCTGGGCGATGTCGATTGCAGTCGGAAGCTGGCCGGGAACCAGGCTCTGGCCGGTCGCGTCGCTGCTGCCGTCGGTCAGCGCCGGCAGGGCGCCGGCTTCGCTGGCAAGTGCGGGAACGGTTTCGGAAGCCAGGATGCGCTTGACCAGCGGCCGGATCACCATGAACAGCACCACGAGGCCGAGCAGCATCATGACGCCGAGTTCGATGACGTACATCACGTCGTCCTTGGTGAATTGCAGCATGCCGAGCAGGCCGCTCGGTTCTACGACCGGGGGCACCACCGGCGCTTCGGCGAATTTCAGGTTCACGACCTCGACCTGGTCGCCGCGCTTCTGGTCGAAGCCGATCGCCGAGCGCACCAGCGTCGCGATGCGGTCGAGCTGTTCCTTGCTGCGCTCCTGATAGACCTGCTCGCCTTTTTCGTTCTTGCTGTAGCTGCCGTCGACCAGCACGGCGACCGAGATGCGGTTGACCCGGCCGACTTCGGTCACTTCGGTCTTGGTGGTGCGGGAAATCTCGTAATTGTTGGTTTCTTCGGTCTTCTTGCTCTGGTCGCGCGCGACCGCCGCGGCGTCCCTGTTCGCGTTGCCGGGCAGCTCGTTGTTGACGGTGACCTGGCCGCCGTTTTCGGCCGTCGCGGAGGATTCCTCCCGGGTCTGGCTCGAGCGCAGCACCCGGCCCTCGGGATCGTACTTGTCCGAGGTCTCGGTGATCTTGTTGTAGTCGAAGTCGGCCGAGAGCTGGACCCGGGCGCGGCCGGCGCCGACCACCGAGGAAATGATCGCCTCGACCTGGTTGCGCATCCGCTTTTCGAAGGCGGCGCGGCGCTCGTCGCCGATGGCGTTGTCGGCGTCGCCCTTGGCGCCGTCGGCGAGCAGTTGCCCGGCTTCATCGACGATCGACACCCGCTGCGGCTTCAGGCCGTTGACGGCGGAGGCGACGACGTGGCGGATGGCTCTGATCTGCTGCGGTTCGAGCGCCCCGCGCACCCGCACCACGATCGAGGCCGACGGTTCGGGGACTTCGCGCGAAAACAAGGGGCGCTCGGGCAGCACCAGATGGACGCGCGCGGCCTGGATGCGGTCGATGGCGCGGATGGTGCGGGCCAGTTCGCCCTCGAGCGCGCGCAGATGATTGATGTTCTGGACGAAGCTGGTGGTGCCGAGCGCGTCGGACTTGTCGAAGATCTCGTAGCCGACGCCGCCGCCCTTGGGCAGGCCGGCCTCGGCGAGCTTCATGCGCAGCCGGGTGACCTTGTCCTTCGGCACCATGATGATGGCGCCTTCATTGCGCAGCTCGAAGGGTATCGCCTGGCGTTCCAGATCCTTGATGATCCCCGAGGAATCCTCGGTCGAGAGGTCGGTAAACAGGGTGGTCATCTGCGGCGTGGTGACGCGCATGATGACAAAGGCGAAGAAGCCGATCAGCGCGGCTGTCACCGCGACCATCGCCATCAGGCGCGAAGCGCCCAGACCCTTCAGGAAAGCTACCAGACCCTGCAAAACCAATCCGCCCCTAGATTCGGCCCCCGGGAGCCGACTGGGCAATTATTGCCTATGGGATGGTTTCGATATGGTTAACGAAGGTTAAGAGCCATGGCAAAAGTTCAACATGAAAAAAATCGGCCTCGCAGAACGAAGCCGATTTTCGTCAAATTCCACAGATCCTGCCCGGATCCTGCAAATCCTGGTCGATTATTGCCGGTATTGCTGGATACGGGTGGTGCGCAGCCCGGCGAGGCCATGTTGATCGATGGAAAACTGCCAGGAAAGGAATTCGTCCACCGTCAGCGTGTAGCGGCTGCAAGCCTCCTCCAGGGAGAGCAGGCCGCCGCGAACCGCGGCAACGACTTCGGCCTTACGGCGGATAACCCACCGTTTGGTCCCGGGCGCGGGCAGATCCGCAATTGTTAACGGACTGCCGTCAGGCCCGATGACGTATTTTACCCTCGGGCGATGGGGTTCTGTCATGGCGTACTCACAAACTCTCAACCACTGAACTCACAAATAGAAACATATGCCTCGCGGCTTAAAATTTGCCTAAGCCCAAAGCTTCAAAAAGGCTTCAATACGAATCTCCTTGAAATGACCGGCAAAGCTTGCGGCCCGGCGTCTGGGGGACGCCGGGCCGGGCAGGGGTTACGATCGGGGATGGAGGGCGACGCGAAGGCGGGCTTACGCAGCGGGCGCGCTCGGGCGGACCACGCGCCGGATCTGGTCGGTGGTGTAGTTCTCACCGCCGATCGAGAGCAGCGGCGGAGTGGCGGTGAGATCGACCGAATCGACGATGCCCTGGATTTCCGTGTCGATACCCACGTCCTTGCCGGCTGAATCCTTGGCCGTCGCGGTCAGCTTGTAGGCGCCGGCCGGCCACTGGGTGCCGTCATTGCCCTTGCCGTCCCACACGAAGCTGGCATTGCCCTCGCCCAGCGTAAAGGTGCCGGTATAGACCGTCTGACCCGCCGAATTCGTAATGGTGATCGCGGTCGTCGCGCTTTTCTCGGCCTTCAGGTTCCAGGTCGCGGCGCCGTCAAACTGCTGGGTGCTGCCGTCGACGGCGACGGTGTTGCCGACATAGATCAGGGCATTGGTCGATTGCGCGCTCTTTTCGAGCGCGACCAGCGCCTTCAGTTGATCGTTCGACTTGAGCTGCTGCTCGACGCCCGCGAACTGCACCAGTTGCTGGGTGAACTGGTTGGTATCCAGCGGGTCGAGCGGGTTCTGGTTCTGCAGCTGCGTCGTCAGCAGCGTCAGGAAGGTCTGGAAATTGTCCGCGATTCCGCTCGACGACGTCGAGCCGGTGTTGGTGGTCTGGCCGGTGTTCGTTCCAGATACGACCGGCGGCGGCATTGTTGCGTCGACTGCCATGATGTCCTCCTCAGACCCTGATATCAACGCCGCTGCTCGAACCGAGCATGCGGCCGTAAGTGCGCCCCGCGACGACGGGCGGCGTGCTGTCTTCTTCGCTCAGGTTCAGGCGATGGGCGTTGCGTCCGGATCCGCTGCCGTCGTCCTGACCGGACGAAGACTGGTCGCGCAGGCTGAACTGCAGGCCGCCATTGCCGATCGACAGCCCGGCGTCATCGAGCGCGCGCTGCAGCTGGGCGGCATCCTGGCGCAACAGCGACAGCGTTTCCGGCTTTTCGACCGTCAGATGCGAGGTCACGACGCCGTCGCGGTCGACGTCGATGCGAACGTCGATGCGGCCAAGCTCGGCCGGATCGAGCCGGATATCGAAGCGGCTCTTGCCGCTTTGCGCCGAGGCGGCGATCTCGAGCGCGAGCCCGCTCAGGGGCACCGCCGCGTCGGTTGCCACCGTGACGTTGATGGGTCCCGCGGCGCTCGCTGCGGTCGAGCCGGAGTGAAGCTGCGGCTGGATCGTGCCCGCGACCTGCACACCCGGATCAATCGGCGCTTGTCCCGCCGGGACGAACTCCTGCGCGGGGCCTGCCGTGCTGGCTGCCGATGCCGATGCGGCGGCAGAGCCGTCCGCCTTCGGCGCGTCGACGGCGCCGTGCCCGGCCTTGGCCTTGCCGGCCGCAGCCAGCTGTTGCGCGACGTTGCTGGCGGTGGTCGTCGCGGTCGATGTCGCGGTTGCCGAGGGATCGGCGCCGACGGGCGCGGCGTCTGCGGCATCGTCCGGTGTCGCGGTCTTGGTCTGGGCCGCCTGCGCCTTGACGGGCGGGGTGGCTTTCGGCGCGGCCATCGCAGCGCCCGCTGCCACACCGGGTGTGGAAGTTGCGTCGGTCGGCGCGGCGGGCTGACCGGCGGACGCCGCGATCACCGCACTTGCCGCGGCCTTCGCATCGGCTTTGGTGGGGTCGGCATCGGCGGAGGCCGGCGCGGCTGCGTCGGGATCGATATTGGCCTGACCGGATGCCGCGACCGTGGAGGTGGCCGCGGCGATGGCGGCGGCCGCGATTGCAAGCGGCGCCGTGGCATTGCCGGATGCCGGCGTGGAAGCGGAAGCAGCCGTCGGAGCGACAGCGGTTGCAATCGGTACGGCAACCGGCTCCAGCGTGATCGCTGTGTCCAGCGCTGGCGCGGCGGCATGATCGGCTGCGGAATCGCTTGCCGAGGTCAGGTCGGAAGCCTGGTCGGAAGTCTGATCCTCGGTCGATTTCGCAGACTCGGGTTTCGAGTCGGCGGGCTTCGCAGGGGCGCGCGCAGGCGCATCGGTATCGGTCGCGGTGTCCGCGCGCTTTCTGGCACTGGCGCTGCGGTCGTCGGAATCGCTCCTGGCCGCGCGATCGGCGGCCGCCGAGTCGCGGGATCGCCGGCTGTCCGCCGCGTTTGCGGCATCGTCGGAACGGCGCTGCGAGCTGGCTTGCTCCTGGGCGCGCGCGTTATTGTCGGCCCGCGCGTTATGGCTGTCGGCGGGCGCGCTGTCGACCAGCGCCGCGAAACTGTCGTTTCCGCGCGATCGGTCGGATTTGCCGGATTTTGTCGGCGGCGCGCCCTGGAAAGACACGTTGGAAACGGGATCTGTTGTCACGCTGGACACGGGCGGCCTTTCGCGGATGAATGTGGACAGGGATCAGCAAGGACCGGGCCAGCCGGTCCATCATAAAATACACAATAATTTCAAATAGTTAGTTGAGTGCCGGATCGGCGGTGGGGCCGTTGCGGCTCCCCCTTTTGTGCCCGGCGGCAAGATTTGCCGTGGTCCATGAGCAAAACGGCCCGGCGTGATTGCTTCACGGGAATACGGCCTATATTAAAGAGCTGCCTTTCGGTTGCTTCCGAAAAAGCTGACCCGCTTTACCGGTGCCGCTCCCGAGAACTCACTGCAAGGCGCTCTCTGCAAGGCTTTTCCTTGATTGCGAAGCAATCCCAGCCGCGATCGCATCGATGACCGGAACCATGCTCAACAGTCTGGACCTGCGAGGCCGCCCACAGGACACAAGGATCGTCGTCGCCATGTCGGGCGGTGTCGACTCCTCGGTGACGGCTGCGCTGCTGAAGTCCGAGGGCTATGACGTCGTCGGCATCACGCTGCAGCTCTATGATCACGGCGCGGCCACCCATCGCAAGGGGGCCTGCTGCGCCGGGCGCGACATTCATGACGCCCGCGATGTGGCCGAACGGATCGGCATCCCGCATTACGTGCTCGACTACGAGAGTCGCTTCCGCGAATCGGTGATCGACAATTTCGCCGAGGCTTACGCGTCGGGAGAGACGCCGGTGCCCTGCATCGAGTGCAACCGCTCGATCAAGTTCCGCGATCTGCTGGCGACCGCGCGCGAACTCGGCGCCGCCGCGCTCGCCACCGGCCATTATGTCGCCTCGCGCCGCCTCGCCGATGGATCGCGCGCGCTGGTGTGCGCCGCCGACGCCGAGCGCGACCAGAGCTATTTCCTGTTCGCAACCACCCGCGAGCAACTCGACTTTCTGCGCTTTCCGCTCGGCGACATGACCAAGCCGCAGGCGCGCGAACTGGCGCGGCGCTTCGACCTCACCGTCGCCGACAAGCAGGACAGCCAGGACATCTGCTTCGTGCCGTCGGGGCGCTACACCGACATCATCGGCCGGTTGCGGCCCAACGCCGTCGAGCCCGGCGACATCGTCGACCTCGGCGGCCGTGTCATCGGCCGGCATCAGGGCATCATTCACTTCACGGTCGGCCAGCGCCGCGGCCTCGGCATCGCTTCCAGCGCGCCGCTCTATGTGGTGCGGCTCGACGCCGCCAGCCGCCGCGTCGTGGTCGGGCCGCGCGAGGCGCTGCGGATGGATCGCATCCAGCTGCGCGACGTCAACTGGATCGGCGACGGCGCGCTCGAATCCGCGGTCGGCGACGGTCTCGAGATGTTCGTGCGGGTGCGCTCGACCCGCGCGCCGCAGCCGGCGTGGCTGCGCGCGACCGGTCACGGCTATGAAGTCGAACTGGTCGCGGGCGAAGAAGGCGTCTCGCCGGGCCAGGCCTGCGTGTTCTACGATGCGCCTTCGGGGCAGGCGCGCGTGCTCGGCGGCGGATTCATCAAGAGCGCAACGGCCAAGACCGAGCTTGGGACTGAGCTCAAGGCTGCGTCGCGCGAAACCGCCGCGCCGCGGCCGCTGGTCGAGGCCGTGCGCGGATAAGAAATTCAGGGCTGGGCATGGCGGCAGATATCGACCGCGCGGGGGTCGCAAAGGCTTATGAGCGCTGGGCGCCGGTCTACGACCTGGTATTCGGCAAGGTATTCGATCACGGCCGGCAGTCGACCATCGCCGAAGCCGACAAGATCGGCGGACGAATTCTCGATGTCGGCGTCGGCACCGGACTGTCGCTGTCGGATTATTCGTCCACCACGAAATTGTGCGGCGTCGATATCTCGGAACCGATGCTGCGCAAGGCGCAGAGCCGCGTGCGCGCGCTCGGACTTCACAATGTCGAGACCCTCGCGGTGATGGACGCCAGGAATCTCGCCTTCAGGGATTCGTTCTTCGACGCGGTGGTGGCGCAATATGTCATCACCGCGGTGCCCGATCCGGAAGCGACGCTGGATGATTTCATTCGCGTGCTGAAGCCCGGCGGCGAACTCATCCTGGTCAATCATATCGGCGCCGAGAGCGGCCCGCGCCGGCTGTTCGAGCTGGCATTCGCGCCGCTGGCGCGCCGGCTCGGCTGGCGGCCGGAGTTTGCCTGGGCGCGGCTGGCGAACTGGGCGGCAAAACACGGCGGCGTCACCCTGACCGAGCGCCGCCCGATGCCGCCGATGGGGCATTTCTCACTGATCCGCTACCGCAAATCCTGACGGCTGCGATGCGTCAGGGCGCTTTCAAGCGAGCCTGCCCCTGGCCTGGTCCTGGGGTGGAGACCGGTTCGCGTCGAGAACGCGTCAAAATCGAGAAGCAAGGCACCGGGTCGGATTCAATCGAAACGGAAAATGCTCCAGCCGGGAACCAATCGCGCCCGCGGACCGTTTTCCCGTATGCGAATGAAATCTCCACTGCTTTCTGGCCTGGTGATCGCGATTTCGAGCGCCGCGGCTGCACAGGCACCGCCGTCGCCGGCAACCCCGCCCGCGCAAACCGCGCCGCCGTCGCCCGATCGCGCCACCAACTGTGCCCCGATGCCGCAGGCATCGCCGCAAGGCCATGCCTCACCGGGGGGTGCCACCACGGGCCAGCGGGCCGAGCCGCTCGGCGAAAAACTGGCGAGATCGGACGGCGTGCTATGTCCGCCCGCCGGCATCGACCCGGAAATCCGCGCCCCAACCCCCGACACCGGCAAGATGCGGGTGATTCCGCCGCCCGGCAGCCCCGGCGGCGACCCCACGGTCCGCCCGAAATAGCCCCGCTTTGCAGGCACTTCGCACGCCCCTGAGGCAGCACGCGGGTTTGCTTGACATGCCCCTGACCGGCTTCTTATATGCCGCGCGTTCGCGACCGCGGCATAGTCAGGGCCGTATCGGTGAACCGTGGCGAGGTAGCTCAGCTGGTTAGAGCACGGGAATCATAATCCTGGGGTCGGGGGTTCGAGTCCCTCTCTCGCTACCAATAGCTGTGGGGGTACCAACTCCCGAAAATCTTCAACGAATTCAACGAATCAGACGCTTTGCCGGGTTTTTGCGGCGTGCGCTGTGTCTCATGGTTTGGACACGGTGGAGTGCGATCGATCTGCGTGACGTGTCGTCGATGTTCTCCATGGAGCAGATCAAATCGACAACCGAATTGCCCCTGGTCAACGCTTTGACCAGATCCGGCCGGCATGAAGCCCAGGCCGCGCGCCATTCAATGGTCGCATCAGGAACGGCGGCGCTGGCGCCAGGCTTGATTGATCTTTCCGGACTTCGAGGCGGTGTCGAAGGAGCTATCGCCAGTGTCATAGCGATTTCTCGGGATTGATCATTCTGGGACATCCGAACCAGCGCGCAGGCAAGGTTCGGAATTTCGGTCCCGCGCCGGAGACCAAGTCAGAGCTGCCCGCAGGCAGGCGGCCTCATTGAAAGTCACTGCTGCGCGGTCGAGCGAAACGGATCGCGGACGGCCCTGCGATAGTCGGAAGGGCTCATGCGCCGATGCTTGAGAAATACGCGGGCGAATACCTGGCTCGACGAGTACCCGACCTCCTGGGCGATTTCCGTGACCGGAAGGTCCGTCTGTTCGAGAAGCTCGCAGGCTTTCTCCACTCTCAGTCGTGTCAGGTGCACCCGCGGCGGCACGCCGACGCTCTGCTTGAACATGCGTGCAAAATGAAACGTTGAGAGCTGCGCCTCGGCCGCCAGTTCATCCAGGCTGATGTCTTCCGAAAGCCTCGCCCGGAGAAGCTCCAGACTGCGCCGCTCTGCCCAGGGGGCAAGACCGCCCTTTGCCGGCGCGAACGGCGTCCCGCCCAACCGGCACAACTCTGCCAGAATCTCGCAACCAGCGGCCCGCGCCAACAGACGCGATGGCGCACCCTCGTCGTCACAGAGTGCCCACAGGTTCCGGAGCGCTGAACGGATGGCCGGTGAGTCAAAAATTCGGCCGTAGACACGCAGACTATCGACCGAGAACTGGCCGTCGGCGGCTTCATCGAGCACCGCTTGCCATTCCACAATAGGGAACGACAGGCAGCCAAGCTGATGGCTGGCATCGTTCATGACCGTAGCGGGGAAGTTCGGCGCAGCGAGAGTGAGGTCGCCTTTCTTGCTCGTCACATCAAAGCGTCCCCCTCCGAGGTTGCCGCGGACACGACTGCCGCCGAGCAAGTCCTGAAACAGAACGATATCCGGCAGCGCTGGGCGGGACATGTCCCCGGCTGGTCGATGGATCTTGAGAAGGTCGAGAATTCCGCCCGAGGATTTCAACGTGCGCAAGTAGGACGCATGTCGGCCTTGGCGGTGCCATTGGGCGAATG
This sequence comes from Pseudomonadota bacterium, assembly GCA_043811435.1. Taxonomy (GTDB): domain Bacteria; phylum Pseudomonadota; class Alphaproteobacteria; order Rhizobiales; family Xanthobacteraceae; genus Bradyrhizobium. The sequence continues at coordinate 23,414 of JBDRNF010000038.1, forward strand.
ACGAATAGGCAGGCACGGGCATTGCTGTGTCTCCTATGGAATAGCCGTCGTCTCGATCTGCGCGCGCGGCGCCGGGACAGCCACCTGAGCGCGCGAGCTCATCGGGCCCCGTGGTGGCCTTCATAAAACTTTACCAGACGAGTGCGCAAATTTCGCGACCGTGGGCGCGATCTGTGGCGTTCCGCCGCGTGAGTACAGCGATAACAAATACGTGAGTTCAGCGATAACAAGGTGGTTGGTCAGCGCTCGCGTGACAGCCACCCCGATACTTCTGCCGCAAGATTGGCACCTCCGCGGCAGCTTCTGCGCCGCCCCGCGCACAATCGTTCGCTAAAACTCAGTCGTCTGCCGCTGGCTTCTTTCGACCGCGGCTTCGCTTCGCTTCACGGCTTTCTCGATCCGCGAAGCACCTGAGGCCTGATCACTTCGATGGAGTCCCCTTTGCCAAAATCAGTATCCGACTCCCTGAAGCGGGCGGACGTCTACCCGGTTGGGATCGTCTTCGATGTCGGGTTCGATCCATTCGAAGTTCGGCTGACGACCCTGCCCGACGACCAGATCCGTTTTGACATCTCCGAAGGTCCCTACGCCCGCACGGAGACCGTAAAGATCGCGGCAACACCGATCCGCGCCGGCGTTTTCGCCGTGAGCTGGGTCGAGGCCGACGGGGCAACGGTGGTGCATGTGGAGGATTTCGAGCGCGGCGTCGTTCACTCCTACGCCACGCTGCCGAACGGCTCATTCCTGCGAATGCAGGGGCCGATTCACTTCATTTCAGAACGGAATGGCCAATGACGACGCACGTTGAACGCAACAAGGCGCTGGTTCTGGAGGCCATGACCGCCTTGTTCCAGCGCCGCGATCCGCGCGCGGTCGAGCGGCTCTATGCGCCCGATTACATCCAGCACAATCCCAACATCCCGCAGGGCGGCGAGGCGCTGGCCAGACTGGTGGCTCAGCTTTCCCCGACCGTCTTCTATGAGCCGGGACTGATCGTCGCAGAGGGCGACTTCGTTGCGATCCATGGCCGCATTCGCGGCTGGGCTCCGAAGACGCAAATCGCCGTCGACATCTTCCGGATTGAGGATGGCCTTCTCGCCGAGCATTGGGACGTGCTGCAGGATGAGGCGCCAACGGAGGCTTTCAAATCCGGCTTGGCCATGTTCTCTCCGGATGAGGGCGAGCGACAAAAATCGCGCGGATCAGAAGCGCCACCAGAAACCGTGGACTATGACCGCCTGATGAAGGCCAACCTGTCTACGGTATTCAGCGAGCGCAACGAGGAACGGCGCCGTCGAGCGATCCGTGAGCTGTATTCCGAGGACGCGGTGCTGCACGAGCCGCATGCGTCTGCCTGTGGTCACGCTGCAATCTCCGATGCGGTCGGCGAGCTGCTCGCAAAGCTGCCCGGCGATTTCATCTTCACCGCCGAAGGGCCTGCCCTTGGCCACAACAGCGTTGGCCGGCTCAAATGGCGCTCCGGGCCGAAATCGGGTTCCGCCGCTGTCACCGGCCTCGACGTCGCACAGTTCGAGGGCGGCCGCATCCGTTCGCTTTACGTCTTTCTCGACCCCCAAGGCGCCTGAGCCACAGTCTTTAGAAAGGATTCTACCATGCCCAAGACCGGTCTAGACGCGTTGCTGCGTCCGGAAGACAGCATTCTCGTGCTGATCGACCATCAACCGTTCCAGTTTGCCAATCTGCACAGCCATGAACCGACAATGATCGCGAATAACGTCATCGGTCTCGCCAAGGCGGCGAAGGTCTTCGGCGTGCCGACGATCCTGACAACGGTGCTCGAAGAGCGCGGAGGCTATCTGATCAAGGGCTTGCAGGACGTCTATCCGGATCAGAAGCCGATCGACCGCACCTTCATCAATACGTGGCAGGACCCGCGCGTTGTCGACGAGGTGAGGAAGAGCGGCCGCAAGCAGCTCATTCTGGCCGCCCTGTGGACGGAGGTCTGCCTCGCGATGCCTACGCTACACGCTCTGGCGGAAGGCTACGACGTCTTCATCGTAACCGATGCCTCTGGCGGCGTATCCGCTGAGGCACACGACATGGCAGTGCGGCGCATGACGGCGGCAGGCGCCGTCCCCATAACCTGGCTGGCCGTCTCCGCCGAATGGCAGCGTGACTGGGCGCGGGAGAAAACCATTCCCGATCTTGCGAACGTGCAACTCGAACATGCCGGCGCCACCGGCATCGCGTTCGCCTGGGAGATGCAGTTGCTGGCTGGCCGTCCACGCGGGGGCGGTTGAGGTTGTTGCGCTGAATTCGCTGCACCATTGCCGTTTTGGAAACAGCCGAGAGGGCGAGGCAAGGCATGCGACCGCGAATGCGTTCTTCGAACATCTCGGCTGGCCGGGGGATTCCTGCTTCTCGCCTGGCTGGATCTCGCCCGGGCACCCGATCCTCGATCTGTGACGAAAGCAGACACAGCGCCCGCACGGAGAAGTCCGCCACCTGCTGCGGCCGCTGTAAACCTGTTTGAACGAAGGAGAACATCATGAGCTGGAATCCCACGCAGAACACCGATTACCCCGAAGCCAGCGGCCTCGACGCGATCGAGACCCTCATCATTCCCCGAACCCGTGACCTTGGCGGGTTCGAGGTCCGCCGCGCCCTGCCTGCGCCCGAACGGCAGATGGTCGGGCCCTTCATCTTCTTCGACCAGATGGGCCCGGCCGAATTCCTGACCGGCGGCGGGATCGATGTGCGCCCGCATCCACATATCGGCCTCGCGACCGTTACCTATCTTTATGAGGGCGCGTTCCATCACCGCGACAGCACCGGCGCCGATCAGATGGTCTACCCCGGCGAGGTGAATTGGATGATCGCCGGTAATGGCGTCACCCATTCCGAACGCACCAGCGATGAAATGCGCCGCCGCCCCGGCACCGCCTTCGGAATCCAGACTTGGGTCGCGCTGCCGGACCACGCGGAAGACATGGCGGCAAGCTTCGAACACCACGGCCGCGAGGCGCTGCCTTTCCTCGAAGACCAGGGCAAACAGGTCCGCCTGATCCTGGGCTCGGCCTGGGGCGCACGCGCGCCGGTCAGGACCTTCACCGAGACCTTCTATGCCGATGTGGTTCTGGCTGCGGGCGCAAAGTTGCCATTGCCCGACGACCACGAGGATCGCGGCGTCTATGTCGTCGAAGGCGGTATTCTTGTCGCAGGGACCAGCTTCGCCGCAGGGCAGATGATGGTGTTCCGCCCTGGCGACCGGATCAGCCTGACCGCCGGCGAAGGCGGCGCGCGGCTGATGGTGCTGGGAGGCGAAACGATGAACGGGCGACGCTACATTTCGTGGAATTTCGTCGCATCGTCGCAAGAGAAGATCGACGCCGCGAAAGAGGCCTGGCGCAAGGGCGACTGGGAGCACGGTCGCTTCCGCCTGCCTCCCGGCGATGATGCAGAGTTCATTCCGTTGCCCGAACAGCTGATGTGATCAAAGCACAAGTCAGCTGGTTTCGAAACAAAATTGAAGGAGATACGCAATGGCAACCATCACGACATCTGACGGAACCAGCCTCTTCTACAAGGATTGGGGGCCGAAAGACGCGCAGCCCATCATGTTCCATCACGGCTGGCCACTTAGCGCCGACGACTGGGATAACCAGATGCTGTTCTTTCTGTCTCATGGCTATCGTGTGATTGCACATGATCGGCGTGGTCATGGCAGATCCGATCAGACTGACACCGGCAACGACATGGATACGTACGCTTCGGACGTGGCGGCGATCACCCGGGCGCTGGATCTTCGCGACGCCATTCACATCGGTCATTCGACCGGTGGGGGTGAGGTCACGCGCTATGCGGCCCGCGCCGAGCGCGGCCGGGTGGCCAAGGCCGTCCTGATCGCCGCAATTCCGCCAGTGATGGTTCAGTCCGATGCGAACCCGGACGGTGTACCGCCTGAGGTCTTCGACGGGTTTCGTTCCGCCGTGGCCGGGAACCGCGCGCAGTTCTATCGCGACGTTCCGAGCGGGCCGTTTTATGGTTTCAATCGAAAGGGCGCGAAGGTCAGCCAGGGCTTGATCGATAATTGGTGGCGTCAGGGCATGGCCGGCGGCACCAAGGCCCACTACGACTGCATTGCCGTGTTTTCCGAGACCGACTTCACCGAAGATCTGAAAGCACTCAACGTACCGGTATTGATTATACACGGCGAGGACGATCAGGTCGTGCCCATCAAGAACTCGGCTCACAAGGCAATCAAGCTCGTAAAAGACGGCACGCTGAAGACCTATCCCGGCCTTTCTCACGGCCTGTTCGCCACGCATCCCGAAGTGGTGAACCCGGACCTGCTGACCTTCATCCGCGCCTGACAGCCCATGTCGAAAGCATGCGGCCGAGGCGGTCGCGCCGGTCACAGCCGTCGCGTCCGCCTCATTCAATAGCTGTCGGAGTCAACGATGCGGCTGCCATCCAGCGTATTTGAAAATCGAATGGAGCCTCTCAAAAGGAAACATGAATATGACCGACACGATGGAGGCTGTTGTCCTGACCAGCTTCGGGGGAACCGAAGCGTTCGAGCTACGCGATGTTCCCGTGCCTCCGGTGGGGCCTCGCCAAGTGCGGGTGCGCATCCACGCAACCGCCGTCAACCCGCTCGATTACCAAATTCGCCGTGGCGACTACTCGGATTATGTGCCGCTCCCTGCAATTATCGGGCACGACATCTCCGGCGTCATCGAAGAAGTCGGCTCGCATGTGACGGAGTTCGCCCCAGGGAATGAAGTATACTACACACCCAGGATCTTTGGCGGGCCCGGTTCTTACGCCGAGCAGCACGTCGCCGACGTTGACCTGGTGGGTCGCAAGCCGGAGAACCTCAGCCATCTGGAGGCGGCGAGCCTGACGCTTGTCGGAGGGACGGTTTGGGAGGCCTTCGTCACGCGTGCCAAGCTGGGCGTCGGCGAGACCGTCCTCATTCATGGCGGTGCGGGCGGAGTGGGTACCATCGCCATCCAGATTGCGAAGGCAATTGGTGCACGGGTGATCACGACTGCCAGAGCCGATAGCCACGATTTCGTAAATGCACTCGGGGCGGATGAGGTGATCGACTACACGTCGGAAGACTACGTTGAGGCCGCTTCCCGCCTGACTCGAGGGGAGGGGGTAAATGTCGTGTTCGACACGATCGGCGGCGATACGCTAACGAGAAGTCCGCTGGTACTCGCCGACTTTGGACGTGTCGTCAGTCTTGTCGACATCAAGCAACCGCAAAACCTCGTGGAGGCTTGGGGCAAGAACGCCGCCTACCACTTCGTGTTCACGCGTCAGAACAGAGGCAAGCTTGACGCGCTCACTGGTCTCATCGAGCGCGGCCTTGTGAAACCAGTCATCGGAGCAATACTGCCGCTCGCCCGGATGGGCGAGGCGCATGACTTGTTGGAGAACGGTAACTCTCGAGGGCTGCGCGGCAAAGTCGCGATAGACGTGGCCGGCGAGACCGTGTTGCTTCCTGCCCCAAATCTGGTCTTTTGACGTATCGGTCAACCGAACTTTGAGCCGCGATTCATCCGCCGCGGAACTGCGGGCGGCGTTTGGCGATGAAGGCAGCGATTCCCTCTTTCGCGTCATCCGAGCGGCTGGCGGCGACGATCGAATCTTTTTCAGTATCGAGCTGATCCGACAGGCCGGTCTCGAATGACTGTCTCAGCATGCGTCGAACCGCGCCAAAGGCGCGTGTCGGACCCGCGGCGAGCGTGGCGGCCAGGGTTGCCGCTTCGGTTTCCACCGCATCGCCTGGTGCCAGTCGCGACACCAGGCCGAACGCAAGCGCTTCCTGCGCGGTCAGGCGGCGGTTGAGCAGGAAGAGCTCCTGAGCGCGCCGCATCCCGACCATGCGCGGCAAGAACCAGGTATTGCCGCCGTCGGCGGTCAGGCCGAGCGCCCCGTAGCCCAGTGCAAACCGCGCATCGTCGGCTGCAACGACCATGTCGGCGGCGTAGAGCAGGCCCAGCCCACCGCCACCGGCGCCGCCGCGCACCGCCGCGACCACGGGCGCGTCGATGCTGGTCAGGCGTTCGATCGCCAGATGATAGCTGTCGATCATGCGGCGCAGCCGGTTCGGCAGTTGCTCGCGCGCGGTTCCCGCGAACAGGCCGAGGTCGCCACCGACCGTAAAGTTCGGCCCATTGGCGGCGATCAGCACGGCGCGGACATCCGGCCGCTCGGTAATCTGGGTTGCGGCCTCGGCAAGGTCGTCGGCCATGTCGGTATCGATCGCATTACCGTGGTCCGGACGGTTCAGCCGCAGCGTCGCGACACCAGCGGTGAAATCGAGCAGCACCGTTCGCAGCGGACCGGCGGCGTCATGCCAGCGCGCTGTGTCGGTGTATTGTTCAAGCGCCTTGATGCGCCCCTGGTCGATGGTGATCAGATGCGCAAAGGCCGCGTCGAGCAGGGCGCCGCCTTGCTTGCCGAGGCCACGATAACGGCCCGTCACCAGCAACCGGCCGTCGGCGAGATCGAGAAACCGTTCCGGTTCGGCCCGCGCCTCGAAATGACGAGCAATCCTGCCCCAGCCGTTGCGCCGCATCGCGCCGGGACTGTCGTGATCGCCGCCGATGCCGAACGGCATGCCCTCGGCGGTGCGGCCGGTGAATTCCGGATGCAGCAGCGCGTCGAGCCGATCGCGGTCACCGGCGGCGAGAGCCGCGTAGAGCGCGCGGGCGAGATCGGCAGAGCTCTGGCGTTCCATTCCTTTGATCCTCCATTTCATCGCGCATTGTCGCAAAGCGTTGCGACGGCGCAACCAGCTTGACTCAAAATCTAACAAAGATTAGTTTCTAATACTAGTTAGATTACGAGGGTGATGTCATGAACCTGCACGTTGCCGAGCCTGATCAGGCGCCGCTGGACAGGCCTTTTGCCGTGAAGTGGTACTCCGAAGGCTGGATCGATTGCTGGAACAGCAACCGGCCAGAGCGGGTCAGGGATATCCTCACCGAAGACTTCGTGCTCGACAGTCCAACCACACGTCACACCGGCTGGCGGGTGCAGGGCCATCAGGCGACGATGGACTACATCCGCTACGTGCTGGCGGCGTATCCGGACCTTAAATGGGACATCACCGAGCCGCCGATGTTCTCGGACCATATGGCGCGTGTGGCCTACACCTGGCGTGGCACGGGCCACTTCAGCGGGCGGATCGATCCGCCGGGCATCGAGGGCACCGGCCGCGCGTTCGAATTCGCGGGGCACGAGGTGTTCGACTTCCGCGGCGACCGGGCCTGCCGGCTCTATGCAACCTACGATCTGCTCGGCCTGATGAAGCAGATCGGTCTCTATCGCAGCGCCAGTGCACGATAGGAGACTCTATTTTCAATTGAAAAGGGAGGATGCGATGACGGGGAGCTTGCGTGCGTTGCTGGTGGCAGGTGTTGCCAAAGCGCCGGATAAAGTCGTGGTCAGCGCCGATGGCGCCGAATTCACCTGGTCCCACCTGCACGAGCAGGCATGCCGCGTCGCCTCAGCGCTGGTGCGTGAAGGCGTCAAGCCGCAGGATCGTGTGATCTACCTCGGCAAGAACGATCCGCGCTATTTCGAGATCCTGTTCGGTTGTGCCCTGGCCGGTGCGGTGTTGACGCCACTGAACTGGCGGCTTGCGGCCGATGAACTGGCGGCGATCATCGAGGACGCCCAGGCGACGATCGCTTTCGTCGACAGCAGTGTGGTACCTGCGATCAGGGGTAATCTCAGGGCGGTCGTCGCGCTCGGGCCGCATGGGAGCTGGATACCTTATGGGCAATGGTGTGGTCCTTCGGAAGATCCCGAAGTGCAGCCGCAACCCGAGCATATCGCATTCCAGCTCTACACCAGTGGCACGACCGGACGTCCGAAGGGGGCGATGTTTGCCAATGGCACCAATCTCCGCGTGCTTCTCGACAATATCTCAGTCGAGTGGGGCTTTACGGATGACGACGTCAGCCTGGTCGCGCTACCTCTGTTTCACATGGGCGGACTCGCCTGGGCATTGGCCGGCATGGCACGGGGGGCCCGCTGTGTGGTGGTGCGCGACTTCGAGCCCGCTGCGGTCTTGAATACGATCAAGTCAGAGAAGGTGAGTGTCGCCTTCTTCGTTCCGGCGATGCTGGCTGCGATTTGCCTCGCCGCTGACGGCAGTGCGCAAAGCCTGCGCCGGGTATTCTACTCAGGCGCACCGATCAGCCCGGTCGCTCTGACCAAGGCGATGGCAGTGTTGCGCTGCGACTTTATCCAGATCTATGGGCTGACCGAAGCAACCGGCGCATTCGCCCAATTGCCGGCACATGAACATGATCCGAACGGACCTCTGGCGCATCTGTTGCTTTCCGCCGGCCGCCCCTATCCATGGGTGGAAATTCGTCTGGTCTCGACATCGGGGGCGGACGTTCCCATCGGAGACATCGGCGAAATCTGGACCCGTTCGGAACAGAATCTGGTTGGATATTGGAACGACGCCGAGCAAACCGCGAGAGCGCTGACGCACGACGGCTGGCTGCGGACCGGCGACCTCGGCCGCGTCGATGCAGAGGGCCGCATTTTTCTGGTGGATCGGGCCAAGGATCTGGTGATTTCGGGCGGCGAAAACGTCTATCCGGTGGAGGTCGAGAATGTTCTCGCGACGCATCCGCAACTCGCCGAAGTTGCCGTGATCGGCGTCCCCCATGAGCGCTGGGGCGAAACCGTGAAGGCCATCGTGGTTCCGCGGCCCGGGGCTGAAGTGAGCCAGGACGAGGTGATCGGTTTTGTGCGACAGCGGCTGGCCGGGTTCAAATGCCCGACCAGCGTCGATATCGCAAGCACACTGCCACGCACGGCGACCGGCAAGGTGCTCAAGCATTTGCTGCGTGAACCCTATTGGCGCGGCTACGATCGTCGTATTAATTGAGAAGGGAGTTTCGAATCGTGAGGGCTGCGGTGATACGCAACGACATTCCGCCCGCCGCCGATTCAAGCCAGGCTTCGAAGGGCGGACGGACCCGCAAGCGCCTGCTCGATGCCGCGGCCGCCGAAGTCGCGCGCCATGGCGTTGCCGGCACCAGCATCAATGCGATTGCGGCCGCTGCCGGCCTCAAGACCGGCAGCGTTTATTTCCACTTCGAGTCCAAGGACCGGCTCGTTGAGGCCATGCTCGAAGAGGGATTGCTGGCCTCGCTCGCCTACCTCGATAAGGCGCTGTCGGCGGTTCCCGACAATGCCGATGCCGCCACGCGCCTGGGTGCCGCGATCCGTGCGCATGCCAGCGCGGTGCATGAACTCAGCAATTATACCGTCGCCGTGCTTGGGTCGTCCTTTCCGGGGGACGCCGCAGGAGCCGTGGCCCGCAAACTGCGGCGCAGTTACGTGTCGCGATGGACACAACTCGTCGCGGAGGCACAAAGTGCGGGCGTGCTGGCCGACGAGCCCGATCCGCGCCTGTTGCGCGATCTCATTCTTGGCGCGCTCAATGCCGTGAGCCTCGCAGGACGGCCCTCCGACGAAATCGCTGCAGCGCTGCAGGCCTTGCTGGGGCTGACCCCGGCAAAGCGCAACGAGAGGCGGCCCCGCTAGAATAATGCTCTTGAAGCCGCCAATCGCCGGTGCTATTATTCGAACGGTCGGTCGGATTATTTTTAACCCGGACTGAAGGTCTCCGCAAGAGAGCTGGGCTGAACCAAACGGGAGATGCAGCGATGAACGTGGTGCCGCGCGCGTCACAGTGGGGTGAATTGATCCGGCCGGACCGGGTGCATGGCTCGCTCTACAGCGACCCCGCGATCTTCGAAGCTGAACTGCAGCATATCTGGTACCGCACCTGGGTCTATGTCGGGCACGAGAGCGAGGTGCCGAAGGCGAATGACTACGTCGTCAAGTCGATCGGCCCGCAATCCGTCATCATGACCCGGGACGAGCAGGGCAAGGTTAACCTGCTGCTCAACCGCTGCTCGCATCGCGGCAATCAGGTCTGCTCCTACGACAAGGGCAATGCGCGTTCCTTCACCTGTCCATTCCACTCCTGGACCTTTTCCAATGACGGCCGCCTGGTCGGCTACGCGTTTCCGGACGGCTACGAAGGCCAGGACAAGTCGAAACTGGGGCTCGGTCAGGTCACGCGCGTGCAATCCTATCGCGGTTTTGTGTTCGGCTCGTTCGCGGCCGAAGGCCCGACGCTGGAGGAGCACCTCGGCGGCGCCAGGGAGACCATCGACCGTCTGGTGCGTTTCTCGCCGGAAGGCGAGGTCGAGGTGACGGCGGGTTTCCTCAAGCACCGCGTCAAGGCAAACTGGAAATTAATCCTGGAGAACGAATGCGACGGCTATCACCCGGCCTTCGTGCATTCCTCGATCTTCGGCGTCGCCGACAGCGCCATCGGCAAGCTCTATGGCGGCACGTCGACCGCCGTGACGCGCGATTACGGCAACGGTCATACCGAGATCGACCTGCGGCCCGAGTTCCGTAAACGGGACGCGCCGATGAGCTGGTTCGGAACCACCGAAGAACGGCTACCGGACTATACGTCGCGGATGAAGGCCGCCTATGGCGAAACGCAGGCGCGTGAAATCATGGTCGACGGTACGCCGCATGTGATGATCTTCCCGAACCTGTTCATCGCCGAGATCCAGATGTTCGTGATCCAGCCGCTCGCGGTTGACGACAGCGTACAGCATGTCACCGCCCTGCAATTCAAGGGCGCGCCGGACATGAACCGCCGGCTGCGCCAGCAGACCATGGGTTCGGTCGGCCCCGCCGGATTGTTGCTGGCCGATGATTCCGAAATGTATGAGCGCTGCCATCGCGGCGTGTTGGCGCGCAATCCCGAATGGATATTCCTCGGCCGGGGCGAAAAGCGCGAACGTCAGGACGAACTCGGCTTCAAGGTCGGTCACGTCACCGACGAGATTCCCTCGCGCGGCATCTGGCGGCACTATCGCAGCCTGATGGAGACGCGCTGATGCTGTCGCGCGAGAGCAGCCCTACCCTGATGAGCGCCGTGACCGCCTTCATCTACAGGGAGGCGAGACTGCAGGACGAGCATCAGTACGAGGCCTGGGAAGCGCTATGGACCGATGACGGCGTCTACTGGGTGCCCGCCAACGGCGCCGACATCGATCCCGAAAAGGAAATGTCCGTTATCTACGACAATCGCTCCCGCATCTCGTTGCGGATCAGGCAATTGCTGACCGGCAAGCGCCACACCCAGACGCCGCAGTCACGGCTGCGCCGGCTGGTGTCCAACATCGAACTTCTGGACGAGCAGCCGGGCGGCGATATCGCGGTCGCCAGCAACAGCATGGTGTTCGAATCCTGTCTGCGCGATGACACCATCTGGGCCGCGCGCAACGAATACCGGCTGCGCTATGTCGATGGCGAATTGCGCATGGCGTATAAGAAAGTCACGCTGGTCAACAACGAAAAAGCGCTTTTCACGCTGTCGTTCCTGATCTGATCGATTCATTTCTACCGGCCGTGAAAATGGAAAGTCTGCGATGATCGACAAGGGGCCTGTTCTGCTGGATATCGCCGACGGCATTGCGCGCCTGCGGCTCAATCGTCCCGATGCCGCGAACGGAATGAGCGTCGAATTGCTCAAGGCGCTGTGCGACGCCATCATGGTTTGCCACGGCCAGCCTGATGTCCGGGTGCTGCTCCTGACCGGCGAGGGCAGGAATTTCTGTGCCGGCGGGGATGTCCACACCTTCGCCTCGAAGGGCGAGGCGCTGCCGGATTATATCCGGCAGGCGACCGCCTATCTGCAGAACGCGGTAACCGGCCTGATGCGGCTGCAGGCGCCGGTCATCACGTCGGTGCAGGGCTTTGCCGCCGGCGGTGGCGGCTTCGGCCTCGTCTGCGCCTCGGACATCGTCATTGCCGGCGCATCAGCCAAATTCCTGGCGGGTGCAACACGCGTGGCGATGGCGCCCGATGCCGGCGTCTCCGTCACGCTATCGCGGCTGGTTGGCCTTCGACGGGCAATGAATATCCTGCTCACCAACCCGGTGATTGGTGCTGCCGAAGCCCTGGATCTCGGCATCGTGACAAAGGTCGTTCCCGACGAGCAGCTAGCTGACGCCGCGCTGGAACTTGCCAGGGAACTGGCCGCGGGAGCGCCGAAGGCGCTCGCGGCCACCAAACGGCTGGTCTGGAGCGGAACCGCCATCAGCATCGAGCAGTGCCTGTCGGAAGAAGCCCGCACCGTCGCCGAACTCTCGGGGATGGCCGACGCGCGCGAGGGCCTTGCCGCTGTCATCGAGCGGCGCAAGCCCGTATTCACGGGACGCTGAGAGGTGCTTGCGGCCGGCACGCTGCCTTTCGGACGCCTGGACCGCCGCCGCGCTTTTGTCAGCGGCGGCGCGCAGGGCATCGGGGCCGCGATCGTGCGGAGCTTTGCCGCTGCCGGATGCCATGTCGTGATCGGCGATCTCGATGTCGCCACTGCAACCGAACTGGCCGGGCAGGTGGGTGCGCTCGCTGTAAAACTCGATGTCACCGACACCGGTCTGGTGCAACAGGTGATATCGCAGCACGGTCCTTTCGATATCGTCGTCAACAATGCCGGCGTCGATCAACATGCGTTCTTCACCGACACTACGCCAGCGGACTGGGCGAAGCTGCTCGCGGTCAATCTGGTCTCGGTATTCGCCTGCACCCATGCGGCGCTGCCCGCGATGCAGTCGGCCGGTTTCGGACGGATCATCAACATCGCCTCGGAGGCGGCGCGGCTGGGGTCCAAAGGCGGCGCGGTCTACGCCGCCGCCAAGGGCGGCGTGGTCGCGTTCACCAAAAGCATTGCGCGCGAAAACGCCCGCTATGGCATTACCGCCAATGTGATTGCTCCCGGGCCGATCCGCACCCCGATGCTGGAGCAGGCGGTCGCCAAGGGCGGCGACAGGATCCTTGAAGCCATGACGGATTCGACGTTGTTGCGCCGCCTTGGTGAGCCCGAAGAGATTGCCGCGGCGGCGCTGTTTCTGGCATCGGATCAGGCGAGCTATATCACCGGCGAGACGATCGGCGTGTCCGGTGGGATGGGGCTGGGCGGGTAGCATGGCGCAGGTAAAAGAAGAAGTCGTGGTAACGCCGATCGATCTCGCGATCGAACGCATCCGGCGCATCTATCAGGGTTGGAACCGGAATACGCCGGTAGAGCAAATGCGCGCGGACTGGGATACGGCATTCGAAGGCTGCTCCGTGCCGGTATCTTGCGAGCGCGTTCTCGCCGGCGGGGTTGACGGCGAATGGATTGCGGCTGACGGCGCGCCCGGGGACAAGGCCATCCTCTATTTCCACGGCGGCGGCTTTCGCCTCGGCTCGGTGGCGTCGCACCGCGACCTGATCGCGCGCATCGCCGACGCCAGCTGCTGCCGCGTGCTCGCGATCAATTATCGCCTCGCGCCGGAGCATCGCTTCCCGGCGGCGCTCGACGATGCACTCGCAGCCTATGACTGGCTGCGCGCTCAGGGATCTCGGCCGGAGAATATCGCATTTGCCGGCGATTCCGCAGGCGGCAATCTGGTGCTCGCCGCCATGCGCCGCCTGCGCGAACACGGCCTGCCGCTGCCGGTAGCGGGGGTGCTGATGTCGCCATGGACCGATCTGGCGGCGGGCGGCGCGAGCTATGTCAGTCGTGCCGATGCGGATCCGATTCACGCGCGACCGATGATCCTGGCGCTGGCAAAAGCCTATCTCGGCGACGACGGCGATCCCCGTCATCCCATGGCGTCGCCGCTCTATGCCGACCTTGCCGGCCTGCCGCCGCTGCTGATCCAGGTCGGCGACCGCGAAACAGTGCTGGACGACTCAACCCTGTTTGCCGAGAAGGCACGCGCCGCCGGCGTCGATGTCGATCTGCAGGTGTGGGACGGCATGATCCACGTTTTCCAGATGTTCGGCAACGAACTCTGCCAGGCGCAACAAGCCGTCGATGCCATTGCCGGATTTCTTCGGCAGCATTTGCGCATCGACGTCGACAGGAGACCACAATGAACGTCGTCCCAGCCGATCGGCTCGCCGACCACGAATTCCATTTCTCGGAACAGCCCGGCCTGTCCGAGGAACTGCGGATGCTGCGCGAGCAGGTCCGCCGCTTCGTCGAGAAAGAGGTCGTGCCGCATGGCGAGCAATGGGAGCGCGACGGCAAGATCCCACGCGAGATCTATCGCCGCATGGGCGCGCTTGGCTTTCTCGGGATGCGCCACGCCGCCGAATATGGCGGCACCGACATGGGGCCGCTGGCGTCGATGGTGTGGGCGGAGGAACTGGGCCGCTCGACCTTCGGCGGCTTCACGTCGTCGGTGCTGGTGCACACCGACATGTCGGCCGTCCATATCACGCTGCGCGGCACTCCCGGTCAGAAGCAGAAGTATCTGCCGGCCATCATCCGCGGCGAGACGATCTGCTCGATCGCGGTGACCGAGCCCGATGCCGGTTCCGACGTTGCCGGCCTGAAGACGCGCGCCCGGCGCGACGGCGACAGCTGGGTCATCAACGGCTCGAAAATGTTTATCACCAATGCCGTTTACGGCGACATTCTCATTGTCGCCGCGCGTACCGATCCGAATGCAAAGGGAAGCCGCGGCATATCGCTGTTCATCGTCGAGCGCACGACGCCCGGCGTATCCGTGACAAAACTCGACAAGCACGGCTGGCTCTGTTCGGATACCGCCGAGATCGGCTTTCAGGATGTCCGCATTCCCCTGGAGAACCTGCTCGGCGAGGAAAATCGCGGCTTCTACGGTATCATGGAGACCTTCGAGAACGAGCGGATCTGCATCGGCGGCATTTGCGCCGGCGAATCCGCCAAGGCGATCGAGCTGACCGCGAATTACGTGCGAGGCCGGCAGGCGTTCGGCGGCTCGCTCTGGAACCAGCAGGCGGTGCGGCTCAAGCTTGCGATGCTTGCCAGCAAGGCGGCGGCCGCTCGCCAACTCGCCTATCATGCCGCGGAACTGGTCGAGGCCGGCCGCGATGCCTCGCGCGAAGTTTCAATGGTGAAGGCGCTATCGCCGGAAGTCCTGCATGAGGTCGTGCATGGCTGCCTGCAACTGCATGGCGGCGCCGGTTTCATGCGCGGTACGCCGATCGAACGGATGGTCCGCGACGCCCGGGTCCTGACCATCGGCGGCGGCGCCACCGAAGTCATGCTCGAGGAAGTCGCCAAGCGGATGTGAGGCGGGAACCCTAGTCATCCGTCATGGCCGGGCTTTGTCCCGGCCATCCACGTCTTTCTTGCAACGGTAGCATGGGACGTGGATGCCCGGCACAAGGCCGGGCATGACGAACTTTATGAGCGAATTGCCTCACTTCACCGGCTTGAAGCTCAGCGTCGAGAACTCGGACTGCATGATCTGCAGCTTCTGGTTCGAGAAGCGCTTACCGGGGCCGAAGCTGATCGGCGCCATGATGCCGGTTTCCACGTTCCTGGTCTTTTCCAGTTCGGCGATGGTGCAGGCCCAGGTCGGTTGCTTGCCGCAGCGCTCGATTGCTGAGATCAGGACCTTGGCGGCGGCATAGCCGGTCATCGAATAGCGGTTGATGCCTTTCATCTCGGCTTCCGGAATCAGGCCCTTGGCCTTCTCCAGGAAGGCCTTGCCGGCAGCGCCTGCGAACGGCTCGACATAGTCGACGGCGTAGATGCCGTCACCGGCCGGGCCCATCAGTTTCAGCACCGGCTCGACACGGCCGGGCCAGAAGATGCCGACCACCGGCTTGATGTTGAGCTTTTCCAGCTCCTTCATCATGGCGATGTTCTCACCGATGATGCCGCCGGCGAGGAACACTTCCGCCCCGGATTGCTTCAGTTGCAGCATGTCGGAGGAAAAATCCTGCTGGCCCTTCTTGTAATTGCCGCTGTAGACGACATTGAGCTTCTTGGCCTTGACGACGGTATCGAAGCCGTCGCGCACGGTGATGCCGTAGTCGTCGTCCTGGGTGATCAGGCCCCATTTCTTGCCGGGATTCTTCTCCGCCAGGTAGGTGACGAGATGGATGATGCCTTCCTCATAGGATTGTCCGACCACGAACACGTTCTTGCGCGGCGGCTCCCAGAGGAATTTGACGGGCGCGACGTCGATCAAGGTCGGAATGCCGGCCTTTTCCAGGATCGGCATGACGGCGATCGATTGACCCGAGCCGGAGATCCCGAGCATCGCGAAAGCCTTGTCGACGTCGATGACCTTGCGCACGCCCTGGATGGTGCGGGCGGTGACGTAGCCGTCATCCTCGAGCACATACTTGATCTTGCGGCCGTTGATGCCGCCGGCGGCGTTGGCCTCCGCGATCGCGATTTTGTGGCCGATCGATGCCGCGACGCCGAGCAGCGCCGGCGGGCCGGTCAGGGGCTCGACATCACCGATCACGATCTCGGTATCGGTGATACCTTGTTCGGCGGCCATTGCCTGACCGCCAGTCAGATACGCGGTCGCGAGCAAGAGCGACGCGGTCGCCAGATACTTGATCATCGTTTCCTCCTTGGTTGGTTGCTTTTGTTTTTCAGTAACGCAGCGGCCAGTTCACCCATAGCCGCCGGATGTCGTGCCACGCGCCGACCAGGCCGCGCGGCTGAAAGCGCAGAAACAGGATGATGACGAGGCCGTAGAGCATGCTCTTCAGCTCCTGCGCGCCGGTAGAGAACATCGCGTCCATCTGCGCGCTGAACAGGCTGAACACCATCCGGGTGGCTTCCGGCAGCAGCACGATCAGGATGGTGCCGAGCACGGCGCCAAGCGCCGATCCCAGCCCGCCGACGATCAGGATTGCGAGCGCCTCGATAGAGAGCAGGAACGGAAAGCCCTCGACGCTGACAAAGGAGAGGTAGATTCCGTACAGCGCCCCGGCGATGCCGGTGATGAAGGCGGAGGTGACGAAAGCGAACAGCTTGTAGGCGTGCAGGTTGATGCCCATGACGCGGGCGGCGGTATCGTTGTCGCGGATCGCGACGAAGGCGCGTCCGACCCGGCTGCGCCTTATGTTGAGCGTGGCGAACAATGTCACAATGGCAAAGCCGAGGCAGAGATGGGTGAAGGCGACGTCGTTGTCGAAACTGACGCCGAATATCTCGGGACGCTGGACCGAGATGCCGCGGGCGCCATTGGTGAGCGTCCGGGCCTCCAGGATCACGGTGTTGATGATGAAGGAAAATGCCAGCGTCGTGATGGCGAGGTAGAGTCCCTTGAGCCGCAGCGACGGCGCGCCGACGACGAGGCTGGCCAGCGCCGGGACGATGCCGGCCGCCAGGAATCCGACCAGCGGCGGCATGCCGTATTTCGATACGACCACGGCATAGGCGTAGGCGCCGGTGACGAGAAAGCCGACATGACCGAGCGAGATCAGGCCGGTATAGCCGGTCAGGATGTTCAGGCCGAGCGCGCCGATCACGGTGATCAGGATGATGATCAGGAACGACAATATGTAGGAGTTCAGCAGATAGGGCGCCACGATCAGGGCTGCAATCAGCGCCGCCGACCATAGCCAGACCGGCTTGGAATCGGTCAACGCGACAAGCTCGCCATAGGTCTCCTTGAAATCACCGCTGCGCATCGCCGTCAAACCCTCTCGATGTCGCGTTCGCCGAAGATGCCGAACGGCCTGATCATCAGCACCACGATGATCATGGCGAAGCCCGCGACTTCCTTCACGCCGGAGCCGAGATAGCCGCCGGCCAGGTTTTCCGTGATCCCGATCAGAAGCCCGCCGACGCCCGAGCCGAGTACGGCGTCGAGCCCGCCCAGTATGGTGGCGGGAAATGACTTGAGGCCGAGCTGGAACATCGCGGGCGACAGGTCATAGGAAATGGCGAAGAACACCCCGGCGATGCCGGCGATCACGGAGGATGCGGCCCAGGCGATGGCATGGACCCGCGTCGCGCTGATGCCCATCAGCAGCGCGGTGCGGTCATCGGCGGCGACCGCGCGCATCGCGATGCCGAACTTGCTGTAGCGGAAGAACGCCCAGACCGCCGCGAGCAGCAGCAGCAGCGTGGCGATCACGGCCATCTGCCCGGTGCGAACGCCGATGTCGCCGATACGGACGATGTCGCGGCCGACGCCGAGATCGAGGCCGTGGGGATAAGCATCCCAGATGAAGTTGATCGACGAACGCAGGATCACCGCCAGCCCGATCGTCACCATCACGGTGGCGAATACCGGCTCGCCCAGCATCGGCCGCATCACCACGCGCTCGATTACCAGCCCGAGCACGATGGCGGCCAGGACGGCGCCGACCGCGACGACGAAGACATTGCCGCTGACGGTGGTCGAAATGGTCCAGGCGATATAGGCCACGATCATGGTCATCTCGCCTTGCGCGAAATTGACCAGGCCGGTGGACTTGTAGATGACCGCGAAACCCATTGCGATCAGGCCATAAATGGCGCCGATCGCGAGGCCGGAAATCAGGAGCTGAATGAGATACTGCATCAGGCGTCCGCCTTGTAGATAATGGCCAGTTCGCGCGCGAATTTCTTCTCGATCATGGCGCGGCGGACTTTCTGCGTGGCGGTCAGCTCGCCATCGTCGTGGTCGAGTTCCTTCTCCAGGATGGCGAAGCGGCGGATGTTCTCGACGCGGGCAAAGCGCTTGTTAGTCTCATTGACGATGCGCTCGACCAGCTCGTGGACCTCGGCAAGCTGCGATAGCGACTTGTAGTTGGTGTAGGGCAGGGCCTTGTCGCGCGCCCAGCGGCCGACATTGTCGAAATCGACCTGGATGATGGCGCCGAGATATTTCTTGGCCTCGCCGACCACGATCGCTTCCTTGATGAACTCGCTATCCTTCAGCGCGTTCTCGATCTCCGACGGCGCGATGTTCTTGCCGCCGGCGGTGATGATGATCGCCTTCTTGCGATCGACCACCGCGATCTCGCCATTGTCCATGACCTCGACGATGTCGCCGGTGCGCAGCCAGCCGTCCGGTTCGAGCGTGGCGCTCGATGCGTTCTGGTCGAGGAAGTACCCCTTGAAGACGCCGGGATTTCTCAAGAGGATTTCCCCGTCGCTGTCCTGTTTCCACTCGGTGTGCTGCAGGGGCAGACCACAGCCGCCAAGGCGGTGATGGCTGCCGGTCTGGATGAAGGCGACGCCGCCGCTTTCGGTCAGGCCGTAGCCCTGCGACACCGGCCGGCCGACGATGTCGAAGAAGCGCAGGGTCTCGGGCGAGATCGACGCCCCGGCGCAAAGCCGGTGCCGGCTGCGCGCGAGTCCGAGATGGCGCTGGATGTTGCGGAACAACAGGACATAAAGCAGCGCGTAAGCCGCGCGATCGAGCCAGCCATCGGTGCCGTTCTGTCGCCGGTCCGACAATTTGCGGCCCCAGGCAAAACAGGCCCTGGCAAAACCCTGCCGCAGCCGTCCGCTCTCACCGAGCTTGAACAGGAAGTTCTGCTGCAGCTTTTCATAGATGCGAGGAACGCCGACGAAGAAGGTCGGCGCGATCTCCCGGATGTTGAGGGCGACGGTATCGATCGATTCGGCGAAGCTGACGGTGCCGCCAAGGACCAGCTGCATCACCTCGGAATAACACCGCTCGGCGACATGGCAGAGCGGCAGGTAACAGACCGATTCGAACGGCTTGTCGGCAATGCCGACCGCTTCGGCATAGATGTAGGACGCGTAGATCAGGTTGCGATGCGTCAGCATGGCGCCCTTGGGCGGACCGGTGGTACCCGAGGTATAGACGAGGATGCAGACATCGTCGGGCGAAGCCTGCGCGATCAGCCGGTCGAGGGCGGCTTCGGCGTCGGGATGTTCGGTGGCGTAAGCCTTGCCGAGCTGGCAGAGGGCGTCGAATGACATCAGTTGGGACTGGCGATAGTGCCGCAAGCCCTTCATGTCGACGCAGACGATAGCCTCCAGTGCGGGCAGGCCATCATTGTTGGCGATGGCGTCGAGCACCTTGTCGGTCTGCTCCTGGTCGCCCGTGATGACGACGCGGGAGCCGGAATGGCGGACGATGTATTGCAACTCGACCCATGGATTGGTCGGGTAGATGCCGACCGCGATGGCACCGATCATCTGGGTGCCGAGATCGGCGTAAAACCATTCCGGGGTATCCTCGCCGGCGATGGCGACGCGGTCGCCGGGCTTTATCCCGAGCGACAGCAGGCCGAGCGCGACGGACCGCGCGGTCTGGTAGGAATGGTTCCAGGAATACCGGTTCCAGATGCCGTAATCCTTCTCGCGCAACGCGAGCCGGTCGCCATGCAGCTCGGCGCGCTTGCGCAGCAACTGCGGAATGGTGATCGCCGCTTCCTGCAGCGTTGTCCGCAGTGAACCGGTGTCGTCTGCCGTCGCGGGGCGCGGCGGGTCGGCAGAGATCGACGGGTGCGCGGTTCGCATGGTGTCAAGCGCTGACATGGGTCACCGCTTTCTTCTCCGCGGATGCCGGCGCACGCTGGCCGCCGAGATAAGCTTCCCGAACGGCGGAATCGCCCCGCACCTCGTCCGGCGCGCCTTCGGCGATCTTGCGTCCGAAATTCAGCACATGAACGCGGTCGGAGATGTCCATCACGATCCGCATCTCATGCTCGATCATCAGCACGGTGATGCCGAGTTCGTCGCGGATATCGAGCACGAACCGGGCGATGTCCTCGGTCTCCTCCTGGTTCATGCCCGACACCATTTCGTCGAGCAGCAACAGCTTCGGTTCGCAGGCCAGCGCCCGTGCCAGCTCGACGCGCTTTTGCTGGCCGTAGGACAGCGTGCCGACGATGGCGTCGCGGATATGTTCGATCTCGAGGAACTCGACGATTTCCTCGACGCGCCGCCGGGCCTCGATCTCCTCACGCCGGGTGCGACCGAAGAACAGCACGGCATCGAGCACGCTGGAACGCAGATGGGTGTGGCGGCCGGTCAGGATGTTCTCGACCACGGTGCCGTGCCTGAACAACGCCAGGTTCTGAAACGTGCGGCCGACGCCCTTGGCCGCGAAGCGCGACGGCGACACGGTGGCCATATCGGTGCCGTCAAAGATGACGCGGCCGGCGGTCGGACGCAGCACGCCGCTGATGATGTTGAAAAGCGTGGTCTTGCCGGCGCCGTTGGGCCCGATCACGCTGCAAATCTCGCCTGCCGTCACGTCAAGGCTGACGTCGGCAACGGCCTTGAGGCCGCCAAAGCTCTTGCTGAGGTTCTCGACCGCGAGGAGCGTGGTCACGACAGCCACCTCTTGCGTCGCTTGTAGTGCTTGACGTCGCGCAGGCTCTTGCGCCCCGATCCGGAAACGCCGAGGTAGAATTCCTGGACGTCCTCATTGGAGGAAAGTTTCGCCGCCGTGCCGTCGAGCACGACGCGTCCGGTTTCCAGGATATAGGCGTAGTCAGCGATATCGAGCGCGCGCTGTGCGTTCTGTTCGACCAGCAGCACCGTCATCTTCATCTCGTCGCGCAGCTTCGCGATCACTTCGTAGATCCGGTCGATGATCAGCGGCGCGAGCCCGAGCGAAGGCTCGTCGAGCGCCAGCAGCACAGGGTCCGTCATCAGCGCCCGCCCGATCGCCAGCATCTGCTGCTCGCCGCCGGACATGTAGCCGGCGATCTGATCGCGTCGTTCGAACAGGCGCGGAAACAGCGCGAAAACCTTGTCACGGCGGTCGCGGGCTTCCGCGGTCGTTTTGGTGTAACCGCCCATCTGCAGGTTCTCGTCGATCGTCAACGCCGGAAACACCCGCCGGCCCTCGGGCACCTGCACGATGCCGCGGCGCACCAGCTCGTCCGGCGCAAGACGATGGACCTCCTGATCGCGGAACCGAATGGCGCCGTTCTCGATCACGCCTTCCTCGGTATAGAGAATGCCGGACATCGCCTTCAGCAGCGTCGACTTGCCGGCACCATTGGAGCCCAGCAGCGCCACGATGCCGCCTTCGGGCACCGCGATGCTGACATCGCGGATAGCTTCGATGGCATTGTCATAGACGATGCGGATGTTGCGAAATTCGAGCAGGTGCGCGGCGGCTGGCGCCGTCGGCTCGCTTCGTGCCGCTGCCTCGGTCGCGGGTGTCATATCTGGACCCTGGCCTGACGGGAAAGGCCCGGCCGCTGGCCAAGGATCGCATCGGTGACGAGCTTCGCGGTCTCGGCGCAGGCCTGAGTGCCGCCATTGCCGTATTGCTTGACCGCGTCGCCGACGCACCACAGGCCCTCGATGCCGGTTTCGCGCGGCAGGTCGTACCCGGCGCAGCTGCGTTGTGCCGGCCAATCGTCGCGCATCACGCGGACCGAAAGGATCCTGGCCTGATCGAAGTCAGGAAATTGCTCGCGCAGATCCATCATCGCCAGTTCGACTTCGGCGTCGGAGTCGAAATCGCCGAGCGCCGGGACCGGCACGGCGTAGGCGACATAGAGATGCCAGCCTGTTGGAGCGAGTTCGGGGCAGGTGGCGGTGAGGTTCGCCATGTTGCAGAGCCGGCGGGTCTTGCCGAAGGTCACGATGCCGGGATGCGAAATCAGCGGCTTCCGGCTCGCGATGTTGATGACGATGTTGGCGGCGGGGCGCAGCCCGTTGCGGACCTGTTCGACATAGGCGGCCGGGAAGGCGGTTTCGCCACCGAGCGCGACCGTGGTTTTCGGTCCGGCGTTGCTGATGACCAGATCGGTGTCGATCCGGACCTTCTGACCGTCGCGAATGACGGTCACGCCCTCGACGCGGCCGCCGGCGGTATGGATCTCCACGGCCGGCGTCGCCAGCCAGATGTCGCCGTTTCGCCGGATCACCGAGCCCAGCGCATTCCAGACCCCGATCGTGCCTTGCGGACAGAACCCAAACCGCTTGAAGGCGCCTTTGCTGGTGAAATAGGTCAGGAAGGCGCGGGCCGGCAGCTCATCGGCGTTGCAGGCGAAGATTGCGGCGCAGAGGTTGCGAAAGATCGCGTGCACCGAGGCGTTGCTGGTGTAGGTCTTGAGCCAGTCCTCGGTCGATTGCCGTCCGTCCGGAAGGTTGCCGGAGCGCGCGTCGGCGAACTTCTCCAGGATGCGCGAGGCCTGCTTTGTCAGTTGTCCGAGCAGCAATGACCAGCCGCCGCGGCCGACATCGATCAGTTTGCCGTCGATGAAGAAGGAACTGGCCGGCTCGGGCGTGCGGATGTCGAGCGGCGCCCCGACGGTATTGAAGGTCTCCTCGAACACCCCGCCGAGTTCGATCGCGATGGCGCCGATATTGACGATGAACCCGTCGATTTCCTCGGTCGAGGCTCGCCCGCCGAGCCGGCCCTTGTCATCGACGACGAGGGTATGGAGCCCGGCATGGGCCAGCCGGGCGGCCGCACATAGCCCGCCGGCGCCAGCCCCGATCACGACAGCATCCGCTCGAATACCCGTCATCCCACCTCCCAAAGAGTGCCGCGCGGTTGATTCCGCAGCTGTCCTTGATTTAGATCAATGTATTATAATCCGACTGGCCGTTCAAACAATTTCTTGCGATGGGGACGCGGATGACGGATTTTGGGCTGCTGAGCCTGGAGCAAGGGGCCCGATATCCGCAAAAGAGGCTGCTGAATCAGCTATGCATGTCGTTGGAAATACGAGATGAAATGAAGCGGGCAACATCCTATGGCGCGAACACGCTCTGAAAATTACGACGGCATCCATCTCGGCATATTGACCAATGCCGCCCGGCTGTTTTCGGCGCAGGGTTATACGCGCGCCTCGATCGCCGACCTTGCCGATGCCTGCAAGCTGTCGCGCGGGGCGCTCTACCACTATTTCGACTCCAAGGAAGCGATCCTGTTCGCGATCCTCGATGCCCACATAAGAGAGATGATCCAGCATGTCGAAACCGCCGTCGCTGCGGGCGGCCCGACCCTGACGCAATTCCAGAACGTCATTCGCGCCATCGTCGAGGTCAACGCCAAATCGCCCCACGAGCAGCGCGTGCTGATTCACGACCTGTCGTTCCTGAATGAAGACGAGCAGCGGATCATCAAGGATCTCGAACGGCAGCTGGTCGATATCGTCACCGATCTTCTGCTCAGGCTCGACGCGGAGGGCCGGATCGCCAAGCGCACCAAGAAAATCTATACGATGATCCTGTTCGGCATCATCAACTATACCTACACCTGGTACGATCCGAAGGGCGGGATCGGCCCGCAGGAATTCGCCGACATGGCGGTCGAGTTGTTCCTGCACGGCTTCGCGCCGACTGGAACTGCGAATCCTGCCGCATTGAACCGGCGCGAGAAGGTGTAGCCTTCGGTGGTTTTGCCGGTTGCCGGCCGGAACCCGCCCAACCAATCAGGCGTTCTTGAAGTCGGCCTTGCGCTTGTCCAGGAAGGCGCTACTCGGCACGCGCGAACAAAAGATCGCGCCCGCCTCGAACGAGGCGCTCGAATGAAACCTGCGAACCTGGGGCGGGTAAAGCGGCGCGATCCAGGCGCTGGAAGTGCAGGGGCGACCATGGCGCATCGCATACGCGAGCGAACCTCACCGGTGTCACGGTCAATCCTTCTTGTCGGCGGTTTCGTCGCCGTCGTCCTTGACCAGCGGGAGCAGCGTCAGCGTCAGGAACGTGAACACGGCGATCGTAACCGCCACGTCATAGCTGCCGAGGCCGACCGAAGCACCGATCGCGCCAGTGGCCCACAGGCTCGCCGCCGTTGCGGTGCCGTGCACGTTGGCGCCCTGCTTGAGAATGGCGCCGCCGCCGATGAAGCCGATGCCGGTGATCAGGCCCTCGATCACCTTGGACATTCCCTCCGGGGAATCCACCATCAGGCTCTCGCTGGCCTGTATGAAGGCGCAGCTCGCGAGGGCCACCAGCGGGAAGGTTCGCAGCCCCGCGCTGCGGGCCTTCTTCTCGCGGTCCCAGCCGATCGGCATCGCCAGCGCAAAGGCTGTCGCCAGGGCAAGGATGTGGGCGCCGATCTGAAATCTGTCCAAGGTGCGCGCTCGCTGGGCTGGAAAAGGAATTCAAAGCTCGTTGCGGCGCTTTGGTTCCATCATTCGCTTGCCACCCCTTCAAGTCATCTGGTTATGTGCGGTGTCGGCCCGTGCCGGACGTGGGGGGAACACATGAACAAGAATGGCGCAACGTCGCCCAACAACACTTCCGAATTCGATTACGTCATCGTCGGTGCCGGCTCCGCCGGCTGCGTGCTCGCCAACCGCCTCAGCGCCGACGGCAAGCATTCAGTACTGTTGCTGGAAGCGGGCCCGAAGGACAGTAACCTCTGGATCCATGTGCCGCTCGGCTACGGCATGCTGTTCAAGGAAAAGACCGTCAACTGGATGTACCAGACCGAGCCCGAACCGGGCTTGAACGGTCGTCAGGTATTCCAGCCGCGCGGAAAAGTGCTGGGCGGATCGAGTTCGATCAACGGCCTGCTTTATGTGCGAGGCCAGCATGAGGATTACGACCGCTGGCGCCAGCGCGGCAATGCCGGCTGGGGTTTCGACGACGTGCTGCCGTACTTCAAGAAGGCCGAAGACCAGCAGCGCGGCGCCGATGATTATCACGGTGCCGGCGGTCCGCTGCCGGTGTCCGACATGCTGCATGCCGATCCGCTGTCGGGGGCCTTCATCAAGGCGGCGGTCGAATCCGGCATTCCGGATAATCCCGACTTCAACGGCGCGACGCAGGAAGGCGCCGGCTGGTTTCAGACCACGACACGCAACGGCCGGCGGGCCAGCACGGCGCGGTCGTATCTGCGCGCGGCCAAGGGACGGCGTAACCTGCATGTCGAAACCGCGGCGCTGGCACAGCGCATCCTGTTCGAGGGCAGGCGTGCGACCGGGATCGAATATCGCCAGAACGGCGCGCTGCGCACCGTGCGGGCGCGCAGGGAAATCCTGATCTCGAGCGGCGCCTATAACTCGCCGCAACTGCTGCAGCTCTCCGGCGTCGGTCCGGCGGACCTGCTGAAGAGTCACGGCATCGACGTCGTGCTCGACGCCCCCGGCGTCGGCAACGATCTGCAGGATCACATGCAGGTCAGGATCGTGATGCGTTGTTCGCAGCCCATCACACTCAACGACATCGTCAATCATCCCGGCCGCCGTATCATGGCCGGGGCGCGCTATGCCGCGTTCCGCACGGGACCGCTGACCATCGCCGCGGGCACCTCGGGCGCATTCTTCAAGACCGATCCGCGGTTGGCGTCACCCGACGTCCAGATTCACTTCCTGCCGTTCTCGACCGACAAGATGGGCGAGAAACTGCATCCGTATTCCGCCTTCAGCGCGTCGGTCTGCCAGGTGCGGCCGGAAAGCCGCGGAACGCTGCGGATCAAGAGCGCCGACCCGACGGCGGCGCCGGAGATCCGCATCAATTACCTCGCGACCGAAACCGACCGTACCGTCAATGTCGAGGGCCTCAAGATCCTGCGCAGGATTCTGGCCGCGCCGGCGCTCAAGCCGTTCGTGGTCGAGGAGGCCGATCCGGGCGCGAAGGTGGTGAGCGATGAGGATTTGCTGGCTTTTTGCCGACAGCGCGGCAGCACGGTCTATCATCCGACCTCGACCTGCCGGATGGGAAACGATTCGCTCGCGGTGGTGGATCAGCGGCTTCGCCTTCGCGGCATCGAAGGCCTGCGCGTGGTCGATGCCTCCGTCATGCCGGATCTGGTATCGGGCAATACCAACGCCCCTGTCATTATGATCGCCGAGAAGGCGTCCGACATGATCCTGCAGGATGCGCGCTAGCACGGAGGCACCGTGACGACCACGGCGAAGCCGTCGCTGTTTCTTGCTTTTAGCGAGACCTCGATCGCACAGTCCTCCGGCCTGGCGACAAGGTCGAGCGATATCTCAAAAACGGAAATTCCAAACGGGCTGGGGCCGGAATTTCTGTTTCGAGCACCGCGCGTTTCACATCATCGATGAGGGTGCAATCTCATCGAGGATAGTCGACTCCAAGTCGCGGCGCCTGTCTGTGCAATATTGCTCAGAGGCAGCAAAATCCCCGGAATTATATGCCCATTTGCGGGCATTTGGTTCCCGCCTCGTTTTCGCAGCCCGGCGGGCGCGCCATGGTCGGGAACTCCGGCATGGCCGGTGCGTTGTATCGGCAAGGAGACCGACATGGCTGAGAAATTCAATCCCGCGCCACCTGACAAGCATGCCGAAGATCCACGCGAAGCCGTCGCGGCCGACCGGGAAATGCACTCCAGGCTGGAGGCCGGGCTGGTCGACAGTTTTCCGGCATCCGATCCCGTCAGCGCGGCGCAACCGGCGCCGTCGAAGCCCGACGGCGACCGGGCAAACGAATCGCTGTGGGAAAAGGTGAAATCGGCGTTCCGCTGAATTCGGCCGCACATGCTCCGACGGATTGGTTCACGTGTATCGTCTATCGTCGCGAGCGCCATTTCGTAGCGAAATCGGTATCGCAAGACGGTGATCATCGAACACGACTGATCTTGTCGCCTGAACCGAAGCGAACGGCCTCCTTGCGGAGGCCGTTTCTTTTTTTCTCCCCTCCCTGCACGCGCTCTTGCGCGTGGTGGGGAGGGGTCGGGGGGGAGGGGAGAAGAAAAAGCCCTCTAATAATGCGGTGGCGGCTCGTCGGTTGCGCCTGGCGCGTTGGCTTCCGCTTCCTGCAGCCGTTCGTTCAGGGCGGCGAGCTGCCGCGTCAGGGCGTCGATCTGCTGCCATTGCGCGGTGATGGTCTTGTTCAGCGTCTCGATAGTGTCGTCCTGGAACGACAGCCGGATTTCGAGCGCGTCGATGCGGTCGCCGAGCGCCTTCGCCTCACTCGTCCTGGTCTCACTCATCTGAATCATGTTCCCTGCGGCGTTGTCGCAGGCCGTGGCCGAGCGCGACGCGGTCGTCAAAGACGAAACATTCACCGCGCCAGCGGCTCTCCGTCTCCGGTACGCCTTCGAGATATTTGAGGATGCCGCCCTTGAGATGATAGACCTCGGTAAAGCCGCGCGCGAGCAGCAAGGCGGTGGCCTTTTCGCAGCGGATGCCGCCGGTGCAGAACATCGCGATCTTCTGATGCTTCGCCGGGTCGAGCCGCCGAGCGGCGAAATCCCTGAACTGCCCGAAGTTCCTGATGCCGGGATCGACCGCGCCGGGGAAGGTGCCCATCGCCACCTCGAATTCATTGCGGGTGTCGATGACGAGCGTGTCGGGGGCGGCGATCAGCGCGTTCCAGTCGGCGGGATCGACATAGACGCCGACCTGCCGGGTCGGATCCACGGCGGGATCGCCGAGGGTGACGATCTCTTTCTTCAGGCGGATCTTGAGACGTCGGAACGGCATTTGTTCGGCGGCGGAGAATTTTAGTTCGAGACGGTCGAGCCGGCCGCCGAACAGCGCGCCACGGCTCAACTCCCCGATCAGGCCGCTGATGTCAGCTTCGCTGCCCGCGACCGTGCCGTTGATGCCCTCATGCGCCAGCAGCACGCTGCCCTTCAGCTCGAGGCCGGCGCAGATCGCCCGCAGCGGCTCCCGAAGCTCGCGGAAGTCCGGCAGGGCTGCAAACTGGTAGAAAGCGGCGACCGTGAAGGGCATCGCGGGGGTTTATCAGCCGGGTGGGGCGGGGGAAAGACGGCAAACCGCCGTTCCTGCGAACGTCCGCAGGGACGACCAGGGCCCTCATGCATCCCTGAGCATTCCCATTACCCCCTGAATATGCCAAGTAAACTTCAGTTAAGCCCGCGTCCGAAACAACGACAAAATCGCAAAAGTGAGCAATTTGGCATGAGGAATTTCCATCTCGCCGGCCGTTCCACGGTCCACGCCCAGAACGGAATGGTGGCGACGTCGCATCCGTTGGCCGCGCTGGCGGCGATCGAGGTTCTGCAGGCCGGCGGCACCGCCGCCGATGCCGCGGTGGCGGCCTGCGCGCTGCTCGGGGTGATCGAGCCGCAGTCCACCGGGATCGGCGGCGACTGCTTCGCGCTGCTGCAACCCAAAGGCGAGGGCAAGATCGTCGCCTATAACGGCTCCGGCCGCGCGCCGCAGGCCGCGAACGCGGACTGGTATCTCGAGCGCAAGATCAAATCGATCCCGCTGACCTCGGCGCATGCGGTCTCCATTCCGGGATCGGTCGATGCCTGGGCCACCATCCTGCGCGATCACGGCAAGCTCGGGTTCGATACCTTGCTGCAGCCCGCGATCAAGGCTGCCGAGGAAGGTTATGTCGTCTCGCCGCGCATCGCCTTCGACTGGAACAACCAGTTCGACAAGCTGAAGAAGGGCACCAACACCGAGCGCTATCTGCTGCCGAACGGCAAGCCGGCGGTGGCCGGCGACGTGATTCATCAGCCCGAACTCGGCAAGACGTTGCGCGCGATCGCCAAGGACGGCCGCGACGCGTTCTACAAGGGCGCAGTCGCCGAGGACATGGTCGAGACCCTGCGCGGCATCGGTGGGCTGCACACGCTGGACGACTTCGCCGCGCACACCACCGAGACCACGTCGCCGATCGGCACCCTGTACAAGGGCCACGACGTCTGGCAGTGCCCGCCCAACGGCCCCGGCATCACCATGCTGGTGATGCTCAACATCCTGTCGCGATTCGACCTGACGAAATTCAAGCCCATGAGCGTCGAGCGGTTTCATCTCGAAGCCGAGGCCGCGCGGATCGCCTATCTGATGCGCGAGCAGTACGTCGGCGATCCCGCTCACGTCAACGTCGATGTGACGCGCATCCTGACCCCGGAATTCGTCGACGAGTACGTCGGCAAGATCAGGATGGACGGCATGCTCGATCTGCCTGTGGTGACGCCGCCGATCAATCCCTCGACGGTCTATATCACCGTGGTGGACAAGGATCGCAACGTCTGTTCGTTCATCAATTCAGTCGCGCATTCCTTCGGTGCGGCCATCGTTTCCAACAACACCGGCGTGCTGTTGCAGAACCGCGCCGGCGGCTTCCGCATCGAGCCCGGCCACCCCAACTGCATCGCGCCCGGCAAGCGGCCGCTGCACACCATCATTCCGAGCCTCGTCACCAAAAATGGCCGTGCCGTGATGCCGTTCGGCGTGATGGGCGGGCAGTACCAGCCGGTCGGGCAGAGCCATGTGCTGACCAACATGCTCGACTATGGCTGCGATGTGCAGGAAGCCATCGATATGCCGCGCGGCCTGCATTACGAGGGCATCTACCAGCTCGAGGACGGCATCCCCACTGACATCGTCGAGGGCCTGAAGAAGATCGGGCACAAGACCACCAGCGTGGTCGGTCCGCTCGGCGGCGGTCAGGCGATCTGGATCGACTGGGACAAGGGCACGCTGACCGGCGGTTCCGACCCGCGCAAGGACGGCTGCGCGCTGGGCTATTGAGTGATTCGGTTCCGGTGGCGAGACCGCTCGCCACCGGAAGCTGTGCGTTCCGGGCCAGATGACGGAACGTGCTTCGTTCCCGGGCATTGACCTCCGACGGGAGACAGCCAATGCCCATTTTCCATTTCGACATTGCCGATGGCGTGCGGCTCGAGGATCCGGTCGGGCTCGATTGCGCCGATGAAGGCGATGCCCGGAAAACCGCCGATCTGATCGCCCGTCAGATCGCGATCGATCTCGATGACGGGAGCCGCGACCGGTCCGTGGTGGTGATCGACGAAGCCGGTTCGGAAATCTACACGACGCCGGTCAATATCCCGGGGCTGCCGCGTCCGAAGTAGCCGATTTGAATCAGCTCGCTTCGGAACCAGAGTCCATCGATTGGTCACGCCATCCGGGCGCTGCGGTTATGCGTCTGTTTCCCGGCATTCCTATTGCAGCTTTGCGCAGCATCAGGATGCCTCATCGTTCCGTGGATTAAGGCACTCGGGGAACCCTCGAAATCCTGGCGAGTTATCCATTCAGTCAAACACAAGGAGGCTGAGATGGGTTTCGGTAAAGGTGCGCTGCTCTGGCTGATCGGAATTCCGCTTCCGATCATTCTGCTTCTCGCATTGTTCATGAATCGCTAGTCGCGTATCGGAATTCAGCTGCGGCTCGAGGGCTGCGGTTGAGTTCCGTCGCCGCCAGCTGAGTGCTGCGCGCGGCATGATGACGGAAGAGAATTTCCGTCCTGTTGAAATTGTACTGTGGGAACCCCTCCGAGTTGAAAATGTTGGAATGCCGCAATCCGTTTTCCGGTTCAAACCTTCAATGGAGGATGACGTGGGTTTCTTTTCCAAAGACATCAAGACGATGGACGACCTGCTGCTGCATGGCTTGCAGGACATTTACTACGCCGAACAGCAGATCACCAAGGCCTTGCCGCAGATGATCGATCAGGCCACCAATCGCGATCTCGCCCAGGGCCTCAAGCTGCATCTCGAAGAGACCCGCAAGCAGATCGAGCGGCTGGACCAGGTGTTCAAGAAGCTCGGTCATAAGCCTTCCGGCACCGATTGTCCGGCGATCGATGGACTGATCAAGGAAGCGGACGCAACCGCCGGCGAGATCGACGACAAGTCGGTGCTCGACGCCGCCATCGTCGCCAATGCGCAGGCGGTCGAACATTACGAGATCGCCCGTTACGGCACGCTGATCGCCTGGGCGGAAGAACTCGGCCATGACGACATCGTCCGGTTCCTCACCACCAACCTGAACGAGGAAAAGGCCGCGAACACCAAGCTCAACACGGTGGCGCTGCGCAAGGGCGTCAACCGCAAGGCGGCGAGCTAGGGCCGAGCGGACCATAAGACGGCAGACACGGGTTGGCCCGGCGCCCCGCAGCGTCGGGCTCAATTCCCCTGCCGGGAGCATGTATCGATGGCGACCGGGAAAGGCAGGCCGCGGACCGCTGCGGAGCCGCACAAGCAGCTCCGCGGGTTGAGCCGGTTGTTCGGCAACGTCGCCAACAGGACCTCGCAGGCGGCCGGCCGGGCCTCGACGTTCATGTTGGCCGCCGGGGTCATCGTGGTGTGGGGGATCACCGGGCCGCTGTTTCGATTCTCGGACACCTGGCAGCTCATCATCAATACCGGGACGACCATCGTCACGTTCCTGATGGTGTTCCTGATCCAGAATTCGCAGAACCGCGACAGCGCCGCCATCCAGGTCAAGCTGGATGAACTGATTCGGGTCAGCACCGCGCAGAATTCATTTGTCGGCATCGAACATCTCACCGACGAGGAACTGGAAGAGATCCGCACCAAGTGCGAGCAACGCGCGCAGGCCGATGAGGGTGGTGAGGATTTCCTGCAGCGAACCGGCGACAAGGCCCAAAAGGCCGCCGAGCGCGCCGTGGCGGCCGAATAAGCAGATGCATTGCCGCCAGCCGAGCGAGCACGGGCGTTCGCTCGGCGCGGCTGGGCATCCACTTCGCGAAGTAGCGCCCTGCCGGAGTCGCTCAAGCCACACGGACCGCCCATGCGGAAAAGGCGGCGGGACAACGCGCCGACCCCCTGGCTTTTTTGCACCTCGCATGGGCTGGATACCGTCGGAGCATTGCGCTAGACACGGTCCGACTTGCACAGGAGGATATCAAGGCAATGCGACGTCTTACGCGCGCGACACTGTTGATCGCATCGGCGCTTGCCCTGGTAACCGCCGGGGCAGCCCGTCCAACCTCAGTAGCGGCCCAGACCGCGGGAAAAACCATGACCACAGCATCGGGATTGCAGATAACGGACAGCACCGTCGGCTCGGGCGCTTCGCCGAAGCCGGGCCAGATCTGCGTCATGCACTATACCGGCTGGCTCTATGAGAATGGCCAGAAAGGCAAGAAATTCGACAGTTCGGTCGATCGCAACGAACCGTTCGAGTTCCCGATCGGGCAGCGCCAGGTCATCGCCGGCTGGGACGAAGGCGTCGCCACCATGAAGGTCGGCGGCAAGCGCACCCTGATCATTCCGCCCGCGCTGGGTTACGGCGCCCGCGGCGCCGGCGGAGTCATCCCGCCGAACGCGACCTTGATGTTCGAAGTCGAACTGCTGGGTGTGAAGTAGGACGCAACGGGAAATAAAAAGACCGGCCCACCGGGCCAGTCTTTCGCATTCCAATCAACTCGTGTCGATCAGAGGTTCTTGTTGGCCGCCGCGGCCGCCTTGTTGACGGCGTCCTTGGTGGCTTCCTTGGCGTCGCCGAGCGCCTGCTGGCCCTTGCCCTTGATTTCCTGGATGGCGCCTTCGCCCTGCATCTTGTCGGAGCCGACGGCTTCGCCGACGCCCTGCTTGGCCTTGCCGATGGCTTCGTTGGCGGTACCTTTGACCTTGTCGGTGGTCGCACCCATGGTAACTCTCCTCTGTTGAACTTCACAGACCCAACGGCGAATCGGGCCGAAAGTTCCTGATCGCGGCTGGTTTGCGATCACGGTTTTATGTAGGGTTCGGCCATCAAGTTGAGCAGAAAGCAGCACGATGACAGGCCACCACGACCATACCCATTCGGATCATTCGCACGATCACGGCGACGCGGAGCGCTGGAAGCACGACGGCGTTCGCGTCATTCCCGGCGATCAGCTCGATCCCAACGTGCCGTCGACCGCAGGGATGGATCGCAAGGCCGCGATCAACTTCGCGCGCGTCGGCGCGCAGAAATTGTGGGCCGGCACGGTGACCATCAAGCCGGACGCCAAGACCGGCGCGCATCATCACGGCCATCTCGAGAGCATCATCTTTGTCGTCAAGGGCAAGGCGCGGATGCGCTGGGGCGAGAAGCTGCAGTTCACCGCCGAAGCAGGACCCGGCGATTTCATCTTCATTCCACCCTATGTGCCGCATCAGGAGATCAACGCCAGCCCTGACGAGGTGCTGGAATGCGTGCTGGTGCGCAGCGACGGCCAGGCGGTCGCGATCAATCTCGACATCGAGCCGGTGGAGAGGCCGGAGACGGTGCTGTGGATCGATCCGGTACATCGCGATCCGGCCGAGGTGAAGTGACGGACTCATTCCAGGCGACAAGCGCATCGCGCTTGCCGCCTGGGTTCGCGCCTTCGCCGCGCCCGGCATGACCAGGGGGCGATGGGGAAGCTTTCGATGCCGCTGACGCGTGGTCGCATTGTCGGGTATGACGACGAACGCCTGGCGTTCGGCTTCACCATGCTGAACGGCGGCGAGACGGTCGACTGCCAGATCAGCGATGCCGCGATGGACGAGCTTGCGGGGGTGCGGGGCTCGCCGAGCACCGCGAGGCAGGGGCAGTTTCTCGAATATCGCGACGCCATCGAGCAAATTGCGTCGAGGCTGTTCGACGACACCAGGCCCGTGAAGGGGGCTGTGGTGCGGATTTTCACCAAGCATATCCCCGCCAACAGGTGGGACACGGGCAGCCGTTCCTGGTGAAGACGCTTCCCAAAAAAATCTGAAATCGGGTTGTCGGATCGGCGCCATCGGGTTCGTCCTTTGGCCGTACAACGCCAAAGGAGCCCCTTCATGGCCAGAATGATCTTCGTCAACCTGCCGGTCGGCGACCTCGCCCGCGCCACCGCCTTCTATCAAGCCATCGGCGCCGAAAAGAACGAGCAATTCTGCGACGACACCGCATCCTGCATGGTGTTTTCCGAAACCATCCACGCCATGCTGCTGACCCATGACAAGTTTCGCCAGTTCACGCCGAAGAAGATCGCCGATGCAAGGATCTCCAGCGAGGTGCTGATCTGCCTCTCCGCCGACAGCCGCGAGACCGTCGATGACATGGTCGGCAAGGCGCAGGCCGCGGGCGGCGGTGTCGATCCGTGCCCGCAGCAGGACTACGGCTTCATGTACGGCCGCAGTTTCGAGGATCCCGACGGCCACATCTGGGAAGTGATGTGGATGGATGTCGCCGCGGCGACGGCGGCGCAGTCCGCCATGTCCTACGCCTGACGGCCCGCCGGCGCGGAGGCTTGGTTCGCCTCGCCCCGCTTGCGGGGCGAGGGAGAAGAGAAGCGATCCC
>JBDRNF010000039.1:0-3142 GCA_043811435.1 Pseudomonadota bacterium
CGGGCGGCCTCGAAGGCATCGGCTTCTGTATCGACCACATTGTCGACCGTGCCGTTCTGGCCCTGGATTTTCCAGCCGCCGAGTTCTTCCTTGGTGACGTTCTCGCCGAGCGCAATGGCGACAGGCGGACCGGCGACGAAGACCTGGGAGAGTTCCTTCACCATGACGGAGAAATGGTTGGCGGCGACGCGGCCCGCGCCCATGCCGGCGCAGGGGCCGAGGGCGAGCGAGACGAAGGGCACCTGCGTCATGCCGTGGACGATCTCGTTCCAGCCGGGTGTTTCGGGAATGTAGGTGCGCGGGTCCTTTTCCAGCGATTTGACCGAGCCGCCACCGCCGGTGCCATCGATCATCTGGACGAGCGGCATCCGGTATTCGGTGGCCATGCGGATCATCTGGACCATTTTCTGCCAGATCGACGCGTCCGAGGCGCCGCCGCGCACGGTGAAATCATCGGCGAGGATGACGGCGGGCTTGCCGTCCAGCGTCGCGCGGCCGGTGACGGAGGTGGAGGGGGTGAAGGCCGCCAGCTCGTCGTCCGGGCCATAGGTGGCCTTGCCGGCAATCTTGCCGATTTCGTGGAAACTGCCGGGATCGACAAGGAAGGCGACGCGCTCGCGCACCGTCAGCTTGCCGCGCCCGCGCTGGCGTTCGACCGGCTCGTCGCCGCCCATCCTTTCCGACAGGCGCTCGCGCCGGCGGAGTTCCTCAATCGATTTTTCCCAACTCATTCCTCCATCATTCGGCACTGCAAGGCTGTTTGGTCAAGGCATTACCGCGCGCGAGCGGGGTGTTCCGCTGGGACAGGGTGTGTGATTCCAGGGTGCACCAGCCCGTGCGGCCAGCGGATCTGGCGCGAAAAGTACGGCTGAACAATTCCGCCCGGCTTCAATCTTTGCTTGCGTTCCCCGGGGTCACTCTGCTTTATCCCCTCAGGACCCATTCCAAGGAGGACCCGTTATGGATCTCGCAGAACTCACAACCAAGGCTTCGTCCGCTGTCCAGCCGGGCGGCGATTTCACCAAAAAAGTGAAGTTTGACTTCGGCAGCGTCGGCAAGCTCTACATTGATGGCGCAGCAGGCAAGGTCGACAATTCCGACGGCGACGCTGATGCCACGATCAAGGTTGACTGGGATGACTTCCAGAAAATCTCGGGCGGCCAGATGGATCCGACCATGGCGTTCATGCAGGGCAAGCTGAAAGTTGAAGGTGACATGTCGGTCGCCATGCAGCTGCAGAGCCTGATGAAGAAGTTCGCGTAGTCCGCGACGGCTTTCCAGTCCAGAAGGGGCCGCCCCGGGGAAACCTGAGGGCGGCTTTTTTCCGATGACAGACAAGATTGCCCCCCCGCCAGACAGCCATCGCGACGACTTTGTCGTCGTGCCGGGCAATCCTGCGCCGGACGGGGCCGAGATCGTGTGGTTCAAGGGAAGCGAAGGACGCGACCTGCGGGCCTGTATCGCACCGGCGCTGACCTACAGTAATCCGCGCGGCACCGTGATTGTATGTCCCGGACGCACCGAGTTCATCGAGAAGTATTTCGAGGTCGGGCGCGAACTGCAGGCAATGGGCTTTGCCGTGGTGATCATCGACTGGCCGGGCCAGGGGCGCTCTGACCGTCTGCTTGACGACACGAAGAAGGGGCATATCGACCGGTTCGAAACATTCATGGGCGCGCTCGCGAACGGGCTGGAAAAGCTCGATGACCGGTTGCCGCGTCCTTACGTGTCGCTGGCTCACTCCATGGGCGGCGCGATCGCGCTGGCGGCCATTGCGCAGGGCCTGGTGAAAGTGGATGCCGCCGCTTTCTGTGCGCCGATGTGGGGATTGAAATCGAAGTTCTTTGGCATGAGCTACCTGGTCTGGGCCATGCGCGTAACGGGCCGGTCGGACAATTATGCGCAACAGCCCGGGCCGCCGGAAACCTTCGAGAACAATATTGTGACGCATGACAGGCGCCGCTGGCAGATTCAGCGTGACCTGTGCGATGCCGCGCCGGAACTGGAGCTTGGCCCCGTCACCTGGGGGTGGTTGGGCGCCTCGCTGAACATCGTGGCGACCTTCGGCAAGGTGAAAGCCCTGAACAGGGTGAGTATCCCGGTCTTTGTCGCATCGGCGGGCGAGGAAAAACTGGTCGACAATGCATCGCACGCGGCCGTTTGCGCGCGGCTGCCCGACTGCGAGCATGTCACGGTGGATGGCGCGCTGCACGAGATCCTGATGGAAACAGACGCGCGCCGCGCCGCATTCTGGGACGGTTTCGAGCGCCTGCTGAAACGGGCCGGAATCTGATCGTCTGGCGAGGGCGCGCCGAACAGGCTATGGTTGGGGCCGAACCAGGAGCGTGAGGATGCGATGGCCGACAAGACACTCGTGGAATTCGTCAAGGACAGCCTCGAGCATGGGCAGTCGCGCGCAGCGATCATTGAGGCGCTGACAAAGGCAGGCTGGCGCCGTGCCGAAGTGGATTCGGCGCTGGAGACCTATTCCGATGTCGACTTTCCGGTGGCCGTGCCGCGGCCGCAGCCCTATCTTTCGGCGCGCGAAGCCTTCTTCTATCTTCTGTTCTTCATCCTGCTCGGGATCGTCTCCTTCAGCCTCGGATCGCTCCTGTTCGCGCTGATCGAATACGGTTTCCCCGACCGGCCTGTTGACGATGACTATCGCGCGTTCCGCCTTGAGGCACAGGTGCGCAGCGGCATATCCGGCCTCCTTGTCGCGACGCCGATCTTCCTCTGGCTTGGCTACATCCTGCGCGGCGCCCGTCAGCGGAACCCGCAATTGCAGCGCTCGCGGATACGCAAATGGCTGACCTATATCAGCCTTGTCATCGCCGGGTGCACGCTGGTCGGGGACGGCATTTCGCTCGTCTACAATTTCCTCGGCGGCGACCTCACGACGCGTTTCGTGCTGAAATCGCTCGTCGTGGCCGTCATTGCCGGCGCAATCTTCACCTATTTCATCAGCGATGCGGAGAAGGGAGACAAGGGCGATGTGGACCCCGCGTGAAGCCGGAGACTGGCTGGCCATTGCCCTGGTCACGGTCGTCGTTGCAAGCATCGCCGCAGGGCTCGTCATCATTGGCGGGCCAGCCAAGGCGCGCCAGGAACAGCAGGACAGCATGCGTCTGCAGGCGCTGGC
>JBDRNF010000040.1:0-12654 GCA_043811435.1 Pseudomonadota bacterium
CACGGCCACGACACACCCGAGCCTGGCGTGCTGGTCGAGCGTCGCGCGCATAGCGTTGGGTAGCTTCGCCTGGTCAACCGATATCACGCGCGCCTGCTTGCGCGGGCGCAGGGCGGTCCATGGCAACGGGAAGACCTGAAACCCTTCATTGAGAATTTCGAAGCCGAGGCGCTGGTTGATCGCTTGTGCGGCCAGACTCGGCGTCAAATCCGTGAACACCGCTTCTTGTGCGACGACCTTTTGCAACATGCGCGGCGCCAGCCAGCGATGCTTTTCATCGACGTACCATGCCGCCAGGTTGAACACGTCCTGCGTGCCGCCGGGACTTGATCGTTTGCCCGGAATGGTCAGGACGATGCCGACATCCTCGCCACCCATCGCCATCAGGAATCCGACCGGCGCGGCGTCGCGCCGGCTGGGCGAGGCCAGGATCTTCCGAAGGCCGTCAGCCCAGAACGATTCGCTCTTCTCCGGAAAGCCTCGCTTGAGAACGGCGAGGGCATTACCGAAATCGCAATCGTCGATGGGGCGAAGTTTCATGATGGGAATGCACTGATCGATCGGCAATATGACGCCCGCTGCGTCCAGCGTATGTCTTAGACCCAATACGCCAATTCCGGTAGATCGGGCGTTCTGCAACGACGGTGTTGCTGCCGTTAACGTAAAGGAATGAGCGGGCAATTTTTCGAAAGAAGATGCGCGCTTGACGAGGATATCCGTGAGAATTCCCGAACGGTTAACGCATCGTTAATGCTGCGAGATAAAGCACGGTCTTGGCAGGCGTAGCTCGCTGGCACAGCGTCAGATCTGCCGCACCACGCCTGGCTTTCCCGGTGCGCATTCCAGCGCGGCGCGGTCCCACTTCGCCGCATCGGCCGCGGCCTCGTAACTGCTGTGCAGGAATTCGAGCAAGGCCCGGTCCGGATCCGCGGCCGTCCGCACGGCGTCATAGGGCAGGATGAATTCGCCGAGTGCCTCGCTGAAGAACGCGGCCTCGGGGCGAACCTTGGCGGTGCGAAAGCCCGCCGGTTCCGGATAGGCGTAGCAATAGAACGCGGGGTAATCGATCGCACCCGAGCCCGGCCAGAAGCCGGCGCTGCTGACTTCGTGCGAATAGGCCTCGGTGGCGACGTCATCCGACAAATGCGGCACGCCACCGGGATGGCGCGGCGCGCGGCGGCCGGAAAAGCGCGTCACCGCGAGATCGAAGCTGCCCCAGAAGAAATGCACCGGGCTGGCCTTGCCGAGGAAGCCGGTGCGGAACTGCTTGAACACCCGGTCGACGTTGACCAGGATCTGGAAGAAGCGTCCCGCGGCATCCGGATCGTAGGAAGCATGTTGGCTGTCTTGCGAGAACCGAATGGGATCCGGCAACTCGTTGGGCATCTCGTCGATGCTGACCTCGATGCCGAGTTCGGCGAGCGCGGCCATGACGGCGGCATAAAAGCTCGCCACGGAATGCCCGGCCAGCGCGAACTGCCGCTGCGCGCCGTCGCTGGTGGTGATGCGCAAGGCGTGATCGATGAAGTCGAGGTCGATCTGGAACGTCCCGTTGCCGTCGGGTATCGGCGACGTCGTCAGCCCGCGCGCGGTGACGTAAAGCGCGACGTGCCAGGAATGATTCAGCCAGTGCTCGCGCACCAGGCGGATCTTGCCGATCACCTGCGTCCACAGATGCAGCGTCGCACAGGTGTCGCGCCAGGCCGACGTGGGCAGTTCCGGCCAATTGGCCTGCGGGGCGTTGCTCATGAAGGTCACTCACTGTCAAAATTCGTCGCAGTCATTCCGGGATTCCGGGATGGTCCGTCGGACCATCCCGGAATGACGTACTTCCTCGCATCAACCATGCAGTTTTTTGGCGGTCTCCGCGATCACACG
Source organism: Pseudomonadota bacterium (assembly GCA_043811435.1). GTDB lineage: Bacteria > Pseudomonadota > Alphaproteobacteria > Rhizobiales > Xanthobacteraceae > Bradyrhizobium. Next base: position 1,879 of record JBDRNF010000040.1, read on the forward strand.
TCCCTGATAGCGCGCACCCGCCAGTTCGTTCTCGCTCGGCTGGCGGCTGCCGTCCCCGCCGGTAATGGTGGTGGCGCCATAGGGCGAACCGCCGGTGACCTCGTCGAGCTTCATCTGGCCGGCAAAGCCGTAATTCAGGCCGACGATAGTCATGCCGAAATGCAGCAGGTTTGTGATCACCGAGAACAGCGTGGTTTCCTGGCCGCCATGCTGGGTCGCGGTCGAGGTGAAGGCGCCGCCGACCTTGCCGTGCAGCGCGCCCTTGGCCCACAGGCCGCCGGCCTGATCGAGGAAATTCGCCATCTGCGACGCCATCCGGCCGAACCGTGTGCCGGTGCCGACGATGATGGCGTCGTAATCGGCGAGGTCTTCGATTTTGGCGACAGGGGCCGCCTGATCGAGCTTGTAATGCGAGGCTTTGGCGACGGCTTCGGGCACCAGTTCCGGCACCCGCTTGATATCGACCGTGGCACCGGCTTCGCGGGCGCCTTCGGCAACGGCGTTTGCCATGGTCTCGATGTGGCCGTAGGTGGAATGATAGAGAACGAGAACTTTGGTCATGATGGACTCCGTGAATTTTGATGTGAGATGTTCGAAACACATTCAGTCGTCATGGCCGGGCTTGACCCGGCCATCCACGTCTTGCTGGTTCGAAGGAAGTCGTGGATGCGCGGGTCGAAGCCCGCGCATGACGAGCAGTGAGTGGGCCGCTACGCCGCGTCGACCAGCACCAGCTCGGAATCCTCCAGCGCCGTGATGGTCAGCCGCGCCTCATCCGAGATCGCGACGCCGTCGCGGGCGTTGGCGAACACGCCGTTGACTTCGACGCTGCCCACCGCCGGCACCAGATAGAGGTTGCGGGCCTTGTCGGGCGTATACTCCGCGCTTTCGCCGGCCTTCAGCGTGGTGGCGAGCACCCGCGCATCGGCCCGGATTGGCAGCGCATCGTTGTCGGCCGCAAAGCCGCTGGCGATGGTGACGAACTTTCCTGTTCGATCCGACTTCGGGAACGGCTTGGCGCCCCAGGTCGGCTGACCGCCCTGCGTGGTCGGCTCGATCCAGATCTGGAAGATCGTCGTTTTGGTCGGTTCCAGATTGTATTCGGAGTGGCGCACGCCGCTGCCCGCACTCATCACCTGCACGTCGCCGGCTTCAGTACGGCCCTTGTTGCCGAGGCTGTCCTGATGGGTGATGGCGCCTTCGCGCACATAGGTGATGATCTCCATGTTGGCATGGGGATGCGCAGGAAAGCCTGAGTTCGGCGCGATCTCGTCGTCGTTCCACACCCGCAAGGAGCCATGGCCCATGTTGTTGGGGTCGTAATGGCTGCCGAACGAGAAGTGATGCCTGGCTTTCAGCCAGCCGTGATCGGCGCCGCCGAGGGTGTCAAAAGGCCTGAGTTCGATCATGGGATATTCCCTTCGGTTGAACGTAGGAAATCACCGCGGCCAGAACCGTCGTCCGATTTCCGTTGACGCATTGGATAAGCCGCCGTCCCTGTGATATAAATAGAAACTATCGAAACACATTGTTTCCAAAATAGCTCCAATAGGACGGCGCCGATGGCCAAACTCCCCGACTTCGAAGGCCTCGCGATTTTTGCAAAAGTCGTGGAATTACGGTCGTTTGCGGCGGCCGGCACCGAGCTGGCGCTGTCCAAGGCGACGGTGTCCAAGGCCGTCACCCGGCTGGAGGCTCGGCTAGGCGCGCGGCTGTTCAACCGCACCTCGCGGCGACTCGCGCTGACCGATGCCGGCCAGAAACTGGCCGAGCGCGCTGCACGGCTGTTGTCGGATGGCGAGGCGGCGGAGAACGAGGCGCTGGCGCAGTCGGCGACGCCGCGCGGGCTGGTGCGGCTCGCGGTGCCCATGACCTTCGGGGTGCGAACCGTGGCGCCGTTGTTGCCGGAATTCCTCAAGCTTTATCCCGAGGTCTCGATCGACCTGCATCTCAGTGACGCCACCGTCGATCTGATCGGCGAGGGGTTTGACGCCGGCCTGCGCATCGCGCGGCTGCCGGATTCCTCGCTGATCGCGCGCCGGCTCTGCGCGATGCCGCGCCATACCGTGGCAGCGCCGTCCTATCTGAAGCGCTGGGGACGGCCGACCCATCCAATGCATCTCGCTCAGCACAAATGTTTCGGCTACGCCTATCTCTCGACGCCCGGCATCTGGCACTACACCAACGCGTCCGGTGAACAGGCCAGCGTGCGCCCGGCAGGACAGCTGCGCGTCAACAATGGCGAAGCGATCATGCCGGCGCTGCTTGCGGGGCTCGGCATCGCCGACCTGCCGGACTTCATCGTCGGCGACGCCATCGCATCCGGCGAGGTCGAGGTGATCCTGAAAGACTGGACGCAGCCCGAAGGCGCGGTGCATCTGGTGACGCCGCCCGGCGGCCCGCGCCCCGCCCGCGTCGAAGTGCTGGCGGACTATCTGGCGAAGCGTTTGGCGATGGGGAAGCGCTGAGCGGCGGTCGACCCGGCTGTTATGGTTTCACACCCACAAGATGTATCGTCTTGTCGGTACCTTCCGACTTGTTTATACGAAAACTCCTTCCACATCTCGATGCCTTTGCCCCGCCGCCGATTTCTCCCGGAGTTTTCATGGTTCGCCTTGCCGCGTTGTTAATTGCCTTCGGCCTTGTTCATTCGGCACATGCACAAACGGTCCAGCCGCCCGCGGCGGCCAAGGCCAAACCCGCCGCCAAGAAGCCTCCGGCACCGAAAGCGGCGGCCGCAACACCGGCTCCAAGCGGGCCTTGTAGTATCGGCGTTTTCCCGCTGCTCGGAAACCGCTTTGATGTCAGCATGCCAGGGCGGGACAAATTCAAGCAAATTACCGTCGAAAATTGGGGACTTGATGATCTGGTCATCGAACGGCTTCGAGCCGCTGTCGGCCGGGGCACGGCCGTGCGCAGGGTCGCTTACGCTAAAGGCGCTTTCGATGGTTACGGCCCCACAGCTCCGATATTTCAGACCGACTCTAAATCGTCGGACCTTGTTCGACGGGCTGCGGCGCAGACGCAATGTGAGCGCTACATCGTAGTGACGAGGTCCAATGTTTTTATCGGGAATCGACCCACCTTCGGCATCGGCCTCGTCAATAGCGGAATCGGGTCTTTCAGCGTCACCGTGCTCCATGCCGTGGTGGGCTTCGTTATCTACGACGGCCACAGTTTTGCAGTACTCAAGCGCGGGACCGGATCACCGGGCGGACGTTTGCTGTCGGACTCGCCGGCCATAAGACTCCAAGGCTTCCCGTGGCCCGAGCGACCCGAGGAGGTCAACACGCCGGCGATGCGTGAGGCGACGCGAAAGCTCCTTGGCGACGTTCTCGACAACAGCCTGCCGAAAATGCTCGCCAGGTAGGAAGTGCTGCGACTATCGCAACGTCGACGGTTTCGGGCTACGCTGCCCCCAACCAAAACAAAATCACCGGCGAGCAACCGCCATGAACCGTCGCGAACTTCTGAAGGCTGCCGCCGTATTGCCGCTGGCGCAGACCGCGTTCTCCAATTCCGCCTTGGCACAACGTCCATATCCCTCGCGCAATATCACCATGATCGTGCCGTTCCCGGCCGGCGGCCAGGCCGACCTCGCCGCGCGGCCGGTGGCGTTGGCGCTGGAGAAAATTCTCGGCAAGCCCGTCATCGTCGACAACCGCGCTGGCGGCGGCGGCGGTTCGGTCGGCAATGCGGCTGCGGCGCGCGCCGAGCCGGACGGCTACACCCTGCTGATGACGCTGTCGTCGCTGGCCGTGCTGCCGGAGGCCGACCGTCTGTTCGGCCGGCCGGTGGCCTATGAAGTCGCGCAATTCGCACCGGTCGCGCGCGTGCTCGCCGACCCTACGCTGCTCGCGGTGCCGGCGTCGGCGCCGTGGAAGACCCTGCAGGATTTCGTCGACGACGCCAAGAAACGCCCCGGCATGATTCCCTACGGCTCGTCGGGCCCCTACGGCACGCTGCATGTGGCGATGGAAATGTTCGCGGCCTCCGCCGGCATCAAGCTCCTGCACGTGCCGTTCCGCGGCGCCGGTCCCGCACTGACCGCGCTGCTCGGCGGCACCGTGCAGGCGATGGCATCGGCGCCGGGCACGCTGAAGCAGCAGGTCGACGACGGCAAGATGCGGGTGCTGGCGAACTGGGGCGCTAGCCGGATCGCGAGCTTTTCCGACCTGCCGACGTTCCGGGAACTCGGCTACAAGGACGTCGAGTTCTACATCTGGGCCGGGTTGTTTGCGCAGCGCGCGCTGCCGGCGCCGGTCATGACGCAGCTGCGCGAGGCGATGGCGCAGGCGGCGAAGAGTCCGGAAGTGACGAAGACCTTCGAAAACGCGGGCAGCCCCGTCGCCTACCTGGACGCGCCGGAATTTTCAAAGTTTGTCGCCGAAGATTCCGCGCGGCTGATAGCGGCGGTGAAGAAGATCGGCAAGGTGGGGTAGAGGGTAACCCGTCATTGCGAGCGAAGCGAAGCAATCCATGGCGCAGCGAAAAGAAAGAATGGATTGTTTCGTCGCTACGCTCCTCGCAATGACGATCCGAGTTACACCGGCGCCTGACACACATCGATCCATTCGGCGCCGGTCAATTCCGCCATCCGCATTGGGGCAATGCGCACCGCGCTGTGGGTCGAGCCCGCCGCCGGCACCACCACGTCGAACGCCTGCAGCGAGACGTCGCAATAGACCGGCAACGGCACCTTCAGGCCGAACGGACAGACGCCGCCGACCTCGTGCCCGGTGATGTCGGCGACTTCGTCGACGCCGAGCATCTTCGGCTTGCCGCCGAAATGCGCCTTGACCTTTTTGTTGTCCATGCGCGAGGTGCCGGCGGCGACGATCAGCACCACCCGGTCGCCGATCCGCAAGGAGAGCGTTTTGGCAATCTTGCCCGGCTCGACGCCATAGGCCTCGGCCGCCAGAGCCACGGTGGCGGAACTCAGGGGCGATTCGATCACGGCGATATCGGGAGCTTTTTCGGCGAAAAACGCGCGGACGGATTCGATACTCATTTGCGAGACTCATGCGTGGCGAGCAGTTGCGGCAATTCCGCCAGCGCATGGATGCGATAATCCGGCTCCAGCCCGAGCTCGTCCATCTGGGTCCGGATCGCCTTGAACATCGTGAGCGGGGCCACGAGATCATTTTTGACGCAGGCCAGCGCCATGGCTTCGGGCGTCACCCGCTCGATCCAGGCGACGTTGAGCCCGAAGGCCTTGGCGCCGCAGGCGTCCCACGGGTTGGAGGAGATGAACAGCACCTCGGCGGGCGGCACGCCAAGCCTCGTTTCGATCAGCCCGTAGGCTTCCGGAGCCGGCTTGAAGATCCTCTGCGAGTCGATGCTGATGGTGGCGTCCAGCGCGCGGTCGAGGCCGCTGTTGGCGACCAGCGCGTTGAGCATGCCGGTGCTGCCGTTGGACAGGATGGCAAGCTTGCGGTCCCGCATCGCCGCCAGCGCGCCCAATGCATCCGGATAGGGATCGAGATGCAGATACTTGTCCATGATGCGTTCGAAGGCGGCGCTGTCGTATGGCAGCCCGAGTACCCTGAGCGTGTAGGCCAGCGAATCCCGGGTGATGACGGAGAAATCCTCATAGCGCCGCATCAGCGAACGTAGCCAGGTGTATTCGAGCTGCTTGATGCGCCAGACCTGGGTGATGATCTCGCCGTAACCGGGAAACGCGGCTTCGGTGACCGTCGCCACCGACTGGATGTCATACAGCGTGCCATAGGCATCGAACACAACGGCCTTGATGCTCATGATGATATCCGTCCGGTTGTCTTACTTCTCCCCTCCCTCCGCGAAGCGGCGGGGAGGGGTCGGGGGTGGGGGGTCTATCAGCGCATTCCTCTGACAGCGAGTTGCGTACTTCCGCCAGCGAATTGGCGGAGACGCCCCCCACCCCCGACCCCTCCCCGCCACGCGCAGGGGCGCGTGGGGGGAGGGGAGTGAAAGCATCGCCAAGTGTGCGCATGAGAACGAAGCATGGGAAGCGAGAGGCGTTCTGGATTCTATATCCCCAGCAGCTTCCGCGCGTTGGCCTTCAGCACCTTTGGCCGGATCTCGTCGCGGATGTCGAGCTTGGCGAAATCCGCCATCCAGCGGTCCGGCGTGATCACCGGCCAGTCCGAGCCGAACAGCATCTTGTCCTGCAGGATCGAGTTGATGTATCGCACCAGGATCGGCGGGAAGTATTTCGGCGACCAGCCGGAGAGGTCGATATAGACGTTCGGCTTGTGGGTCGCGACCGACAGCGCCTCTTCCTGCCAGGGGAAGGACGGGTGCGCGAGGATGATCTTGAGGTCAGGGAAATCCGCCGCCACGTCGTCCATGTACATCGGGTTGGAATATTTCAGGCGCATCCCCATGCCGCCGGGCATGCCCGAGCCGACCCCGGTCTGTCCGGTGTGAAACAGCGCGATGGCGCCGCCGTCGTTGATGGCCTCATACAGCGGATAGGCCATGCGGTCGTTGGCATAGAAACCCTGCATGGTCGGATGGAATTTGAAGCCGCGGACGCCGTATTCCTCGATCAGCTTCCTCGCCTCGCGGACGCCGAGCTTGCCCTTGTGCGGATCGATGCTGGCGAACGGGATCAGCACGTCGGAATTCTCCGAGGCGATCTCCAGCATCTCGTAATTGTTGTAGCGGCGGAACCCGGTCTCGCGCTCGGCATCGACAGGGAAGATCACGGCCGCAATCTTCTTGGCGCGGTAATAGGCCGCGGTCTCCGGTACCGTCGGCGGATGCTTGTTCGGCGACTTGAAATAGTCGGCCATCTTCTCCTGAAAATCGTCATAGCCGTCGTCGCCATGCATGCCGCAGGGCTCCTCGGCATGGGTGTGGATATCGATCGCCACGACGTCGTCGATATTGGGCAGTTTCAGCTTTGTCATTCTGGTTTCCCCGGCAGCGCGGCTTGATTTTACACGGTCGCGAATTGATTATACCATATAACAAATTCCGCAAGACGGGATGACGCGCCGGCACGATAATAGCGGCGGCAAGGGAGGATGCGATGGCGCAGGCGGAAGCCTTCGAGACCGATTTCTGGAAACACGCCAATCTGCGCAAGGTCTGGGACGACATCGTCCCCGGCGAACCGCGCAAGACCATTCCCTACACGCTGACGCGCGACGCCATCGAGCTGTATTGCGCGTCGGTCGGCGAGGACCACCCGATCTATTTCGACGAGGAATATGCGAAGACCACGCGCTATGGCGGGCTGATCGCGCCGCCGTCGATCCATATTCTCCTCATGTTCGCCTGCACCCCGGCCGACGACTGGATGCGCTCGCCGGGCACGGTCAATGCCGGGCAGTCCTGGAGCTACAACATTCCGGCCCGCCCCGGCGACGTCATTACGCTGCAGGCCCGCGCGCTCGACAAGTTTATCAAGCGCGAACGGCTGTTCGTGGTGCACGACAACGTCTTCTTCAACCAGCACGGCGAGGTGATCTGCTCCGGCCGCGGCTGGACCATCCGGCCGGAATGACGCGAGGGAAATCATGACCATCACATTTGAAAACCTCGGCGAAGGCGACAGCATCGACGGGCCGACATTCGAAGTCAGCCGCGAATCGATCCGCCTGTTCTGCGACGGCTCGCTCGACTACAACCCGCTGCATCTCGACGACGACTACATGAAGGGCAGCTTCGGCAAGACCAATTTCGGCGGCATCATCATGCATGGCATGAACAATTTCGGCCTGATTACGCGCATGATCACCGACTGGGCCTATCCCGCCGGCGCCATCCATCGCCGCCTCGAAACCCGCTGGGTCAAGCCGGTGAAGCCCGGCGACACCATCCAGCCCACGGGAATCGTGAAATCGAAGCAGGTCACCGCCAATTCGCGCTGGGTGCTGATCGACGTCATGGTGAAGAACCAGGCCGGCGAGAAGGTTGCGACCGGCGAGGCGATGGTGGAGTTTCCGAACTGACGGGGGGGGAGGCGTGCTCGGAACGACCTCAGTCGACGGTCCCGATCAACTCTTTCGCTCTTTCATCCTCTCCACGAGAAGCTGCGCAACGCGAAGGCCCGAGGGCGTGGTGTTTCTGGTTGCGAGCTGCACCAGCGTCACCTGGGTTGCCTCCAGGCGCTTGTCGCGCAAGGGCACCGCGACCAGCGTGCCTGCGAGCAGCTCGGGCATGGCCGAGTCGCGTGGCAGAAAGGTTCCGATACCGGTCTTCATGGCGATCGTGCGGAGAAAGGCAATCGAGTTTGTCTCGCTGTAGACATCGAGCTCGACATTGGCCTTGGCGCAAGCGCGGTCGATTTCCTGACGGATGCCGAACGACAGATCGGGCAGGATGACGCGCAGGCCCGCGAGGTCTTTTATCGCGCAGTACTCCCTGGCGGCCATCGGATGATCGGGAGCGACCATGAGGCACAGTGACTGGCGCATGCGCGCCAGCTCGATCAAGTCGCGCCGCGGCGCTCGGCCGAAAACCAGGCCGAGATCGACCTCGTGCCGTCCGACCATTTCGGCGACGCCGCTGGTGCCCGCCGTCGTGACCGTGATCGAGATGCCGGGATAGTCCTTTGAAAGGTCGACGACGAAATCGGACACAAAGCTCGCCAGCAGGCCCTCGACGGTCGCGAGTTTCACGTGGCCGCGCTGCAACGAGTCGAATTCCTCGACCTGAACGCGAATTCGATCAAGCTTGTCCTGGCTCTCGACTGCATAACGATAGAGCAGGTGGCCGGCGCCGGTCAGGCTCATGCCCCGTGCGCCCCGCTCGAACAGCTTCGCCGAAAGCTCGTCCTCGAGCCCTTGCACCTGCCGGCTGATCGCGCTGGGCGCGATACGCAGCGATTCGGCCGCCCGCTTGATGGAGCCGCGCAGCGTGACTTCCCGAAAGTACCTGAGAGCCGTTGATTCAATCATGTGTCGGGTGCCGAAGGCCCTAAATCGCTTGCCCGGAAAGGATGCAGACGGTGCATAGCGTTCTAATTTTTAGAACGTTCGCTTCGAATTTCAATGCTTTTATTCGATCCCCTGATTTGTCATGCTTCGGTCAGGTTACGCTCTCGGTCCCTGCAGGAGAAACCAGATGGCCCGTTCCCGGCTTACGTCACATCGCTTGAATTCGCTGCTCCTCGCCGCCTGTCTTGGATTATCAGCCTCCGCGGCGCTGGCGCAGGATGTCGTCAAATTCGGAGCTCCGCTCCCGCTGACGGGTCCGCTGGCGCCTGAAGCCATCAAACAGCAGCAGGGATACGACCTTTGGGCCGAGCAGGCCAACAAGGCCGGAGGCATCTCGGTCGGCGGCAAGAAGTACAAGGTCGAGATCGTCTACGCCGATTACCAGTCGAACACGCCCCGCGCGGTGCAGACCACCGAGCAGATGATCACGCAGAACAACGTCAATTTCCTGTTCAGCCCGTTCGGTTCGGGCGCCGCCAAGGCCGGCAGCAGCGTCTCGGAGAAATACAAGGTGCCGACCATTGCGGCGACGGCGTCGTCCGCGCAGGTCTACGACCAGGGTTACAAGTATCTGTTCGGCACCTTCACGCCGAACGACACGCTGACCACGCCGCTCACCCAGATCGTCAAGGCCAAGGCGGCGGATGTGAAAAAGGTCGCCATTCTGGCGCGCAACGATCTCTTTCCGCTGGCGATCGCACAGGAGATGGAGAAGTCGGCCAAGGCCAACGGCCTCGAGGTCGTGTACTTCGAGAAATACGCGATCAACACGCTGGATCACTCGGCAACGCTGTCGCAGATCAAATCGCTCGCGCCGCAGTGGATTTTCGTGACCGGCTACATCAATGACCTGCTGCTCGTTCGCAAGCAGATGTCCGATCAGCAGATCAAGGCCGGCGTGCTCTCGATGATCGCGGGTCCCGCCTATCAGGAGTTCATCGATGCCGCCGGTGCAAGCGGCGAGAACATCACCAGCGCCGCCTGGTGGCATCCTGCCGCGCAGTATTCCGGCAAGGACATTTTCGGCACGACCGCCAACTACGTGAAGCTGTTCCGCGAGAAGTACAAGTCGGATCCCGACTACGCGCAGGCCTCGGCGTCGGTTTCGGGGGCGCTGTTCCAGATGGCCATCGAGCGCGCGGGGTCGCTGGACCGCGACAAGGTTCGTGACGAGCTTGCCAAAATGAACGTGATGACGTTCTTCGGGCCGGTGAAGTTCGGGCCGAACGGTCAGATCGATTCGCTGGAGCCGCCGGTGTTTCAGCTGCAGGGTGGAAAACCCGTGGTGCTCTCGCCCGCGCTTATCAAGCAGGGCGAATTCAGGCTCGGCGTGAACTGACCACTATCGGTCCAGGGAAAGCGGAAACCCGACATGCTGGCGGCCCAGGTTCTGATCAATGCATTGGTGTTGGGCTGCCTTTATGCGTGCATCGCGATCGGCTTCTCGCTGGTCTGGGGTGTTCTGAACGTCATCAATCTCATCCACGGCTCGTTCATCGTTCTTGGCGCCTATCTGGCGTGGGGACTCTATCAGTCGCTTCACCTCTCGCCGTGGTATGCGCTCGGCATCGCGGCTCCGGCGTTTTTCGTTCTCGGTTACGTCATTCAGCGCGTGATCCTCAACCGTGTGATCACGGCGCCCGTTCTGGTCACGCTGACCTTGACGTTCGGACTCGACCTGATCCTCAACAACGCGATGATTTATTATTTCAAGGCGGATTACCGCAAGCTGACGTTGACGCCACCGATGGGTTCGGTCTCGCTGTTCGATGTCGTTGTGCCGATCGACCGCTTGATCGCAACCGCATCTGCGCTGGCGTTGACCGGCATACTCTATTTGATCCTG
>JBDRNF010000041.1:0-4494 GCA_043811435.1 Pseudomonadota bacterium
GGCCACCAAGGGCGGCGGCGCGCCAAATTCACCAATCGGCATTTAGTCCTCAAATCTCATTTCGCATCGCAGCATACTGCCGAATGCGCAATTAAGCGTCAATGCACGGATCAGTATATCTACGTGCTGGAAACACTAAAGGTCCGTGAATTACCCGGGATTCCTTGGGATAAGTGAGTTTATTCGCCGCTCTGGATCAGCGAGCCGTGGCGCCGGGCGCTGCGCAAAAGGGCAAGAAATCCGACAAATGACGCGATAAACAGCACGGCGTTGATCGCCAGCGCCTGAAACATCAGATCGGCGCGAAACACCTTGTCGATCATCAGCGCCCGCATGCCCTCGAACACATAGGTCGGCGGCAGCGCCCAGGCGGCATATTGCAGCCAGTGCGGCAGCACCGTGACCGGATAATAGACACAGGCAAGCGGCATCACCCCGAACATCAGCGTCCATACGATGCTCTCGGCGCCGAGGCCGTTGCGCAGCACCAGCCCTGAGACGAAGATGCCGAGCGACCAGCTGGTGAAGATCAGGTTGCAGAAGAACGCGATCAGCGGCAGGCCGAAGCCGAGCAAGTTGAAGTCGAAGAACATCATCGCCAGCAGTGTCATCGGAATGACGCCGATCGCGAGCCGGATCAGGCTCATCGCCATCAGCGCGATCAGGAATTCGATCGGCTTCAGCGGGCTCATCATCAGGTTGCCGAGGTTGCGCGCCCACATCTCCTCGAGGAAGGAGATCGAGAAGCCGAGTTGGCCGCGAAACAGGATGTCCCACAGGATCACCGCGCCGATCAGGGTGCCGCCGGCCTGGGCGAAGAACCCGGCATTCTGCGAGATGTAGTTCTGCAGAAAACCCCAGGTGATGATCTGCAGCGCCGGCCAGTAGATCAGTTCCAATAGCCGCGGCCACGACGACAGCAACAGATACCAGTAGCGCAGGATCATCGCGTAAATGCGATGCGGCGCGATACCGCCCGGCAGCACCAGCGTGCTCATGAGGCGCCCTCCTGCTGGCGGCCGCGCGCGACGTCGAGAAACACTTCCTCCAGGCTCGCCCGGTTGTAGCGGGCCATGATGGCTTCGGGGCTGTCGTCGTCCTCGACGCGACCGCGCTTCATGATGATGACGCGGTCGCACAGCCGCTCGACTTCCAGCATGTTGTGCGAGGCCAACAGGATGGTGGCGCCATGGGTCTTGCGGTAGGTCAGCAGATGCTGCCGGATCCAGTCGGCGGTATCGGGATCGAGCGAGGCCGTCGGCTCGTCCAGCAGCAGCAGCTCGGGCCGGTTGATCAGCGCCTTGGCCAGCGCCACGCGGGTCTTCTGCCCGGCGGAAAGCTTGCCGTTGGCGCGGTCGAGGAAATCGCCGAGATCGAGATCGGCGGCGAGCTCCTCGATGCGCTGGCGCAAATTCTCGACGGCATAGAGCCGGCCGAAGATGGTGAGGTTCTGCCGCACCGTGAGCCGCATCGGCATGTCGACATAGGGGCTTTCGAAATTCATCCGCCCCAGAACCTCGGCGCTCTGCTCGGGCATCGCACAGCCCAGCACCTGGATCTTTCCGGAGGTCGGCAGCACCAGCCCCATGATCATCGCGATGGTGGTGGTTTTTCCGGCGCCGTTGCCGCCGAGCAGCCCGGTGATGCTGCCGCGCGCGATGGCGAACGAGACGTCGTCGACGGCGCGGTCGGTCTTGTAGATCTTGACCAGCTGCGCGACCTCGATCGCCGCGGACATCCCCGGACCGGCGGCTGGCAATCGGGGCGTGACTGGGCCGTTATTCACCATGCGGGGCGTTCATTGGGCCATCGCCGCGGCCGGCGCAAGGCGGCCGCGGCGCCGCTCAAACGAAAAAGGTCGAAAACAACCCCATGTACAGTAAGGAACTCATTGGACTCTATGGCAATTTGTCGTCGGGCCCTGGCGCGGCTAAGGTCCCGCCATGACCGACGTCGCCGCCTCCGATTTCCGCCATCCGCGCCGCCATGTCCGTCTGGATACCATCCTGCGGCTGCGATGGCTCGCCGTGCTCGGCCAGCTCGCCGCCATTTTCATCGTGTCGCACGGACTCGAATTCGACTTCGAGGTGGTCGCCTGCCTCGCCGTGGTCGGCCTGTCCGCGGCCGTCAATCTGGTGCTGCAGATCGCGTTCAATCCGATGCAGCGGCTGGAGCCGGCCTATGCGGCGGCGTTGCTGGCGCTGAACATCGTGGAACTGGCGGCCCTGCTGTTTCTCACCGGCGGCCTGCAGAACCCGTTCTCGTTCCTGTTCCTGGCGCCGGTGCTGATCTCGGCGACGGCGCTGCCGACGCGGCTGACCATCGCGCTCGGCGCGCTCGCGGTGGCCTGCGCCGCCGCGCTGGTGTTCTTCCATCTGCCGCTGCCGTGGGAGGGCGACGAACCCGTGGCGCTGCCGCCGGTGTATCTGCTCGGGGTTTGGCTCTCGATCCTGCTCGCGATCGGGGTCACCAGCCTCTACGCGATCCAGGTCACCGAAGACACGCGAAAACTTTCCGACGCGCTGGCCGCCACCGAGCTGGTGCTGACACGGGAGCAGCATCTGACCCAGCTCGACGGCCTCGCCGCCGCCGCCGCGCACGAACTCGGCACGCCGCTGGGGACCATATTTCTGATCTCGCGCGAGCTGGAGAAGACCGTCCCCGCCGACAGCCCGATCGCCTCCGACCTGAAAACCCTGCGCGAGCAGACCCAGCGCTGCCGCGATATCCTGAGCAAGATCACGCAGCTGTCGGCGACCGGCGCGCCGTTCGACCGGATGCCGATATCGACGCTGATCGAGGAGGTGGTGGCGCCGCACCGCGATTTCGGCGTCGAGATCAAGGTACGCATCGCGGTGGCGGGCGCCAGCGAACCGGTCGGCACCCGCAATCCGGCGATCCTCTATGGTGTCGGCAACATCCTGGAAAACGCCGTCGATTTCGCGCGCAAAACCGTGGAGGTGAATGCGTGGTGGAACAACGAGACGATCGAGCTGATGATTTCCGATGACGGGCCGGGCTTCGCGCCGGAGATCATGAAGCGGATCGGCGAACCCTATCTGTCGCGCCGGCGCGGCACCGACGATCCGCAAAGCGGCCGCCGGGGTCTCGGCCTCGGCGTGTTCATCGCCCGCACCTTGCTGGAGCGCACCGGCGCCAGGGTCTCGTTCCGCAACCGGACCTTTCCGGACCACGGCGCGGTGGTCCAGATCGCCTGGCCGCGCAGCCGATTCGAGGAAACCCCAGGCGAAAGAGAAGACGAAGGATCAGACGAAATATCAGATGAACCAGCGGCTTAGGGCCGCACCGCAGCAATGCGATGGCCTGTTAAATCGGTCCGGGGCGGCCTTGGCAGTGCGGCGTTGCCGCGCCATATGATGTAGTGTCCACCATCAAAGGGATGACAGCACCTTGAACGCCACCGCCGAACTGACTGACCAGGCCGACCGCTCGCTCCTGATCGTGGAAGACGACAAGCCGTTCCTGGAGCGGCTGTCGCGCGCGATGGAAACCCGCGGCTTCACTGTGACCTCCTGCGACAGCGTATCCGAGGGTCTCGCGCAGATCGGCAAGGCCGCCCCCGCCTTCGCGGTGGTGGATTTGCGGCTCGGCGACGGCAACGGCCTCGACGTGGTGTCGGCGCTGAAGCGCAAGCGCCCGGACGCCCGCGCCATCGTGCTGACCGGCTACGGCAACATCGCCACCGCCGTCACCGCGGTGAAGATGGGCGCGGTGGATTATCTCTCAAAACCCGCCGACGCCGACGACGTCGTCGCCGCGCTGCTGGCGAGCGGCACCGAGAAATCCGAACTGCCGCACAATCCGATGTCGGCCGATCGCGTGCGCTGGGAACACATCCAGCGCATCTACGAGATGTGCAACCGCAACGTCTCGGAGACGGCGCGAAGGCTCAATATGCATCGGCGGACGTTGCAGAGGATTCTGGCAAAGCGGGCGCCGAGGTGAAGCGCTGGCGTTGCCGGACTGGACCCGGTAAACTATCTCAAGGAAATGTCGCCCTTGGAGGAGAACTGTATTCTTGACAAAAACGACCCCGGCTAGTCCAGCGTAAGTTCGAAGACCTGGGCGGATACACCGTCATCGCTGGGCCGCGCCAGATTAATTTTCAGCCTGATGTAACGCTGCGGCTGGTCCTCATTCAATTCGCCGCTCGCTCGTTCATATACTGTATCCTCGTCCTCCGCGACAACGTAATGGCCGGATTCATCCATCACTATCCACACGTCGATTGGGTTTTCTCTCGCTGTCATCTCTTGCCCGTGGCGCAGGGGAATGTCTCTTTGAGGCCCATGTATAAGATAAGGCTTACAAGCTGGTCGCCCGGCACATTGTAGGTTTTTGCGTACTGCAGCATTATGACTTCAGCTTGCTCGCCGGTCAGAGCAAATCGGTTCGGAATGCAAAACGGAGCCGCTCCGTCTGGCATGAAAGCGTATGCTGCGAGTATGCCTTCTCTAACGCCATCCATGTACA
>JBDRNF010000042.1:0-17552 GCA_043811435.1 Pseudomonadota bacterium
GCATTCGCCGGGCCCGCGCGCAAGCCGGATATCTGGCATTGGTGGTGGATTGAGTGGTCATCGGCGTCCCCCGTTTTTGTTATGGGGATTGAACTAGGCCTCAAACTCTAAAAACGGCGCCTCGCGATCCCCTGGATTTGAACCGTTGCCTTCACCGCGGATTAACCAGGCGGAAGGATCGGGAAGGGCACAGCTCTATGCCGCATCCGTTGACGCCATCCTTGTCGCCATCTCCGCATCCAGCCGCGCTGCCAACTCCGCGCTCACGTCCACCATCGGCAGGCGGACGTCGGCGCGCGCGATCAGTCCCGTCCGCGCCAGCCAGTACTTCGCCGGCGCCGGGCTCGGCTCGGCGAACAACAGCCTGGTGAGTTCGGAAAGGCTTTCCCAGCACGCCAGCGCGGCGTCGCGGTTGCCTGTCCGCCACTGCCTGTGCACCGCCGCGAAGCCGGCGGTCTCGATGTGGGCCGACAGCAGGATGGCGCCATCGGCGCCGTCGGTGAGCGCCTCGTAATACTGCGTGTCCTCGCCGGTCAGAACCCGAAAGCCGGCCGGCCGCCGCCTGAGCAGATCGATCGACCGCGCGCGGTCGGCGCCGCAATCCTTGAGGCCGACAATGTTGCGGTGTTCGGCGAGCCGCAGCAGGGTCTCGTTGTCGAGATTGACCGCGGTCCGGTAGGGAATGTTGTAGAGCACGATCGGCCACGCGGCATGGTCCGCCAACGCGGTGAAGTGCTGCAGCAGGCCGCGTTGCGACGGCCGTGTGTAATAGGGACTGGCGATCAGGTAGCCGTCGATCGGCCAGTCCGCCGTCTCATCCAGCGCATCCTGCAGCTTCGACGTGCCGGCGCCCGACAGCCCGAGGCAGACCGGCAAGGTTCGTCCGCTGTCGGCGATGCCGTCGCGGACCAGTGCGACCACCCGTTCCAGTTCGGCCATGCCGAGCGTCATGCCTTCGCCCGAGGTGGCCGCCAGGATCAGGCCGTCGACCGGGCCGGCCGCGTAGTGTGTGGCCAGTCGGCGCAGCGATGCCTGGTCGAGTTCGCCGTCGCGGAACGGCGTGACGAGGGGCAGCCACAGGCCCTGCAGTTGCGATCGAAGGTCAGTCATGGGTCCATCTCCTTGGGGTGAGCCGGAGACGGGACAATAAAAAACCCCGTCCAGACGGCGGGGTTTTGAGGATCGTGTAAGCGAGAAGTCTATCGCGCGCGTCGATCTCCAGTCCCCGGAAGGGGAGCTTTTTTCGACAGCGCCAGCGTGCACGAAATCGTGATCATCCGCGAATGATGATCGGCAAAGGCAAGACTGTCAACGGCGAGAGCTGCGGTTGCGCGCGCAATTCGCGGTGTGGTTGCAAAAAAAAAGCCGGGCTCGAACGAGCCCGGCTCAAGGTATTGGCCACGTGAGGCCGACACAATCACCTTCCAAGAGGGATTACTGAGCGCTCGCGCCACTGGAGGAGGGGGACAAATGCGCAACACGAAAACTCAGCGTGAAGACATTATGATCCGCGTTAGTGCCTCGCAGCAAGCGCCCAAGTCGCATGTCAGTCATGCGGAGATCGGGGGTTCGTAAAGGAAGATTACGACGGCCAGCGTTGCGCCTTGCTGACCACGAAGTCGCGGAACACCTGCACCCGCGCCACCGACTTCAACTCTTCGGGATAGACAAAATAGGTATCGAGCTGGATCGAATCCGACTCGCCGAACAGCTGCACGAGGCGGTTGTTTTCCTCGACCAGATAGTCGGGCAAGGCGGCGATGCCGAGGCCCTGCTGGCAGGCGCGCACCAGGCCGAGGATATTGTTGACCTTGAAGTACACCTCGCGCGGACCGGCGCCGTTGCGGCCGGCCTCGACCAGCCAGTTGCGGTTCTGCAGATGCGGCGCGACCTGGCCGTCGGAGAGCGTGATGATGCGATGCGCATCGAGTTCGTCGAGGGTGCGCGGGGTGCCGAAGTGCTTGATGTATTCCGGCGAGCAATAGGCGTGGAAGCCCATCGCGAACAGCTTGCGCTGGATCAGGTCCGGCTGCGTCGGCTTGCGGGTGCGGATCGCCACGTCGGCCTCGCGCATCGACAGATCCAGTTCCTCGTCGGTCACGATCAGCTGGATCCGGATCTCCGGATAAAGTGCGGTGAACTCGCCGAGCCGCGGAATCAGCCAGTTGATGCCGACCCCCGGGGTGGTGGTGATCTTGAGATCTCCGCTCGGCCGCTCGCGGCTGTCGGTGAGCTTGGCGCGCGCCGCCTGCAGCTGCATGAACACGTCATGCGCGGTGCGAAACAGCAGGTCGCCCTGCTCGGTGAGGATCAAGCCGCGGGCATGGCGATGGAACAGCGACACCGAGAGCTCCTGCTCCAGCGCGCTGACCTGCCGTGACACCGCCGATTGCGACAGCCCGAGCTGCTCGCCGGCATGCGTGAAGCTGCCCGCTTCCGCCGCCGCGTGAAACACCTTCAGCTTGTCCCAATCCATATCGGTAAATCCGTCGCGGGTTCGAGATCGTGGCATGGTTATTCCGCCGCCGCGCGGTCGCTGGCGCGCAGAGCGAGAAAGCGTTCGGCCTCGAGGGCTGCCATGCAGCCGAGCCCGGCGGCGGTGACCGCCTGCCGCCAGGTTTCGTCGGCGACGTCGCCGGCGGCGAATACGCCCGGCACCGAGGTCGCGGTCGAGTTCGGCGCCACCTCGACATATCCCGACGGTTTCAGCTTGACCTGGCCGAGGACCAGTTCGGTCGCCGGCGCATGCCCGATCGCGATGAAGACGCCGTCGGCCGGAAGCTCGGTCAGCGCGCCGGTCTTGACGTTCTTGAGCCTGACATGGGTGACCTTGCCCGGGTTCTCGGTGCCGCAGATCTCGTCGATGGCCGAGTCCCACACCACCTTGATCTTGGGGTGCTTGAACAGGCGGTCCTGCAGGATGCGCTCGGCGCGGAAATGATCGCGGCGATGCACGATGGTCACCTGCGAAGCGAAGTTGGTCAGGAACAGCGCCTCCTCGACCGCGGTGTTGCCGCCGCCGACCACGATGACCTCCTTGCCGCGATAGAAAAATCCATCGCAGGTTGCGCAGGCCGAAACGCCGAAGCCCTTGAATTTTTCTTCCGACGGGGTGCCGAGCCAGCGCGCCTGCGCGCCGGTGGCGAGGATGACGGTTTCGGCGAGATAGACATCGCCGCTGTCGCAGGTCAGGCGGAACGGCCGCTCCGCCAGTTCGAGTTTGGTGACGAGATCGGTGACCATTTTGGTGCCGACATGGGCCGCCTGCTTTTCCATCTGCTCCATCAGCCACGGCCCCTGGATCACATCCGCGAAACCCGGATAATTCTCCACGTCGGTGGTGATGGTGAGCTGGCCGCCGGGCTGCATGCCCTGGATCAGCACGGGTTCGAGCATGGCGCGCGCGGCGTAGATCGCCGCGGTGTAGCCGGCCGGGCCGGAACCGATGATGACGACCTTGGCATGAATGGGAGCAGGCATAGAAGCAGATCCCTCTCTTAAGGGAGTTTGGCCAGCGTTTGAGCGGAATGCGCCCGGATAGGCATCGCGGGGACGCTGAAAGTGTCAAATCCAAGATAGGACATCTGGCAAGCTATGCAAGAATTGCAATCCATATCCGCGAATTTTCCCCGTGAGGTGGAAAATGGCGCACCGCACGCGCAATAAAATTGCGCAAGTCGTGCAAGCTGCGCTAAGAGTGTTGCCGATACCCATCCCGCAAGCCGCTTCAGCCAGGACCCGGACCCGCGTGTCGAAGAATCTTGACGAAATCGACCTCAAAATCCTCGCCGAAATCCAGGCCGACGGCCGAATCACCAATGTGGAACTGGCCAAACGTGTCGGGATTTCGCCGCCGCCCTGCCTGCGCCGGGTCCGCACCCTCGAGGAGGCCGGCTATATCCAGGGTTATCGCGGCCTGCTGGATCCGCGCCGGCTCGGCTTCGACGTCACGGTGTTCGCCTCGGTGCACCTGTCGAGCCAGACCGATGCCGACCTGCGCGCGTTCGAGGCGTTCGTGCGGGCCGAGCCCCTGGTGCGGGAATGCTGGATGCTGTCGGGCGAGGTCGATTTCATCCTGAAATGCGTCGCGCCCGACATGGCGACGTTTCAGGATTTCGTCACGCACCTGACCGCGGCGCCGCATGTCCGCAACGTGCGGACCTCGCTGGTGCTGCACAATTCGAAATACGAGGCCGCGGTGCCGCTGGAATTGAAAGTGCCGGGCTGACGCTTTCTCGCTGCGTCGCATAACCGGATTTTCGTCATGGCCGGGCTCGTCCCGGCCATCCACGTCTTGCCGTGGCAAATCGCGCCAAGACGTGGATGCCCGGCACAAGGCCGGGCATGACGAATTTGGGTGCTGTCGATGAAGCGCCGGTCAGCTCTTCTTCCGCATCATGGCGTCGAGGCTGTATGGCCCGCCGCCGGCGGTCGAAAGATACAGGCACGCAAAGCAGAAAATGATCGCAAGCGAGCCGCCGTTGATGAGCGGAAAAAAGTTCTTCGGCGCATGACCCATGAAGTAAGCAAAGGCCATTTCGCCGGCCAGGATGAAGGCGACGGGACGGGTGAACAATCCGAGAAGCAGGAGAGCGCCCAGAACCAGCTCGATCGCACCGGCGACTCCGGAAAGCGACATCAATTGTACCTTGTTGAGGAAGGCGTAGGAGTGACCTTCCGGCATCACCGGAAACTTCAGAATCTTCGCGACGCCGAATTGAAACAGCAGCAAGGCGGTGATGAAGCGAAACAGGCTCAGTGCAGCCGGCTGCCACTTCGCGAGCATCCTGTCGAATTGGTCCATGTTGTCCCCCAGGTTAAATACACCGCGAGTCGTATCGTGTCGCGGCTTCGAGGGAAAGCATGACGCCGCAAGAATCCGCGGCGTTTCGCAATCGCTCACGGGGAATTGTGTTGCCGCCCGGACAATGAAAAAGGCCGGGAAATATCCCGGCCTTTTTCATGCTGACAAAAAATTCGAGAGCCTGCGCCGCGCGATCAGCGCCACTCGACCTTGGTGATCTCGTAGGCCTTGGCGCCGCCGGGGGCGACGACTTCCACCGACGTGCCCTTCTTCTTGCCGATCAGCGCGCGCGCCAGCGGCGAGGTGATGGAGATGCGGCCCTTCTTGGCGTCGGCCTCCGGCTCGCCGACGATCTGCCACACCGCCTTCTTGTCGGTGTCCTCGTCGACCAGCGTGACGGTCGCGCCGAACTTGATAGTGTCGCCGCTCAGCTTGGAGATGTCGATGATATCGGCGCGCGCGAGCTTGTCCTCGAGCTCGGCGATGCGGCCCTCATTGTGCGACTGCTCTTCCTTCGCGGCATGATATTCCGCGTTCTCCGAAAGGTCGCCATGCGAGCGCGCCTCCGCGATATGCTCGATGATCCGTGGACGGTCCACCGACTGGCGCTGCTTCAACGCGACTTCGAGGGCGGCATAGCCGCCCGCTGTCATCGGAACCTTTTCCATCATAGCTCTTTGTCCTTCAACTTCATGCGGACCAATCCGCGGCACGCACAAACGCCGAAACAGAACCCTCTCATGGCTGGCGAGTTCCAGTCATGCCGGATTCATTGCCGATCCGTTGCCGGGCGCGGGCGCCCGGTCAAAGATCAGGTTTCGGAAAAGTAACTCTGCAGCGTGCGGACCTCAAGGTCCCCGCCCAGATAGGCGCGGATGCCCTGCGCGGCTGCCACGGCACCCGAAAGAGTGGTGTAATATGGCACTTTATGCAAGAGGGCAGCGCGGCGCAACGAGCGGCTGTCGGCCAGCGCCTGAGGCCCTTCGGTGGTATTGAAGACCAGCTGGATGTCGCCGTTCAAGATGGCGTCGACGATATGCGGCCGTCCCTCCAGCACCTTGTTCACCTTTTCGGTCGGTACTCCGCTATCGGTGAGGAAACGCTGGGTGCCCGAGGTCGCCATCACCTTGAAGCCGAGCGAGAACAACAGCCGCACCGCTTCCAGGATCCGGACCTTGTCGATCTCGCGGACCGAGACTAACAGGGTGCCGTGGCGCGGCACCGGGGTGCCGCCGCCGAGCTGGCTCTTGGCGAACGCCACCTCGAACGAGCGGTCGATGCCCATCACCTCGCCGGTCGATCGCATCTCCGGGCCGAGCACGGTGTCGACGCCGGGGAAGCGGGCGAACGGGAACACCGATTCCTTGACGCCGACATGGTCGAGCCGGCGCTTCTTCAAGTTGAAGTCGGCAAGCTTCTCGCCGGCCATGATTCGCGCCGCGATCTTCGCCACCGGCATGCCCATCACCTTGGCGACGAACGGCACGGTGCGCGACGCCCGCGGATTGACCTCGAGCACGTAGATGTCGCCATCCTTGATGGCGTATTGCACGTTCATCAGGCCGACCACGTCGAGGCCGAGCGCGAGTTCGCGGGTCTGCCGCTCCAGTTCGCCGATCATCTGGGCGTCGAGCGAATGCGGCGGCAGCGAGCAGGCGGAATCGCCGGAGTGAATGCCGGCTTCCTCGATGTGCTCCATGATGCCGACGATGAAGGTGTCCTTGCCGTCGCACAGGCAGTCGACGTCGATCTCGATGGCGTCGGACAGATAGCGGTCGAACAGCAGCGGGTTGGTGCCGAGCACGGTGTTGATCTGGCCGGTCTTGTCGTTGGGATAGCGCGCCTTGACGTCGCCGGGAACGAGCTCCGGCAAGGTGCCGAGCAGATAGTCGCTGAGCTGGTTGTCCTCGCGGATGATCTGCATGGCGCGGCCGCCGAGCACATAGGACGGGCGCACCACCAGCGGCAGGCCGAGATCGGCCGCCACCAGCCGCGCCTGTTCGACCGAGTAGGCGATGCCGTTCTTCGGCTGCTTCAGCCTGAGCCTGTCGAGCACGCGCTTGAAGCGGTCGCGGTCTTCGGCAAGGTCGATGGCGTCGGGCGAGGTGCCGAGGATCGGCACATTGGCCGCCTCCAGCGCGCGCGCGAGTTTGAGCGGGGTCTGGCCGCCGAACTGCACGATGACGCCATGCAGCGTGCCGTTCTTGCGTTCGGTGGCGATGATTTCCAGCACGTCCTCGGCGGTCAGCGGCTCGAAATACAGCCGGTCCGCGGTGTCGTAGTCGGTCGACACCGTTTCCGGGTTGCAGTTGATCATGATGGTTTCATAGCCGGCGTCGTGCAGCGCGAAGCAGGCGTGGCAGCAGCAGTAATCGAATTCGATGCCCTGGCCGATCCGGTTCGGGCCGCCGCCGAGGATGATGACCTTCTGCGCGTCGGTCGGCGCGCTCTCGTCGGCCAGCGCGCCCGCGAATGGCGCCTCGTAGGTCGAATACATATAGGCGGTGGGCGAAGCGAATTCGGCAGCGCAGGTGTCGATGCGCTTGAAGGCCGGGCGAACTCCGAGCGCCTGGCGCTGTGCCGTCACCGCGGCTTCGGTGGCCCCCGTCAGCACCGCCAGCCGCGCGTCGGAAAAGCCCATCGCCTTCAGGGTCCGCATGCCGAACGCATGCGTCGGCAGGCCGCTCGTCTTGATCTTGCTTTCCATCTCGACGATGCCGCGCATTTCCGCGAGGAACCATGGATCGATCTTGCACGAGGTGAAGATCTCCTCGTTGCTCCAGCCGAGCCGCATCGCCTGCGCCACCTGCAGCAGGCGGTCGGGCGTCGGCGTGCCGAGCGCGGCGCGGATCGCGTTCTTGTCGTCGCTACGGCCGAGGCCCTCGATCTCGATCTCGTCGAGCCCGGTCAGCCCGGTCTCGAGGCCGCGCAGGGCCTTTTGCAGGCTCTCCTGGAAGGTGCGGCCGATCGCCATCACTTCGCCGACCGACTTCATCGAGGTCGTCAGCGTGGTGGAGGCGCCGGGAAACTTTTCGAACGCGAAGCGCGGAATTTTTGTCACCACGTAGTCGATCGTGGGCTCGAACGAGGCCGGCGTCGCGCCGCCGGTGATGTCGTTGGCGATCTCGTCCAGCGTGTAGCCGACCGCTAGCTTGGCGGCGACCTTTGCGATCGGAAAGCCGGTGGCCTTCGAAGCCAATGCCGACGAGCGCGACACCCGCGGATTCATCTCGATCACGACCATGCGGCCGTCGGCGGGATTGACGCCGAACTGGACGTTGGAGCCGCCGGTCTCGACCCCGATCTCGCGCAGCACCGCCAGCGAGGCGTCGCGCATGATCTGGTATTCCTTGTCGGTCAGGGTCAGCGCAGGCGCCACCGTGATGGAATCGCCGGTGTGCACGCCCATCGGATCGAGGTTCTCGATCGAGCAGATGATGATGCAATTGTCTTTCTTGTCGCGCACCACCTCCATCTCGAACTCTTTCCAGCCGAGCACGCTTTCCTCGATCAGGACTTCGGAGGTCGGGGAGGCATCGATGCCGCGTTCGACGATCTCGATGAATTCGGCCTTGGTGTAGGCGATTCCGCCGCCGGTACCGCCCATGGTGAAGGAGGGACGGATCAGGGCCGGGAAGTCGATCACGTCGAGCGCGCGGAGCGCGTCCGGCAGCGTCTTCACCTGGACCGAACGCGGCGTCTCCAGCCCGATCTTGGTCATCGCCTCGCGAAAGCGCTGGCGGTCCTCGGCCTTGTCGATGGCGTCGGCGGTGGCGCCGATCATCTCGACGTCGAACTTTGCGAGCGTGCCCTGCTTGCGCAGGCTGAGCGCGCAGTTCAGCGCGGTCTGCCCGCCCATGGTCGGCAGCAGCGCAAAACCGCCGGGCAGGATGTAGCGCTCCTTTTCGATGATCTTGGCGACGATTTCCGGCGTGATCGGCTCGATATAGGTGGCGTCGGCCAGTTCCGGATCGGTCATGATGGTGGCCGGATTGGAATTGACCAGGACGATGCGGTAGCCCTCGTCCTTCAGGGTCTTGACCGCCTGGGTGCCGGAATAGTCGAATTCGCAGGCTTGGCCGATCACGATCGGACCGGCGCCAATGATCAGGATGGTGGAGATGTCGGTTCTTTTGGGCATCAAGTCTCGGGGGCTGGGAACTGGGCACAAAAAAAGGGCGCGCCTGTCGCGCGTCCCTCAAACCCGGCGCTTGGGATCAACCTCGCGCGCGGGTGGTCTTTAGACCAGATTCCGCACCCGCGAAAGGGTCTTAAGGGTCCCATCAACCGGCATTTTTCCGCCTTCGCCCTTCGGGCTATGGCGGGACAAGCCCGCCTTGGGGGATGGCCCGAAGCCCGCCACGGGTTGGCTTGCCCAGCCGAAGCTGCGGAGCAGCGAAGGCTGGAGGCCCGGCCTGGATTCGAACCAGGATAAAGAGCATTGCACTGCTCCCGCGTCGACGCTTTCCGCCACCGGGCCGTCCCGATCATCGCCGATCACGCCGGTGTGAGCCATCCTTGCCGTCGGTTAACCCTAACGGGCGCGTCAGAACGCGTGGCGCGCCACGAAGGTCATCCGCCACGGGTTGTGGCCGATGTTGGAATGCGCGCGCGAGGCGGTGAAGCCGCCGGCGGCTAGTTTTGCGATCATTTCGGCCTCGCTGTAGCGTTGCAGACCCACTTTGGAACGCAATTGCCGGTAGTCCGACAGCGCGGTCGACACCAGCCCGATCAGGGCGTCCTTCAGGAAGCCGTGGGTGAACGCGAAGCGCAGCAGCGCCGTCACGTCCCTGGCCATGCCGACCTCGGGGCGCAGGATATCGCCCACCACCAGCCGGCCGCCGGGCTTCAGCAGCCGTTTGACCACAGCGAAGGCCTGGTCGAGTTCGGCCGGCGTCATGTACTGGGCGACCGAGTTCATGACCACGAGATCGATGGATTTTTCCTCCATCTTCCTGAGGTCATCGAGCGAGCGCACCCTGATCCTGGTGTTCGGGGCAAAGCGGGCGATCAGCCGGCCGCGCACGCCGGGTGCCGGTTCGGCGAGGTAAAGCTTGCCGCAGGCCTCGGCGACCTTGGCCGCCGACAGCGCTTCGCCGCAGGCATAGTCGAGAACCACCGCGTCGGGGGAGGAGATGTAGCCGATGATATCCCGGGCGATGAGCTGGAAATGCAGGTCGCGGTGCCGCCTGCTCGCATAAATTGTATGCGTGGAATCGTAATAGTCGATCCAGTCGTCCATCGCTTGTCTGTCCGGCAAAAACGAGGGTTCCGGGGGTGGAACCGGCTGCTTATCTGTTGCGTTAGATGGTCCGGCGACCACTGTCCAACGTCCAATATCCGGTTGCTAACAGGAAGGTGCAGCGTGAGCAAAGCCAAGCAAGACGACAAATCCGACAAGGTGTCCCCCGACCTCGATACGCCCACCGACCTGCCGCAGGCCGGCGTGGACAAGATATCGGTCGCCCTCAATGGGCTGCTGGCCGATGCCTTCGCGGTCTATATGAAGACCAAGAATTTCCACTGGCATGTCTCTGGCCGGCATTTCCGCGACTATCATCTGCTGCTCGATGAGCAGGCCGCGGCGATCTTCGCCACCACCGACGAGTTGGCCGAACGCGTCCGCAAGATCGGCGGCGTCACGCTGCGCTCGATCGGGCAGGTCGCGAAATTGCAGACCGTCAAGGATAACAACGAAAGCTACGTGCCGCCGCGCCAGATGCTGCGCGAACTGATGGAAGACAACAAGAAGATGACGGCGGCGATGCGCAAGGCGCGCAAGGTGGCCGACGAGTACGAGGATGTCGGGACCACCTCGCTGCTGGAGAACTTCATCGACCAGGCCGAGCGCCGCACCTGGTTCCTGTTCGAAGCCAGCCGCCAGGAAGGCGACAACGCGGCGTAAGGCTCACCGCGCCGCGCGGCGCGGGCGCAGCACCCCGACGGCCAGCAGCATGCCGGCGCTGACGGCTGACAGGCCGGCGATCTGGAGCGCTGTGGGCATTTCGCCCACAGCCGGAATGCCGATCAGGATCGACAGGGCCGGCACCAGTGCCGGAAACAGCACGGCTCTGCTGACGCCGAGGATCGCGATCGAGCGGTTGTAGGCCATGATGGTCAGCACCGCCTGCACCAGCCCCTGCACGACACCCTGGAACACCAGCGGGCCGAGCGGCAATGCCGCCAGATGCTGCGGCCCGCGATAGACCAGATAGCATGGCGCGAAAAAGCACAGCGACAGCACGGCGACGACGGCTGTCGCCTTGATGGCGTCGACCTTCCAGTATCGGATCAGCACGGTGAAGGCGGCCCAGAACAGGCTCGAGACGAAGAACAGGATGTCGCCCACCCATGCCGTGTCGCCGGCGTTCGCTCCCGTGATGCCCTGCCAGCCGATCAGCAGAATGCCGCTGAGCACCAGCGCCGCGCCGATCAGGTGCGAGCGCGTCAGCGTTTCCCCCAGCAGGATTCCGGCCGCGATGGTGCTCACGATGGTCACCGTCGACGGCGCGATCACGGCGCCATTGGCCAGCGGGGCGAACGCGTAGCCGCCGGTCTGCAACAGCGCGAACGGGGCTCCTCCGAGGATCGACAGGATAATGCCGCGCGACCAGCCCAATCCCGCCAGGTCCGGCAAGCCCCACCAGATCAGCGCGGGCAGCATTACCAGGCCCGCAACGATATAGCGTGCGAAGATCATGTCATCGGGCGCCAACCCGACGAGAATGCCGGCGCGCGCCGCGGCGAACGAGATGGCGGCGCCAAGCGCCATGGTGACGCCGCAGCCATAGCCGAACGCACGGCTGGCGCTTTTCCCGGATGGGACTTCAGCCACAACTGTCATTTCACGG
Organism: Pseudomonadota bacterium; assembly: GCA_043811435.1. Lineage (GTDB taxonomy): Bacteria > Pseudomonadota > Alphaproteobacteria > Rhizobiales > Xanthobacteraceae > Bradyrhizobium. Next base: position 11,656 of record JBDRNF010000042.1, read on the forward strand.
ATGTTCGCACGATGACCGCCATAGCATGGCGTTGTCGGCGTGAGGTATGTGAAATCGCCGTGCGGTCGCCAGGCGTTAGTCGCTCGCGTTGGTACATGCTCGCCACAGGCGTGGCAGCGGCCCGTCTTCTCCCCGCACCGGATCGGTCTTCGGAACCTTCACGTGCGGAATGGTTTTCAGCGCCTTGGCATGGTTTTCCGGCGTCGGCCGCGTGACATGCATGCTGGCGCCCGGCGGATAGGCGCCGACGACGCAGAAATCGGCGCTCGCCGACAGGCATTGATGCCCGGTGCCGGCGGGGAGAATGGCGACGTCGCCCGCGGCGATTTCAAATTCCCGGCCGCGGTCGCCGCCGAACCGCACCCGCGCCTGGCCGCGCGCCACGCCGAGCGCCTCGTGAACCGTCGCATGGTAGTGCAGGTAATCGTAGACGCCGTTGCGCCACATCGCGCCCCAGCCATTGGCGCCGAACAAGCCCTCGATGGTCTTTTCGGGATGTGGGTTGGCGACGTCGATGGCGCCCTTGTAGACCAGAAACGGCATCGGATTGTTGGGAACGAGGCCGTCATCCGCGAAGACGACGGCGAGCGGTTCGATGTTGTTGCCGACGACGGACATAGTCCTGCTCCCGCTTGACAGATTACGCGCGGATTCAACCGATGTCAGCGGCTCACGTTCCCTAGCTGCCCACCGGCGACGTGGCCGGAAGCTCGAATACCAGACAGGTCGTGGTGGCATGCGCCAGCAGCCGGCCCTTGGCATCGGTAATGCGCGCCTCCGCGGTCGCGGCGCGGCGGCCGACGCTCAGCGTGCGACCTTCGGTGCGGACCGGACCGGTGTCTTTGGTCATGCCCTTGATGAAGGAAATCTTGAACTCCAGCGTGGTGTAGCCGGTGCCGGCCGGCAGCGCCGAATGCACCGCAAGTCCCATCGCCGAATCCAGCAGGATCGCGGCGTAGCCGCCATGCACCGAGCCGATCGGATTGTAATGCCGGAAGCCGGGGATGCTGTGAAAGGCCACGATGCCGGGCTCGGCGGTGGAATCGAACGGTTCGACGGTCTGCATGATCGGCGGCGCCGGCAACCGGCCCTCGAAGATGGCGCGGACGAAATCGACGCCCGACATCGAGGCCATGACCTCCAGCGGGGTGACGCCGTATTCGACGGCGGAAACAGGTTTGTCGTTCATGGGGCAATTCCTGATACAATTATGGTCATCATATAAAATGACGAGGATCCCCGCAACCTCGTGTCCCGGACGCGGTGCAGCGCCCTTCGGCGGTGCGCCGCTGAGCCGGGACCCATGGCTGCAATGCGTTTGAGCGATGGGCCCCGGCTTAGCAGTGCATCACGCCGCAAGATGCGGCGCGCTGCACTGCATCCGGGGCACGAAAGCTAGCCAGCCTTCTTCGCCCGCATCAGGTCGGCAAAACGCTTGAACAGATAATGCGAGTCGCGCGGGCCGGGCGAGGCCTCCGGGTGATACTGCACCGAGAACACCGGCCGGCCGTCGAGCGAGATGCCGCAATTGGAGCCGTCGAACAGCGAGATGTGGGTTTGCGTCGTGCCCGCAGGCAATGTGTCCTGGTCCACCGCGAAACCGTGGTTCATCGAGGTGATCTCGACCTTGCCGGTGGTCTCGTCCTTGACCGGATGATTGGCGCCATGATGGCCCTGATGCATCTTTTTTGTCTTCGCGCCGACGGCGAGGCCGAGCATCTGGTGGCCGAGGCAAATCCCGAAGGTCGGGGTGCCCGACGCGATCACCTGCTGGATAACAGGCACGGCGTATTTGCCGGTTTCGGCGGGATCGCCGGGGCCGTTCGACAGGAACACGCCGTCGGGCTTCATCGCCAGGATGTCTTCGGCCGAGGTGGTCGCCGGCACCACCGTGATCTTGCAGCCTTCGCCGGCCAGCAGGCGCAAAATATTGCGCTTGATGCCGTAGTCGATGGCGACGACGTTGAACTCGGGCGCGCTCTGCCGGCCAAAGCCCTTTTCCCACTCCCACGGCGTCTCGTCCCAGGTGAAGCGCTGCGCGGATGTCACCATCGGCACCAGGTCCATGCCCTCGAGGCCGGGCCATTCGCGGGCTTCTTCCTTCAGGCCATGCAGGTCGAACTGGCCGTCTTTGGCATGCGCGATCACGGCGTTGGGCATGCCCTTGCCGCGGATCAGCGCGGTCAAAGCGCGGGTATCGATGCCGGACAGGCCGATGATGCCGCGCGCCTTCAGCCACTGGTCGAGATGCTTGGCGGAGCGGTAGTTGGAGGGATCGGTGATGGCAGCGCGCAAGATCACGCCGCGGGCGCCCGGCGTCGCCGCCATGTTCACCGTTTCGATGTCTTCGTCGTTGGTGCCGACATTGCCGACATGCGGGAAGGTGAAGGTGATGAGCTGACCGGCATAGGAGGGATCGGTGAGGATCTCCTCGTAGCCGGTCATCGCGGTGTTGAAGCAGACTTCGCCGACCGCCTGGCCTTCCGCGCCGAGGCCGAAGCCCTCCAGCACGGTGCCGTCGGCGAGCACAAGGAGCGCGGTCGGTTTGTGGTCCGGCCAGGCTGAACTGTTTTCTGATGTTGTCATGAACGCATTACATAGTCGCCGCATTCCCGTGCGTCAAAGCCGGAAGCTGCAGATTCACATGCGGTTTGCGCATATTTGACAGGCGGGATGGGGGTCTTAATCTGCAGTTCCCCGCCCAAAGGTCGATTTGGCCGATTTGCCCGCTTTACCCCTGAAAACAGCCCGATGCGGAGCCGCAGATGGACAATACGATGCCGATCCTGCTGGTTCCGGGGCTGACCTGCTCGCCGCGGATCTTTGCGCCTGTGGTCCCGGCCCTGTGGCGATTCGGCCCGGTGACGGTGGCCAACCACATCCGCGACGACAATATGGGCGCGATCGCTCGCCGGATCCTGGCCGAGGCGCCGCCGCGTTTCGCGCTGGCCGGTCATTCCATGGGCGGCTACATCGCCTTCGAAATCATGCGGCAGGCGCCGGAGCGGGTGGCGAAACTGGCGCTGATGAACACCCAGGCGCGGCCCGATACGCCGGAGGCCGGCGAACGGCGCCGCGGCCAGATCGCCCGCGCCAAGGCCGGCGACTACCGCGCCATTCTCGACGAACTGTTTCCCGGCTTCGTGCATCCGTCGCGGCGGGACGACGCCGGCCTGCGCCAACTGGTGTCCGACATGGGCGACGATGTCGGGTCCGAGGCCTTCGTGCGCCAGCAGACCGCGATCATGACCCGGCCGGACTCGCGGCCGACGCTGGCGTGGATCAAGTGCCCGACGCTGGTGCTTTCGAGCGACGAGGACAACACCGTGCCGAATGCGCTGTCGACGGAGATGGCCAACGGCATCCCCGGCGCCAGGCTCGTCATCGTGCCGAACTGCGGCCACCTGACGCCGCCCGAACAGCCGCAGGCGACCGCCGGCGCGCTGGTCGAATGGCTGCGGATCTAGTTGCCCCCATGGGGCGAACGGCCTAGATCAGGGGCTTCCAGCGACACAGCCTTGAGGGGCTCGCGAGAGGACATCACGATGCTGCGCGACGACATCAACAACGCCGTCAAGGACGCGATGCGGGCCAAGGACGAGCGCAAGCTTTCCACGCTGCGCATGGTCAACTCGACCATCAAGAACGCCGACATCGCGGCGCGCGGCGAAGGCAAGCCGCCGCTGTCGGACGCCGACCTGCTCGGCATATTCCAGAAGATGATAAAGCAGCGCCAGGAATCGGTCGAGCTCTACGACAAGGGCGGCCGCGCCGAACTCGCAGCGCAGGAGCGCGAGGAAATCGCGATCATCACGGCCTATCTGCCGAAGCAGATGTCGGACGACGAGGTGAAGGCTGCGATCGCAGCCGCGGTCGCCGAAACCGGCGCCGCGGGCATGAAGGACATGGGCAAGGTGATCGCGGTGCTCAGGGCGAAATATGCCGGGCAGATGGATTTCGGCAAGGCCAGCGGGCTGGTGAAGGCGGCGCTTTCTACGTGACGCGCACCAATCTCTCGTCGTCCCCGCGCACGCGGGGGCCCATACTCCGTGTAAGTGCGATTGGGCTAAGATGTTGAGGCATACCGACCATAACTAGGCTCGGTGGTTATGGGTCCCCGCGTTCGCGGGGACGACGTTGATAGATTCTGCAGGATGTGAAAGATTCGAAAGCCATCCCATGCTCACCGAAGCCTCCGACTACGACACGCTCTACCGCAATTTCCGCTGGGACATCCCCGAGCGGCTCAACCTCGCCACCGTGTGCTGCGACCGCCATGCCGACGGCACGGGCCGGCTCGCGCTGATCTATGTCGACGAGGACGGCGCCGCGACGCGGACCTCGTTCGATGCGGTTGCTGAGTTCTCCCGCCGTTTTGCCAACGTGCTGAAAGCGGACGGCCTGGTGCGCGGCGACCGCGTTGCGGTGTTTCTGTCGCAGTCGCTGGAATTGCCCATCGTGCATCTGGCGGCGTTTCGTTCGGGCCTGGTGTCGATCCCGCTGTTTGCCCTGTTCGGCGAGGATGCGCTGGAATTCCGGCTGTCGAATTCCGGCGCCAAAGCCATCGTCACCGATGCTGCCGGCTATGAAAAGCTGGCAAAAATCCGCGACCGCTTGCCGGACCTGAAAAGCATCTACGTCATTGCAGACGGCGCGCCCGCCGGAACCAAAGCGTTCTGGCCAGAGCTGAAGGCGGCATCCGCGGAATTTTCGACCGTCGATACCTCGGCCGACGATCCCGCGCTGATCATCTACACCTCAGGCACCACGGGAAATCCAAAGGGCGCGCTGCATGCGCACCGCGTCGTGCTCGGCCATCTGCCGAATGTCGAGATGTGCCACGATTTCCTGCCCAGGCCCGGCGACCTGATGTGGACGCCGGCCGACTGGGCCTGGATCGGCGGGCTGATCAACGCGCTGTTCGCGGCCTGGTACCATGCGGTGCCGATCGTCGGCCACCGCGCCCGGAAATTCGAGCCGCAGGCGGCGATGGCCATGATGGCCGATTACGGCATCCGCAACGTGTTCCTGCCGCCGACCGCGCTGAAGCTGATGCGGCAGGCCGGCGTCAAACACGACGGCGTCAGATTGCGCAGTATCTTTACCGGCGGCGAGTCGCTGGGCGGCGAACTGCTCGACTGGGTCCGCGCCACCTTCGGCATCGACGCCCACGAAGTGTTCGGCCAGACCGAATGCAATCTGGTGATCGGCAGCAATTCAAGGCTGTTTCCGATCCGGCCGGGCTCGATGGGCAAGGCGACGCCCGGCTTCGACGTCCGCATCGTCAACGCGAAGGGCAAGGAGTTGCCGCGCGGCAGTCGCGGCATCATCGGGGTGCGCCAGCCGAATCCCTGCACCATGCTGGAATACTGGCGCAACCCGGAAGGCACGGCGAAGAAATACGCCGGCGAGTTCCTGCTGACAGGCGATCTCGGCATCCAGGATGAGGACGGCTATTTCTGGTATGTCAGCCGCGAGGACGACGTCATCACGACCGCCGGCTATCGCGTCGGGCCGTCGGAGATCGAGCACACGCTGATGAAGCACCCGGCGGTGGCGATGTCGGCGGTGGTCGGCATTCCCGATCCGATCCGCACTGAATCGATCAAGGCCTGGATCGTGCTGCGCCCGGGTTTTGCGCCCGGCGACGCGCTGGCGCGCGAGATCCAGGACTTCGTCAAGGTGCAGCTCGCCGCGCACGAATATCCACGCTTCGTGCAATTCACCGACACCCTGCCGATGACCGCGACCGGCAAGGTGCTGCGCCGGGAATTGCGGGCGCTGGGGTAGTGCGAGTTGCTGCGACTCCCCAGCCGTCATTGCCGGGCTTGACCCGGCGATCCATCTTGTTTGGTAAGATTTTCTTGAATAATGGTGGATATGCGGGTCAAGCCCGC
>JBDRNF010000043.1:0-7027 GCA_043811435.1 Pseudomonadota bacterium
GCCGGCGAGTCCGCCGCGCGAGAACCGGAGTGGCCGGCCGCCGCGCGAGCGTTTTGCCGGCAAGGGCAGGGAAGGCGACCGGCCGCCCGGAAAATTTGAAGGCAAACCCCAGGGCAAGCCGCAGGACAGGCCGCCCGGCAAATTCGGCGGGGGACGCGACCGCGACAAGGGCGGCGGTGGACGCGACAAGGGCGGCTTCGGTGGCAAGGGCGGCCGCGACAGCGGTCCGTCGCACCGGCAATGGGCCACCACCGCCGCGCCGCGCGAGCGCGACCGTCCGGCCGATCCGAATTCGCCGTTCGCAAAGCTGGCGGCGCTCAAGGAACAACTCGCCGCCAACCGCAAGGACTGATCCCTTTCTCGATGGTGTTGCTTGGAGCGCCAGCGTCTCGATAAATGGCTGTGGCACGCGCGGGTGGTGAAGGCCCGCAGCAGCGCCGCTGCCTTGGTCGAGGCCGGCCATGTCCGCCTCAACGGTATCAGAGAGAAGGCGCCCGGCCACGCCGTCAAGGCCGGCGACGTCCTGACCATCGCCCTCGACAACAGCGTCCGCGTGCTGCGGGTGGTCGGATTTGCGGAGCGGCGGGGCGACGCGACGGCGGCCCGGGCGCTCTACGACGATTTGCAGGGCAGGCAAGGGTAACTGCAAGGGTAACTATTTGCTTTCAAGCGCATTCAAGCTGGCGCAGGAATGCGGGAAAGCGCGTATTCGGGACGTGTCGCTTCACTTGCGGCTGCGGTGTTCCTGCGCTACGCAACCACTGAAAACTGACCGTTTCGGAGCCTTGGATGACTTACGTCGTCACTGAAGCCTGCATCAAATGCAAATACACCGATTGTGTCGAGGTCTGCCCGGTAGACTGCTTCTACGAGGGTGAGAACATGCTGGTCATCCATCCCGACGAGTGTATCGACTGCGGCGTGTGCGAGCCGGAATGTCCCGCCGACGCGATCAAGCCCGACACCGAGCCCGGCCTGGAAAAGTGGCTGGAGGTGAATACCGAGTACGCCAAGACCTGGCCGAACATCACCCAGAAGAAGCCCGAACCCGCCGACGCCAAGGAGTTCGACGGCATGGCAGGCAAGTTCGAGAAATATTTTTCTCCGGAGCCCGGAAGCGGCGACTGAATTGAAGCGTTGACGCCGGGATGAATTCGGGCCGTTGCAGCCCCCGGCTGGCACCGGCTTAACCCTAATCCGCGTGAGATCGCCGAAACCGCCTGCCGGCGCCCCCGGACAGGGCGTAAATCATTGATTTTTACGGAAAATGTGCTATATTGGACACAATACTAGCCGAATCCAGCCATTGCGTATCCGTGGCCGTCGGGTTCCCGTGAAAAACATCGAACAGGGGCGTGGCAGTTTCCGCGCGCAGGCTGTGTCACAGAAAACGCGTAAAAAGAGTGCTTCAAAGACCACGAAAAAAGCCGCTGCGGTGAGCCGCAGTGCAACCAAAGGCCGTGCCCGGACTTCCCTCAAGGAGACCCGAAAGGCCCCGGCTGCCAAATCCTCGAAAAACAAAAGAAGCGCAATGCCAAACAAGACTGCAAAAACTGCCGCGAAAGCGACGGCTTCGAAGGCCACTGCTTCGAAGGTCGCCGCCAAGCCTGTCGCTCAGAAGCCTGTCGCCCTGACCCCGAAGACCGCGGCCAAGCCCCCTGTGGTGTTGAAGGCTGCGGCGAAGCCCGTTGCCGCCGCCAAGCCGGTTGCCGCCGCCCCCCGGGTCGAGGAGCCGAAGAAGGTTTTGACCCAGCGCCAGGGCTTCAAGACCAACGAATTCGTGGTGTATCCCGCGCACGGCGTTGGCCAGATCCTGGCCATCGAAGAGCAGGAAATCGCCGGCGCCAGGCTTGAACTGTTCGTGATCAATTTCATGAAGGACAAGATGACGCTCCGGGTGCCGACGGCGAAGGTCGCCAATGTCGGCATGCGCAAGCTGTCGGAGCCGGCACTGGTCAAGCGCGCGCTGGAAACCCTCAAGGGCCGTGCCCGCGTCAAGCGCACGATGTGGTCGCGCCGCGCCCAGGAGTACGAAGCCAAGATCAATTCCGGCGATATCGTCGCGATCGCCGAGGTGGTGCGCGACCTCTATCGTTCGGATTCGCAGCCCGAGCAGTCCTACAGCGAACGCCAGCTGTATGAAGCAGCCCTCGACCGGCTGTCGCGCGAAATCGCCGTGGTGCAGCATTCGACCGAGACCGAAGCGGTCAAGGAAATCGAAGGCCAGCTCGCCAAGAGCCCGCGCCGCGGCGCCAAGGCCGAGACCGAGGCCGCCGACGGTGACGCAGATGCCGACGCCGATGGCGACGACGCCGCGGTAGCGGACGAGGCGGCATAACGCAGCTTCGCCGATCTGAGAATTGAAAAGCCCGGTCGCAAGACCGGGCTTTTTTATTCGGCTGCTAACGGTTGTCCTTGGGATGGGCGCCCGCGACAAAGCTTCAGTTGTCGTCGCCCGGCGTAGTCCGGGCGATCCAGTACGCCGCGGCTTCTCGATTTATCTCGACCGTCTCTGGAATACTGGGTCACCCGGTCTGCGCCGGGTGACGACAGCCCGCGCCTCAATCCACCACGATCTTCACCCGATCGCGCGCCTTAACCTGGCCGTTGGCTTCCAGCCCGTTCAAAATCCGAAAACGCTGCGCCGGGCGGTCGACGCCGGACATCCGGTGCGCCAGCGATTCCACGGTGTCGCCGGGCTGCACGGTGATGACCTTGATGCGCAGCGGCCGCGCGGCCTGGATTTCCTCCAGCGTCAGGCGGCGGAACGAATTCACGGTTTCGCGGGCGTTGCGGTCGCTCTCGGTGGTCTTCTGCTTCGCCGCAAAGATGAAGCGGTAGACGTCGCTGCCGAAGCGCAGCGCATAGACCTTGAATTGCCATTGATCGCCGCGCGCGGTGGCGGACGCCGCGGGAAAGCCGTTGATGGTCAATTCCTCCGCCGAGCCCTTCTCGACATTCTCCATCCAGCCGGAATTGAGATAGTCGGAAAGCGTCTGCTCCGACGGCACCCGCACCACGTCGAAGCGCATCGCCTGGGTGCCGCCCTCGCGCACGCCGATCACCGCTTGCGCGGTATTGTCCAGCGTGAAGGTCTCGGGGGCTGCGAAGGTGAAGCCGAGCTTCGGATGCAGGAAGCGACGGCCGCGCACGAAACCTTCGCTCGGGTCTTCGCCATAGACGATGTTGTCGATCGCGGCGAGATAGGTTTCGCGGTCGCGTTCGCCGCCCTCCGGCGAGGAAAACTGCCGCGCCGAATTCTGCGCGTTCTGCACCCGCTCGGGCGTCGCCGGATGCGACGACAGGAAATCCTGCGCGCGGGGGTCGAGCGAGGTCTTGCCGGCCTTGAGGGCTGCGTTGCGCTCCATCGAGGTCAGGAAGCGCGCCGCGCCATAGGGGTCGAACTTGGCGCGGGCGGAAATGCCGACGCCGATGCCGTCGGCTTCGAACTCCTGGGCGCGCGAAAAGCTCGCCATCGTCAGTTTTGTCTTGGCCAGCGCCAGCGCGGTCAGATCGGGATCGTTGCCCATGTCGGTGACGACGCGGGTGACGACGGCGGCCTGCCGCGCCTGGTCCTCGCGGATCGAGGCATGCTTTGCCAGCACATGGGCCATCTCGTGGCTCAACACCGAGGACAGTTCCGAGGTGTCGCTGGCGAGCGCGACCAGGCCGCGGGTGACGTAAAGCTGGCCGGTCGGCAGCGCGAAGGCGTTGACCGCGCCGGAATTGAGGATGGTCACCTTGTAAGCCTGATCGGGACGATCCGAGGCCGCCACCAGCCGGTCGACGGTCTTGCTGATCAGGGCTTCCAGCCGCGGGTCGTCATAGGCGCCGCCATAGGAGGATAGAATGCGTTCATGCTCGCGCTCGGCGGCAGGCGTCTGCGCCACGGTGCGCGCCGGCTTGGCCGGACTGCCCAATGTCGGAGGGGCGGTGGTGAAGCGGTCGACACCGCCGCAGCCGGAAAGCGCCAGAACCGCGCACAGCAGTGCGCCCGCAGCCCAAAACCGGCGTTCTGTTCCCCCGTCGCGCCGTCCCGCAGCACCCGTCACGTCAGTACCCGTATCCTGCCGGCGGGCTAATTCCCGCCAAGCACTTCAATCTGCCCCACCCGAAGCACTTCGATTCGCGGACCACCCCGCGCCCCGACCCAGCCGCGGACCCGAATCCGCCGATTTTCCAGGGACTTAAGGCGGATCCCGGCCGCTTCATGCGCGGCCGCCGCCCGCCTTGAAATAGTCACGGCAAAGTCGCGTGTCCAGTTGCGGCCGAAATTCACATAAGTCGTTGCCCCGGCCTGCCTGACCGACAAAACCCTGCCCTCGACCACCGCGAAGCGCCCGATCCCGGTCAAAATATCGCCCGGACTTTCCGCGTTTTTTATGGCTGCCGGATCGGCCCAGGTTCCCCGTCGGGCCCGGCGCGCCTCCGCCTCGGCGGCCAAAAGCGTCGCGGCGCAGTCCTTGTCGGCAACATCGGCCGATACCAGTGCCTCGCCTTGAGCGAGCAGCGTGCCCTGCACCGGCGTCGCAGCGCCGGCGAGATGAACGAAAGCGGGCTGGCGGCCGTAGCGGTCAGGGCTGTCATCGTCGCCCGACAACGTCACTTCGCGCCCCGCGATGATGGCAGCCAGCGCCGCCGTACGGCCGGCTTTGGTGCCGGCGACCGGCTCGATGCCGAGGAGCCTGATCTCGCGGCCGTCCGTCAGCCGAAAGGTGCGCGCATCGATCACGGCGGCGACGCGGCCCTCGCCCTGCGGTTCGAACGAGCAGCCCGCCGCATCAGCCGGTGCGGCGGCGGCCAGCAGCCACACCAATGCCACGGCAAACCCGGCGCATAGCGCCTGCGCTGGGGTCACCGGGTGAATGCTGCTTGGGATCGGACCTGTTCCTGTATGCTGGCTGCGATCGGCGCGTAGAGTTTAGCCGAGATTGGTCTGCTGACGAAGGGGGAGACGATGGAAGTCAACGGCATAGCGCATGTTTTTCTCACCGCGTCGAATTTCGAACGCTCCCGCGCGTTCTACAGAAAGCTGCTGCCGTTTCTCGGGTTGAAGCCGGTGATGGATACCGAGACGACCTATTACTGCGTCGGGGGCCGCACCGCGGTCGGCATCCGCGCGCCGTCGCCGGAGCATGCGGGCGCCGCCTTCGAGCAAAATCGCGTCGGCCTGCACCATCTGTGCTTCCGCGCCCGCGAACGCGCCGATGTCGACGAACTGCACGCCTTCCTTGGCACGCTCGACGGTGTCAAAATCATTCGCGCGCCGCGCGAGGACCAATGGGCGCCGGGATATTACTCGCTGCTGTTCGAGGATCCCGATGGCATCAGGCTGGAGCTGAACCATGTTCCGGGGAAAGGGCTGCTGGGGTGAGGGCCGCTTGCGGCACGTAACCCACCATCGTCGTCCCGGCCAAGCGAGCGAAAGCGAACGCTGAGCCGGGACCCATAACCACCGTCGTAATTGTTGCGGAAGGTTGGTGCATCCGTACTTGAACGATAGTGCACGGAGTATGGGTCCCTGCGTTCGTTCGCAGGGACGAATCGTTGATAGAGTCTCTTCCGACCATTCCGCTTTGCGGAAAAATGCCCGCCACGTCTCTAGGCCACAGCATGCCTGCCGCGCCGCCGCGCGCCTTGCTGCTGCGTGGCGGTTCCGGCATGATCACCGCAACAGAAGTGAGGCCGCAACGAATGCGGCCCTTCGCAGGGAGGCTTTGATGAGACGGTTGTTTTCGGGTGTTCTGGCATCGGCGCTGGTGTTGTCGGCAACAGCGGCCTTCGCTCAGGCAAAACCTCCGTTAAAGCTCGGCGGCATCCTCGATATGTCCGGACTTTATGCCGACATCACCGGGGCGGGCAGCGAGACCGCGGCGAAGATGGCGGTGGAGGATTTTGGCGGCGAGGTGCTGGGCCGCAAGGTGGAGATCGTCGTCGCCGATCATCTCAACAAGGCCGACGTCTCGTCCAACCTGGCGCGCGACATGCTCGACAACCAGGGCGTGGAAATGATCTTCGATGTCGCGGCTTCCGCAACCGCGCTTGCCGCGGGCGAGATCGCAAAAGCACGCAACAAGCTCATCATTTTTAATGGACCGGCCACGGTCGCGCTCACCAATGAGGCGTGCGGTCCCTACACCGTGCACTACACCTACGACACGTATGGGCAGGCCAATGTGACGGGACTTGCGGCCGTCAAGTCCGGCCTCGACACCTGGTTCTTCCTGACCGCCGACTATGCCTTCGGACAGGCGCTGGAAAAGGACACCACCAATGTGGTGGTGAAGAATGGCGGCAAGGTGCTGGGCAGCGTTCGCCACCCCCTCAATACATCGGACTTCTCTTCGTTCCTGTTGCAGGCGCAGGCATCGAAGGCCAAGGTGATCGGTCTCGCCAATGCCGGCGGCGATACCATCAACGCAATCAAGCAGGCTGCCGAATTCGGCCTGATGAAGGGCGGGCAGAAGGCCTCGCCGCTACTCGTCTTCATCACCGATATCGACAGCATCGGCCTCGAGATCGCGCAAAACCTGCTGTTGTCCGAAGCCTTCTACTGGGATCTCAACGATGAGACGCGCGCGTTTTCAAAGCGCTTCATGGAACGCCGGAAGCGGCCGCCGACCACCGCCCAGGCCGGCGTGTATTCCTCGGTGCTGCATTATCTGAAAGCGGTGAAGGCCGCCGGCACGACGGATGCGGCGGCGGTGATCAAGGTGATGAAGGAGACGCCGATCAACGACATGTTCGCCAAAAACGGCAAGATCCGCGACGACGGCCGCATGGTGCACGACATGTACCTGTTCGAGGTCAAGAAGCCGTCGGAGTCCAAGGGACGTTGGGACTACTACAAGCTGGTCGGCACGGTTTCCGGCAGCGATGCATTCCAGCCGCTGGAAGCGTCGCGCTGCCCGCTGGTGAAGAAATGATGAAGTACCCAACCCTCGTCGTCCCAGCGAACGCAGGGGCCCAAACGCCGCGGCCCAACGTGGCGGGCGGATGTATAGAGCTTTGTAACGACAGACGACCG
>JBDRNF010000044.1:0-62837 GCA_043811435.1 Pseudomonadota bacterium
ATGACGCTCCCAAGCGCTTCAACGTAGCGCCCAAATCTTTCTTCGCTTCCGAGACCCATCTTAGCCTCCATGCCAAGCTCGAAGCTCGATAACTAACTGATTCCTCGCCAATTTAATTAGCGACCAATTGACTCAGTAGGATTTGCCCACCCTACAGATCCAGAGTTTTTCGCTGAGAGCGGCCTCAGCCGCTCTGGCGTTCGAACGCGGCCTTCAGGCGATTGAGCTGCGGCACCAGCGGATTGCCGATCGCGGCGCGTTCGGACGCCGGCGCATGGATCGTGGTGTCGAGGCGGCGGACCTTGGTCTGCAGCGCCATCGAGCGGGCGATCAGCTCCTGCAACTGCAGCGGCAGCTTTTCGATGATGTCGTCCGGGCCGGGGTCGGCGGCGCTCAGCTTGACCTTGGTCTTTTCGCGGTTGGCCTGGGACAGCGTCATCTCGCCTTCCTTGACCGCGCGGTGCAGCAGCAGCCATGACGCCAGCTGCATCAGGCGGGTGGTCAACCGCATGCTTTCGGTCGCGTAAGTCAGGCTGACGGAGCGGTCGAGCGCCTTCGCCTCGGTGTGGCCGTCGCCATCGAGATAGGCCGCGGTCTCCTCGACCAGATCCATGCCTTCGCGGAACAGGCTGCCGAACGCCACCGAGTTGGTCAGCCTCTCGCTGAACTGGACGAGAGCGGTTTCGCTTTGCGAACGGTCGGACATGGTTAACGCCTCACGCTACTGTTTACGACGCCAGCGTGAATGGCCGCCGGCTTATGATGAACAAATCATTACGCGCCGGCGGACGAGAGTCCAGCCGCATGCGTGTTTATGGTTTCCAGTGAGGTACCGCGGACGCCAAAAAAAGAGCCGCCATTTCTGGCGGCTTTTGAAGTTGATAACAGGGAGGCGTCAAACAGAGTGGACAGGAGCCACTCGGTGTCCAAACAAGGACAATCAAAGTCATAATCGAGAAAGCTTAATGCACCGTAAACGAGCGGTTTTGTTCAGGGTTCCTTTGCCATGTCGGCCATTGGCCGAGTGGCTGGGACCGCATGGCGCGACGGCATTGGCGCGCCCCTCAACCGTCGTCCCGGACAAGTGAGCGCAAGCGGACGCCGATCCGGGACGACGGGGGGATCGCGCTCAATTCCCTACGTCTTGAAAAAACTGTTCGCCGCGTCCTTTGACGCGCGCTTCTTCGTCATCGCCGTTTGCAGCCGCTCGATTTCCTGCTGCATCAGCGCGATGCGCTCGGCCAGTTCCTCGACCGACAGCAGCGACAGGTCCTGTCCGATCTCGTGGGTGACTTTCTTTCTCGGTTTGTCGTCGTCCTCGATGGCCATGCCTGCGACCTCATGCTCGACATTCAGGGAGGCGGTTGCCAGCCGGAGCGCGGCTGGCTAATCAGGTGCCCTGTTCGAATTTCCTGCCCTGGCCATAGGAAAAACCATGGAAAAGCTGCCCACGCAAATGACCGTCGTCGGCATCAGCAAGCCCGGCGGTCCCGAGGTTCTGGTGCCCGAAACCCGCGCGCTGCCGGTGCCCGGTCCGGGCGAGATCCCGGTCAAGGTTCTGGCCGCGGGCGTCAACCGTCCCGACGTGGCGCAGCGTTCCGGCACCTATCCGCCGCCGCCCGGCGCCAGCGACCTGCCCGGGCTCGAGATATCAGGCGAAGTGGTTGCGCTCGGCGCGGGTTCCAGCCGGCACAAGCTCGGCGACAAGGTGATGTCGCTGGTGGCCGGCGGCGGCTACGCGCAATATTGCATCGCACAGGATGCGCAGGCGATGGCGGTGCCGCCTGCTCTGTCGATGCAGGAAGCCGGTGCCATCCCGGAAACCCTGATGACGGTCTGGCACAATGTGTTCGAGCGCGGCGCGCTCAAGCCCGGCGAGACGCTGCTGATCCATGGCGGCTCGTCCGGCATCGGCACCATGGCGATCCAATTGGCAAAAGCGCTTGGCTCCAAAGTGATCGTCACCGTCGGATCGAAGGACAAGGCCGACGCTTGCACCAGGCTCGGGGCTGACCTTGCGATCAACTACAAGACCGAGGACTTCGTCGAGGCCACGAAGAAGGCGACCAATGGCGCCGGCGCCGATGTCATTCTCGACATGGTCGGGGGCGACTATATCGACCGCAACTACGATGCCGCCGCGGTCGACGGCCGCATCGTCCAGATCGCATTCCTGAGCGGCAGCCCCAAGGCCACCGTCAACTTCTCCAAGGTGATGGTGAAACGGCTGCTTCACACCGGCTCGACGCTGCGGCCCCGTAGCAATACGGACAAGGCGGCGATGGTCGCCGCGATCGAGGCCAAGGTGATGCCGCTGTTGCGCGACGGACGGGTCAAACCGGTCATGGACAGCACATTTCCGCTCGAAAAGGCCGCCGACGCCCATCGGCGCATGGAGACCAGCGAACATATTGGCAAAATTGTGTTGGCGGTTTAACGCTGTTGCGCGATGCGCGGCCGGAAACCCTTTGATTTCCCTCACATTCATGTCATTTATCGCGCAACGCCGGTCGACCCGTTTCGCCCGGACACATGGCTGATTGCGGAGAACTGACTTGCGTCTGATCAGGTGCCTTGCGCCCCTCGCGCTGGGCCTCATGATTGTTGCCGCCGCGCCGTCGGCGCGCGCTGTCGACGCGGTCAGCGTTCGCAGTGACGCGGCTGCGATCGACCTTACCGCGGTCCTCAATCATCAGCGCAGCGAGACCGACCGCATCCAGGTTTCCACCGCGCCGGGCACCGACGGCATCGTCCGCCGCGTCGAGGTCCGCGCCCGCGAAGGCGGCCAGAACTGGGTGGTGTTCGCGCTCGCCAACAACACCGACGACCAGCTCGACCGCCTGATCGTGGCGCCTCACTATCGCATCGTGTCGTCGGGCTTGCTGTGGCCCGACCTCGGACTGTCGCGCATCGCCACCATCACGCCCTCGACCGGCGACCGTCCCGAGAAGCAGGAGAGCGCGACCGCGGATATCTTCCGCATCACGCTCGATCCGGGCGCCGTCATCACCTTCGTCGCGGAATTGCGCACCGATAAATTGCCACAGCTCTATCTGTGGGAACCCGACGCCTACAAGGACAAGGTCAATTCGTTCACGCTGTACCAGGGCATCGTGATCGGCATCTCCGGCCTGCTGGCGCTGGTGCTGACCATCCTGTTCGTGGTCAAGGGCAGCATCATGTTCCCCGCCGCGGCGGCGCTGGCATGGGCGGTGCTGGTCTATATCGGCGTCGATTTCGGCTTCTGGGGCAAGGTGCTCGACATGTCGAACAACGCCGAGCGCGTCTGGCGCGCGGCGGGCGAAGCGATCCTGGCCGCGACTTTGCTGGTGTTCCTGTTCGCCTATCTCAACCTCAGCCGCTGGCATGTGCGCTATTCCCACATCACCGTGGGATGGCTGACCTTCCTCGGCTCGCTGGTAGCGCTGGCGCTGTTCGATCCCGCGGTCGCCTCCGGCATCGCGCGGATGTCGCTGGTGCTGATCGCGTTCGCCGGCTTTGCCCTGATCGTCTATCTCTCGACCCATGGTTTCGATCGCGCGGTGCTTTTGATCCCGACCTGGTTCCTCCTGGTGGTCTGGGTAATCGCGGCCGGCATGACGGTGGCGGGCTCCGTCACCAACGACATCGTCGGCCCTGCTTTGCTCGGCGGCCTCGTGCTGATCGTGATGCTGATCGGATTTACCGTGATGCAGCACGCCTTCGCCGGCGGCGGCGCCACCACGGGCGTGGTTTCCGACGTCGAGCGCCGGGCGCTGGCGCTGACCGGCTCGGGCGACCTGATCTGGGATTGGGACGTCTCGGCCGACAAGGTGTTCACCAGCCCCGAAACCGAGAGCCTGCTGGGGCTCAAGCGCGGCACGCTGGAAGGCCCCGCCGCGAAATGGCTGGAAGTGCTGCACCCGCTCGACCAGGACCGTTTTCGCGCGGCACTGGACAGCGTGCTGGACCAGCGCCGCGGCCGGCTGGTGCAGGACTTCAGACTGCGCACACCTGACGGCCATTTCATGTGGTTCGCGCTGAAGGCACGCCCGGTGGTCGGCTCCGACGGCGAGGTCTCGCGCGTGGTCGGCACGCTTACCGACGTCACCGAGCAGAAGAATGCCGAGGAGCGCATGCTGCATGACAGCGTGCATGACAATCTCACGGGCTTGCCGAACCGCAAGCTGTTCATCGACCGGCTCGGCGCGGTCGCCAATTTCGCCAAGACCATGCCGAACCTGCGGCCGACGCTGATGGTGATCGACCTCGACCGCTTCAAGCAGGTCAACGATTCCGTCGGCATCGCGGTCGGCGATTCCATCCTGCTGACCCTGGCGCGGCGGCTGACCCGCATCCTGAAGCCGCAGGACACGCTGGCGCGGCTGGCCGGCGACCAGTTCGGCCTGATCCTGATGTCGGAACAGGATTCGGCGCGCATCACCGCCTTCGCCGAGACCATCCGCAAGACCATCCGCGCCCCGATCGCCTTCAATGACCGTGAGATCTTCCTCACCGCCTCGATCGGCCTCGCGCTCTCCGATCCGCAGACGCAGCTGTCCGACGAAATCATCAAGGACGCCGAGCTGGCGATGTATCATTCCAAGCGGATCGGCGGCGACCGCATCGACGTCTACAAGCCGGCGATGCGCGCGCGCAAAACCGACCGCCTCACGCTGGAAAGCGAATTGCGCCGCGCCATCGAGCGCGAGGAAATCACCATCCTGTACCAGCCGATCGTGCGGCTGGAAGATCGCTCGATCGCCGGCTTCGAGGCGCTGGCGCGCTGGGATCATCCCAAGCTCGGCCGGATGTCGCCGGTGGAATTCATCTCGATCGCCGAGGAAATCGGCCTGATCGTCGATCTCGGCATGTTCGTGCTGGACCAGACCGCGAAGCAACTGGCGATCTGGCAGCGCGCGATGCGCTCGCGCGAACCGATTTTCGCCAGCGTCAACGTCTCGTCGCGCCAGTTGCTGCGGCACGATCTGATCCACGACATCCGCACCGTGTTGTCGCGCTCCTCGGTGGCCCGCGGCACGCTGAAGCTGGAATTGACGGAATCGCTCGTGATGGAGAATCCGGAGCACGCGGCGCAGATGCTGACCCGCATCCGCGAACTCGGCACCGGACTGTCGCTGGACGATTTCGGCACCGGCCATTCCTCGCTGGCCTATCTGCAGCGTTTTCCCTTCGACACCATCAAGATCGACCAGTCTTTCGTGCGCACCACCAGCCGCGGCACCCGCCCGGTGATCCTGAAATCGATCATCGCGCTGGCCCACGACCTCGGCATGGACGTGGTCGCCGAAGGCGCCGAGACCGACTCCGATGCGGTCGAGCTCTATCAGCTCGGCTGCGAATACGCGCAGGGCTTTGCCTTCGGCGAGCCGATGGACGCCGACGCCGCGATGCGGCTGTTGACGGAAGAGCGGCTGGAAGCGGCGAGCTGATCTAGAGTCTACTCAGACCTTGCTGCAATGCAGGTAGACTCCGACTACCTCGCGGGCCCGGTCACTTCCTGGTGAGCCGAACACGGTTCCGTCGCCCGACGAAGAAAAAATACAGCACAACCGGCAGGGTCAATGAGAGCCACGACAGGGCGTCCCACCATCCATCGCCGATCAGGGCCGCAACAAGGCCGACGACGCTCAGCACTCCCACGACAATCGGTGCCGCGAAAATCTGCCCAAGCGTTCGATGTCTTCTCACGCCAGCCATCATGAGGACGTCTGCGGGACATTTGCCGCAGAGCCCTGGGCCACGGCACGATCGACACTGACGCCGGCCTTGCGCCTGCGCAGCCAGAGATAGGCGCCGGTGCCCAGAACGAAGATCGTCAATATGTCTAGCAGCGCCCAGAGGATCTTCAGCGGCATGCCGCCGTAATCGCCGAAATGCAGCGGCTGCGAAATGAACAGGGTCGTGACGTACCAGGGCATGTCGCGGCTGTCGGTCAGCTTGCCGGTTTCCGCATCGATCAGGGCCGGCTTCAGCAGGCGGGACGTCACCGGCGTATCGCCCTTCAGGAAAACGATGTAGTGGCTCTTGCTGCTGAACACCGTTCCCGGAAAAGCAACGAAGCTGGGCGTCATCCCGGGCACGGCCTGCTTCGCAACGTCGACGGCGGCTTGAACCGACGTCAGCTTCGCCGGCAGCGTGCGGTCGCGGTACTGCGCCGTCATCTCCGCGAGCTGGCCGTATTGCCACGCCTTCAGGACGAGATCGGCCCAGGTGTTGATCACGCCGGTGAAGCCGACCACGAGCGTCCACATCACCAGCAGGATGCCTGCGAGATTGTGGACGTCGAGCCACCGCACGATGCGCGGACGGTTCCGGCGATAGGTGCCGAAATCCATCTTCCGCATCGACGGCGCATAGACCACGATCCCGGAGATGAGCGCGACACAGAACAGGATTCCCATGAACCCCAGGAAAAGCTTGCCAGGCAATCCCGCGAACAGGTCGACGTGCAGCTTGAACATGATGTAGGTGAAGCGGCCGGTCACGTCGGGCGAATCGAGATAGGCGCCGGTATGCAAATCCATCCGGACAAAGCGGTTTTTCGTCGAATCCGACGTGATGTGTTCGCCGACGCTGACGAACATCGCATTGGGATCGTCGTGATCCCAAATCAGGAAGTGCGGCGACTTGAGGGTCGAGTTCGCCAGCGCGTTGGCGAGCAGCCGGTCCAGGTCGGCAGTGGGCGTGCCGGGAGGCACATCGGCCGCCTTCACCTCGCTATGCAGGAGATCGTCGATCTCGTGATGGAAAATCAACGGCAGGCCGGTAATGCACAGCAACAGCATGAACAGCGTGCAGATGAGGCTGGTCCATTTATGGACGAAGCTCCATCGGCGAAGTGACCTTGTTCCTGCCGTCAGCATGGCAAGCTAGTTCCAGGCATATCTGACGGTTCCGAGCACCGTGCGCGCGGCGCCGAGGCCGCAATAGGCAAGGCCCGTGAAGCAGTTCGACACATAATACCGGTTGGTCAGGTTGGTTGCATTGATCTGCGCACTCAGGCCCTTCAGGTCGGGCCGCAAGTATTTGAAATCAAAGCTCACGACAGCATCGAACAGGGTGTAAGCCGGAATGAAAATCGTGTTGGCGTTGTCACCGTAACTTTCGCCGACATAGCGGGCGCCTCCGCCCAGGCCAAGGCCGGCAACCGGACCGTCAAGCCACGTGTACTTGGCCCAGAGCGACGCCGTTTCGATAGCGACGCCGCTCATATACTTGCCGACGAAGCCGTCATTGCTCTTGGTAATCCGCGGATCGTACTTGCTGTAGCCGCCGACGATCTCCAGTTCTCGTGTGATGTTGCCGCGCGCCTCCAGTTCGAACCCGCGCACGCGGGCCTCGCCGGTCTGAACACTGAAGTTGATGTTGGTCGGATCGGCAGTCAGCACGTTTTGCTGGGTGAGTTCGAAGATCGCTGCCGTCAGCATCAGGTTGGAGCCGAAGGGCTTGAATTTGACGCCGAGCTCGGCGCCTTCACCGGTGGTCGGCTTGAACGACTGACCGAACTGGTTGGTGCCCGAAACCGGCACAAACGAGGTGGAATAATTGGCGTAGGGCGAAAGACCGATGTCGAACAGATAGTTCAGGCCAACCCGCCCGGTCGACGCCTTGTCGTTCTGCAGATAGGTGCCTGGCGCCGGAAAGAAGCCCTTGCTGACCGTATCGGCCTGCGCCCAATCCTGTCTACCCGTCATCGTCAGGGTCCAGCGATCGAGCTTGACCTGGTCCTGGGCATAAATGCCGGCCTGTCTCGCCGTGGTTTCCGTATTGATGAAGGACGGCAGCGTGCTCGCCGGCGGCACAAAAGCACCGTAAACCGGAGCGAATACGTCGATCGGCGCAATCATCGAGAACTTGTAGTCGGATGTCGAGGCCTGACGCTGATAGTCGAACCCGACGAGAACCTTGTGAACCAGCGGACCGGTCGCGAAATCCGCCTGGACATGATTGTCCAGTGCCACGTTCTGGGCGGCGGATTGCACGTAGTTGTAAGACCGCAGCGCGGTTCTGAAGTCGGGAAGCATGCCTTCGGAACGAACGCCCGCCAGATTCTGCGACACGTCGAAATAGCGGAAGTTCGACCTGAATTGCAGATTATTGTCGAACCGGTGCTCGAACGCATAGCCGATCGAAAACTGTTCCAGCTTGTAGCCGTCGACGCTGGGCTCGCCGATGTAGCGGCTATACGGAATTCGGCCGAAGGGATTGGGCAGCAGCGATGCGCCGCCCGGCACGTACTGCTGCCATCCCTTGTTCTTGATGTTCGAATAGTGCGAGAGGAACGTGAACGACGTGTCCGTGGTCGGTCGCCACGTCAGGCTCGGCGCGATGAACACCTTGTCCTCGTGCACGAAGTCCTGTTGTCCGTTGGTGCTCCGCGCGAGACCGACAAGGCGGTAGAGAAATTCGCCGTTCTTGTCGATCGGCCCTGAGGTATCGAAGGCACCCTGGAAGCGGTCGAACGAACCGAACGTGCCGGCAATCTCGTGCTGCGGCGTCGCTGTCGGCCGCTTGCTGACCATGTTGATCAGGCCGCCGGGATCGGTCTGGCCGTAAAGGCCCGACGACGGTCCCCGCAAAACCTCCAGTCGCTCGAGACCATAGGTTTCGATTCGCGGATAGGCGAATTGCGTTCCGGGATCGAGCGGCAGCCGAAGGCCATCGAGATAGCGTGGCGCGTCAAAACCCCGGATCCTGACGGCATCGTAGAAGGTCGTTGCGCCGGCGGTATCGACCGTCACGCCGGGCGTATAGCGCAGCGCATCGACCACACTCTGGGCGCCTTGCGCCTCCACCTGGTCCTTCGTCACCACCGAGATCGACTGCGGCGTCGTCAGAATAGGCGTGTCGGTCTTGGTGGCGGTGCCGCTTTGACTGGCGAGATAACCGACAACAGGTCCATTGGCGCGCTCACCAACCGCGGCGCGAGCGGCGGGCTCCACGCTCTGCTGCCGCGCGGGCATGGCGGTCCGCCGCGCGCGCTGCGATCGCGCGGCTCTTCTCGATGGTTGCGTCGGACGCGCTGCCTGCGGCGTCGGTGCATCGATCGTGACTGGTGGCAACGCCCGGCCGGACTGCGCCGCGACCGGTCCGACCTGCATGCTCAGGCCGAACACCGTTACACAGAAAAAACCCTTCGTCGCCGCACCCCATGCTGACGGCCTCACATAATCACGCTTCATCGCACACGCCCCCGTGAACCAACTGTCCCGGGGTTGAGAGAGCAGATTTGACTCCCGATCGCCTTTGCGTTCGCGCAAAAAGCCTTTGACCGCGTTTTGATTGCTTCCAGACGGGCGTCAGGAGAACCTGTCGCGATGAAAACTGCTCGGCACGCATCCAAATTGCTTGCGGAACGCGGTGGAAAAATTCGCGGGGTTGGTATAGCCGACGGCGTAGGCCGCCTCCGTGACCGAAAATCCCTGATGCAGCAGAGCTTCCCGGGCGAAGCCGAGCCTACTGGTTCTGAGAAACTCCGCGGCGCTGGTGCCATACATCTGGTGAAACTGCGCATTGAACGTGCGGCGGCCCAATCCCGCATGTCGAGCCAGCTCGGCGACGGTCCAGGGATGCCGCAGGTCGGATCTGATCAGGTCGCCAACCGCCTGCAGGCGCAAGCGATTCTGGTCGGATACGTGACCTGGTCCCGGGTTGCCGCGTAGCGACAACAGGGTTCGGACCAATATCTCCATGGCATGCGCCGACAGCAGGAGTTCGGCGGACCGGCCCACAGCCACCGGAGAAATCATCTCCATGGCAATGGCCTTGATTCGGGGCGATGCCTTCAGCGAAGCGACGAATACGTTCTGATTCTGGGCGACTTGATTCCGGGCAGCCTGATTTTGAGCGTCGAACAGTCCGATGAACTCGTCCCTCAACCCGAGCCGCTCCAGCGACGAAGCGGGAAAGGCCATGCCGGCAACCTGCATGTGCGCGCCGCGGGGCGCATCGCCGTGCCAAAGCACCGGCTCCCTGAGCGCCATGACCATGATGGAATCATCCGAATAGCGCACCTGATCGGTGCCTTGACTGGGCCCCCCGCCACCTGAGCCCTTGAGCACCACCGAGATGAAAAGCCCCGCCTTGATGACCCCTTCGGTCCGTATCCGGCTGCTCAATACCAGATTGTTGCGCTGGAAAAGACAGCCCGGCGACTCCAGCCACTGCGCCTGAGCCGCAAACTGATCGACGATGGAACTATCGTCATAATCGACGACGCGGAACGTCTCGAAGATGTGCTCGTAGATGTGCTGCATCAATGCCGAGTTGAGGTGGATACGCGGCAACTATGCAGTTCGTCCGGATAACTCACAAGGTTGCGGGCGCGGAACGGTTTAGAAACAATATAAAACTGACGGACCCTCGGGTGCTGAAGCGCGCTGGTCGCGGAAGACACCGAGATCGACTCCGATGCGGTCGAGCTCTATCAACCGGGCTGCGAATACGTGCAGGGCATTGCCTTCGGCGGGTCGATGGACGCGGATGCCGCGATGCGGTTCCTGACGGAAGAGCGGCCGGAGGCCGCTAGTTAAATCTCGTCGTCCCTTGCGAACGCAGGGACCCATACGCCGTGCCGTCAATGGACTGCGATAATACTTTGATCAAACAGCCGTCGCCCAATAGCCGACCTGGATTATGGGTCCCCTGCGTGCGCAGGGACGACAGTGATTTGCGCGACCAGCCCTCACTTCATCCGCTTGAACCGCACGCTCTTGCCGTCCGCCATCCTCGTCGCGATGTAGCCGCCTTCGAGGCAGGCTTCGCGCTGCGGCATCTTTTCCTGCGGGCTGCGCAGCGTTTCCCACCACGACGCGCGGTGCGCCGCGCGCGGCAGCGCCGCGTCGATGATCTCCTCGATCTTTTCGAAGCTCAGCACGAATTCGGGGAGCGTCTGCCGTTTCAGGTAATCACGCAGCGGATCATAATCGTTCACGGGCGTCCTCGGTAGATGGTCAAGCTGTTTTCGCCAAGGCGCGCGTTACGGCCTCCGGCTCCTTTTCCACGACTCTGAGCAGGATGCGCGCGCTGCGTTCCGGCTGGCGGCGACCCTGCTCCCAATCGCGCACGGCTGAGAGCGCAAACCCGTAGGTTTGCGCAAAACTCTCTTGCGAGAGGCCGAGCCGCGTGCGGATCTTCTTCACGTTAACCCGCGCCGGAACATGAATCCCGTAACCGCGTTTGCTGCCGGATCCATCAAGATAGGCTTTGGCCTCGCCGAGCCCGGCCTTGATCTTGTCAAACGCATCCTTCGTCATTTTTGTCTCCTGTAGTCTTCGATCATGTCGGCGATCATACTGGCCAGAGCATTACGTTCAGCCGCCGAAAGATTGGCTTTCTCGTTCTTGGCGAAAACCGCCAGAATGAACACCGGCAGGCTAGCGCCACTGAACAGATAGATAATTCGCGCGCCGCCGCTCTTGCCTCGCGCGCCGAAGCCAAACCGCGCCTTGCGAATACCGCCGCTGCCGGGAATAACCACGCCACAAGCAGGGTCGGCGGCAAGACGATCCACGATAGCCCCGCGTTCTTCCGGCGAAAACAGGCGCTCCGCGTCGGCGAGATAGGACGGCGTTTCCACGACGGTCTGCATCGGAACCGGATACTACGGCATTGCCGTAGTAGGATCAAGCCTCGATCCGGCAATTCCGCCGGATGCCCTGAGATGCCAAGCCATAGACCTGCACTTTCCGGTTCCGGCAACGAATCGTTAACTCATTACCGCATCCCTGTCGCCACTTAAGCCTGCGGCAATGAATCCGGTGCATTCAGGAGCATCGGGAGCGGACCATGCTGTTTGGATGGCGCACGGAGGCGGCCAGGCGGCCCTGGCGGCTATCGGGGAAATTGCTGATCATCTCGTCGGTGGCGACGGTGATCGGCTTCTCCGCGATTTGCGCCAACGTCATGCTCGACATGCGGCGCGGCGAGGAAGCGCTGGCGCGCCAGATGCTGGAAAATCTCGCATCCGGCGTCGATTCCGACATCAACCGCAATATCGAACTGTTCGACCTGACGCTGCGCGCCGCCGCCAGCAACATGATCCTGCCGGAAATCAAGGAACTCAGCAAACCGATCCTGCACCTGATCCTGTTCGACCGCGCCGCGAGCGCCAAGCACTTCGGCGCGCTTCAGGTGTTCGACGCCGCGGGGCGGCTGACGGTCGATGCCTCGAGCCTCGATCCGCTGCCGGAAAATCGCGGCGACGAGGAATACTTCCAGGTCCATCGCGACAATCCCGACTCCGGTCTCTTCATCAGCAAGCCGATGCTGCATCGCGGCGCCTTCGCCATCGTGCTCAGCCGGCGCATCACCGGTGATGACGGAAGCTTCCTCGGCGTGGTCGCGGGCTCGATCCGCTTCAGCTATTTCCACGATCTGTTCGGCCGCCTGAGCCTCGGCCCGGACGATACCATCACCGTGTTGCGCAGCGACCGCACCGTCATCATGCGTCGGCCGTTCGACCCCGACATCATCGGCAGGAATTTGGCGGACCGGGCGAGCTGGAACCCGGCGAACATGAACAGCGGATCGTATGCGGGGACAGGCCCGGTGGATCCGATGCCGCGGCTGTATGTCCGGCACGACGGCACAGGTCCGCTCAACGTCGTGGTCGGAAAGCCCCTGGACAGCATCCTGAGCCTGTGGCGGACGGAAGCGATCCGGATCGCCGCGATCGTGGCGGCGCTGATCGTGTTCGTGCTCGGCGTGACGCTGTTTCTCGCCCGCGAAATCGGCCGCCGCGCGCAAGCGGAGGAAAAGCTCGAGGAACTCGCGACCACCGACGCGCTCACCGGATTGACCAACCGGCGCAAGTTCGACGCCTCGATCGATGCCGAATGGCGGCGCGCCATGCGCCAGAAAACCGCGGTCGCGCTGCTGATGATCGATGCCGACCATTTCAAGGTCTACAACGACACCTTCGGACATCAGGCCGGCGACGAGGTGCTGATCGGCATCGCCATCTGCATCTCGGATTCGGTGCGGCGCGCCGGCGATTGCGCCGCGCGTTACGGCGGCGAGGAGTTTGCCGTGCTGCTGCCGGCGCTCTCGGCTCAACAAGCGCTTGAGGTGGCCGAAACCATCCGGCTGAAAGTCCATCAATGGTCGGAGCACACCAGCGTCAGCATCGGCGTCGCCAGCCTGACGCCGGACGTCACCCTGGAATGGTCCGAACTGATCGGAGCCGCCGACAAGGCCCTTTACGCGGCCAAGGCCAGCGGCCGCAACCGTTGCGTGGTCGCCACCGTGCCGCTGCTGTCGCTGGTGGCTTAGGAGCGTCGCACAAGCCCCTCGGCGAATGACGCCGTCATCCCCGCGTAACGGCTTCGCCGTTATCGCTGGAGGTGCGCGCCCCTTGGCGCGCCTCGAAGGATGTCAGCGCGCTCCGTCCCTGCTTCTCATCCTTCGAGGCTCGCCGAAGACGGCGAGCACCTCAGGATGACGGCCGGTGGGGATGAAGCCCCTGGATCAGCGAACGCCTCTCACTTCTCCAGATAGTGCTTCATCGCCGCGCGCAGGCCGTCGCGCAAATCGGGCCGCGCCATGCCGAAGGCGATGTTGGCGCGGAGAAAGCCTGCTTTGGAGCCGCAATCATGCCGCTCGCCCTCGAACTCCACGCCGTAAAAACCTTGCGTCCTGGCGAGCCCGATCATCGCATCGGTGAGCTGGATTTCGCCGCCGGCGCCGCGCTCCTGGGTTTCCAGGATCTTGAAAATCTCCGGCTGCAGGATGTAGCGGCCGGTGATCGAAAGACGGGACGGCGCGGTGCCCTGGGGCGGCTTCTCCACCATGCCGTCGACCTCGAACAGGTTGTCGGCGTGGCGCCTGCCGATGCCGCAGATGCCGTATTGGTGCGTCAGATCGGCCGGAACTTCCTCGACCGCGATCAGGTTCGATTTCTCGCCGAGCTGGTTGGCGGCCTCGATCATCTGCGCCAGACAGCCCGGGGTGTTCAGCACCAGTTCGTCCGGCAGCACCACCGCGAACGGCTCGTTGCCGACGATATCGCGCGCGCACCACACCGCGTGGCCGAGCCCGAGCGGCGCCTGCTGCCGGGTGAAACTGGTGGCGCCGGCCATGGGCTGGTCGCGGGCGAGGATCTCGATCTCGGCCTTCTTGTTGCCACGCGCGGCCAGCGTAGTGTCGAGTTCGAACATGCGGTCGAAATGGTCCTCGATCACGCCCTTGTTGCGGCCGGTGACGAAGATGAAATGTTCAATGCCGGCCTCCCTGGCTTCGTCGAACACATACTGGATCAGCGGCTTGTCGACGATGGTCAGCATTTCCTTCGGCATCGCCTTGGTGGCGGGCAGGACGCGGGTGCCGAGGCCGGCGACCGGGAATACGGCTTTGCGGATTTTCATGAGGGGTCGGGATGCCTTTGAGGAGCCTGGGTCAGGGCCCTTGGGGAAGGGTCCTTGGGGAACGCGCCATTTGATCGCATGTTGGTAACCGGTTTGCAGCCGGGAACAAAGGCGGATGTATGATGATGGTTCCCTGTCCTGCCCGCAAACGGGCAAGAAACAAAATCCGGCCCTTGTTAAGCTATTGGCAACCGTGAGCGGGCCTTCTGGCCACGGGATGAACGACACGACATTTTTGGGGAACGACAGGATATGCGGCGGACGGCACCATCGAGAATTAGCCGGGCTGGCGTGCTCGCGGTCGCGGCGACGCTGTTGCTCGCCGGCGAGACCCTGTGCGCCGGCGCGGCCCGCGCCCAATCCTCCGGCGGCGGGCTTCCCAATCTGTTCGGCAACATGTTCTCCGGGCAGAATTCCATACCGCCGGCGCAGGCGCGACCTGCGCCCGCCACCGGCAGCGCCCCGTTGCCGTGGACCGGCGAGGACGGCGCCTCCGGCCATCCCCTGATGACGGCGTCCGCGATACGCGAGGCCGCGGCGAATTTCGACCGTTGCGTCGCTTCGATGTGGCCCGATGCCGCCAGGCGCCGCATCTCGCAAGACAGTTTCCAGCGCTTCACTGCCGGGCTCGCGCCCGACCTGCGTCTCATGGACCTGATGGATTCGCAGCCGGAATTCACCAAGTCGGTGTGGGATTATCTCGACATTCTGGTCAACGACGTCAGGCTCGCCAAGGGCCGCGAGGTGCTCGCCAGATACAAGCCGCAGTTCGACGCCGTGGAGAAAGCCTACGGCGTCGACCGCTATATCATCGCCTCGATCTGGGGCATCGAATCGAATTACTCGACGATGATGGGCGATCGCAGCGTGCTGAATTCCACCGCGACGCTGGCCTGCGTCGGCCGTCGCCAGAAATACTTCAAGGACGAGTTCCTCTCGGCGCTGGAAATCCTGCATCGCGGCGATTTGCGCCCCGAACAGCTGCGCGGTTCCTGGGCCGGCGCATTCGGGCCGACGCAATTCATGCCGACCGCCTTCAAGCGCTACGCGGTGGACGCCGACGGCGACGGCCGTCGCGACGTGGTCGACAATCCCGCCGACCTTATCGCCTCGACCGCCAACAACCTGAAGAAATCCGGCTGGCAGGCCGGCCAGACCTGGGGCTACGAGGTCGTGATCCCCAAAAACTTCAACTACATGCTGGCGGACCGTGCCAAGGCGATGACGATGGCGCAATGGGAGCATCTCGGGCTCAAGCGCGCCAACGGCCAGCCGTTCCCGAACCCGGCCAACAGGGCCTATCTGCTGGCGCCGGCCGGTGCCGAGGGACCGGGATTCCTGATGCAGCAGAATTTCCGGGTGATCATGAAATACAACCCGGCAGAGGCCTATGCGCTGGCGATCGGCCATTTCGCCGACCGCCTGCGCGGCGGCGCGCCGTTCGTGCAGCCATGGCCGCGGCAGGAGCGCACCTTGTCGCGCGCCGAGCGGCTGGAACTGCAGCAGCTCCTGGCCCAGCGCGGCTTCTATCGCGGCACCCCAGACGGCCAGTTCGGCGGCCACACCCGCGAAGCCCTGCGCGGCTTCCAGGCCTCGATCGGGGCGCCGGCGGACGGATTTGCCTCCTCCGACGTGCTGGAGCGGCTCAGGGGCCGGTAAAGGCAGCTTTCGGCCTGCGAAAGTAACCTTGAACACGGCATTTCCGGCCCGGCCTTGACGGCGACGGCCGATGCCCGGTTTATGGCAGGAAATCTGCCCGCTTGCGGCCTGATTCCGCTATTATAGCGATGCCCTGATCTTCCAATCGCGATTGATCCGAATGCAAAAGCCCAAATCTTCTTCAGGGAAGTCCTTTTTCCGGGTGTTCACCGAAACCGGCCCGCTGATCGCGCTGGCGGTTGCGGTTGCGTTGCTGGTCGGGATCGTCGGGCCGGCATCCGCGCAGTTTTTCAATTTTGGCGGACCGCCCCGGCAGGCGGCGCCGCGCGGCGGGGGCGGCGGCTGGTTCGGCGGCGACCTGTTCGCGCCATTCAAGCAACCGGCGCCGGCGCCGAGGCGGGCCGAGAACTATTCCAGGGCACCGCCGCCGGACAAGCGCGACCCGAACATCGTGCCGGAGCGCAACTTGCTGGTGCTGGGCGACGCCATGGCGGACTGGCTCGCCTACGGCCTTGAGAATGCCTATTCCGAGCAGCCGGAGATGGGCGTGATCCGCAAGCATCGCACGGTCTCCGGCCTGATCAGGTATCAGACCAGGGGCGAACCGGCCGACTGGGCGGCCGCGGCAAAGGACATCCTCGCCGAGGAAAACCCGGACGCCATCATCGTCATGCTCGGGCTCAATGACCGCGTCGCCATCCGCGAACCGGCGGTCGAAAAATCGAAAAAAGAGGGCGACAAGAAGGACGCCCGCGCCAAAACCAACGTCAAACCCGGCGACGCGAAGCCGGATGACGTGGCCGACGCCTCCGATGATGCCGCCGACGACGATGTTCCGTCGATCGTCGCGCCGGAGAAGAGCACGCGCGCGACGAACCGTCTCCATGAGTTTCGCGACGAACGCTGGACCGAGCTCTACGTCAACAAGATCGAAGAGATGATCGCCGTCCTGAAATCCAAGGGTGTTCCAGTGCTGTGGGTCGGCCTGCCCGGGGTGCGCGGTTCCAAGTCGATGTCGGACACGCTATTCCTGAATTCACTGTATCGCGACGCCGCCGGCAAGGCCGGCATCACCTATGTCGACGTCTGGGACGGTTTCGTCGACGAAGGCGGCCGCTTCCTGCAGCAGGGTCCCGACTTCGAAGGCCAGACCCGCCGCTTGCGCTCCCATGACGGCGTGTATTTCACCAAGGCCGGCGCGCGCAAGCTCGCGCATTATGCCGAGCGCGAAATCACCCGGCTGATGGCCGCGCGTTCCGGGCCGATTGCATTGCCGACCGAACCCGGGACACCCGATGGCAACGCGCTGCCAGGTCAGCCGGCGCCGCGTCCGCTGGCCGGACCGATCCTGCCGCTGGTGGCCTCCTCCGTCGGCACCGACCAATTGCTCGGCGGCCCGGGCTCGCGGCCGGCCGCGGTCGATGCGCTGGCGGCGCGCACGCTGGTCAAGGGCGAACCGCTGGCGCCGCCCGCCGGCCGCGCCGATGATTTCGTCTGGCCGCGCCGCGAGGTCGGGCGCGAACCAGCCAGGGGCGATACGCCGGTGGCGTCGACAGCGCCGGATGGAACGGCGGCCACTCCGGAGCAAGCGCCGAAGCCTGCGGTGAAGAAGCTTGTTCGCCCGCCACAACCGGCCGCGCCGCCCCCCGCAGCGGCCGCGGCAGCGGCACAACCGGCCAAGCCCTCATTTCCGTCATTGAGGAGCTTATTCGGCTTCGGCGCCGAGCCGCGCCAGGCGCCGCCACGCGCACCGGCAGCACCGCGTCCGCCGGCCGACGTCGGCCGCTCGGCGTCGGGTCCGGGTGTGTTCGCGCGCTAAAGATAATCATGAGCCATTTCGAGCCGATGCAAAACCATCGAACCCGGAATCTCGTCGTAAGCTCTGACCCGCGACTTCCAGATTCCGGGTCTGCGCCGATTGGCGCATCCCGGAATGACGAGCAAACTACTCGGTCTCAATAGCGCCAGCGCGGCGGCGGCCGGCGCGGCGGACGCGTCATCAGCAACGCCAGCGCAAAACCGATTCCGCCAGCGATCAACAGCGCACCGAGCGGATTGTCCTGCACCCTCTTGGCCACGGCTTCCGAACCCTCACGCAGGGTCTCGCCACTGTTCTCATAGGCGTCCCTGGCCATGCCGGCGGCGGCATCGGTGGCGTCGCGTGCAGCATCCTTGGCCTGGCCGTACAGGTTCTGCACCGTGCCCGCGGCTTCGCGGATGCGGCCCGAGGCCTCGGTCTGGGCATCTCCGGCGACCTTGCCAGCGGCACCCTCGACCTTGCCAGCGAAATCCTTGGCCGAACCGGCAATTCGATCCTTGTCCATCGTGTTTGCTCCTGAGCTGATTCTCGCGGAGCTAACCGACGAAACCCGTTCCGGTTCCTGGAGCTCTTCCGTTTCGATGAAATCGAAAACGCTCTACAGAATGAGGCCGCCGTCGACGATCAGCGTCTGCCCGACGATGTAGGACGACAGCGGCGAGGCCAGAAACAATGCGGCGCCCGCCATGTCGGCCGGCGTACCCAGCCGCTTCAACGGTATCCGCTCGATCGCGCCCTCCAGCCGCTGCGGATTTGATGTCGTCACCTTGGTCATCTTGGTGTCGACCAGCCCGGGCGCGATGCCGTTGACGCGAATGCCGTCCTCGGCCCATGCCTGCCCGAGCGTCCGGGTCAGACCCATGGCGCCGGTCTTCGAGGCGTTGTAGGCCGGGTTGCCCTTGGTCGAGTGATAGGCGGCGGTCGAGCTGACGATAATCAGCGAGCCCCTCGCCGCACTCAGCATGTCGTGGAATTTGCCGGCGCAGGCCATCAGGCTCATCAGGTTGACCTCGAGCACCTTGCGAAATCCGTCCATTGCGAATTCGCCGCGCCGGTAGATCACCGCCCCCTGCGCCAGCACCAGCACATCGAGCCGGTCGAACGACGGCTGGAAATTCTCGACCGCCTTGGGATCGCCGACATCGAGCCGCGCGTAATCCAGACCATCGAGGTGCGATCCTTCTTCCGGCGAATACTCCGACGCCGAAGCGCGGGTGCCGCAGACCTGTACGCGCGCGCCCCTGCTACGGAACGCCTGGGCGATGCCGTTGCCGATGCCGCTGGAGCCGCCGACCACGAGAATCTGCTTGCCGCTGAAATCCAGTTCGTTCATCGCGCGCCTCCCGTTCTTTTTCGCCTGGTTTGACCTCTCTGGGGATCGGTGCCAGCCTTGTCAATCCTGCCAGCCGCATGGCCTCATCAGCGAGTCTTCGATGTCCGATTTCAAACAACTCAGCCGCTCGGTTAAGGGCTTGACCGTTCTCGTCACCGGCGCCGCCAGCGGCATGGGCCGCGCCACCGCGCTTGTGTTCGCGGCCGAGGGCGCCAACGTCGCCGTCACGGATTACTCCGCCGGGGGCGCACAGGCCGTTGCGGACGAAATCGCAGCCGGCGGCGGCAACGCGAAGGCATGGACGCTCGATGTCGCCAACCTCGCGGACATCAACACCGTCGTCAGCGCCGTCGCCGCGCATTTCGGCTCTCTCGATATCGTCATCAACAATGCCGGCATCTCGGTGCGCGTGGCGATCGACGATGACGGCTACGAGGAAGCCTGGGCCAGGGGACTGGCCGTGATGCTGACGGCGCATCCGCGCATCATCCGCGCCGCGCTGCCGCATCTGCGCCGTTCGAAAAGCCCTCGCATCGTCAACATCGCCTCCACCGAGGCGCTCGGCGCCACCGCCTTGCACAGTCCGTATTCGGCGGCGAAGGCCGGCGTGGCCGGCCTGACGCGCTCGCTCGCGGTGGAACTCGGCCGCGACGGCATCACCGTGAACTGCATCTGCCCGGGCCCGATCCGAACCGCGATCACGGAGCGGATTTCGGAGGAGCACAAGACCATCTACGCCAAACGCCGCACCGCACTCGGCCGCTACGGCGACCCCGAGGAAGTCGCCCATATGACGCTGAGCCTGTGCCTGCCCGCGGCATCGTTCCTGACCGGCGCCGTGATCCCGGTGGACGGCGGCCTGATGGCGCGGAATGCGTGACGCCGTTCCCCGGACGCTGCGCAGCACGAAGTGGTGCGCAGCCGATCCGGGGGCCATTCAGCAACCGGTGATGGCGCGGGTGGGTCCCGGCTCTGCGGAGCAGCGTACCGGACGATGCGTAGCATCGCCGGGAGAACGCTGCACCGCGTCCGGGACATGAGCCATGCATCGCCATCCGTTGACATCATCCGGCCGGGGAGTAGTTTTTTGCCCAACAGGGCGGAATAACCGCCCGCTTCGATCAGGAGAAAACGCGCCATGGCCATCACGATCCGGCAGCTTCACCCGCATTTTTTCGGCGAGGTTTCGGGCGTCGATCTGCGCAAGCCGCTGACGCCGCAGGAAGCCAGGGAGATCGAGGCCGGCATGGACAGATATGCCGTGCTGCTGTTCCGCAATCAGGACATCACGGATGAGCAGCAACTGGCGTTCGCGCTCAATTTTGGCGAACGCGAGAACGCGCGCGGCGGCACCGTCACCAAGCAGGCGGATTACCGGCTGACGTCCGGACTGAACGACGTCTCCAACCTCGGCAAGGACGGCAAACCGCTGCCGAAGGATCACCGCACCCATCTGTTCAATCTCGGCAACAGCCTGTGGCACTCCGACAGTTCGTTCCGGCCGATTCCAGCGAAATTCTCGCTGCTGTCGGCGCGGGTGGTCAACCCGAAGGGCGGCAACACCGAATTCGCCGACATGCGCGCGGCCTATGACGCGCTCGACGACGAGACCAAGGCCGAGATCGAGGACATGATCTGCGAGCATTCGCTGATGTATTCGCGCGGATCGCTCGGCTTCCTCGATTACACCGATGAAGAGAAGGAATTGTTCAAGCCGGTGCTGCAGCGGCTGGTGCGCACCCATCCGGTGCACGGCCGCAAATCGCTGTATCTGTCGTCGCATGCCGGCGCCATCAGGGGCATGACCATGCCGGAGGCGCGGCTGCTGCTGCGCGACCTCACCGAGCACGCCACGCGGCCCGAATTCGTTCACGTCCACAAATGGACGCTGCATGATCTCGTGATGTGGGACAACCGCCAGACCATGCACCGCGTCCGCCGCTACGACCAGTCGCAGCCCCGCGACATGCGCCGCGCCACCGTGGCCGGCACCGAGCCCACGGTGACGCAGCAGGCGGCGGAGTAAAGACGCAAGACGAAATACCTCGTCGTCCGCGCGAACGCAGGGACCCATACGCCGTGCTATCTCTTGTCGAACGAGCTCGTCGATAAGGCGCGATGACAATTGCTTACCGGGATTATGGGTCCCTGCGCCCCGTGCGCAATTGCGCACTAGGCAGGGACGACACCGCAATTGTGTCAGGCGCAAGCGACCGGCTACCTACGCATGCCCCGCTTCATTCGACAGCATGCCGGGATCGATTCCGATCTTGCGCAGCGCGCGCAGGTATTTTTCCTCGACGTCGCGGCCGAAGATCAGGTCGGGATCGGCGTCGCAGTGCAGCCAGCCATTGTCCTGGATTTCGGTTTCCAGCTGTCCCGGCGCCCAGCCGGCATAGCCGAGCGCGAGGATCGCGTGCTTCGGGCCGGCGCCCTTGGCAATCGCCTTGAGAATGTCGACGGTCGCGGTCAGGCAAATGCCCTCGTCGATCTGCAGCGTCGCATCCTTGATGAAGAAATCGCTCGAATGCAGCACGAAGCCGCGTCCGGTCTCGACCGGACCGCCTTTCAGCACCTTCATGCTCTCGGCGTTTTCAGGCAGCTTGATCTGGTCGGCCTTCTTGATGATGTCGAGTTGCACCAGCAATTCGGGGAAGTCGATGCTGCCGGCCGGGCGGTTGACGATGATGCCCATGGCGCCTTCGGACGAATGCGCGCAGAGATAGATCACCGAACGCTCGAAGCGCGGATCGCCCATCACGGGCATCGCGATCAGGAGCTGACCGTCGAGGTAGCCGCGGTCGGACGAATTGTCGCCAGCGCCGGGGGCCTGGCGGCGAGCAGTCCTCGGTCTTTTGCCTTCAGGGTCCATCCGCCGGACTCTCACGTTGGCGTACATCCTGATATTGGGTGGGCGTTCTGTCAATCAAGCATCGCGGCGGTTTTCGTGCTGCATCACAAGCAATTCAATGGTTTACCGCCCTGCCAGCCTGTAAAGACGTCTCATGATCGTCACAGTTCCCTTGCGGGCCGCGCTCGGCCTGGCCGCCGCCGTCTTTGTGTCGTCCCTGCCGGCTGAAGTCCGCGCCGGGGATGCGTCGCCATGGCAGCGGGACGGCCACTCCGCGGTCCGGCTGCTGGCGGGCTCGCGCAGCGGGGCGGTGCTGCTCGGCGGCATCGCGTTTCAGCTGCAGCCGGGCTGGAAAACCTATTGGCGGACACCCGGTGATTCCGGGGTGCCGCCGCGCTTCGATTTCTCGAAATCGGACAATGTCGAGGCCGTCACGGTGCTTTGGCCGGCCCCCACGAAGTTCGACGACGGCGCTGGCGGTCAGTCCCTGGGCTACAAGAACCAGGTGGTGCTGCCGTTGCGCATCGTCGCCAAGAATGCCGACAAGCCGGTGACGCTGCGCGCCGATATCAGTTATGCGGTCTGCGAAAAACTCTGCATTCCCGTCGAAGCCAAGGCCGAGCTCGCCTTCACCAGCGTGGCCAGCACCGAGGACGGCGCACTCTCTGCCGCCCTCGACACCGTGCCGAAGCCCGCCAATGTCGGCGATCCCAACCCGCTGACCATCCGCGACGTCAAACGCGACGGCAAGGCGAACGTGCTGGTCGACGTGGCCGTGCCCGACGCGCGCGAAGTCAGCCTGTTCGTCGAAGGACCGACGCCGGACTGGGCGCTGCCGGTTCCGAAGCTGATCGAGGCCGGATACCCCGGGGTCAAGCGGTTCGGCTTCGAACTCGACGGCCTGCCGCCGGGCGCGAACCCGGAAGGCGCCGCGCTGAAGTTCACGGTGGTCGGGGGCGACAAGGCGTATGAGTTCAATGTCAATTTGAACTAGGACAGCGTCCCCGGCGCGCCCATGGGCGCGTCGGATGACGAGGTTAGCCCGCCCCGAATTATTCGGCTGCCGCCTGTGCCAATCCTCCCGGACTGCTCGTGCGCGCCAGCTCCAGGTCCGCCGGATCGACAGGGAGAGCCAGCGTCTCGACGCGATTGCCCCGACGCTTGTTCAGAAGCAGTCGCGTCACGTCGGGCCGCGCATAATGTCCGGCCGGGTCGGCGGCCGCCTTGGCGATCGAAATCATGCCGAGATCGACATCCGCATAGATCAGCCCTTCCTGATCCGGCGCCAGCCTGTCGCCGATCGGCGCGCCGTCCGGTCCGAAGATGGTAGCGAACCCGCCGCCGGCGTGAAGCAGATCATGCTTGTCGGGCGTGTCGCACAACAGCTCGATCATCTCCTTCGAAACCGTCGCGCAGGGTGCAATGACAAAACACGATCCCTCGACCGCGTAGATCTTGCTGGCGGCGTTGTTGACCTCGGCGCCCAGCGCATGGGCAAACGGATCGTAGAGGGAAAAGCTCGGCCACGCCGCAATGTGAACCTGCTCGTTCTGGGCATACATGGCGTATTTCGACAGCGGCTGCAGATGCTCCCAGCAGCACAGCGCACCGACCCGGCCGATGTCGAGTTCGTGGACGGCAAGGTCGCTGCCGTCGCCCTCGCCGAACACGGAACGTTCCACATGGGTCGGCTTGAGCTTGCGACGGTGCGCCACGGTTTCGCCATCGGCTCCAATGATCCATTGGGCGATGTAGAGACTTCCGCCATCGCGTTCCGACAGACCCAGAACCACGACGATGTTGTTGCGCTTCGCGGCCTGGCGCAATTTCTCCGCGGCGGCACTGTCGTAGGCCAGCGAGTTGTCGAAATACGAGGAAACGAAGCCTCTCATGATCCCCCATGCCGGGGCGCCGAGCCAGATCCACCAAGGGTATCCCGGGATCCATGTTTCCGGAAAGGCGATGAGGCGGGCGCCCTTGGCGCCGGCCTCGTCGATCAGCCGGATGGCCTTTTCGACCGACGCGTCCAGATCGAGAAAGGCGGGTGCGGCCTGCACCGCGGCTACTTTGAATTTCTGATGGGCTAACGCCATGATGTGCTCCCGTGTTGGCGCGGCGTGGTCGGTTCAGGATTCCTCGATCGACTTGATGTAGTCCATGATATCGATGGCCGGCATCTGCATCGCCTTCTGGCGATCCCGCTCCGGCAAGCTCTCGCGCACGAAATCGATCTGCTTCCAGTTCGGGAACGGCGTCTGCCTTCCCGCAACCGGAACGAACGGCGAGTCGGCGACACGCTTGAGTTTCGGAATGTAGCGCGGGCAGTTCAGAAAGATCTCCGTCACCGCAACCCTGACGACGAATTGCGCTTCCGGGTAGTGCGCAAGCAGGGTATCGCCTTCGGCAATCGATGCCTCGCCGCTGACCCGTAGTCGGTTTGGCTTCTCGAAATCCAGGAACAGCATGCCCACCTTGGGATTGGCCAACAGGTTGCCCATCGAGAGATACATGCCGTTGCCGTCATAGCAGGGAAAAGCCAGCGTTCGCTCGTCGACGATTCTGACGAAGCCGGCAGGTCCGGCCTTGAAAGAGCAACTCGGCTTCCCCGAGGTGTCGGCAGTTGCAAGGAAGAAGAAGTCCTTGCTGACGATGAAGGCCTCATCGATCGGATTGAGCGTGTCGTGAACGTTGCTGCTTTCGACGACGTCCGCCAGCCGCCTTGTATCGAAGGCATCCTGGAGTTCGCGCTGCTTCTCGTGATAGAGGCTCATCGCCTGCTCCATGACTATTGATTGGGCAACGTCCGGAGCAACCGTTCCGATTGCCCGTCGATTTCCGCGACA
Source organism: Pseudomonadota bacterium (assembly GCA_043811435.1). Taxonomy (GTDB): domain Bacteria; phylum Pseudomonadota; class Alphaproteobacteria; order Rhizobiales; family Xanthobacteraceae; genus Bradyrhizobium. The sequence goes on from JBDRNF010000044.1 coordinate 24,872, forward strand.
TGCCGCTCGCGCCGACCCCGCCAAGGCTAGCGCAACGGCGGGGATGCGCTTGTCTGCACCCGCAGGAAATGTTGTTTCCCGGCGCATGGCGACGTAATTGCAAAGCCGATCCGATGTGATAGCCTTTGGTCTGGTTGCGGGCTGCGAGGTGGGCGATGCAGGTCGTTCTGGCGACCTCGACGGTTGCCGAAACAAGGCGACTTCAATTCTGGCGCGACGCGGTTTGCGACACCTTCGTCGAGCTGGATTGCCGTGCGATCTCCGAAGCGCCGTTTTTCGGCGAGATCACCACCGCGCAATGCGACGAAATGCATTTCTCGCGAGTCCGATCCGACGGGCAGATCGTCGACCGCACCAGGAGCCGGATACGCAAGGCGCGCGAGGAGGTCGTTCTGGTCAGCGTCCAGATCCGGGGCCGCGGCGTCGTCGCGCAGGACGGACGGCAGGCGGTACTCGAACCGGGCGACTTCGCCTGCTACGACAGCACACGGCCTTACACGCTGAGCTTCGATGCGCAATTCGAGCAGATCGTACTGCACCTGCCGCGCAAGGCGATGGTCCGGCGGATTGGACCGACGGAGACAGTCACGGCAACGAGGATCGCGGCGACCAGCCCGCTCGGCTCGCTGGTCGCTCCGTTCATCCGTAACACGGCGTCGATCGTGTCGGAGGTCGGCGGGGTCGCGGCTGCCCGTCTCTCGGACGTTTGCCTCGGGCTGGTCACCACGGCCCTCGGCGATTTGACGTCGTGCCAGCCTCTCAACGACACGCCCGCGCGCGCGGCACTGACGTTCCGGGCAAAGGCCCTGATCGAGCGAAAACTCGGCGACCCGCATCTCAACAGCGACAGGGTCGCGGCGATGATGGGCATATCGTCACGCTATCTCCAGGACCTGTTTCATTCGGAAAGCAGGACGGTGAGCGAGTGGATCTGGTCGAGGCGTCTTGAGAAGGCGCGGCGCGATCTGCTCGACCCCCTGCTCGCAAGGGAGTCCATCACACAAATCGCATTGGCCAGTGGATTTGGCGACCTGGCCCATTTCAGCCGCCGCTTCAAGGCGGCGTATGCGATGTCACCCCGGGAATTCCGATATCTGCAATCGCCCGGCATCGCGCCGGCATGACTGCCCATTGCACCTTCTCCGACAGCACGTCCTGATGGCCGGGCCCCGGCCATCCACCGTCAAGCCCGCTGCCCAACCTATTCTTAACGAATAGTTGATAGGTCAAAATATCGCCGCGTCTCGCGCGGCTTCAGGAATTTTCGCTGTGGCCGTGATGGACACTGAATCCACGCCAGCCTTGCCCGCAGGCCCGATCGCCCGGCTGCGCGCGATGCTCGGCCGCCTGCTTGGCGGGACTCACGAAGCTTCCGTCACAAAACGCCTCGCCGGCACGGTGTTCATCATTCGCCTCGTCAGCGCGGCGATGGCGTACCTGTCGCAGATCCTGCTGGCGCGCTGGATGGGCGGCTCGGACTATGGCGTCTATGTCTATGTCTGGACCTGGGTGCTGCTGCTCGGCAGCATGATGGATTTCGGTATTTCGGCGTCGGCGCAGAAAATCATCCCGGAGTATCGCGCCAGCGGCGAACATGCGCTGTTGCGCGGCTTCCTCTCGGGCGGCCGCTGGATGACATTTGCCGTGTCCGCTCTCGTCTCGGCGCTGCTGGCGGGCATTGTAAGAATGCTGTCGCCGTGGCTCGATCCGAATTCGGTGGTGCCCTTGTACATCGGCTGCATCACGCTGCCGGCCTTCGTGGTTGCCAATACCCAGGACGGCATCGCGCGCTCGCACGACTGGATGCGGCTCGGCCTGATGCCGCAATTCATCGTCCGGCAGTCGTTGATCATCGGTTTTACGGCGGGCGCCTTTGCGCTCGGCTTCGATCTCGGCGCCACCGCCGCGATGCTGGCCAGCGCCGCCGCGGTATGGATCGCCATGATCGGGCAAATGATCGTGCTGAACCGCCGGCTCGGCGGCCATGTCGAGCCCGGCCCGAAGGCGTACAATTTCCGCGGCTGGCTCGCGGTCTCGCTGCCGATCCTGCTGGTGGAAAGCTTTTACCTGCTGCTGTCCTACACCGACGTGCTGGTGCTGCAGCAATTCCGCTCCTCCGAAGAGGTCGGCATCTATTTCGCCGTGGTGAAGACGCTGGCGCTGGTCTCCTTCATTCACTACGCCATGTCGGCGACGACGGCGCACCGCTTTGCCGAGTATCACGCGCAGGGCGACAGAGCGCGGCTGTCGGCCTATGTCGCGCACGCGATCAAATGGACGTTCTGGCCGTCGCTGGCCGCGACCATCGTGCTGCTGGCACTGGGCAAGCCGCTGCTGTGGCTGTTCGGGCCGCAATTCGTCATCGGCTACGACATCATGTTCATCGCCGCCATCGGCCTTGTGGTGCGCTCCGCGATCGGGCCGGTCGAGCGGCTGCTCAACATGCTCGGACACCAGATGATCTGCGCGCTGGCCTATGCGCTGGCATTCGTGGCGAACCTGGTGCTCTGCATCCTGCTGGTGCCGGAATTCGGCGGCCACGGCGCGGCAGCGGCGACCTCGATCGCGCTGGTGTTCGAGACCGTGCTGCTGTTCTGGATCGTGCGGAAGCGGCTCGGGCTTCACGTGCTGGCATTCGGGAAACGCACGATCTAGCGAACACCGGCAGCTCAACCGCTTTGCATGGCTGCGATGCCCGGATCCGGCTCCAGCAGCGCATCGAGCAGCTTCCGGCCGGAGGTGTCCGCCTGCATCATCGGATCGGCCTTCAGCATCGTCTTGAGAAAACCGGACACCGCGCGGATGCGCGGCACGAATTGCAGATCGTTATGGACATTGAGCCAGAGTTCGCGCGCCGTCGACAATCGGTCGTGCAGTACCGGCACGAGATCGTCGCGGCCCTCGACCGCAAAGCTCGGCAACAGCACCAGACCGATACCGCCGGCCGCCGCGTTCATCTGCGCGATCATGCTGTTGGAATGGAAGCTGACCGTCGGGGTCTTGATGACGTCATCGAGCCAGCGCACGGAATTCAACTGAATGAGGTCGTCGATGTAGGTGACGAAGCTGTGCCGCGCCAGATCCGCCGGTCGCTGCGGAACCCCTTCCCGGTCGAGATAGCTCCGCGAACCGTAGAGCCCGAGCTGGAAGCAGCCGAGCCTTTCGGAAACCATGCTCTGGCCGGTGGGCATGAAGAAACTGAGGAAGAGATCGGCTTCGCGCCGGTTGACCGAGACGGTCTGCGGCGATGTCAGCAATTCGATGGTCAGGTCCGGGTGCTGCCGCCGCAACCGCGAGAGGCGCGACGCGAGATAGAGCGAGGCAATGCCCTCCATGGTGGCCAGTCGCACCCGGCCCGCCATCCGGCTGCCGCCGCATTGCACGTCCTCGCGCATCGCGATCACGGCGCTTTCGATCCGTTCGGTGTGACACAGCAGGCGTTCGCCGGCCTCGTTCACCCGCAACCCTGAGGGCAGGCGTTCGAACAGCGCCATCCCGAGCGTGCTTTCGAGGTGCGCGATGCGGCGGCTCGCGGTCGATTGATCGACGCGCAATCGTTTGGCCGCGCTGCCAAGGCTTCCGCCGCGGGCGACATGAAGGAAGACCTTGAGGTCATCCCAATCAAGCGAGTTGAAGTGGTCCATAGCAACCCTCACCCATGACTGCCGTAAACAGCAAGAGCTGTGCCAAGGCAGGCGCGGATGAGACGGATTGCCGCCGTCTGCAAGCCGGGTTGCAGGATTGCCTATACCCAGGGCGAACGGAAGCAAATTAGCCTGTCCTGAACAGAGGATGGTTCCATGCTTCCCCGCTTCAAGGCCGCCGCGGTGCATGCCGCGCCGGTGTTTCTCGACAAGCAGGCGACCACGAAAAAGGCGATCTCGCTCATTCGTGAGGCAGCCGCCGCCGGCGCCGAAATCGTTGCGTTTTCCGAAACCTTCATTCCGGCCTTTCCGGTGTGGGCCGCCTTGTGGGCCCCGATCGACAATCACGATCTGTTCGTCCGCATGGCGGATCAATCGGTGCCGGTCGACGGCCCGGAGGTGAAAGCGATCAGGGACGAGGCGCGTTCGCTCGGAATCATGGTATCGATCGGCATCAGCGAGAAATCGCCGGCCAGCGTCGGCGCCATCTGGAACTCCAATCTCCTGATCGGCGAGGACGGCGAGATCCTCAACCACCACCGCAAGCTGGTGCCGACCTTCTACGAAAAGCTGATCTGGAGCAGCGGCGACGGCGCGGGCCTGCGCGTGGTCGACACCCGGCTGGGCAAGATCGGGCAGCTGATCTGCGGCGAGAACACCAACCCGCTGGCACGTTACGCCTTGATGGCGCAGGGTGAACAGCTTCATATTTCGAGCTGGCCGCCGGTGTGGCCGACCCGTCGTCCGACCGACGGCGTCAACTATCACATCGCCGCGGCGACCCGGATTCGCGCCAGCGCGCATTGCTTCGAAGCCAAGGTTTTCGGCATCGTCACCGCCGGCGTGCTGGACAAGGCGGCCCGGGACCTGCTGGTGGCGCGCGATCCGGCGGCCGCAGCGGTGCTGGACTCCACACCGCGCGCGGAGTCGTTCTTCCTCGATCCAAGCGGCGAGCAGATCGGCGATACGTTGCGCGACGACGAGGGCATTCTCTACGCCGACATCGACCTCAATCTTTGCGTCGAGCCGAAGCAGTTTCACGACGTGGTCGGATACTACAACCGCTTCGACATTTTCGACCTCACCGTCAATCGCCGCCGGCTCAGCCCCGTCGCCTTCACCCATGATGCAGCGCCGCCTCAGGAGGCGGCCGAGCCTGCGATGCGTGATGACGAAGGACGGCCGTACACGGCGGCGCGTATCGGATCTTGAGACTGTTCGCCGGGGCTCGTCCCCAATCGCAGCCCACCCGCCGATCAGGCGGTGATGTAACATGTAAGGTGCGTCATGAAATTTGACCGTCGTCAGCTTTTGCTCGGAGGAGCCGGCACCGCCGCCGGCCTGATGATTCCAGGCGTCGGTGCGCTGGCGCAGTCGCCAGCCGCCATCGGCACGTTTCCGGCAGGCGTCTCGGCAGATTCGGTGTTCGTCGGGCTGACCATCCCGCTCACCGGCGTATTCTCCGGGGACGGCGGCGACTTGAAGCTCGGCTACGAACTCGCGATCGCGCAGATCAACGCCGGCGGCGACGTGGCGCAGAAGTGGGGCCTGAAGGGAAAGGGCGTTCTCGGCCGCCAGATCCGCTACAAAGTGTCGGATACCGAAGGCAAACCCAATCTGGACGTGCAGAGCGCGACCCAGTTCATCCAGCGCGACAAGGCGATCATGGTGTCCGGCTCGGTCTCGAGCGCCAGCGCGATCGCGCTCGAGGAGCTCGGCTCGCGGGAAAAGGTTCTCTACATGGTCGGCATCGCCGGCTCCAACGATGTCACCGGCAAGAACTGCCAGCGTTACGGTTTCCGGTCGCAGCAGAATGCCTACATGGCTGCGAAAGCGCTGGCGCCGGTGGTTGCAAAAGCGCTCGGCAAGAACATCAAGACCGCATTCCTGGTGCCGGACTACACTTATGGTCACACGGTCTATGACAGCTTTGCCAAGTTTTCCAAGGAACAGGGCTGGAAGCAGGTTGGCAAGGAAGTCGTGCCGCTCGGAACCACCGATTACAGTTCGGCGCTGCTCAACATCGCCAACAGCGGCGCCGACGTGTTCGTCAACATCGCCTTCGGTGCCGATGCCGTCGCCTCGACCAAGCAAGCCGAGCAATTCGGCGTCCTGAAGCGCATGAAGCTGGTCGTGCCCAATCTGTCGTCATTCCAGGACAAGGAACTCGGCGCCGAGATCATGCAGGGCGTCTATGGCAGCTGCGACTTCTGGTGGGGCCTGCAGGATCGCAACCCGCTGGCCAAGGCCTTTGTCGAGGCCTTCGTTGCGCAGAACAAATACTATCCGCGCTGGGGCGCTCATGTCGGCTACATGCAGACCTACCTCTGGGCCATGACGGTCGAGCGCGCCGGGACCTTCAATCCGGTCGACGTGATCAAGACGATAGAAAATTCCAAGGCGCAGCCTTACGACACCACCATCGGCAAGGTTTATTTCCGCGCCGAGGATCACCAGATGGTTCGCCCGATTCCGATCCTGCGCGGCAAGGCGCCCTCGGCGATGAAGAACCCGGAAGACTTCTACGATATTGTCGACCTGGTCGACGGCGAGAGCGTGATGAATCCGCCGGACCTGTTCGGCTGCAAGCTCGGCCCGTATAGCTGAGCCTGCCATGCCAAGCTGGCCAGTCCTTATCTCGCAGGCCTTCAACGGCCTCGCCCTTGGTGCCCTGCTGGCGCTCGTCAGCAGCGGCCTGACGATCATCCTGGGCACGCTTGGCGTCCTCAATTTCGCTCACGGCGCATTGTTTGCCGTGGGCGCCTATGCCGCCTTCGTCATCCTGCAATATACCCAGTCATTCCTGCTGGCCCTCGTCATCGGCTGCGGCTTCATGCTGGTGCTGGGATTCCTGCTCGAGCGCCTCATCATCCGGCGATTCTACAACCGGCCGCACGAGGATCAGATCCTCGTCACCTACGGGATCGGCATCGTGCTGGTCGAGTGCATCCGCGCAGCCTTCGGCGGCAACGCGCAGCGCGTGCCGACACCGTCCTGGGGCGAAGGCGCCACCCAGCTTGGCTTCCTGATCTACCCGACTTACCGCCTGCAGCTGATTGCGATCATCGCGACGCTGCTGCTCAGCCTGTATCTCGTGCTTTATCGCACCTCGATGGGCCTCGTCGTTCGCGCCGGAATCGAAAATCCCGGAATGGTCGGCATCCTCGGCATCAATCTCCGGCGCACATTCCTGCTGGTGTTCGCGATCGGCGTGGTGGCCGTCGGCCTCGCCGGAATGCTGTATGCCCCGGTCGTGGCGGTAACGCCCGACATGGGCGCGAATTTCATGGCGCAGTCGTTTGTCGTCATCGTGCTCGGCGGGCTCGGATCGTTCCCCGGCGCCGTGATCGGCGGCCTGATCGCCGGCGAGATCATCAGCCTGACCAGCGCGTTCAACTCCTCCTATTCCGAGGTGATGCTCTATGGGCTGATGGCGCTGTTGCTCGTGCTGCGCCCGCAGGGTCTGTTCGGCTCGGAAGGTCGGGTATGAAAACCGTTCGGCCAGACGGTGCGCGGAAATATCTTCCGGAACTCGCGGTTCTCGCCATGCTGGTTGCGGCGCCGGTCGCGCTGCCGCATCTCGGCTTCTCCGCCGACCTGCTGACGCGGGTATTGAACTGGGGCCTGATCGGCCTCGGCTTCGATATCCTGTTCGGACTGACCGGCCTGCTGTCGTTCGGACAGGCGGCGTTCTATGGCGTCGGCGGCTTCGTCACCGCCTACCTGCTGGTTTCAGGCGCATTGAGCAGCGTGTGGCTGGCACTGGCCGCGGGCACCGCGGCGGCGGGCGTGACCGGACTGCTGGTCGGCTGGCTCGCGGTGCGCCGCATCGGCATCTATTTCACCATGATCACCCTTGCCTTCGGACAGATGGCCTATTTCATCGAGAACTCGCCGCTATCGGACTACACCGGCGGCGAGAACGGCATCCCCGGCGTACCGGTGCCGATGCTCGGCTTTGGCGACCACGCCATCCGCATCAGCGCGGGACTGCCGATGTACGGGCTGTTTGCCGTGATCTTCTTCCTGGGCTACGTGCTCGCCCGCCGCATCGTTCGCTCGCCCGTAGGTGCCGTACTGCTCGCCATCAAGGAGAACACCGGCCGCGTCGCGATGCTCGGCCACAACGTGCCGGCCTACAAGCTCACCGCCTTCGTCATCGCAGCGCTTTATGCCGGACTTGCCGGCGGCCTGCTCGGCTCGTTTCAGAGCTACATGCCGCCTGACGCGTTTTCGCTGGAGACCTCCGGGCAACTCGTGGTGCAGACCATCGTCGGCGGCGCCGGCACCCTGATCGGGCCACTGGTCGGCGCCGCGGTCTGGATGTGGCTGCGCGACAACCTGCAGCTCATTCCGGGCCTGGCCACGCTCTGGAAGCTGGTGCTGGGCATCGCCTTCATCGTGCTGGTGATCGGCCTGCGCCGCGGTATCTGCGGTGAAGTCGCCCATTGGTGGAACGAGCGGCGCAACGCCGCCGCGCTGCGCGCCGCCGAAGCCGCGACACAGGCGATCGAGGCGACCGGTGACGGCATCGCGACGGCGCCCATGCGCCGTGCGCTCGACGTGACGCTGCCGCTGCCGTCACCTGCGACCGGTGCAAGCGACATCGCGCTCGAAACCCGTTCGCTGTCGCGCCACTATGGCGGGCTGAAGGCCGTCGACGGCGTCTCCTTCAAGGTGACCCGCGGCACGATTCACGCCGTGATCGGCCCCAACGGCGCAGGCAAGAGCACGCTGTTCAAGATGCTGCTCGACGAGGTCAGCCCGTCCGCGGGGGACGTGCTGCTGTTCGGCGCCAAGGTGACCGGCTCCGGCGTCAGCCATGCCGCGCAGCTCGGCATCGCCAAGAGCAACCAGCTCAACCAGCTGTTCCCGAACCTTTCGGTACGCAAGAATCTGCGTATCGCGGCGCTGGGGCGCCATCGTGGCCCGCTGCGGATCGATCTGCTGCGGCCGGCCGACAGCCTGCCCGAGGTGGAACAACAGATTGCCTCGGTGCTCGCACTACTTGGCCTTGTCGAGCGCGCCGACACGCCGGCACACATTCTGGCCTATGGTGAAAAGCGGCGGCTCGAAATCGGCATGGCGCTGGCCACCAGTCCGAACGTGCTGCTGCTCGATGAACCGCTCGCCGGCATGAGCCCTGCGGAACGCGCCGCCACCTGCGCCCTGATCCGTGACATCGCGCGAGCCTGCACGATCGTGATCGTCGAGCACGACCTCGACGCCATCTTCGAACTGGCCGAGCGCATCACCGTTCTCTACGAAGGCCGCTTGCTGGCGGATGGCTCGCCTGACGAGATCCGCCGCAACCGGCACGTTCAGGACGCCTATCTTGGAGGGCTTCACGCACATGAGCCTGCTTGAAGTCGACCGTATCAACACGCTCTATGGCGATTCCCACGTGCTGTTCGACCTGTCGATCCGGGTCGAACAGGGCGAAGTCGTGGCTTTGCTCGGCCGCAACGGCGCCGGCAAGACCACGACGCTGCGCTCGATCATGGGCGTGCTGGCGCCGAACAGCGGCCAGATCCGGCTGGATGGCAAGCCGATCGGCGGCCTGCCGCCGTCCGCCATCGCCAACATGGGGGTGCAGCTCGTTCCCGAGGAGCGCGCGATCTTCGGCGGACTGACCGTGGAGGAGAATCTGCGCATTGCCTCCCTGACCGCGCCGAACGCATGGCCGTTCGATCGCATCTACCAGGTGTTTCCGCGGCTGAAGGAACGGCGCAAATCGGCGGGGCGCACGCTGTCCGGCGGCGAGCAGCAGATGCTGGCGATTGCCCGCGCGCTGGTGCGCGATGCCCGCATCATTCTGCTCGACGAGCCGTTCGAAGGCCTGGCACCGCTGATCGTGCGCGACCTTGTCACCGTGGCCCGCAACCTCGCCGCGGAGGGCCGCACCATGATCGTCGTGGAGCAGAATATCGCGGCCGCACTCTCCTTCGCCAACCGCGTCTACGGCCTCAACAACGGCCACGTCGTGTTCGAAGGCACGGCGGCCGACCTCGCCGCGAGCCCGGACCTGGCGCGCGATTTCCTGGGTGTCGCCTCCTGAAGAATCATACCGTCATCTCACCGCCGGACTCGCCGAAGGCGAGACCCGGCGGTGAGATGACGAGTGTGGTTACCCCGCGGTCCAGCCGCCGTCGATCGACAGGTTGGTGCCGGTGATCTGCGCCGCGTCGTCGCCGCAGAGAAACAGCGCCAGGGCGGCGACCTGCTCTGACGTAACGAACTCCTTGGTGGGCTGCGCTTCCAGCAGCACGTCGCGGATGACCTGTTCCTTGGTCAGATTGCGGGCCTTCATGGTGTCGGGAATCTGTTTTTCCACCAGCGGCGTCCAGACATAGCCGGGGCTGATGCAGTTGCAGGTGATCTTGTGGGTCGCGAGCTCCAGCGCCACGGTCTTGGTGAGGCCGGCGATGCCGTGCTTGGCCGACACATAGGCCGACTTGAACGGCGAGGCGACCAGCGAATGCGCCGAGGCGGTGTTGATGATGCGGCCCCAGCCGCGCTTCTTCATGCCGGGCACCGCGGCGCGAATGCCGTGAAAGGCTGAGGACAGGTTGATGGCGATGATCGCGTCCCACTTCTCGATCGGGAACTCCTCGATCGGCGACACGAACTGGATGCCTGCATTGTTGACGAGGACGTCGACCGAACCGAAGGTGCTCTCGCCGAGCGCGACCATGCCGGCGATCTCGGCGGGTTTGGTCATGTCGGCGGGCGAATGCACCGCCTTGACCCCAAAATCGGTCTCGATGGCCGAGCGTTCCTTCTCGATGTCGGCGGCAGCGCCCATGCCGTTGAGAACGATATTGGCGCCGGCGCCGGCGAAGGCGCGCGCATATGCCAATCCGATGCCGCTGGTCGAGCCGGTCACGACAGCGGTCTTGCCTGTCAAAATACCCATTCGCTTTACTCCTTTTTGCCGTTGAGGGTGCCGTCCCTCGCGAGATCGTAAGTCACCATGGTTTCGTCGGATTGCGGCTGCTCCAGCGTATCCTTGTGGCGCATCGACAAATGAACGTCGCGCTCGCCCGCGCCCCAATGTTCGACCATGCCGACGCGTGAAAAATCGTAATCCTTCGAGGAGGATTCATAGTTCTTGCTGCGATAGATCAGGTGCACCACCGTGACGGTGCTCTCTTTGGTGGCTTCACAGAGAATGTCGACCGACGGATCGTTCCTGAGATAGTCGGGCAACTTGCCGATCAATTCGCGCAACGCCTTGCGGGTGTTGTGAACCTGCCTGTTCTTGTCGGTGTTCATGCGGGTGCGGCTGGAGAAGCGGATGTCCTTTTCGCGCTCGGCGGCCTCGAGCAATGTGACCGGCAGCTCGCCGCGTGCGCTGAACAGGTCGACCTGGAAGATCAGGAGATCGCGGTTGGTCTCCCCATCCAGCACGAAATCGAGTGGCGTGTTGGAGGCGATGCCGCCGTCCCAAAAATGCTCGCCGTCGATTTCGATCGAAGGGAAGCCCGGCGGCAAGGCGCCGGACGCCATGATATGCTCCGGTCCGATCTTCTTGCCGAGCTTCTTCATCTCGTAATTGTCGAAATACTTGAAATTTCCCGACGTCACGCCGACGGCGCCGACGCTGAGCCGCGTCGTCAGGTCGTTGATGCGGTCGAAATCGACCAGCCGCTCCAGCGTTTTCCTCAGCGGCGCGGTGTCGTAATAGCTCTGCGACTGCGGGCTGCCCTGCGGCCACAGCGGCGCCGGCGGGACACGGGGCGTGAAGAAGCCGGGAACGCCGAAGGTGGCGATCAGCGCAGCGCTGGTCTCGTTGAACAGCGATCGGCCCCGATCGCTCGTGGTGACGGGTTTCCACGGCACCGGCGAGGAAACCATCTCCCAGAATTCCTTGAGACGTTCCACCCGCTTTTCGCGCGGATTGCCGGCGATGATCGCGGCGTTGATGGCGCCGATCGAGATGCCGGCAATCCATTCCGGCTCGAAATCATGGTGGCACAGGGCCTGATAGGCGCCGGCCTGATAGGACCCGAGCGCGCCGCCGCCCTGCAGGACGAGCACGCGCTTCGCCTTTGCAGGCGTGTGGTCGGGCTCGGAATGGCGATGGGGATTGCGATTGTCCGTCATGATCCTCGGTCGAACATCAAGAAGCGGACATACCGTGGCGTCAGTTGGCGACGGCGTCAATCAGCCTGGCCGCAGGTGCGGATCACGCCGTGGTTATCGCTTTTCCGGTGATGCAAGAATGAGCGTCCAGAACACCTTGTATTTGGTGTTCGGAGCATAGGTCGCCGCGATGCCTAAATTTGTGACACCGTTCTTCAGCATATTGGCCTTGTGCGGCGGCGAATCCCGCCAGCCCGAAAAGGCTTCGGCCATGGTGTGATAGCCGGCGGAGACGTTTTCGACCGCCACCTTTGCGGGATAGCCCGACGCATTCAGGCGTTTCGCCAGCGGTCCCTTGACGTCGTGGTCGAGCTTGTTGCGGCTGGCCATCGCCTGCGACTGCTGCTCGGCGAGCTTCATCAAGTCGGGATCGACCGCCACGGCGCCGAGGCCGTTATTCTGGCGGTAGAGCGAGATCATCGAGGCCGCGGCCTGCGGATCGAGCCTGGCGCCGCCATTGGCCATGCTGAGATACATGGTCGGCTGCTCGGCCACGGGTGCGTCCGCCGCACAGCCGCCCAGCGCCAGCAGCCCGACAACCGCGACCGTCGCGCGCGTGATTCGAAGGTTCCCCATGGAAGAGTTGTTGCATAGGAACCGTGGCTGAATGGTGAACGGCTGGCATAATTTGGTTCCGCCGTCGTCACCCGCGAAGGCGGGTGACCCAGTACGCCGGGAAGGCAACGTTTGAGGGCGGTGATTACTGGATCCCCGCCGGAGCCTGTCATCGGGCTCGCCGAAGGCGAGACCCGGTGGCGGGGATGACGGCAGGGATGGTTGCGCGACTATGTTTCCAAATGACAATTCTAATCCTACCCCGCAAAAATCCGGTAGCGGCGGGGGTGCAGGCTGACGATGTCGCCGGGCTGCAGCTCGCGGTCCCGGGGCGCATCGATCTCGATCACGGTGGTACCCTCGCCCGCCGAGAGTGCCACTTCGGCCCGCTGAATCGGGCCGAAGGTGCGGACATGCCGCACCGCGCCCTCGAACGCGCCGCTGCCGGCCGGCCCTATCGCCATGTCATGGCGGCGGACGAACAGTTTTGAGGCCCCGGAGGTGACGCCATCCGCCGATATATTCAGCGGCTTGCCGCCGAGCTCGACGCAGCCGTCGCGCACCTCGACCGGCAGCACGATGGATTCGCCGATGAAGCTGTGCACGAAGGCGGTCGCCGGATTGTCGTAGACGTCGCCGGGCGTGCCGATCTGCACGATGCGGCCCTTGTCCATCACCACCACCCGGTTGGCGACTTCCAGCGCCTCCTCCTGGTCGTGAGTGACGAAGATCGAGGTCACGTTGATCTCGTGATGCAGCGAGCGCAGCCATTGCCGCAGCTCCTTGCGCACCTTGGCGTCGAGCGCGCCGAACGGTTCGTCGAGCAGCAGGATGCGCGGCTCGATCGCCAGCGCGCGGGCCAGCGCAATGCGCTGGCGCTGGCCGCCGGAGAGCTGGCTCGGGTAGCGGCCGGACAGCCAGTCGAGCTGCACGAGGTCCAGCAATTCCTTGACCCGCGCCCGGATCGCGGCCTCGTCCTTGCGAACCGCGCGCGGCTGTACCCGCAGACCGAACGCGACGTTTTCAAACACCGTCATGTGGCGGAACAGCGCGTAGTGCTGGAACACGAAGCCGACGTGGCGCTCGCTGGCGCCCTGCGCCAGCGCGTTCTCGCCGTCGAAAAACACCTCGCCGGCGTCGGGCCAGTCCAGCCCCGCGATGATCCGCAGCAGCGTGGTCTTGCCCGACCCCGACGGCCCGAGCAGCGCCAGCAATTCGCCATTGGCGACCTTCAGGTCGACATGGTCGAGCGCGGCAAACGCGCCGAATTTCTTCACGATGTTCTTGACTTCTATCACCAGGAAGCTGCCCCTCGTCCAGACGCCGTTCGGGAATGGTCCTCGCCACCAGCGCGGGATCATCCCAGTCCTGATGCCACCGGGATTGCCCTTGCGCAACCACCGGAACACGACCCCGAGGTCCAGGGCGACGCGTTCTGGGGCAGACGCCTCTACCAGTCCGCCGATATCAGCCCCTTACCGGCGATGGTCTCGATATCATTGGCAAGCGCAAGCGTAGCCACGTCGGTCTATGAAGTCTTGACGATATGGATGCCGCATTCCGTCTTGGCTCTGCCGCGCCAGCGGCCGGCCCGCGCGTCTTCGTCCGCCGAGGTCCGGCTGCTGCAGGGCATGCACCCGACCGAGAGATAACCCGATGCGGCCAGCGGGTGCGCCGGCAGTTTTGCGAGCTTGTAGATCGCCTCGATCTCTTCGCGCGAGACGTTGGCGAACGGATTGAATTTCAGCCTGACGCCGTCGTCCTCGACCACGGGAATGTCGGCGCGCAGCCCGCCCTGGAAACGCTTGCGTCCGTTGACCCATGCCGAGAACGGCGCCAGTGCCCGCGCCAGCGGCTCCACCTTGCGGATCCGGCAGCAGGCATCGGGATCGGAGAACCACAATTCGCGGTCGGGATCATCGCGCGACAGCGTCGTTTCCAAAGGCTTGATCGAACGGACATCGCGCAGGCCGAGCGTCGCGATCAGGGTGTCGCGATAGGCCAGCGTCTCCTCGAACAGCCAGCCGGTATCGAGAAACACCACGGGAATCGCGGGATCGACGTCGGCCATCACCTTGAGCAGCGCCGCCGATTCGGTGCCGAACGACGAAACCACCGCGAGGCGCTCGCGGCCGACGATTTGCAGCGCGGTTGCGATCACCTGCGCGGGCGAAGCGGTCCGCAAGTCGGAAGCGAGCTGCTCGGCCGGCGGCAAACCGGCCGCCGCCTGCGCGGCTACAGCCTGTTGCGCGCGCGCGTTCACTGGCCGGCACTCTCGGAATGGCGCAATTGCATGCGCCGATGCAACGCCGTGATGCGGCCGTCGCCGGTCGGCTGGTAGAACACCGAATAGCGCTTGACCGTGGCGGCAAAGGCTTCCGCGTCGGCATCTTTGTTGACTTGGAAGGCGTCGAAGCCGGCGCGCAGCATGAATATGAACTGGTCGCGCAGCACCTGTCCGGTGGCCCGCAACTCGCCGCGATAACCATGCCGCTCCCGCAACATTCGGGCCTGGCTGTAGGCGCGGCCGTCGCGAAAATTCGGGAACACCAGCGCGACCACGACAAGCCGGTCGAGCCAGGGCACGAGATCGTCGACGTCGCGGTTGTTCGGCCAGATCACGCCGGTCTTGCCCGCCCGCTGCAACAGCGCCTCGGCATCGCCGAGAAAGCGGGCGGCGGAAATCAGGATCCCGCCATCGCCGGGGATTTCGGCGTCATCGGCCACATGGACGAGCGCATCGGCGGCGATTTTTCCGCCCTTAACGAGTGGCATAGACCCGCTCCCTGAAAGGTTCGACGCCCAGCCGCTTCACCGTGTCGATGAAAAGCTCGTCGGGGCGCGCGCGCAGCGCCAGATAGGCTTCGACGATATCCTCGATCACGTCGGCGACGTCGCCATAGGGCACGGCGGGTCCGATCAGCGTACCGACCTCGGCCTTTTCGTCGGCGCGGCCGCCGATGGTGATCTGATAAAATTCCTCGCCGTTCTTCTCGACGCCGAGAATACCGATATGGCCGACGTGATGATGGCCGCAGGCATTGATGCAGCCGGAGATGTTGATGTGCAGCCGTCCGATAAGATTGGCGGTGTCGTGATTGGCAAAGCGCCGGGTCAGTTCCTGCGCGATCGGGATCGAGCGCGCGTTGGCGAGCGAGCAATAATCCAGTCCGGGGCAGGCGATGATGTCGGAGACCAGGTTGACGTTCGGCGTCGCGACGCCGATCCTGTCGAGCGCCTTCCACAGCGCCGGCAGGTCGCGCCGCGCGACATGGGGCAGTGCGAGATTCTGTTCGTGGCCGACGCGGATTTCGTCGAAGGAATATTTGTCGGCGAGATCGGCGATGGCGTCCATCTGGTCGGCGGTGGCATCGCCGGGCGGACCGCCCACCGGCTTCAGCGACAGCACCACAATCGCGTAGCCCGGCGCCTTGTGCGGGAAGGTCGAGTTCCTGCGCCATGCCTCGAAATGCGGATCATGCGCCGCCTTCTTCAGCTCGTCCGGCATATGCGGCAGCTTTTCGTAAGCCGGATAGCTGAAGCGCGAACGGATGTCCTCGATCACGGAATCGTCGATCTGAAGCGCGCTGTCGCGCATCTGCAGCCATTCGTCCTCGACTTCCCTGGCGAACTTCTCGATGCCGAGCTCGTGCACCAGGATCTTGATGCGCGCCTTGTAGATATTGTCGCGGCGGCCGTACTGGTTGTAGACGCGCAGGATCGCCTCGACATAGCTCAGGATATCGTGGCCGTGCACGAACGGTTTGATGGTTTTGCCGATGAAGGGGGTGCGGCCGAGGCCGCCGCCGACCAGCACCTCGAAGCCGGTTTCACCATCCGCGTTCTTGTGAAGCCGCAGGCCGATATCGTGCACCTTGATCGCCGCGCGGTCGTGATCGGACGCGGTGATCGCGAATTTGAACTTGCGCGGCAGGAAGGAGAATTCCGGATGCAGCGTGGTGTACTGCCGCAGCAATTCGGACCAGATCCGCGGGTCCTCGACTTCGCCCGGCGCGACGCCGGCCCATTGGTCCGAGGTGACGTTGCGGGTGTTGTTGCCCGAGGTCTGCATGGCGTGAATGCCGACATCGGCGAGATCGGCCAGTGCATCCGGCAGTTCGGCGAGCTTGATCCAGTTGAACTGGATGTTTTGCCTTGTGGTGAAATGGCCGTAGCCGCGATCGTATTTGCGCGCGACATGCGCCAGCGCTCGCAACTGCTTCGACGACAGCGTGCCATAGGGGATCGCCACGCGGAACATGTAGGCGTGCAGTTGCAGGTAGACGCCGTTCTGCAGCCGCAGCATCTTGAATTCGTCCTCGGTGAGTTCGCCGGACAGCCGGCGCTTCACCTGATCGCGAAATTCTTCAACGCGTTCGTTGATGATCGTGCGATCGAGTTCGTCATATGCATACATGGCTAAAACCTTACGCCGGGACCGGAAGCTCGATGGTGACGCCTGCCGACCGGATGTGTTCGCGCAGATTGCCGGGCTTGACCTTGCCGGAGTCCCTGATGTCGACCGGCGCGATATAGGCGCCGATCGCACCGACATCGTCGGCGACCGATTCGGCCAGCAACGCCCGGGCCTCGTCGGCGGTGCGGACGATCGCCGCGTCGGACAATTCGGCCGACCAGGCCTTGGCGGCGGTGCGCCAGATCACGATGCCATCCCAGGTACGGTTGGCGGTGATGACGGACGGACCTGTGATCTTGATCTTTTGTTGCAGCGGAGAGGTCATGCGGCGGTTTCCAGCAGTTTGGAGAGCACGGAATTGAGATTGGCTTCGCGCCATGGCGCGGAATGCGCGACCACGTCGCCGATGATGAGAATGGCCGGGCCGCCGTCGATCTTCCCGATCAGGTCGGGCAGATCCTGCAACGTTCCGACAGCAGCCTGCGCATCCGGCCGCGTGACCCGCGCGAACACGCCGACCGGGGTTTGCGGCGAACGTCCGGCCGCGAGCAGGCCCGATCGGACCGACGGCGCCGCGGTCATTCCCATGTAGACGACGACCGTCATCTTCTCGTCGGTCAGCGCCGACCAGTCGACGGTTTCGGCATCCCTGGCCTTGTGCGCGGTGAGAAAGGTAATGCGCAGCGCCTCGTGCCGGAAGGTCAGCGGCACTTCGAATTGCGCGGCGGCGCCGAGGCCCGCGGTAATTCCGGGCACTACCGAATAGGCGACGCCGGCCGCGCGCAACGCCTCGATCTCCTCGCCGCCGCGGCCGAACACGAAGCCATCCCCACCCTTCAGGCGCACCGCGCGCTGGCCCGATTTTGCGGACTCGATCAGCAGCCTGTTGATGGCGTCCTGGCCGATGCCGGGCTTGCCGACGCGGCGGCCGACCGGCACGCGCGACGCATCGCGGCGCACCCGGTCGAGAATTTCCGGCGAAACCAGCTCGTCGTAAAAAACCACGTCGGCGTCCTGCAGCGCGCGCAGCGCCTTGATGGTCAGGAGATCCGGATCGCCGGGGCCGGCGCCGACCAGCGTCACCCTGCCCTCGGCCATTCCCGATGCGAGCGCGCCGGCAAAGGCGGAGGCGTCGGGAATATCGTTCAGCGCGGCTTCCGCCTCGTCCTTGCGGCCTTCAAGCACCAGCGCACCGATCGGGCCATCGACCACACGCTCCCAGAAGCGGCGGCGCAGCGCGAATTCGGGAATGCGGCCATGGATGGTTTTGCGCCAGCGCCCGATGAACGTGGCGAGGTCACCGATCCGGGCGGGCAGCACCGCTTCGATGCGCTCGCGTACGCGGCGCGCCACGACAGGCGAGGCCCCGCCGGTGCCGACGGCCACGACGACGTCGCCGCGGTCGACGATGGCGGGAAAGCTGAAAGTCGAATGGGCGAGGTCGTCCATCACATTGACGGGAAGACCGACCGCTTTGGCGCGCGCCGACATCGCAACCCCGATGTCGCCGGCGCCCGCGCAGAGGATCGCGATCACACCGTTCAAATCGGCCGTCCGCGGATCGCCTTGCGCCAGTTCGATCCGCGCCGCCTCGTCCGCGGCGAGCCCGTTCACATCATGCTGGCCGTCGGTCGCGAAGTAGCGGATGCGCGCTCCCGCTGCCGCCAGCAGGCGCAATTTCGCCCGCGCCAGATCGCCGGCGCCAACAAGCAGCACCGGTCCGGTTTGCAGGTCGAGAAAGACTGGCAGGAATCGCATGCGACACTCGCTGCCCCAACTTGCGGGGTTGACTAGAATTATTTTCTATATATGTCTCGCTCAATGCCCGCAAAGAGAAATTTTTCCTTCTCTACTGCGGTGCAACTATAGAATTTTAGCCTCCAAAGGCCAAGGGGCAGAGATGCATCTTCTCGACAACGATTCCGCCGTCGCCCGGTTGCGCCGCGCCGATCCGCCAGACGGTTCTTCGGCCCAGCAAATCTCGTCCCGGATTTCACCCGATGGGCGCCTGCCTCCCCCCACCATGGACCACCTCGACGCGCTCGAGGCGCAGAGCATCTACATTTTCCGGGAAGCCTTCGCGCGGCTGAAGAAGCTCGCGCTGCTGTGGTCGCTCGGCAAGGATTCCAACGTCATGATCTGGCTGGCGCGCAAGGCCTTCTTCGGCCGCGTGCCGTTCCCGGCGCTGCATGTCGATACCGGCAAGAAATTTGCCGAGATGTACGCGTTTCGCGATCGCTACGGCAAGGAATGGGACCTCGACCTGAAGATCGAACCCTGCCCGCCCCTGGAAACCATCGACCCGACCCTGCCGCCGGCAGCGCGATCCGCCGCGCGGAAAACCGAGGGGTTGAAGCTTGCGCTCGCCAAATATGGTTTCGATGGATTGATCGCCGGCATTCGCCGCGATGAGGAAGCCACCCGCGCCAAGGAACGGGTGTTCTCGCCGCGCGGCACCGAGGGCGGATGGGACGTGCGCGATCAGCCGCCGGAATTCTGGGACCAATTCAACGCCTCGCCGCCGCCGGGCGCGCATTTGCGCATCCACCCGATCCTGCATTGGACCGAAGCCGACATCTGGGCCTACACCAAGCGCGAGAACATCCCGATCATCCCGCTGTACCTGGCAAGGGACGGCAAGCGTTACCGTTCGCTGGGCGATCAGGACATCACCAACCCCGTGGCTTCGACCGCCTCGACTATCGAGGAAATCCTGATCGAACTCGACGGCACAAGGGTGCCGGAACGGGCTGGCCGAGCGCTGGACCACGAAACCGAAGACGCCTTCGAGCGCCTTCGCGTCGCCGGCTACCTCTAGCGGATATCGAGTTGAGCGTTCCCATGAACATGATCGTCCCCACTGCGATATCGACGACGCCGAACGGCACCACGCGCCCGCAGGTCCGCATCGTCATCGTCGGCCATGTCGATCACGGCAAGTCGACGCTGGTCGGGCGGCTGCTGCACGAAACCGGCAGCCTGCCCGAGGGCAAGCTCGAAATGCTGAAAGCGGTCAGCGCCCGCCGCGGCATGCCGTTCGAATGGTCGTTCCTGCTGGATGCACTGCAGACCGAGCGCGACCAGGGCATCACCATCGACACCACCCAGATCAGCTTCCGCACCCGCTCGCGGGACGTGGTGCTGATCGACGCGCCCGGCCACGCCGAATTCCTGCGCAACATGATCACCGGCGCCTCGCAGGCGGACGGCGCGGTCCTGATCATCGACGCCCTGGAAGGCGTGCGCGACCAGACCAGGCGCCACGGCTATCTCCTGCATCTGCTTGGCGTCAAACAGGTCGCGGTCGTCGTCAACAAGATGGACCGGGTCGATTTCAGTGCCGATCGCTTCAGGGAGATCAGCGACGAGATTTCAGCGCATCTGATCGGCCTCGGCGTGACGCCGTCGGCCGTGATTCCGATTTCCGCGCGCGACGGCGACGGCGTGGCCGAACGCACGCCGCGGATCGAATGGTATGAGGGGCCCACCGTGGTCGAGGCGCTGGATGCGCTCGAACCGGCACGGCCGCTGGAAACGCTGGCACTGCGACTGCCGGTGCAGGCGATCTACAAATTCGACGACCGCCGCATTGTCGCGGGCCGCATCGAATCCGGCAGCCTTGCCGCGGGCGACGAGATCGTCATCATGCCCGCCGGCAAGATCGCCAGGATCAAGAGCGTCGAGAGCTGGCCGGCAACCCCGGTGCAGGGAAGCCAGGGCGCCGGGCGATCGGTCGGCATCACGCTCGACCGCGAACTGTTCGTCGAACGCGGCGACGTCATCGCCCATGTCGGAAGCACGCCGCGCGACACCCGCCGGATTCGCGCGCGAATTTTCTGGCTGCACGACAAGCCGCTGACAGAAGGCGCCGCCATTCTGGTCCGGCTCGGCACGCGGGAAGTCCGCGCCACCGTGGTCGCGATCGAGAAGGCGGTCGACCCCGGCGAACTCTCCAGCGTCGAGACCAGGGCGATCGCGCGCAATCATGTCGGCGAGATCGACATTTCGCTGGCGCAGCCGATCGCCGCCGATCCCCATGCCGACAATTCGCGCACCGGGCGGCTCGTCATCGAGGTCAACGGCCGCATTGCCGGCGGCGGGCTGGTGCTGTCGGTGGCTTCAGGTCAACGCGCCATTCCCGTCGACATCGTGCCGGTGGAATCCGCATTGCGGCCCGACGAACGCTCGGCGCGCTACCGTCATAACGGCGCGGTGGTCTGGCTGACGGGACTGCCCGGCTCCGGCAAATCGACGCTGGCGCGCGCGCTCGAACGCCGGCTGTTCAGCGCCGGCGGCTCGCCGGTGCTGCTGGACGGCGATACCCTGCGCGCCGGCCTCAACAGCGATCTCGGTTTCTCCGCGAGGGATCGCAGCGAGAACATTCGCCGGCTCGCCGAAGTCGCGGTTCATCTGGCGCGCAACGGCCACATCGCCATCGTCGCCGCGGTCTCGCCCGCGCGCGAAGACCGCGCCGCGGCGCGCCGCATCGCCGACACCGCGTTCCGCGAGATCTACGTCGCCACCCCGGTTGAGGTGTGCGAGAGCCGCGATCCCAAGGGGCACTATGCCAAGGCGCGCGCCGGCGCCTTGCACGGCTTCACGGGCACCGGCAACGACTACCAGCCGCCGGCCGACTGCGAACTTGTTATCGATACCTCGGCCCGCTCGGTCCCCGACGCCACCGACGAGATCGAGCGCATGCTGGCGCAAACCGGCGTCCTGTTCGACGAGTTGGTCGATCTCGCCGCCAATATCTGAGACTGTCGAAGCCCGCTTTGGGGCCTTCTCATCGACCCGGCTTTATGGCTAAAAGTCCGTAGGATGGGTTGAGCCCTTCGCGAAACCCATCATCCAGGCGAAGCAAACATAACTCACAGGCATTGCCAAGCAGCCGCACGCGGGAATATTCGCGTGATGATTGATAGGATTCGCAGAGGCCTCAACCCACGATATGCGCTGCTGCCAACCTTCTGAGTTTAGCCAGGGATACACGGGCTGACCATTAGAGGCCGTTTTACCTGCATCCTCCCACAGCCCTATCCCAGAGCCATCAAAAATAATCTCGACATATCGTGGTGAAACAACTTTAAGAACAATCAGATGATTGCACGGCCCTCTCATTGATATGGTGTTCCCAGCGGTGATCTTGACCTCAGCATCGCCGCGCAAGCTGCACCTGGCGTCATGATGCTTGTTGGATGGTTCATGAAGCTCGAAGCCGAATGTTTCTCTTGCAACAACTCCACCGATCGAACCAATCAAATGCCCATCGGGGGTGAATGGTCTGCCTGGATACTCTGCCGAAAGTTCGGCAACCGCCTCGTAGATCTTTGCAACGGACTTCGGCAACTTAACCCGATCGCCTGACTTCATGCCCATATCTCATCACCGCTCATTGCTCTTGGCCCGATGGGTTGAGTCCTTCGCGAAATCTTGCTCCGTAGTTTTAATCCCGTTCGCCAAACCTGCCGTCGTTTTCGGGCTCACGCACGTTGCCGGCCCAATCCTCCGGATAAACCCCAAGCTTCACCATGCGATGGAACGACGAAAACGGCCAGTCCCGCGCCCGCGTCACCAATCCATACTTGACCGGATTGATATGGATGTAGTCGACGTGACGCGAGAAATCCCGCTCGTCGCGGATCGTATGCTCCCAGTAGCGCCGCTGCCAGATACCACGTTCGCCTCTGGCGGCGCGGCTTTCGGATATCGGTTCGCCGGCAGGAAGGCCGTGCGAAAACGCCGATTTGATCAACTGCCAGCGCTTGGCGAAATCCGCGTCGCCCTCGGGCAACGTCCAAACGGCATGCAGGTGATCGTGTAGAACGACCATCGCGTCGATTGTGAAAGGATGTCGCTCTCGTACCTTCCGAAATGCGCTGCGCAATTCGTCGATGTGTTCCGTCAGCAATCGCAGCCGTCGATCCGCCAGATTGACGGTGAAGAAGAAGCTGCCTCCGGCAATGAAGTTGCGACGATAGCCTGTCATGCTTGCGTGAACATGATGGGTTTCGCAAAGAGCTCAACCCATCCTACAAGCTGGTCGGCCAATATCCAGGCTTTTTGGGGCCTTCTCATCGACCCGGCTTTATGGCTAAAAGGGCCCCAGAAATTGCCCTTTGGCGCGCTTTTTGCTGTGTTCACCCAGAAGACGGCCTGTAGCCGCCGTTTCCCGCCGAGAAAGCCCGTAATGAATCGTATCGATGCCCATGGACTGAAGATCGCCCCCGTTTTGTTCGATTTCATCGCCAGGGAGGCGACCCCGAACACCGGGATTTCGCCCGACGCGTTCTGGGCAGGGCTGGCGGCCATCCTGCAAAAACTGGCGCCGAAAAACCTTGAATTGCTCGCCTTCCGTGACACCCTGCAGGCAAAAATCGACGGCTGGCACCGCGCCAACAAGGGCAAGCCGTTCGACATGAATGCCTATACGGCGTTCCTGAAGGAGATCGGCTATCTGCTGCCGGAGCCTGCGACCCATCAGGTCGAAACCGCCAACGTCGACGAAGAGATCGGAAAAATCTGCGGACCGCAGCTGGTGGTGCCGCTCACCAACGCTCGCTACGCCCTGAACGCCGCCAATGCGCGCTGGGGCAGCCTGTACGATGCGTTCTACGGCACCGACGCGATCCCGCACGATCCGGGCGAAGGCGGCAAGGGCTACAACAAGGCGCGCGGCGACAAGGTTATCGCGAAAGCGAAGGCCTTTCTCGATGCCGCCGCGCCGCTGGCGACCGGAAGCCACACCGATGTGACCGCCTACAGCGTGATATCAGGACAGCTCGCGGTCAAACTGAAGAGCGGTAACGCCACCGCGCTGAAAGACAGCGCGCAGTTCGCCGGCTACCAGGGCGATCCCGCCGCACCGACCGCGATCCTGCTGGTCAACAACGGCATGCATGTCGAAGTCAGCATCGACCGCGGCCACATGATCGGCAGGGACGATCCGGCCGGGGTCGCCGACATGATCCTGGAATCGGCGGTCTCCACCATCCTCGACATGGAGGACAGCGTCGCGGCGGTCGATGCCGAGGACAAGGTGCTGGTCTATCGCAACACGCTCGGCCTGATGGACGGCACGCTGTCGGCCGACTTCGAGAAGGGCGGCAAGACGCTGAAGCGCGCGCTCAATCCCGACCGCGTCTACAAGACGCCCGACGGCAAGCAACTCACACTGCACGGCCGCAGCCTGCTGTTGATGCGCAATGTCGTCCATCACATGTTCACCGACGCGGTGCTCGACGCCCAGGGCGCCGAAATTCCCGAGGGCATTCTCGACGCCGCCGTCGCCGGGCTGCTCGCGATCCACGATCTCAAGGGCCAATCGAAGACGAAGAACAGCCGCACCGGCTCGGTCTACATCGTCAAGCCGAAGATGCACGGCCCCGACGAGGTGGCATTGACCTGCGAGCTGTTCGGCCAGGTCGAGAAGATGCTGGGCTTGCCGGAAAACACCATGAAGGTCGGCATCATGGACGAGGAGCGCCGCACCACGGTCAACCTCAAGGCCTGCATCCAGAACGCCTCGAAGCGGATCTGCTTCATCAACACCGGCTTCCTCGACCGCACCGGCGACGAGATCCATACCTCGATGGAAGCGGGTCCCATGATCCGCAAGAACGATATGAAGGCGCAGCCCTGGATCAAGGCCTATGAGGACTGGAACGTCGACAACGGCCTGATCGACGGCCTGCCCGGCCATGCCCAGATCGGCAAGGGCATGTGGGCCGCACCCGACAAGATGGCGGACATGCTGGCGCAGAAAATCGGCCACCCGCAGGCCGGCGCCACCACCGCCTGGGTGCCGTCGCCGACCGCCGCCACGCTGCACGCGCTGCACTATCACCAGGTCAACGTGCAGGCGCGCCAGCAGGAACTCGCCAAGGGCGGCCCGCGCGCCAGGCTGTCCGACATCCTCACCATTCCGGTGTCGCAATCGAACTGGGCGCCTGATGACGTCAAGCAGGAGATCGACAACAACTGCCAGGGCATTTTGGGCTATGTCGTGCGCTGGATCGACCAGGGCGTCGGCTGCTCCAAGGTGCCCGACATTCACGATGTCGGCCTGATGGAAGACCGCGCCACCTTGCGGATCTCCAGCCAGCATCTGGCGAACTGGCTGCATCAGGGCGTCATCACCAAAGAGCAGGTGATGGAATCGCTGAAGCGGATGGCCGTCGTGGTGGACGGACAGAACAAGGGCGATGCCGAGTACCGGCCGATGGCGCCGGGTTTCGACGGCGTCGCCTTCAAGGCCGCCTGCGACCTGATCTTCAAGGGGCGCGAGCAGCCCAACGGCTACACCGAGTTCATCCTCACCGCACGGCGCCGGGAAGCCAAGGCGGCGGGCTGATCCGGCGCATGAAACGGGCGTGATGATTCTTCGTCATCACGCTGGCGTTCCTGGCGCCGGTTCCTGGCTGGAGGCGGGATCTCTTTTCCAGCCTCTAGCCTAGCGTCGGCCACCACCGCCACCCGGGGGACCGCCACCGCCGATCCCCCCACCCGGACCTCCGCCGCCCGGGCCTCCACCGGGACCTCCGCCACCGGGACCGAATGGTCCACCCGGCGACCCAAACCCACCATCCCGGCCGGGCGCATGGAGGCCACCAGGATCGCTTGCCCCGCCCGGGACAGGGTGACCCGGAGCGCCAGGGCGGCCACCAGGCCCCGTCGGTCCACCCGGTCCACCTGGTCTACCCGGCCCGGACGGCGAGCCGGGCGCCCGGTTGGGACCACCCGTCCGGCCCAGCGACGAGCCCGGGAATTTTCCGACGGACTGCACGGATTCGACCTGCAACTCGCGGGAGGTATCGAAGACCGCATTCACGACCACGCGCATCTCGCCGCCGCCCGAGGGCTGGAAGCGCGACGCATCGCGCGCGACGTATCCCGAACCGAGTTGCAGATGGCCGCCGTCGCGCCGCACATAGGCTTCGATCGACAAGCGACTGGCTCCGGCAAGATCGGAAAAATCGTCCGGCTTCGCGCGTGAGACCTGCATCACACCTTGCGTGACACGACCATCGGCCTGAACGCGGCGTCCGACCAGCGCGGCGTCCGCGCCGGCCAGCCGCAGGCCGCCGATCCGCATGCCATCGCGATCACGTTCGAGCGGCCCGGCGACGCGCGTTACCCTGTCGCGCCGCTGCTGGACGAGACTTGCCACGATCGCGCCGTCGGTCCGGCGCAGCCCGAACACCGCCACATAGGTGCCGGGACGATTCCAGCCTTCGCGACCGGCCCACAAGACCTTCTGCCCCAGAACGGTCATCTCGCCGTTCGCGGTCTTCTCGATCGGCCCGATCACCTCGCTCACCGCCTCGATGCGGCGCGTGGTCAAGGTGCCGTTGGCCTGGCGCTCGGCGACAACGCGCGCGACATGGCCGATCCGCAATGCCTTTGCCGAAGCCGGCGCGTCATTGATCCGCACCGCCACATCAGGCGCATGCCGATGCGTTCGCCGTTGATGAAAATGCTGCCGAAACGCTGGATGACGCCGACAATGCCGGTGCCGCCGATGCCTTGATCGTTACCGCGGGTAATCCCGGTGCCGCCAATCCCGTGATCGTCGCCGCGGCGGACCTGCGCCCAGGCGAACGACGTTCCCGCCAGCCAAAGCCCTGCGAGCAGCGATCGGCGCGAGATCACCGGCCGGTCTGTCATGGCTGACCGCCTTCGCCGAAATCATCGGGCGTATCGCCTGCGTCCTCGCAATAGATGTAGACGCCGAAATTCCACCGGGAATCGCCGCCCTCGTCCCTGGCTAGCGCGCGGTGGGCCTCCCGGTTCGCGGTCTTCAGGGCCTCGATGGCGAGCTCGCGCGAACGGGCCTCCAGCCGCTTCGCCAGCTTGCGCGACAGCCCGTCATAATGCACCGCGCGTTCGAGGAAGCGTGGCTTGGCTGAAGAAACATTCTCAACCGCCGCAGCGAGATGGTCGTGCAGATTGCGCCCGAAATAGTGCCACTTGCGATCGTCGTCGCCGCTCGGAACGAAGGCCGCATCCACCAGAACGATCTCTTCATCGCCATTGATCGTAACCAGTTCGCGGTCGAGCCATTCGTCCAGCACCGCACGCGGGCGCACGTCCTTGGTGATCGAGGCGACGAGTGACTCAAACGACGGTGCACCGCTCCTGGCGGTACGCGGCAATGGCAATGGATCGCCCTTGGCGTCGGTGAATTCGGGCGCGGCGAGCCAGTGGGCAATGATCGCGCTGGCGCGCGACAGCGTCGCCGGCGTCTCGTTGACCGGCGCTCCCGCGCCGCGCAGCCGGGCCACTTCCTTGCGATGTATCCCGGTGAGCAGGCTGACGCGGCTGTCGGTCTGCTCCTTGCCGTCCAGCACGAAGTCGTGTTCGGCCACATTGACGAACAGCTCGCGCAGCAGCTGCGCCAGCGCCGGAAACGTCAAGCCGCCGCGGATGCACAACCGCACCATTGGACGCAGCAGGCGCGCCAGCGGCGCATTGAGCCGGTCGGCCGCGATCGGTTGGCGCGCGGCCGGCTTCGACGTCGGGGAGGCGGAGTTCATGGCGAAATTGTAGCGGGTGACAACGTGGGACACAATCCCACAGATTGACGTGTGAAATCTTCCCACGTATTGGAGCAGCTAACAGAGGAACCTGATCCATGCGCGTCCTTTCGCCCCGCGATCCCGGTCGATCCGCTTCGGCACGATGTGAATTCCCGCCGCCACGGCGGCGCGCGACCGTTGAGCCCATGCTGCCGGCGCTGGTCCGCGGCGTCGCATTCCTGTCCGTGCTCGCGATGCCGTTCGTCGCGGCGCTGCTACTGCGCTGAGCGGAGCAGACCCATCATGAAACCGCTCAGCGATCCAGACCGCCGCCTGTCGGTGCTCCACATCTTCAAGATCTATTACCCCGATCTGTTCGGCGGGATTCTTTCCGTCATTCGCGATGTTTGCGCAGGACTCAAGGACTCGTTCGTCTTCAGCGTGCTGGTTTGCTCGAACTCGGGCGGAGAGCGGCGAATCCTCGTCAACGACGTATTGGTCGAACGCGTGCGCTCCTTCGGTGACGTGCTATCGCTGCCCCTTGCGCCGGCCTATCCGTTCCGGTTATGGCGCCGGATCGCGAAGCACGATCTGCTAGTGCTGCATGCGCCGTTTCCGCTGGCCGACCTCGTGTTCGCGCTGGGATTCGGCCGCCGGCGGCCGCTGGTCGTGCACTGGCATGCGGACGTTCGCGCCCATGCCGCGTTGCAGCGGATCATCGAACCGCTGATGCGGCGCACGCTGCGTCAGGCCGAGGCAATCATCGTATCCGACGCTATTCTGCTCAACAACAGCGCCTTGCTGCGGGAGTTCGCCGAAAAATGCCACGTCGTTCCCTTCGGCGTCGACGTCTCCAAATACGACCGGCCGCCGCCGCGCTACCCTGAAATCAAGTCCGGGCACGATCGCGGGCGGCTCGTGCTCGCCTGCGGGCGCCTCGTTCCCTACAAGGGATTCGACGTACTGATCCGCTCCGCCGTCGGCCAGGGTTTCGAGACCTGGATCGTCGGAGAAGGACGCGAACGGCCGCGACTCGAGCAATTGATCCGCAGCCTCGGCGTTGCAGATCGCGTCCGCCTGCTTGGCTGCGTTCCCGACAGCGAACTGGTGAAACTGATGTACATCGCGGACGTGTTCGTGATGCCATCGGTGACCTCTGCTGAAACCTTTGGTCTCGCTCAGCTGGAAGCCATGGCGGCGGGCCGCCCGATCATCAACACCGCGCTCGACACCGCTGTCCCGCACGTTGCGCGTCACGGCATCGAAGCGATCACCGTGCCGCCGGGTGACCACAAGAAGCTGGCCGAAGCCATCGATGTATTGATCCGCGATCCGGAGCGGCGCGAACGCATGGGCCGCGCCGCCCGGCAGCGCGCCGTGACGCGATACTCCACTGCCACCTTCAAGGAAGCAATCGCAACCGTCTATCGCCATGCCTTGGCCAGCCACGCGGAGCGCCTGTCGACCGCCGCCGGACGATACGCGACAAGCGGCCTGTCCGGCGCGGTCCGGATCGCGGCGGCCCTGGCCTGGTCGGACATGCGCCACCGCTACGTCCGCTCGCTGCTCGGTCCGTTCTGGATGTCGATCCAGATGGCGATCATGGTCGCGGTGCTGGGGTCCGTGATCGGCCATATGTCCAACACCGGCGTGGTCTCGCGGCTTCCGATGCTGGCGCTGAGCCTGACGGCCTGGACCTTTCTCAATGGCGTTGTCCTCGATGCGACGACCGCGCTGCAGAATTCGGCGAGCCTGATCAAGGACCGCGCGTTACCTCCGATCGTCTTCCTGCTGCAGGGCGTGTTCAGGCAGGCGCTGTTCGCGCTTCACAACGCGGTCGTGCCGCTGATCCTGTGGCTGGTTCTGGTCCGATCGGATGCCGGCGGCGTCATCACCGCCCTGCCGGGACTTGTGCTCTTCATTGCCTTCACGGTGGGCCTCAGCCTCGTCCTGGGAACGCTGGCGACGCGATTCCGCGACATCAAGCCGATCGTCGAATCGACCCTGACTCTCGCCTTCCTGGCCTCGCCGATCATCTGGTCGGCCGAGATGATCAATCAGAACTCGATCGTCATGCGTCTCAATCCCCTCACTCACCTGTTCGCCGTGTGGCGCGAGCCGCTGACGACTGGCCATGTTGCCACGACAAGCCTGATCCATTCCCTCGTCTGGGTCGCGGTACTGGCGCTCGCGAGCATCGTGACGATCCTGCGCCTTCGCAAAGCGGCATTCTGGATTTGAACATGGCCAGCCTCCGCCTGCGCGACGTCTGTCTCGATTATCCGCTCTACGGCGCCTATGATTTCTCGGTCAAACGCCGGCTGATCGGACGGCTGATCGGCGGCCCCAGCGAGATGCGAACAATCCGCGCCATCGACCGCATTTCGATCGAAGCGGCGGCCGGCGCCCGTATCCGTCTGGCCGGTCCGAACGGTTCGGGAAAATCGACGCTGCTGAGATTGATCGCGGGCGTCTATCCGCCGACCAGCGGCAGCGTCGAGATTACCGGCAGCATCATGCCGCTGCTCGGCCTGAGCGCAGGCGCCAATCTCGACTTCGTTGCGGCCGACAACATCCGCCTGTTGTTGCGGATCAGCGGACGAAGGCCGACACAGGCGATCGTGGACGACATCTGGACGTTCACCGAACTCGACGAGCGCATGCAGCGGCTGCCGCTGCGCATGTTTTCCTCGGGCATGCTGATGCGCGTGCTGTTCGCGACCGCGACGGCCTTTCCGGCCGATATCCTGCTGTTCGACGAATGGCTCAGCGTCGTCGACGAGCATTTCTCGGCGAAAGCCGAACAAAGGCTGCTCAAGCTCGTCTCGCTTGCCGCGATCGTCATCATCGCCTCCCACGATCAGGCGCTGCTGCGCCGAACCTGCACCAGCATCATCAATCTCGATCGGGGGGGTGTCGTGCGCACGGTCCGGCTCGACGGACATTCCACGCATCGGTCGGAACCGGAAGAAAAGCGGGCATGAAGAAGATACTGGTGGTCAGCGAAGCGCTCGGCGAACCGAACCACAAGCGCGGGATATTCTATTTCACGCGCGAACTCATTCGATCGCTCGCCGCGGAAGGGCACGACCTGACGCTGCTGGTCGAAACCACGCATCGTTACCGTCGACTGCGGAACCGGCAGCGCCGCACGCAGCTGTTCTCCGCCGATTCGCGCGTGATCGAACTGCTCGCCCTCTACCGGTTTCTCGACGAAGCCGACATGAGCGACCCCGCCGCATCGGGCGCGCTGCGGCGCACGCTGGGCGGGATCAGGCGGCGGCTGCGGGCCTGCACGTCGCGGGAGTTTGCCGCCTGCCTGCTGCGGGCGATCGGGCTTCTGCCCATGCATGTCAGGCTGATCGACAACAAGGCCGGCGCGCTCGAATATATCCCGACCGACCTTCGCCATCTCGAATTGTTCCGAACCTTTCACCTCGAGCCTGGCTTTTTCAGCTATCAGAACGTGTCGGCGCTGACCCGGCTTCCGCCGCCGCAGATCGACGCGCACGGCTACGATCTCGTTCTGGTCGATACGCCGACACGGGTGGCGATCAGGCGTGGACCGAATACCAGGGTCGTATGCGTGGTGCACGACTTGCTGCCGCTCACCGATCTCAGGCTGAGCGACGTCGCCACGCGCCTCTTCCTGTCCCGCCTCCTCACCAGCCTGCATCAGGCGGACGAACTGGCCTTCGTCTCGAACTACACCATGAACCGCTTCAAGGACCTGCTTCCGCAATTCTCGCATCTGCCGGCGCGGGTGGTCTATCCGCGCACGCGGTTCGAATCGTTCCGGCCGTTGCCGCTCCAGGCTGCGGACGCGCATTCCGGCAGGCCGGCCTTCGTGGTCATCGTCTCGGCGGAACCCCGAAAGAACCTGGGCGCTGTGATCCGCGCATTCCGCAAGATACCCGAGGCCGATCTGGTCGTGATCGGCCAGGCCGGCGGCGGCTACCTGATGCGCAACCTGCCGCCCAACGTCCGGCTTGCCGGATATATCGATGAGCTCGACAAGGCCATGCTGATCGGTGATGCGCACGGCCTGATCATGCCGAGTTTCGCCGAGGGCTTCGGCGTCCCGATCATCGAGGCACTGGCGGCCGGCACACCCGTCCTCTGTTCGGACATTCCGGTGTTTCGCGAAGTGGCGGGGGAGTTCGCCGACTATTTCGATCCGTTCTCGACCGAGTCGATCTGCGCGTCTGTCAGGCGGGTTTTGACCTGCCAGGACGAGCGGCGCGGGAAAATCCGGGAACGGCGCGTGGAGCTCGCCGAACGTTTCGGCCATCAAACCCAGGCCCGCGACTTCCTCGGCTCCGGTCCCTCCGCGCCTTACCTGGTCGCCGCGCAATAAGGTCATCATCCATGAACACCGATGCATTGCATGAAAAGCCTGCGCGTACCGGCTGGCGCGACGCCTTGCGCAATCCGGCGATGCGGCTCCGCGCCATCGATATCCTGGCGGCCATGGCCGCGGCTGCCTTGCCCTGGTCGACCACGGCATCGACCGTCTTCATCGTGCTCTGCCTCGGCATTCTCATTTACACCATCGAATGGCGGGAATTCGTCCGCGGTTTGTCGCGTCCCTCCTGCGCGCTGCCGCTGGCATTGCCCGCGCTTGCGGTTATCGGCATCCTGTGGTCGGACGGCACATGGATGGCAAGCCTGCGGGGGATCAAGCCGGTATTGAAGCTGCTGGCGATCCCGTTCCTGCTCTATCACTTCCAGCGCTCGCAGCATGGCATGTGGGTGTTCATTGCCTTTCTGGCCTCTTGCACGGTGCTGATGATCTTCTCCTGGATCGGGCTCTTCATTCCGGAATTCAAGGTCGCGCACACGGTGTCGGTCGGCGTCCCCGTCAGGAACTACATCGACCAGAGCCAGGAGTTCGCGCTGTGCGCGTTTGCGCTCGCGCTGCCGGCGTTGATCGCATTTCGCTGGCGGAAACGAACCTGGGCGATCGGCTGCCTCGTCCTGCTGCTGGCGTTCCTTGCAAACATGTCGTTCGTGATCTCCGCCCGCACGGCCTTGCTGTATGTTCCGGTGCTGCTGCTGATGTTCGCGGTGCTGCATTTGAACCGGCGTGCCGCGCTTGCGCTGTTGGCCGCATCTGCCGTCGCCGCCGTTCTGGTCTGGTCGACGTCGCCGAACCTGCGCAAGCGCGTTGCCGACATCGCCGTCGAGTATCATGCCTATTCCGGCAACACGCTCGGCTCGACAGCCGAACGGCTGGAGTACTGGCGAAAGTCGGTCAAGTTCATTGCTGAAGCGCCGGTGTTCGGTCACGGCACCGGCTCGATCCGGCAATTGTTCGAACGAGAGGCTGTTGGGCAGACCGGCCTGTCGGCCATGGTGGTCAGCAACCCTCACAACCAGACCCTGAACGTCGCCGTGCAGTGGGGGCTGGTCGGCACCATCGTCCTGTACGGGATGTGGCTCAGCCATCTGCTGCTGTTCCGCGGAGCAGGCATCGCCGCCTGGATCGGGCTTGTCGTCGTCGTGCAAAATTTCGTCAGCTCGCTGCTGAACTCGCATCTGTTCGATTTTACCGAGGGGTGGATCTACGTCCTCGGCGTCGGCGTCGCCGGCGGAATGGCGGCGAGGCGGGCGACGAGGGACAAGGCGCGTCGGGAATCCCGGACGGCTGTTCCGGGAACGTCTGACGTAGCCGTTCGTTGAACCAGCATCTCAACGACAAGGAGACGACGATGGATTGGAACCGGGTTGAAGGCAACTGGAAGCAGTTCAAGGGCGCCGCCAAGGAAAAATGGGGCAAGCTGACGGACGACGATCTCGATGTGATCGAAGGACGCCGTGATCAGCTCGAGGGCAAGCTGCAGCAGCGCTACGGCTTCGCCAAGGATCAGATCCACAAGGATGTGGACGACTGGTTCAAGGGCCTGAAGTAGCTCCGACAGAAAAGCCCCGGCCTTGGCCGGGGCTTTTTTGTGGGCGTCGCGATCGGACTGACTAAAACACCGCGAGCATTTTCAGCAGCGAGATCACGCCGATGACGATGACCACGACGCGGGCGATCTGCTTGGCGCGGCCGTCGAGGGGCAAGAGGTTGATCAGATAGAGAATGAGGATAACGACGAGAAATGTGACGAGTGCGCTGATGAGCATGCGGATCCCCTGAGGCGTCGTGAAAGTGCGGCTGGCTGTTTAATTTAACACCAGATGGCGTGTCGGGTTCCAGCGCCGGAACCTTATTTTTTTCTCAAAAAGCCAATGATTTCAATTGCCCGTCGTTTTACGGCAGCAAACTGTCTAAATTCGCCGCGGCGGCTGAGGAAAGCCCAAAGACGTGGATGGCCGGGTCAAGCCCGGCCATGACGAGCTTTGTTGCGGCCTTGCGTTATTCCCGCGCCATCACCGGCACGCGCTGATAGCGGGCCTGCAGGCGGTCGGAGGCCGGCGAGAAGTTGAGCGATGCGCCCCGCTTGTCGGGGCGGCGGCTGACGACCATCAGGCCGTCCGCGGCGGCGACGATGTCGCCCTTGCGCAAGGTCGGATCGTCGTCGATTTTGATCGGCGCCAGGCCGATCTGGTCCTTGCCGTTGCAGGTGCAGCCGGCGACCAGTTCCTCGCGATAGCGAAACGCATTCGGCAGTTCGGAATAGGGTTTGCCGGTTTCGGTCGCGGCGTTGTCGATGCTGCTGCCAAAGACCAGCTTGGTGTCGCTGGCCGGGCAGAAATTGTTGCATGCCTCGGCGCGGCTCTGTTTGTCCGGTCCGTTGACCGGGAAATAGCGACCGTCGCAGGTGCGCACGCAATAGGCCTGGCCGACACCATAGCGCGGCCGGGCCTCGCGGCGCGGGGCCACAACCGGACCGTCATCGGCCGCGAACGTCATGTGGATTTGCGGCGCGCGTGAGCGGCCGAAGCCGCCGAACAGCTGGGAGAAAAAGTCCTGCGCCTGAGCGGCAGGCGCCAGCGCGGAGGCGCACAGCAACGCCGCTGCACTCCATGCCAGCCGCTTGCCCGAAAGCCAGTTCATCGCGTTCTCCCGATCAATACAGCGACGACATCGAAAGGTTCATCGCCTGACGACCCGGGACGCCCGTGGTGGCGACGGGGCGCTGCGCCTGCGCCGGACGAACGCTGATCGTCGTCCTGGTCGCCTGGCTTCGGGTCGCCATCAGCGGCGCATTCTTCGGCAGCACCACCACCTTGGTGCCGACGGTGACGCGGCTGAACAGGTCGGCGACGTCTTCATTGGTCAGCCGGATGCAGCCCGAGGAGACGAATTTGCCGATGGTCGAGGGATCATTGGTGCCGTGGATCCGGTAGATGCTGGAGCCGAGATACATGGCGCGCGCGCCGAGCGGATTGCCCGGGCCGCCGGCGACGAAGCGCGGCAGATAGGGCTGGCGCGCGATCATCTCGGAGGGAGGCGTCCAATCCGGCCATTCCGCCTTCCTGGTGACCTTTTGCACGCCGGACCAGGTGAAGCCTTCGCGGCCGACGCCGACGCCGTAGCGAATCGCGCGGCCCTGGCCGAGCACGTAATAGAGGTAGGTGTTGCCGGTATCGATCACGATGGTGCCGGGCGCTTCGCGGGTGTCGAAGGCAACGATGGTGCGCTTCAACCGCTCCGGCAACACGGCTGTGCTGTCGTCGCCGTCGTCCTCGGGCTGAACCATCACGTTGTCGGACGGAAACGCCATCGGCGCGTGGGCGGCATAGCCGAGAGCCTGGGCGCTCGCGCTTTCAAGCAGCGGCGGCGAAAACATCAACGCCATGCCGAGGATCAGTGCGCCGGTTGCGCGGCAGGAAAGAAGCTTGCTTGCGAATGTCTGTGCCATGATCTGCCCCGATGCGATGCGCATCATGTGATGCTCTGGCCAACCAACCCGGCCGGGGCTGCATGGTTCCGGTCGAAGCGAGGGGCGCGGGCGCCTGTCAACATGAAGACCCATCACGTTCTTGCGACGGAACTTTCAGTTCCCGCGCGGGTTATGCCGGCCTATCGCCCGGTTCGTCAGCGCGACCGCGAAGCCAAGCCACATCGCCGTAGCGCGGGGGAGAGCCAATTGCGTGTCCTTCCCAATGAGCGTGCAGCGCCCTCTGGAACGATTGGCCAGCCGCTGCCCGACAGCAAGGCCGACCAGCCGCCGGTGATCCGGCGCGCCGAGGTGGTGGCCTTCGCGCTGGTCTCGCTGCTCGTCATTTGCATCGTCGCGGTGCTCTATGCCGCCAAGGCGTTCTTCCTGCCGATCGTGATGGCCTTCGTGGTCGGCACCATGCTGGCGCCGGCGGCGCGTTTTCTCGAGCAGCACCGTATTCCGCGCGCGGTGTCGGCGGTCCTGATCGTGGCCGCGGCCTGCGCCGTGGTCGCCTTCATGATCGGACTGATCGCAGCACCGGTGATCGAATGGAGTGCGCGGCTTCCCGAGCTCGGCTCGTTGCTGAAGGACAAGCTTCATGTCTTCGATGGACCGATCCGGCTGTGGCAGCAAATGCAGGGCATGCTCGGCGGATCCGAAACCCTGCCCGGCGCCTCCTTCCAGTTGCCCAAAATTGAGTGGGTGCAGCCGACCGTCGAATTTCTGTCGCCGACCTTCGCCGAATTCCTGCTTTTTCTGGTGACCCTGATCCTGTTCATCGCCAGCTGGCGGGACCTGCGCCGTGCACTGGTCATGACGTTCGGTGACCGTGAATCGCGGCTCCGGACCCTGCGAATCGTCAATGCGGTCGAGGAGCATCTCGGCGGCTATTTGCTAATGGTGACCACCATCAACCTCGGCGTCGGCGTGGCCACCGGCATCATCTGCGCGGTGACTGACATGCCGAACCCGGCCGCGCTCGGCGCGCTGGCCGCGACCTTGAACTTCATCCCGATCATCGGTCCGGTCTTCATGTTCATGATCCTGACCGTGGTCGGCGTGGTCGCCTTCCCGACGCTGGCCGCGGGACTGCTCGGGCCCATCCTGTTTGCCGGAATGACCTTTCTCGAAGGTCACTTTTTGACCCCGGTCATCGTCGGCCGCCGCCTGCAGTTGAATGCGCTGGCCGTGTTCATCGCGCTGGCGTTCTGGACCTGGCTGTGGGGACCGATGGGCGCCTTCCTGGCCTCGCCGATCCTGATCGTGGCGCTGATCATCAAGGTGCACCTGATCCCCGACGATTCGCCGCATTTGCCGGGGCACTGATCTCGCTGCGGTTCAGCTTTGGAACTTCCCGCAAACCCGGACGTTTGTGGCTTACGCAATAGCAATGCCCCGAAAAGGATGTAGCAGCCGTGAAAAACGATATTTCCGCCCTGACCGACCAGATCACCGACGCACTCAACGCCTTCGCCGGCAGCGCCGGCAAGCAGGCGCGCCGCGGCTACCGGGAGGCCCGCGCCAATGTCGACTCGGCGGTCGACGACATGTCGGAGCGCGGCAGCGCCATGATGGACTCCGCCTATGACGCCGCCTCGTCGCTCGAGGAGTCGCTGGAAGACGTCATTACCCAGCGCCCGCTGGCGACCGTCGGCATAGCACTCGGCATCGGTTTCCTGATCGGCGCGGCATGGCGCCGGTAGAACCGGCGTCGGCAGAATTGGCGCCGGTGACGGCGTGACACGAACATCCAGACCCCGACCGGATGGCGGCGTCGACGCGCCGCCATCGCTTTTGCTTAAATTCCTTTCAAATCGAGGCGTTAGATGTTTTCGCGAATGATCGACGATCTCAAGGACAGCACCGGCACCGCGGTGCGGTTGACCTCGCTGGCTGCCGCGGCGGCGTTCGCGCTCCTGATCGCCACATCGTTCCTGTGCGCGGCGCTGTTCGTGTTCATGCTGCAAAAATACGGCCCGATCGAAGCCTGCCTGGCCGGCGCCGGCGTCTTCTTCGTGGTCACGCTGATCGCGGCGGTCTGCTACAGGGTGCACCAGAACAAGGTCCGCGCCCGCGCTGAGGAGGCTGCGAGGGAAGCCGCCCGTTCCGCGAAGTCGGCGGCCTCGAACATGCTGGCCGATCCGATGCTGCTGGCCGCCGGACTCCAGCTGGTCCGCGCCATCGGCGTCAAGAAGCTGATCCCGATTCTCGCGATCGGCGGACTGGCGCTGGGCTTCATGATGAGCCGCGGTGCAGCTGGCTCGGAAGATGAGGCCGAAGCGCCGGCGGAGTGAAGCTGCCTCGCGTGGTGGGCACGCTGCTGCTCCATCACCACTCGTCATCCCCGCGCAGGCGGGGATCCAGTACGCCGCGCCCCACATCGATTCAATACTGCTGTCTCTGGAATACTGGATCACCCGCCTGCGCGGGTGATGACAGTTGTGGGTGTGTCAAGCAAACATGACTTCGCGATCTCGCGGCGCATTTCGCCCGAGGTTTGCCAGCAACTTGCCGCCCTCTGCAATCAGAGGGCGCGGGGAATGCCGGGCGCCCGATGCGCCCGATAGCCGCGTGTGCAATGGGTGGTGGTAGAAGGCACACGCGTTAGTCAGGTCACACCGGAATCACCCGGCACTCCCCGCGCGATGGTTTACGCTTATACGTGCTCTCCTCGGTGAGCCCTGCGCTTTTGCCACCGTCGCCCGCGCTGCCTTAAGCTTGCGAACTTGACACCAGCCCTTGGGGTGTCGGGACCACACGATTTCGCCGTCCGCTTCAGACGCCCGGGTCAGGAGCGCCATCCGCGTCCACCGCATCCCCGCCCCGCATCGGTGACCTTGCGCAATGCCCCTCTGA
>JBDRNF010000045.1:0-18878 GCA_043811435.1 Pseudomonadota bacterium
CCCTCCCCACCGCTTCGCGGGAGGAGGGGAGAAGATCTACGACAACCCGTCGATATCCGCGTCGCTGAGTTCGCCGGGCACGATGATCACGGGAATCGGGAACGAGCCGACTGTCTTGGCCATGGTGGTGATGATCGGGCCGGGGCCCTCCGGGCCGGGATTGGCGGCCAGCACCAGCATCGCGATGTCGACGTCCTTGTCGATCACGTCGAGGATCTGGTCGGTCGGATCGCCCTCGCGAATCACGCGTTCGGGGGTGATCGCGGCGATGCCGTTGGCGCGGCCGGCGGCGCGGTCGAGCGCGGCGTTGGCGTTCTCCTCGGCCTCGGCGCGCATGATGTCGGCGACCCCCAGCCATTGCTGGTTCTGATCCTCGGTCTCGATGACGCGCAGCATCACCACGCC
Organism: Pseudomonadota bacterium; assembly: GCA_043811435.1. Lineage (GTDB taxonomy): Bacteria > Pseudomonadota > Alphaproteobacteria > Rhizobiales > Xanthobacteraceae > Bradyrhizobium. The sequence goes on from JBDRNF010000045.1 coordinate 406, forward strand.
GCCGCCGACGCGGATCGCCCAGCGGCTGGCATAGTAGACCGCGCGATCCCATTCCGCGGTGTCGTCAACGATGACAAGGCATTTCGGCTTGTGACCGGTCTCGTAGCTTCGTCGCTGGGTGGTCATGCATGTCCCGATGCTGCGCCAAACCGACGCATGCTGCCACGGCGCGGCCATGCTCCACAAGCGGCAGAGCAAACGCTTCGCGGTGGATCAATTGTGGCGAATACGTGGAAGCCTAGCGTTTGCTGACGAAACCGACGATGTCCCGGGTCGCCCGCATGGTCTCGGCGGCGATCACGCGGGCGCGGGCGGCGCCGTCGAACAGGACGTCGTCAACATAGCCGGGGTCCGCCACCAGCCGCTTCATCTCGGAGGCGATCGGCGACAGTTTGGTTACGCACAGCTCGACCAGCGCATTCTTGAAGGCCGAAAATTGCCCGCCGCCGAATTCGCCGAGCAGATCGGCCTTGGTTCGCCCCGACAACGCCGCATAGATCCCGACCAGATTGTCGGCCTCGGGACGGGTCTCCAGCCCCTTCTCCTCCGACGGCAACGGCTCCGGATCGGTCTTCGCCTTGCGGATTTTCTGCGCGATGGTGTCGGCGTCGTCGGTGAGGTTGATTCGCGAATTATCCGAGGCATCCGACTTCGACATTTTCTTGGTGCCGTCGCGCAGGCTCATCACCCGGGTCGCGGGTCCGGTGATCAGCGGCTCCGGTTGCGGAAAGAACAATCCGTCGTTGAAGCCATGGCCGCGGATCGACTCGGAAAAATCATTGTTGAATTTCTGGGCGATGTCGCGCGACAGTTCGAGGTGCTGCTTCTGGTCCTCGCCGACAGGCACATGGGTGGCGCGATAGACCAGGATGTCGGCCGCCATCAGCACCGGATAATCGTATAGTCCGACGGAGGCGGCCTCGCGGTCCTTGCCGGCCTTGTCCTTGAACTGGGTCATGCGGTTGAGCCAGCCGATCCGCGCCACGCAATTGAAGATCCACGCCAGTTCCGCGTGCTCGAGCACCTGGCTCTGGTTGAACACGATGTGCTTCTTCGGATCGATGCCTGAGGCGATGAAGGCTGCGGTGACCTCGCGGGTATTGCGCGCGAGTTCGGCCGGGCCGCCCCACACCTCCACCGGCTGGGTAATGGCGTGCATGTCGACGACGCAATAAAGACAATTATGCGTCTCCTGCAATTTGACGAAATTGACGATCGCGCCGAGGTAATTGCCGAGATGCAGATTGCCTGTCGGCTGGACGCCCGAAAATACCCGTTCAACGATCGCCATGGTCAGCTTCCCTGTTTCGCGCCGTCCCTTGCCACGCGGGGCTTAGTCGCGCAAGCCGGAAGCCCTGGTTTGCCGGATTGCACGCTTCGCTTCGGCCCAGCTGGTGACGCTGAACAGCGCGAGTAGCCCGCCGTAAAACGCGATTCCGCCAGCGATCAGTAGCCCCAGCAGCGCGGCCTGCACGAGACCGTGTGCGGTCATGGTCAGGGGCAGCGCGAATGCCGCCGCCAGCCACAACAGGCCGCCCATGACCAGCGCCGCCGCCACGATGCGCGGCAGCCGCCGGCGCGCCGCGGCATCGATCGAAAAGCCGAATGTCGCAGCACCCTGCCGGATCAGCGACAACGCGCTGCTCCAGGCTCCGAGCGCGATCGCGGCGGCGATCCCGCTGGCGCCGAACATCCGGCCGAGCAGCAACGCCAGCAGAACCGCGACGACAAATCCGTATGCCGTCGCCTTGAGCGGCGTGCGCGTATCCTCGCGCGCGAAAAAGGCCGGCGACAGCGCCTTGACCAGCACGTGCGCGGGCAGGCCGAGCGCCAGCCATGTCAGCGCCTGCGCGGTCGCAGCGGTATCGGCCGGGGTGAACGCGCCGTGCTGGAACAGCAGGCGTACGATCGGATCGCTGAGCGCGATCAATCCCAGCGTCGCCGGCAGCGCGAGACCGACACTGAGTTCGAGCCCGCGCGACTCCGCATGCGCGATGGCGCCACGATCGTTCGCGTGCACGCCGCGCGCCAGTTCGGACACCAGCACGGTGCCCATGGCGACGCCGACCAGGCCGAGCGGCAGCTCGATCAGGCGGTTGGCGAAATACAGCCACGACACCGCCGAGGGCGACGACGACGCGATCACCGCGCCGGCTAGCACCAGCAATTGCGGCGATGCGCTGGCGATCATGCCGGGGATGGCCTGGCCGAGAAAGCCGCGCATGGCCGGATCGAAGCCGATGCGCAGCGGCGTTGCAGTGCCGCCGCCATGCGATATCAGGATCAGCAGTTGCAGCAGCCCGGCCCCGCCGACGGTGGCGGCGACGACCAGTGCGGCGAAACCGGCATCCTGCCGCCACAGCAGCAGCGCTGTCATCGCGGCGATCAGTGCGATGTTGAACAGCAGCGGCGAGAACGCGGTCAGCGCAAAGCGGCCTTGCGCGTTCAGCAGCGCCATCATCACCGTGACGGGGCCTGCGAAGGCCAGATACGGCAGCATCAGCCGGGCATCGTCCACCGCCAGCTGCAGCGTCGGCGTCGCGGCAAAGCCCGGCGCCAGCGCCGATATCACCAGCGGCATCAACAGGCCGATCAGCGCCGCCACCGCCACCAGCGCGGCGCTGACGGTGCCGAGCACGCTGCCCGCGAACGCCGCGGCCGCCGTCATTCCCTCGGCGTCGCGTACCCGCAGCCAGGCCGGCACCAATGACGCGTTCAATGCGCCCTCGGTCAGCAGCCGCCTGATCACATTGACGCCCTGAAACGCCACCAGGAATGCGTCGGCGACGGGGCCTGCGCCGAGCAGCGCCGCCAGCATCGCGTCGCGTGCGAAGCCGAGCAGCCGCGAGGCCAGCGTTCCCGAGGAGACCGTGAGGAAGGAGCGGATCATTCGGCCTGTATAGAGCATGCGCTCCAACGGGCAAAAAACCTCATCTGATGATCTCTCGTGCCCCGGATGCTGCGCAGCGCGCCGCGTCTTCGCGGCGTGGTGCGCTGCTGATCCGGGGCCCATTGCAGCGGAGGTCTGGGTCCCGGTTCTGCGGAGCAGCGTGCCGGACGATGCTTCGCATCGCCGGGAGAACGCTGCACCGCGTCCGGGACACGAGATGCACTGCTTCGCGCCGCCTCACCATGAAGGAGCGGTGAATGCTTGCTGGCGCGGGGTCGATCGTGATAGGCCGCAGCACCCGAAACCCCGCCTTGCCGCAACAGGACTGATCGATGACCACAGCGAAATACGACGTTCTCGGGATCGGCAATGCGATTTTCGACGTGCTGGTGCAGACCGACGAGGGCTTTCTCGCCCGCCACGGCATGACCAAGGGCGGCATGGCGCTGATCGACGAGGCCCGCGCGCTGGCGATCTACAATGACATGGGCCCGGCCACCGAGATGTCCGGCGGCTCGGCCGCCAACACCATCGTCGGCCTCGCCAATCTCGGCGCCCGCGCCGCCTATGTCGGCAAGGTCCGCGACGACCAGATCGGCCGTCTCTATACCCATGACATCCGCGCCGCCGGCGTCGCGTTCGAGACGAAGCCCGCATCCGGCGGCCCCGCCACCGGCTGCTCTTACATCCTGGTGACGCCGGACGGCGAGCGCACCATGAACACCTGGCTCGGCGCCGCGCAGGATCTGACGCCAGCCGATATCGACGAGGCCCAGATCGCGGCCTCCGCGTTCACTTATCTCGAGGGCTATCTCTGGGATCCCAAGAGCGCCAAGGAAGCGTTCGTGAAAGCCGCCACCATCGCCCACGGCGCCGGCCGCCAGGTGGCGTTGACGCTGTCGGATTCCTTCTGCGTCGACCGCTACCGCGACGAGTTTCTCGATCTGATGCGCAAGGGCACCGTCGATCTCATCTTCGCCAACGAAGCCGAACTGCATTCGCTGTACCAGACGTCCGACTTCGACGGCGCGCTGGCGCAGTTGCGCAAGGACACCAAACTGGCCGTCGTCACCCGCAGCGAGAAAGGCTGCGTGGTCGCCTCGAACGACGGCGTCGTCGCGGTGCCGGCATTTCCGATTGAAAAAATGGTCGACACCACAGGCGCCGGCGACCTGTTCGCCGCCGGCTTCCTGTTCGGCCTGGTGCGCAACGCCGGCTTTGAGAATGCCGGGCGGCTAGGGGCGCTCGCCGCCGCCGAAGTGATCCAGCACATCGGGGCCCGGCCGCAGGTGTCGCTGAAGGAGCTGGCGCAGCAGAACGGGTTGCCGGTGTAGGGGGTGGAGGTACCCCAGATGTAGTGCTCTACGCGCGGGGCGACCCACAACCCCTTCTGTACATGGGGTTGTTTTCGACTTTTTTGTCAGGCGCCTCCCGTCGCGCCGCCCTCACGCCGTCTTCGCCGCCTTCAGCCCCAGCTTGGCCTCGACCGCGTCGCGCATCAGAAATTTCTGCACTTTCCCCGTCACCGTCATCGGAAATTCCTCGACGAATTCGACGTAGCGCGGAATCTTGTTGTGGGCGATCTGGCCCTGGCAGAAGGCGCGGACCTCGTCGGCGGTGAGCGTCTCGCCCGATCGCAGCCGGATCCAGGCGCACAATTCCTCGCCGTAGCGGGTGTCGGCGACGCCGAAGACCTGAACGTCCTGGATTTTTGGATGGCGGTAGAGATATTCCTCGATCTCGCGCGGATAGAGGTTGTCGCCGCCGCGGATCACCATGTCCTTGATGCGGCCGACGATGTTGCAATAGCCCTCGGCGTCGATGATGGCGATGTCGCCGGTGTGCATCCAGCCCGCGGCGTCGAGCACCTCGGCGGTCTTCTCCGGCTCGTCCCAATAGCCCAGCATGACGCTGTAGCCGCGGGTGCAGAGCTCGCCGCGCTCGCCGCGCGGCACGATGCGGCCTTCGAGGTCGACCACCTTGACCTCGACATGCGGATGGATGCGCCCGACGGTGGAGACCCGTCGCTCCAGCGGATCGTCGGTGGCGCTCTGGAAGCTGACCGGGCTGGTCTCGGTCATGCCGTAGGCGATGGTGACGTCGCGCATGTTCATCGCCTCGTTGACGCGCCGCATCACCTCGATCGGGCAGGGCGCGCCCGCCATGATGCCGGTGCGCAGCGATTTGAGATCGAACTTGGCGAAGTCGGGATGGTCGAGTTCGGCGATGAACATCGTGGGTACGCCGTACAGCGCCGTGCATCGCTCCCGCTCGACGGTCTGCAGCGTCGCCAGCGGGTCGAACCCCTCGCCGGGATAGACCATGGCCGCGCCTGATGTGACCGAGGCCAGATTGCCCATCACCATGCCGAAACAGTGATAGAGCGGCACCGGGATGCAGATGCGGTCGGCCTCGGTGAGGCGCATCGCGCGGCCGACGAAATAGCCGTTGTTGAGGATGTTGTGGTGCGTCAGCGTGACGCCCTTGGGCGATCCCGTGGTGCCGCTGGTGAACTGGATATTGACGGCGTCGTCGAACTGCAGCGTCTTGCCGAGGGTCGCAAGTTCGTCGCGGTGGCGCGCGCCGCCCACGCCGGCCACCTGTTCGAACGGTATGGTGCCTGCTGCGGCCGGGCCGCCGATCTGGATCACCGCGCGCAGCTGCGGCAGCCGCGCCGCCTGCAATTGCCCAGGCGTTGCCGTCGCCAGTTCCGGCAGCAGCGTGTTCAGCATCCCCATATAGTCGGAGGTCTTGAACGCGGTCGCCGTCACCAGCGCGGCGCAGCCGACTTTTGCCAGCGCAAATTCGAGTTCGCTGAGGCGGTAGGCCGGATTGATGGTGACCAGGATGAGCCCCGCCTTGGCGGCGGCGAACTGCGTCAGCGTCCATTCCGGCCGGTTCAGCGACCACACCCCGATGCGGGCGCCGCGCTCCAGTCCGAGCGCGAGAAACCCTGCCGCCAGCGCATCGACCCGCTCGGCCAATTCCTTCCACGTCCACCTGACGTCATGGCTCGGCGACACCAGCGCCTCGCGCTCCGTCCAGCGCCGCGCCGCCTGGTCCAGGGCGCGCCCGATGGTGTCACCCAGCAGCGGCGCATCGGCAATGCCGCAAACGTAGCTATCCGCGATTTCGGTCAAGTGGTCTCTCCATATTGATGGATAATACAAATACCGCTGTCATCGCCCGGCTTGACCGGGCGACCCAGTATTCCAGAGACGGTCGAGCTCAACCGAGAAGCCTCGGCGTACTGGATCCCCCGCATGCGCGGGGGATGACGAGTTGTGGGTGGGCGAGGTCGTGCGCTCTTCTCTCACGCCGCCCGCTGCGCCGCATCGAGCCCGGCATAGACGCCGCGCTCGAGAGCTGCGAACGCTTCCAGGCACTTGCCGTCGGCGAACGGCAACACCTGCATCAGGATTACGCCGCTGACGTTACGCGCCGGATCGATCCAGAAATAGGTGTTGGCAAGGCCGGCCCAGGCCAGGCTGCCGGGGCTGCGGCCCTCCGGAGTCTTGCCGGTATTGATCAGGAAGCTGAGCCCCCACTTCTTCACCATGTCGGGATAGAGGTCGACATCGTTGGTGTACATTGGCGCCACCGAAACCATCTTGCCGACATTGAGGTCGCCGATGTGGTTCTGCCCCATCAGCGCGACGGTCTCGGGCTTCAATATCTGGTTGCCGTTGCCCTTGCCCTTGTTGAGGATCATCTGGGTGAACTTGATGTAGTCGCCGGCCGTTCCGTACAGCCCGCCGCCGCCCATGTGGAATTCCGGGTTCTGCTCCAGCTCGAACGGTATCGATGCCAGCGCGCCGCCCTCGCCGCGGGCGTGCATGCCGACCAGCCGCTTGCGCTGGGCGTCGCCGATTTTGAAAGCGGTATCGCTCATGCCGAGCGGGCCCAACACGTTGTCCCGCAGATAGGCGTCGAGCTTCTGGCCGCTCACCGCCTCGACCGCCTTGCCGACGAAGTCGATGTTGGTGCCGTATTCCCAGCGCGTGCCGGGGTCGCTCGCAATCGGAGTCTTCAACGCCGCGTTCTGGCAGGTGGTGATGGCGGGGATGCCGGCCTTGTCCAGATAGGTCGCGATGTCGCCGTTCCACATATTGTAGGCGAAGCCGGCGGTGTGGGTCATGAGCTGACGCAGCGTGATCGGCCGCGTTGCCGGGCGCAGCTTTGGCGCGCCATTGGCGTCAAAGCCTTCCAGCACCTGCGGCGATGCGAGGTCAGGCAGGATTTTGCCGATGGGGTCGTCGAGCGAAAGCATGCCCTGCTCGACCAGCTGCATGCCGGCCGCCGTCGTGATGGCCTTGGTCATCGACGCGATCCAGAACACGCTGTCGGTCGTCATGGAATTGTCCTTGGCGTCGTCTTTGGCCAGATCGCGTTTGCCGAACGCGCCCTGGTAGATCACCTCGTTGCCGTTGGCCGCCATCGCGACCACGCCCGGAATCTCCCCGGCGTCGCATTTCTGGCGCAGTACCTGATCGATCTGAGCTTGGCTTTGCATGGGTCACCTCCCGATTGTTGTTGATTAAAGCGCCTGATCTTCCTCCCGGCGCCGGATTCCTGCAAGCGCGCCCTGACCGGTCGGCGCTGGAATCGCTCGCTCGTGATGATAGGCGGGAGTCCGAACGGCAACGCCCGTCCGGATTTTGCGGTGGAAGGGTCGCAATTTCCATGACCACCCCAGATATCCGCGATATGCTGGAACAATCCTGCGCCGCGGAACTTTTTGACGACAAAGTGTTTGAAACGCAACGGAATTTGATGCTGCCAGGCGCCATTTGATGCAATTGGTAGCGGACGTTTTTGGATTATGAGGGGACCAAAATGATCTCGACCTGGAGCGAATGGAAGCGATATCCCCGGGCCGGGCGCGGTGAAAATATCGAGGCGCCGATCAGCCCGGGCATCTATGAAGTCCGCGTGGCCGGCACTGGTGCGCTGCACTCGTTCGGCGCGGTCGATAACGTCGCGCAGGCGCTGGCGCTGCTTCCCGTCGGTTCAAAATCATGGTTTGGGCGCCGCCCCGCCATCATGCCGGACCTCGAATACCGCACCTGCGCCACCTCCTCGAAGGCCGCCGCCAAGGCCGCCGCCGAGCGCATGATCGGCCGCCGCGAAACCTATATGAGCGGCGCGGCCTGATCAGAGACCGGCATTCCGGGGCATCGCGAAGCGATGAACCCGGAACCTCGAGATTCCCCGGTGCGCAATTGCGCACCTGAGGTTCGATGCTTCGCCTCGCTGCGGAATGACGAGCAGGGTTGGCTGATGAGCCGATGCATCTCGGCCCGTTTGCGGCTATATTCGGCGCCAAGACCAAAAGCATCCCAAGGAGCAACGTCATGACCCCGACCGCTGCCGCAGCCCGCGCCGCCTCATCCTCCGCGCCGTCCTTGCGCGACCGCCTGAAGGACCCCTCGTTGCTGCGCGAGCAGTGCTACATCGACGGCGCCTGGACCGGCACCCCTTCCAATCCCGTGACCAATCCGGTCAACGGCATCGAACTCGCCAAAGTGCCGAAGCTGAGCACCGCGGAAGCCACCCAGGCCGTCGAGGCCGCCGAACGCGCGTTTCCGGCCTGGGCCAAATTCACCGCCAAGCAGCGCTCAAACATTCTGCGGAAATGGTTCGATCTGATCATCGCCAACCGCGAGGATCTGGCGCTGATCCTGACATCCGAGCAGGGCAAGCCGCTGGCGGAAGCGCTGGGCGAAGTCGATATCGGCGGCGCCTATGTCGAGTTCTTCGCCGAGGAAGCGCGCCGCGTCTATGGCGAAACCATTCCGACGCAGCGCGCCGACGCGCGGCTTTTGGCGATCAAGCAGCCGATCGGGGTCTGCGGCGCGATCACGCCGTGGAATTTTCCCTGTTCGATGATCACCCGAAAAGTGTCGCCCGCGCTGGCCGCCGGCTGCACCGTGGTGCTGAAACCCGCCAACGAGACGCCACTCACCGCTCTGGCGCTGGTGGCGCTGGCGGAGAAGGCCGGCGTGCCCAAGGGCGTGTTCAACATTCTCACCGGCAATTCATCGGCGATCGGCAAAGTGCTGTGCGAACACCCCGCGGTGCGCTTCGTCGGCTTCACGGGATCGACCGAGGTCGGCAAGATCTTGTATCAGCAGGCCGCGGTCGGCGTGAAGAAGCTGGGGCTCGAACTCGGCGGCAACGCGCCCTTCGTGGTGTTCGACGATGCCGATATCGACGCCGCCGTGGATGGCGCCATGGTCTCAAAATACCGCAACATGGGCCAGACCTGCGTCTGCGCCAACCGCCTCTATGCCCAGGACGGGATCTACGACCAGTTCGTCGAAAAGCTGTCGAAGAAAGTCGCTGCCATGAAGATCGGCGACGGCACCGAGCAAGGCGTCACGCAAGGACCGCTGATCAACATGGATGCGATCGACAAGGTCGAGAAGCACATTGCCGATGCGGTCAAGGGAGGTGCGAAGATCGTCACGGGCGGCAAGCGCCACGCGCTCGGCGGTAGCTTCTTCGAGCCAACGGTGCTGTCCAATGTCGCGCCCGACGCGCTGGTCGCGCACGAAGAGACCTTCGGGCCGCTGGCGCCCGTGTTCCGGTTCAAGGACGAGGCCGACGTGATCGCGATGTGCAACAACTCGCCGTTCGGGCTGGCGTCGTATTTCTATTCGCGCGATCTCGGCCGGGTCTGGCGGGTCGCCGAAGCGCTGGAGTCCGGCATGGTCGGCGTCAACACCGGCCTGATCACCACCGAGGTCGCGCCCTTCGGCGGCGTCAAGGAGTCGGGCCTCGGCCGCGAAGGCTCGCATCACGGCATGGAAGAATATGTCGAGATCAAATACGTGATGATGGCGGGGATATAGCCGAGCACTCGCCCGTCCTTACCGACCTCATCCTGAGGAGCCGCGCGCCTTCGCGCGGCGTCTCGAAGGATGGAAACAGAAATGTACCAGATGGTTCGAGACGCGCGCCGGGCAGCGCAAGCGCTGCCCGGACGCACTCCTCACCATGAGGGATCGCGTTAGCGCCGCAATACCGCGATCGCGCGATTGGCGAAGGTCAGCCGCTCGGCCATGACCGAGACGAAATAAGTCAGGAGCTTCTGGCTGAGCGCGGGATCGTCGGCCTTGATGGCGTCGAATTGTCTGGCGTCCAGTACATAGAGGATGCTGGCGACTTCAGCCTTGATCGTGGCGTTGCGTGGCGCGCGCGAGACGAGGCCCATCTCGCCGATGGTGGTGTAACGGCCGAGGCTTCGCACCCGGGTGCTGCGGCCCTGATCCGCCGGGATCATGATGCCGACGCGGCCATCCAGGATGAAGTGCATCGACTCGGCGGGATCGCCGGCGCGGACGATGATAGCCCCGGCATCGACCTCGATACGCCGGCAGCGGTGGATCAGCGACGCCGCGTCTTGCTCGGTGCCGAGAATCTGGGTGAACCAGTCGCGCAAGGAGGCTTCCTCCTTCGCGAGGTCCTGGTGCTGCGCAATGATCTGGTTCTCGCACCACTCCAGCGCGTGATCCAGTTCGGGCATGACGCTGACGTCGTCCGGAATGAATCCGCTGGACCGCAGAGCCTTTTCCGCCGCCGGCGAAAGATGCACCAGCACCGGCCTGATGCCGAGATCGAGCGCGGCGCGCTTGATCTGCGCAAAGCTGTAGGTGGCCGACGAATCGATGCCGGTGACGAGCTTGAAGTCGAACACCAGAAACCGGCATTCCGGATGCCGCGCCAGCAGCGCCTTGACATGCTGGTATAGCCGGTTGGCCGAACCGAAGAACAGATAGCTCTGCAGGTTCAAACCCTGGATTTTCCAGCCATGCGCGGCCAGCACGGCCTGATCGTCACGCGAGCGATCGAGCGAACTGCGGTACTCCGAGCCGTCGAAGCTGAACTTGATGGGAGCGATGCGCGATGCGCTCAGCGCGAACGTCGCGCAGCCGATCACGATGCCGATCAGTACGCCGGAAACGAAACCCCATTGCAGGATGATGACGATGATGGCCAGCAACGACACATACTCGGTTTTCGACAGCCGTCGCCGCGACTGGACGATCCATCTGTGGAGCTGATCCGCGCCCAGATAGATCAGAAGGCCGCCGAGGACGAACTTCGGCATGTAGCCGAGCAGCATCGGGGCCGCCCCCAGCATCAGAACGCAGGCCGCGGCAACGATCAGCCCGGAGAGGCGGCCGGTACCGCCGCCCTTGAAATTGAGCAAGGAACGGCTGAATGAAATACAGCCGGTAAAGCCGCCGGCCGCGCCCGACAGGATGTTGGCGATGCCGGTGACATTCAGCTCCCGTTCCAGGTCGGCCTCGCGATGAACGGCGACTTCGATGCCGGCGGTGTTGAACAATGCGCTTGCCGCGGTGACGAAGACGACGGCGATCAAATTGCCCAGCAGATCCGGCAAGACGAGCCATGGATAATCGCCAGTTTCAGCGGAGCTCCACGGCAGCATGAAGGTCACCCTCGGGGGCGCCTGAAAGGTCCAGCCCCACGCCTGCGCCTCTGCCAGCGAGATCCCGGCGATCCAGAACACGGCGTGGGCGGCGATGACCCCGCCAATCAGGATCATCGGCAACCCGAACGGACTGCGGGAGCGGTGCCAGGTCAGATATAGGACCGCCGCCATGGCACAGGCCGCCCCCAGTTCGGACAGCATCAGCAGGTTGGCGAACCGGTCGAGGGTTGTGAACTGAAGTCGCTGGCCGGTGATGACCTGGACGGCACCCAGAACGATCAGGCAGCCGGTGGCGCCGAGGAAGCCGCCGACCACGGGGTAAGGTACGTAACGGATCGCACGGCCCATCCGCGTCATGCCGAAACCGCAAAGCACGATGCCGGTGGCGACGGCTGACAGCGCAAGCGTGATGAGAACCGGCGCGAGCAGGGGAGCGGACGGGTCGGCGGCGATCATCCGTTCGACCAGCGATGAAGCCAATATTCCCGTTATCGCCGCGGTCGAGGTATCAACGCCGCCCACCGCGAAGGGCAACGAACTTCCGAGGGCCAGGACGACAGCGAGAATCACCGATGAAATGAAGGTAGCCGCAATGCCGTAGGACAAAAAAGGCGTAAGCGGCCCCGAGAAAATCAGCAGCGCGTAGGACAGTCCGAAGGTAACGGTCAAAACGCTGGCGGCGCTGCCGCCGATGACATCATTGAGCGCTGTCCGTGCCCTCGGACCGAAACTGAGAGAACGATTGACCACGCGCGAACTTGTCCCCGCCACCCGACGTCAGTGGTAGACGACTGCAGCGCGCGGGGACAACAACATTTTTATGACAGGGCGAAGCTGCGATGGAGATGGTTGCTCCGTCGGCGGCCGTACCGGCGTGCGGTTGGACGACGAGAACCCATCAATCTGCCTTGCTTCCGCCGAACGAACCATGCCGTCCGGCCCCGGAGGCAAAGCGCGCCGCGCCGGACAGCGTTTCGCCCGAGGCGATCACCGCAAGCCCGCCGCGCATTTCATTGGCGATGGCGGCTTCCTCTTCGAGGTCCCATTGCTGCAGCGCCGACAGCCGGTCGGCGCGCAGGCAGGTCTGCGGGAAGGCCGCGATATCTTTCGCCAGCGCGATCGCCTGCGCGCGGGTTTCGCCTGATGGCACCAGGCGGTTGGCAAGCCCCATGCGCTGCGCCTCGGGCCCGCCGACCGGACGTCCGGTCAGGATCAGATCGATCGCCTGCGAATGCCCGATCAGCCGCGGCAAACGGATGGTGCCTAGATCGATCAGCGGCACGCCGAAACGGCGGCAGAAGATGCCGAAAGTGGCGTCCTCGGCGACCACGCGCAGGTCGGCCCACAGCGCCAGCTCCATGCCGCCGGCCACCGCAAAACCTTCCACTGCCGCGATGACAGGTTTGGTCAGCCGCAGCCGGCTCGGCCCCATCGGGGCGATCGAATCGTGGCCGCCGATCTCGCGCTTCTTGTTGGGATCGCCCGACGCCACCGCCTTGAGATCGGCCCCGGCGCAGAAATGACCGCCGGTGCCGGTGAATACCGCGACCGAAGCCCCGGCGTCGGCGTCGAAAGCCAGGAAGGCGTCGAACAGCTTTCGCGCGGTGGCGCCATCGACGGCATTGCGGCAATGCGGGCGATTGATGGAGACGATGGTCACCGGTCCATCGCGTTCGACCAGAATTGTGTCGGTCTCGGTCATGGCTTTCTCCCGTCAAGATTGTTGGACGGCCCAGGCCTTTAGCGCTCAATCACCCAGCGAGTCACGGCCTGATGAAAATTGAGCGGCCCCGGCACGGTCATGTGCGTCTTGAGATACTTGAAACCCGCCTTCTGCAGCGTGCGGTTCGGCGCCACGTTGAAGGCGTGCGGCTCGCAGAACAGTCGTTTCAGCTTCAGCCTATCGAAATAGAGGTCGACGCTGCGCCGCACGCATTCGGCGCCGATGCCCTGGTGCCTGCGCCCTGGGTCGATGACATGCAGGTGCATGTTGGCCTGCTCGCCATGGACAATTTTATCCGAGGTCGAAAAGCCGATTGGCTGTTCGTCCGACAGCCAGATCACCGGCACCACGGTTTGGTGCTCGACCGGCAGCGCGCATTCGCGGCGCAGCCGCTCGCGCCAGCTAGCTACGGGTGGAAACCGCGTGGGGTCGACGCCCAGCATTTCCAGATGTTCCGGGGTCGAATGCAGGAAGTAATCGACGATGAGATCGGTCTCGGCTGCGGTCATTTCGCGCACAGTCAAAGTCATGCCCGCCTCCCGTTTGCCGCCCGTACCTATTTGATCTCGAGCTCGCTCCCGGTCACGCGGCGATACGCTTCGAGATAGCGCCGGCTGGTGGCGTCCACCACGCTGGCCGGCAGCGGCGGGGGAGGGGCGTCGCCGTTCCAGCGGCCGGCGCGGCGCTCGGCATCGAGATAATCGCGCAGCGGCTGTTTGTCGAAACTCGGCTGCGGCTGGCCGGGCTTGTAGGCGTCCGCCGCCCAGAACCGCGAACTGTCGGGGGTCATCACCTCGTCGATCAGGATGATGCGGCCGTCTCTGTCCCGGCCAAACTCGAACTTGGTGTCGGCAATGATGATGCCCTGTTCGCGGGCGACCTTTTCGCCGAGCGTGTAGACGGCACGGCTCATGCTCTCCAGCTCGTAGGCGACTTCGTCGCCCAGAACCTCGCGCATGCGGCCAATCGTAATGTTCTCGTCGTGACCGGTTTCGGCCTTGGTGGCCGGGCTGAAGATCGCGGGCTCCAGTTTGGCGCTCTCCAGCAGGCCGGAGGGGAGCTTTTCGCCGGCCAGCGTACCCTCCGCGGCGTATTCCTTCCAGGCCGACCCGGAGATGTAGCCGCGGACCACGCATTCGATCGGGAATACCGTGGTGCGTTTGCACAGCATCGCCCGCCCGGCGAGCGAGGCGCGGTGGTCCTGCAGCGCCGGCACCTCGCCGATGATCGCATCGGCGTCGGCGCTGATCATGTGATGATGCACCACGCCCTCGAGCAGTTCGAACCACCACGCGCTGATTTGCGTGAGTACCGCGCCCTTCATCCGGATGGTCTCGGCCATCACGACGTCGAACGCGCTGATGCGGTCGGTGGTCAGCAGCAGCACGCGGTCGTCGCCGACGGCGTAGATATCACGGACCTTGCCGCGGCCGATCCGGGGAAGGGGCAGGTCGCTGGCGAGCATGGTGGTCATCGGGGACACTTTCAAAGGCGAACGAGCTCGCGCAAGCGCGAGCGACGACGAAGGGGATAGCTCACTCCGGCAGCGGAATGAACTCATGCTCGTCGGGAACATGGGCGAAACGACCGGTTTTCCAGTCCTGCTTGGCCTGTTCGATCCGCTCCTTGCTGGAAGAGACGAAATTCCACCAGAGATGGCGCGGTCCTTCCAGCGCGTCGCCGCCGAGAAACATCATCCGCGTCGGCTTGGTCGTATTGACCGTGATGCGGTCGCCCGGCCGGAAGATCAGCAGCCGCGGTCCCTCGTAGCGGTCGCCCGCGATTTCGATCTCGCCGTCGACCACGTAGATCGCGCGCTCCTCATGGTCGGGATCGAGCGGCACGCGGATGCCGGCCTGCGCGGTCACCTCGGTGTAGAACCAGGGCGATACCATCGCCACGGGCGACGTCACCCCGAGCGCGCTGCCTGCGATCACGCGCGCGGTGAAGCCGCGATCCTGAACGGTCGGCAGGTCGGCGGCGGCGTAATGCTGAAACGATGGCGCGATTTCCTCCGAGCCGACAGGCAACGCGATCCAGCTCTGCAGGCCCAGCATCCTCTGACCGCTCGCCCGCTGCACGTCCGGCGTCCGTTCGGAATGCGCGATGCCGCGGCCGGCGGTCATCAGGTTCATGGCGCCGGGCTGGATTTCCCGGACATTGCCCTCGCTGTCGCGGTGCATGATGCTGCCGTCGAACAGATAGGTGACGGTGGCGAGCCCGATATGCGGATGCGGGCGGACGTCCATGCCCTTGCCGGACATGAACTGCACCGGCCCGAAATGATCGAAGAAGATGAAGGGGCCGACCATCTGCCGCTTTCCGTGCGGCAGCGCGCGGCGCACCTCGAATCCGTCGCCGAGGTCGCGGGTGCGCGGCACGATAACGAGTTCGAGCGCATCGCAGGACAGGGGATCGCCGAGGACGGGATCGTCGGAGGGATGCCAGCTCATGAAGGCTCCAATGAAGGTTTTGGCCATTATCCTGCGCCATCGCCGCAGTGACAAGCCGCCACCCCCCTGCCGCCATCTCCCAGGCAACGCCTCGGTGGAGGCGGCGGGTCCGGGCCATGGTCAAAACGGCTCAGATTCTGATCAAAACGACTCAGATTTTATGAGCCGCATGGCAGCTTTGCATGTTACCACGCCGCAACAGATCAAATCCCGTGAATCTACGGATATGAGTCGATTGCCGACCGGCCCATGCTGATTCCGGCTATCCGCGACAACGCATCAAGCCCCATGACCGACGCAGCCGCCCAAGTCCAGAAACTGCTTCGCCAGCAGGCGGCGATTGCCAGATTCGGCAGTTTTGCGCTCCGCGAGCGGGATCTGGGTAAGATCCTCACCGAAGCCGTCCGGGTCTGTGCCGAAGGCCTCGGCGCTCCCTTCTGCAAGGTCTGCCGCTACCGCGCCGAAACGAACGACCTCCTCATCGTCGCCGGTTATGGCTGGCAGGATGGCGTGGTTGGCAACGTGGTGTCGCGCGCCGACATGAGCTCGCCGCAGGGGCGCGCCTTCACCACCGGCCTGCCATCGATCATCGACGATCTGCAGCAGGTCAGCGGTTTCAATCCGCCGCCGTTTTACGCCGCGCATGGCATCGTCTCGATCATCGACGTCATCATCAAGGGCATCGACGATCAGCCGTACGGAATCCTCGAGGTCGATAACGACAGGCAGCACGACTACGACGAGTACGACATCAATTTTCTGACGGGGTTCGCCAACGTGCTGGCCGAGTCGGTCTCGACCGTCGCCCGGGGCGTCGCCCTGCAGGTTACCGTCGACCAGATGAAGGCCCTGGTCGAGGAAAAGGACCGGCTGCTGCACGAGAAGAACGTCGCGGACCTGCAGCTGCACCAGGCTCAGAAGATGGAAGCGGTCGGTCAATTGACCGGCGGCGTCGCGCACGATCTCAACAATATCCTCACGGTCATTACCGGAACCATCGAAATCCTCTCCGAGGCCTTCGCGGATCGCCCCGAGCTTCTGGCGATCACCAAGATGATCGACGACGCCGCGGCGCGCGGCGCCGATCTGACCCAGCGCCTGCTGGCATTCGCCCGCAAGCAGCCGCTGCAGCCGCGCGAAGTCGACGTCAATGCACTGGTGATCCAGGCCGCCAATCTGCTGCGGCCGACGCTCGGCGAGCAGATCGAGGTCCGCATGATGCTCGCCGGCGATACGTCGCACGCGCTGATCGACCCCAGCCAGCTCACCAATGCGGTTCTCAATCTGGCGCTCAACGCCCGCGATGCCATGCCGGGCGGCGGCATGCTCACCATCGAGACCTGCAACGTCGTCCTCGACGAGGAATACGCCGGCGCGAACAGCGATGTCGCTGCGGGAAATTACGTGCTGGTCGCGGTGACCGATTCCGGGCACGGCATTCCCGCCGGCATTCTCAATAATGTGTTCGAGCCCTTCTTCACCACCAAGGACGTCGACAAGGGGTCGGGCCTCGGCCTCAGCATGGTCTACGGCTTCGTCAAGCAATCCAATGGGCATATCAAGATTTACAGCGAGGAAGGCCACGGCACGACGGTGAGAATCTACCTGCCTCAAGCGACGGGCGTCGCCCTGGCTGTCGAGGAGGCCGCCGGGCCGGGCCTGATCGGCGGCGACGAGACCATCCTGGTCGTCGAGGACGACAACCTGGTGCGAACCTTCGTGATCGGCCAGATTCAAAGCCTGGGCTATGCCACGCTGGCGGCGATCAATGCGAAGGAGGCCATGGCCGTTATCGACGGCTCTGAGAAAATCGATCTGCTGTTCACCGATATGATCATGCCGGGTTCGATGAACGGTCGCCAACTGGCGGACGCGGCATTGCAGCAAAGGACCTCGCTGAAGGTCCTGTTCACGTCAGGCTATTCGAACGAAGCCATCATCCATCACGGCCATCTCGACGCCGGCGTGCTGCTGCTCGCCAAGCCCTATCGCAAGTCGGATCTTGCCCAGATGATCCGCGCCGCACTTGCCGCCTGAGTGGGGGAGCGGATAATCTTCCATGAAAAGTGGAAGCGGCGATGATGGCTCCCCTCAAGCCAGGCGTCACACTGGCGCAACCGACCGGTCCCGTGGTCGAGACCGAACGTCTGAGACTGCGGCAATGGCGCAGCGCCGATATCGCGCCATACACCGCGATGCTGGCCGATCCCTCTGTTGCGCGGTTCATCACGGTTGACGGCAATCCCGTGATCGACGAGATGACCGGCTGGCGACACACCGTCGTCATGGCCGGGCACTGGTCGCTGCACGGCGCCGGCATGTTCGCGGTCGAAGAAAAGGAAAGCGGAAAATTCATCGGCCGGGTCGGGCCGTGGTTTCCGCCGGCCTGGCCGGATTTCGAGATCGGCTGGGGCATTGCCAGGGAAGCCCAGGGCAGGGGTTACGCCGTCGAGGCGGCGCGCGCGTCGATCGACTGGGCCTTCGCCACCTTCGAGATCGGGCGGGTCATCCATTGCATCGACCGCGAGAACGCCGCATCGCAAGGCGTGGCGCGGCGGCTCGGAGCCGAAAAGCACCGCGAGATCGTACTGTTCGGCCATGTCGCGGATGTCTGGGTGACGACGCGCGACCGATGGCAAGGCTGTTGATGAAGAGCCTCGTGATGGCCAGAGCATTTTCCACTTCTAATGCTTCATCCTTCGAGACGCATCGCCTTGCGATGCTCTTCTCCCCTCCCTCCACGCGCCCTTGCGCGTGGCGGGGTCGAGACGAGCGAAGCTCGCTCTTAGGGGTCGGGGGTGGGGGGCGTCTCGGCGAATTCGCTGACAGTTGTATACGCTGAGGGATACCCCCCCACCCCCGACCCCACCCCCCCGCGTCGCGGGGGGCGGGGGGAAGAAAAGTGCGCGGGCTCAGATGAACGGGCAAGCGCCGCGAGGCCGCACC
>JBDRNF010000046.1:0-10798 GCA_043811435.1 Pseudomonadota bacterium
TACCGGCTCGAGCCTAGTGCCCGGATCAGGGTGTTCTGGACGACCGCGCGCATGTTGAGCTCGGCCTGGTCCTCCGTCTGGAAGAACAATCCGTCGAGTTTGATCACCGAGAGGATCGCGCCGCTCTCGAGCCCGATCACGGTGTCGGCAACGTGACGCAGATACGGGATGTGCGTGGACAGCGGCCGCTCACGTCGCTGCTCCCGGCCAAATCCCAGTTCTTCGATGACGACGTTCAGCATGATCAGGGCCCGTAGGAGTTGGTCCGCCAGAACAGGCGGTTTGGCGTGCGCGGCGTTCGACGCCCCACGACCTGGGCGAGGTCGAGGATGCGGATGTCGCGGCTGCACAAGGCGAAGAGCGCAAGATAGGTGATAGGTGCGATTCCCGCCGACCAGAAACTCGTGCTCACGAGGAAGGCGATCAGCGTCACGCCGACAATGATGTAGAAGGCATTCAGCGGAATCCCCCACATCATCGGCGGTCTCGTCAGGCCAATCACAAGAGGCGTCAGCTCAGGCTTCTCGTCGGTGAATTCGGCCATTTGCCTAGTTTCCCACCGCCGCGATCATCTCGTCGACGATCGCCGGCGCGCCGAAGACCAAGCCGATGCCGAGCACGACCGCGCCGGCGGTGAACCAGCTGAGCCTGCCGGCGAAGGCGAGAAAACCCAGCGCGATCACCGCTATGATCGCGAGCAGACGCCCGAACGGACCCGTGATGAAATCCACGATCATCTGTACCGCTGTTTCCAGGGGGGCGAAGGCACCCGAGGACTGCGCCAATGCGGGCTCCGACAGGATGACGCCCGCGGACAGAATCGTCGCGAAGACCAAAGCCTGGGAGGTGGGGCGCTCGGGTCGATGGTAGGAAATGTTGCTCATGTCGGCCTCCGGCTAGAAATGCATGACCCCGCCGACCCACTGCCGACGTTCTCTCGATGTGATGACGCCGCTGACGCTTGAAGCAGTCGCGTCGATCCTTTCGTGGTTGGCGCTTGCCGTTGGCCCAAATCCGTTCAGCCCGAGCTGGAGGTTGATGACTTCCGCGACGTACCTTGCCGTCTCGTTGAAAGGGGGAATGCCGCCATGTTCGCGGACGCGGCCCTCGCCGGCGTTGTAGGCGGCCGCGACCAGCAGGGGATTGCGGAACTCGTCCGTCAGCTCGCGCAAATACCGAACGCCGCCATCGATGTTCTGCTTCGGATCGCAGATGTCCGAGACGCCGAAGCGCTCGGCTGTGTCCGGCATCAGCTGCATCGGTCCGCGTGCACCCCTGGGAGAATTGCGCAACTGATCGAGCCGGCTCTCCGCCGTGGCGATCGCGATCGCAAATTGGACATCGACGCCGTGGCGCCGTGCGGCCGCGACAACCATGCTCGTGATTTCTGCCGGCGTGGCCGGGGACGGGCCACACCGACTTTCATCGGGACCAGCTTCGCTCACAGAATTGCTGTCAAAATGATAAGTATCCTGCTTTGGCTCGGATACGTCATCGGACGTTACCGCAAGCGCTGCTTCTGCCGCGTCCTCCGGTGCCGCTGCGGGAACCACTTCACCGGTCGCGCCAACGACATACTCGCGCTGCGACCTCGCCCAGCGTGCTTCATCGACCGCATCTGCCGAGAATGTAGTGGCGCTTCCCTGCCCCGGTTCTGCCCAGTTTTCACCCACATCGGCCACTCCTTCCGATGCCTCGGAAGGGTGCGATTCCCTTGGTACGATCGCGCATAAGCTCGTGAGAATTGTCACCGCGAGCAGCGCTCCGATCGGTCGAATGGACGATTGAGTCGCCATGGTGTCGCATCCAAAGCCTTGTAACGACGGGTGTTCGGCATGGTTAGGTGAGATCAAAAACAATGTCAATTTGATTGTGATTTTTTCTTGCAATCTAGATGGAGGCGCGTCAATGTCGAGCAAGATGACAACCTGGAGGCGACAGCAGATGAGATGGGCGGCCGGTTGCGTGATCGCGGTCAGCGCCTGCTTGCCGGCATATGGGGCCGAGCCGGTGGATGAGGCTTATGTCCGGTCGCTGGCGGCGCCAGGAAAGACCGTCCTGGTCATGGAGTATTATGATGGACAGGGAACGGTGTCGGAACGCAAAGGCTTTGCCTCTGCTTCGGGATTCCGCGCCGTCTCCGCAACTGACTTCCGTGTGGACACCAACCTGACGGTGCATCTGTACGGCATCGAGCCGTGCCAGGGAGACATGGTCAACCGCCAGGAGGATTTTGCAGGCTCCTGCGACGAATATGCCCGACGCGGTCTCGAGACGCTGCTCCAGTCGCCGAAGGTGATCTGCTGCAGAGCCTTCGTCAGCGAGAGGGGGGCGAAAGCCCAGGACGCGACCTGCTACGGCTACTACAACTATCCAGGCAGCCTCGACACCGTCGACATGTTCGAAGAGCAACTGGTCTCGCTGGGCAGCCACCGCATTGCGAAGCGACCAGATGGAACGCCCGCACGAGTTGACCTTAAGGAGGCCGAAGCGATCGGCCGCAAAGGTTACGGCATGTGGGCCGATCCCAGGGTCTCGGGGCAATGAAGTCCCCTGCCCTTCTTCTTGCGCTGGCATTCGGTTCGACGCAGGCCGTTGCTGCGCCGCCCGACGGCTACTTCCAGCTCGAGACGGGCGTGACGCTCGAAAGCGGCGACAGCTGGAGCGACGGCGGCCAGCACTTTCGCCTGTTCGGCATGCAGGCCTGTCTGCGCGGAACTGTCTACTCGGATAAGACCGGCGCCCGACGCGATTGCGGTGAAGCTTCGCTTGCCGTCCTTGCCGCCTACATTGCCGATACGAAGCCGCTGTGCGCGCAGGTCGCGCAAACGCCCGAAACGGTCTTCGTGTCCTGTTACGCGACAATCGGGTCCGATCGGCTGGATCTCGCCATTTTGATGATCTCCTCGGGCTTTGCCTTCGCCTCCCTCGACGCGCGCGGCCTGCCCCACCACGCCCCTTACGCTGTCGTGGAGCAGGCCGCGCGGGAGAAAAAGATCGGGCTCTGGCAATTCGGCGATGTCCAGCATCCGGCGGTCCTGCTTGGTCAGGCCGCGCGCGACCGAGGGAGCCAGCCGTGACTCGACCGATGGTTAGGGCGAGTCTGCTCGTTCTGCTCATGGCCGCCCTGCCCTGCCCTGCCCTTGCAGCGGACCTATCGCACCAGGGCCTTTCCACCGGCGACGCGGAACCAACTCACTCTGCGAGCGCGCCCCTGAAAATCTCCGGTCGCACATCTGTCATCGATGGACGAACGCTCTGGTTTCCCGCAGGGGGCAACAAGATCCGCCTTGCTTCGCTTGACACCTGCGAACTGCCGCAATGGTCTTACGATCCGCGCATGCGCGGCGAGAGCGAAATCCCCAAACCGGTGCCGTGTGGGCCGTTGGCTAAGGCTTGGTTGAAGCGCACGGTGGGCAGCGCTCAGGTGACCTGCATCGTTCGGGCGGCCGATTCTGACGGCGCCCTTGTCGGCCGCTGCTCCGTCCGCGGGCGAGACCTCGCCCTGGAAATGCTGCGCGTCGGCTGGGCGAAAACGGTCCCTCCGGTGCCTGCCGAATATGCGGCCTGGCAGCGACACGCCATGTCAGCCCGCCACGGCATGTGGGCGACCTATGTGCTCGACATGCCGGAATGGCGCGCCAAAGCTGTCGACCGGACACCGTCGCGGCGACCGATCGCTGACTTCAACCTGCTTGCTGAACGCGAGCGCGAGATTTCGCCACCGTTCGGGGATGCACGCAGGCGCCCGCAGCGAACAGATCGATAGGCTGATCGAAGGAGACGTCCCATGAACGTTGTGAAGCAGGCCTCGATGGCGACCATCCTCTGTGCTGCCGGATGGCTTTCGCTTGGGGATCGCGCCGAAGCGAGCGAATGGGGATGCGAGGTGCTTCTCTGCGCCTCGTCCTCGAATCCGTCCTGGCGCGGCGTACCGGCGTGCCACCCTCCGATGCATCGCCTGATTTCGGCGATGCGAGGCTGGGGCTTCTCCTGGCCGACCTGCCCCGAAGCAGGGACTGGCAAACCGGGCTATGAAACCTATGACGATTGCCCGGCAGGGTGGAACATCGGCTATAGCGACCAGGACCACGGCGGCGGGCAGCCCGAGCTCTGCGTGCAGGTGAGAAACACCTGCCCCTCAGGTTCCGGTGGCCGTGACGATTGCCAGCAGACTGTCACGATGCCCAGGCCCTTGCGCGAGGATCCATATTATTTCGACATCCGGCACCATGACGGCAATGTCACACGACACTGGTTCAGCCTGCGCCGATAGACGTCACCACACGGTAGCGGTCCGGTCACGCATCCGATTGTGGTGTCTCACTGGCAAACTTAGGTATCGGAGGCGGGCCTTCGCCAAAATTTCAATGGCAGTCCCCCGGAAGCCTTCTGCCGAGAGCTCTTGCAAGGTCTGATCTGAACGGACGCAGGGTCACAATAGCACGTTGGACGTCGCTCCGCGGCAGCGCGACGGCGTTCGAGGACATCAGCGCCATCAGGTAGATCAGCTTTTCTCGTGCATCTGCAGCGTTTGCCGGCTTGGAGGACAGTAATCTTGAATAAGCGCACTTCTCACGCCAGCGATAGTAGACCAGCACTGGATAGCGCAGAAGCAACCATGTCTGCTCATGACGTCTCTCCAGCGCGATAATTCCAGCTCGCAATCGCCTGTGACGCGCGATGTTCGACGACATCGTACTGCCAGTTCGCGTGAAGAATCTAGTCATCTATCGTTCGCCAGTAAATTGCCAGAAATACACGCGGATCGCGCGTTCATGGCACTGCCCAAAGTATTTGGGCATTTGGGTTTCGTTGCATAAGTCAGAGCAGTGAACTGCGGCAGCCAGCTCTTGGTAAATGCCGGAATTTGGTGACGGCGGCCCCGCGGCGTCGACACCACCATCATGCCAGATGCTGAAACTGGGAGCGGATCGTGGTTGATATCTCCAGATCGGCGCGGAATATCGAGCCGTCATCGCGGAAGGGCGTCGGCACAGCGATCGCTCATCATGGAGAGCTTCTGCAAGGCGTGTTCGAAGACGAAAACGGGCGGCTTCACAGGGGACTCGTGACCCTCCCCCTCCCAGGGATGACATCGCAGGCGACCTTCATCGGCGCCCATTCAAGCGCCGTCACGGTGCGTCCGGATGGCAAGACAAAGGCCAGCGCGGCGGCGCGTCTGACGCTTGACCATCTGGCCGTCGCTGAAGGCGGTGCGCTTGACATAAGGAGCGACATTCCGATTGGCCAAGGCTACGGCTCGTCGACGGCCGATGTGGTGGCGGCCATCCGCGCCGTGGCGGCGGCATACGGTGCCCACTTGGTGCCGTCCCGTATCGGCCGACTCGCGGTCGCCGCCGAACAGGCCAGCGACGCCATCGCTTTCAACGGGCACGCCGTCCTCTTCGCGCAGCGGGAGGGCATCGTCCTGGAGCATTTCGGCGGCGCGTTGCCGCCGCTGCTTCTCGTTGGCTTCAAGGCGGGCGGCGGCCGGCCGATCGATACGCTCCAGCTGCCGCCGGCACGCTACGACAGTACGGAGATCCAACAGTTCCGCGTCCTGCGCGCACTGATCTCCCACGCGGTCCGTTATCAGGATCCGGACTGCCTTGGGCGTGCGGCGACCTTGAGCGCGCGGATCAGTCAGCGGCACCTGCCCAAGCACCACTTCGAGCGCGTCATCGAGATCGCCGAGGAAGCCGGCGCGTGCGGGGTCCAGGTGGCGCATAGCGGCTCATTGCTCGGCATCCTCTTCGACCGTGCCGGCAACGATTTGAGACGTCGCGCGAACCGCGCGGCCGCATCGGCAGAACGATCCGGCTTTCGCGACATCGAGGTGCATCAGATCAACGAAGACGGCGCAAGATGGTAGCTCTGGAGCCCGACTACTTCCGCGCGCTCGAGACACCGCGCATGGCCACGCTGTCTCCCAACCTGGTCGCAGCAGCCTTCCCGCTGATGAAGCTCATGCCGGCGCGATACATTTTGGATCGTGCCGCCGCCGACGGCGCGCTCCAGACCGGGGGGCGCATCGTCGAGACCACGTCTGGCACATTCGGCATGGCTCTCGCGCTATTGGCTGCTGCCCGGGGATACCGGCTGACCCTGGTCTCTGCTTCAAGCCTCATCGATGCGAAGTATCGGGCGCGCCTGGAAGGGCTTGGCGCAACGATGATCATTACCGAGGATCCTGACGGCAATGGCGATCAGCTGCGGCGACTGCAGCGGCTCGAGGGCATCCGGCGCGAAGAACCGGATTGCTTCTGGCCACGGCAATATGACAATCCGGGAAACGCGCTCGCCTATGCACGACTGGCGGAACTGCTGGTCAGGACGGTCGGAAAGATTGATTGTCTTGTCGGCGGCGTCGGCAGCGGCGGTTCGCTGTGCGGCACGGGAGCGTTTCTGCGCGCGGTCTTTCCGCACCTTGTCATCATCGCGGTCGACACCCACCGCAGCATTCTGTTCGGACAACCGGTCGGAAAAAGACTGCTGCGCGGCCTCGGCAACAGCGTGTTACCCGGCAACCTCCGCCACGAACTCGTCGATGAAGTGCACTGGGTCGGTGCATACCCGGCCTTCGGAGAGACTCGTCGCCTGTTGCGTGAACAGGGCATTTTCCAGGGCCCGACCAGCGCCGCTGCCGCTCTGGTCGGCAGGTGGGCCGCAGACAGCTATCCCGGAGCCCGAGTCGCGGTCATTATGCCGGACGAGGGTCACCGCTACGCCGATACGGTCTACGATGACGCGTGGCTTGCTTCGCTTCCTGGCTGGCCGAGCGCATCGCCTTCCAAACCCCGATTGCTATCGGCCGTCGAGCCCGCGTCCGAGGCCGACTGGGCGCGGTTTGCTTGGGCAAGACGCAGCCTCGACCAGGTGCGCCACGCTCAATCTACGGATCAATAATTCCCGCACGATGGACGGCGGGTGCCATTGCCGGCTTCATAAGCAGTCCGGCATCCTTGCGGACAAGCCACTCCCAGGCTTCGCCGGTCGACTGAAAGATCGTGTTGTCCGCGGCCCCTGCAACCGATCGATCGAGGTCCTTCAACCCGCTCGCGGTAACGATTGCCACGACGCGATCCTCCGCGGCAATGACGCCCTCCCTGCGCAGTCTCGCGATCGCAAGGAGCGGCGTGACCGACGCCAGTTCGGCGAAAATCCCCTCGCTTCGCGCCAAGTACTCCTGCATCTCAATCAACCCGTTATTGTTTACCGGAACGGCGCGGCCGGAGGACTCGCGCAGCGCCATCAGCGCCTGATAGGCGCTGCGTGGCGCGCCGATCGAGATGGCAAGGCTCTCAAATGTCGCGCTGCGTTCTTCGAGCCTGTCGTTTCCGGTGACGAGCGCGCGGGCCAAGGACCCATGGACCTCGGCTGCCACCATCTTCGGCAATCGCGTGATAGCACGCTGCGCAAATAGCTCCTGGAAGCCAGCCCAGACACCGGACAGCGCATCGCCGTAACAGACTGGCAACGCACACCAGTCTGGGGCGACACCACCTTGCTGTTCGACGATTTCATAGGCGATTGTCTTGTAACCCTCGATGCCAAGCGCGTGGCTGCCGACAACAGGAGCGCTATAGGGCGATGCGACGAACCAGCCATGTCGTGACGCTGCCTCGGCAAGCATGGTCCAGCGATCCGTCTTGTTGACGAGTGGCAGAACCGTTGCGCCGTATTTTCTGATCTGCGCCAACATCGCGTCGGCCGATCCGCCAAACGTGGTGACAACACAGCGCAGCTCCGCGCGCGCAGCGTAGGCGGCAAGCGATGCTCCGGCGTTGCCAGACGAGGCAGTCGCCACCACCGTTGCCCCTTGTGCTCGCGCCACCGACACCGCCACCGTCGAGAACCGGTCCTTGTGCGACCAGGTCGGGTTTCGGCCCTCGTCCTTGATGAAGAGGTTCGGGACTCCCAACGACCGACCGATCCGGGTCGCTTCGATCAAGGGCGTCTGCCCCTCCCCGAGCGAAACGGCGTCCTTGAGCGCGCAAGGCAGCATGTGGGCATAGCGCCACAATGATCGCGGCGCGCTCGCCGGAATCGTGCGCGGATCAGCGGGCGAGGCATAGATCGGCTTGAGGTTAGCTGGGGCGGTTTCGTGGCAAGCCGGACAACCTTTGGAATCTATCACGATGGTGGTCGGATAGGAAGCGTCGCAGCGGATGCAGGTGAGCCCGACGATGTTCGCCGCCCCCAGCCCCGCGCGCCCCTTCGGCTGATTGTTCTCCAGCTTTGGTCGATGTTTGGAAGTCGGGTCCGCGGCGCCTGCTTGAAGCGTGCTAAGAGGTTGGCCGGCCATCGCAATTCCTCTGTGCAGGATCATTCAGACCCCAGCCGGTTCAAGCAGGCGAGGACACCCCTGTCAACGCGGAATGTTCACTAGAGTGTGTCGCACCACAGTGCTCATCGCCGCACCTTTCGTGGGATGAAACTCCGCGCTGTGTTTGGTCTGAACGTGCAGCGGCTCCGCCGGGAGAGAAAGTTGTCGCAGGAACAGTTGTCTTTCGCCTCGGGACGGACGCGGGCCTATATCAGCAGTGTGGAAGCGGGTCGGCGCAACGCCACCTTGGACACGCTGGAGATTCTCGCTGACGCATTGGGTGTCGAACCACAGGAACTGATAACGGCGAAAGGTCCGGAAAGTCGCGGGCGCCGTTAAACGAGACGACTGACGACAGATGACCAAGTCTAGGCGAGATGCGTTGTCGGAATAGAATGCGAATTGCAAATCAGAGAGCCGATTCTGACTCCTTTGGCGGACATTCGACGCCCCCAGCTTTGAAGCTGGTTGCAGCAGTCC
The DNA here is from genome assembly GCA_043811435.1 of Pseudomonadota bacterium. Taxonomy (GTDB): domain Bacteria; phylum Pseudomonadota; class Alphaproteobacteria; order Rhizobiales; family Xanthobacteraceae; genus Bradyrhizobium. The sequence goes on from JBDRNF010000046.1 coordinate 8,810, forward strand.
TTAAATGGAAGATTGCAAGACCTAGCGAGGTCTGACGATGAACAATGCGGCTGTTTTGGAGCTTTTAACGACGATTTCCGAAATCGATTCCTCGCGCTCGTCTGAAAGAGTCCTCCAAGTATTTCGCATTGCTCTTGAACGATACGGCTTGCACAGTTTCCTCATCACAGGACTGCCAGTACCACACGACAGCGAATGGCAACGTGCAATCCTGTACGACGGATGGCCACGCGAATGGTTCACGCGCTACGAGTCCGAGAATCACTTCCTTCACGATCCGTGTGCCGCGCGCAGCCGCATTGCTGCGGAGCCCTTCCTTTGGCATCAATTGTCCACAGATGGTCTCACGTCCCGCGGGCGCCTGGTCATGGAGGAGGCGACCGAATTCGGCATGAAAGATGGGCTTTGCGTCCCCATCCACGTTCCGCTTGCGGGCCCGGCGGTAGTAACGGCGGCAAGCGACCGCATCGAGATCCCACCTGGTGCGATACCTGTGATTGAGACGCTCTGCGTTCACACATTTCGCAAGCTTAGCCGTTTGGAGGACAAACGCGACAAGTTTACAGCGCCGCTGACGCCGCGAGAGCGCGAGCTTCTGCAGTGGAGTGCCCAAGGTAAATCGGCGGAGGATATTTCGTGCATTCTCGGGGTGACGACAAACACGGTTGAGAGCCATCATCGCAACATCCGTGAAAAACTTGACGCGATAAACATCGCTCATGCCATCGTGAAGGCATTGCGCAGGCACGAAATTCAGATTTAGCAATACCGAAATTCCGGCATGCCGGGTCCGAGGGCGGTAGTCTACCTTCGACGCCTGGAGGCGTCATGGTTCGGATTCAGGTGGTCACTTGGGCCAATAGAAGACAGTACAGGCTCGTGCTGGAGCGATATTTCCGCATCCGCTACGACATCTATGTGAAACGGCGGCAATGGCACACAGTGGCACGGCCGATCAATATCGAGATGGATGCGTTCGACACCGAACACGCTGTCTACCTGCTTGCGCTCGATAGCGTCGGCAAGATCATCGGCGGGTCGCGCTTGGTCCCCACGCTGCAGCCCCACCTACTCGGCAATGTGTTTCCCGGGCTGGCGCCTGCCGGGCCGCCGCGGGCGAAGGACATCTTCGAATGGACGCGCTTCTTCATTAGTCCCGCCCTGCGCAGCCGTGGCAGGTCATCTCCGATTGCCGGCGTCGTCTTGTGCGGCGTCCTAGAGGTTGCCAGCAAACTGGGCATTCGCCAGATCAGCGTGGTGTGTGAGTCGTTCTGGCCAAAGCGCCTGCGTGCCCTTGGGTGGAGCGTTGCTGAACTTGGAGATGTCCTGCAGCACGAAGACGGCGACATCATCGCGCTGTTGATCGATGTCACGCCGGAAGCGATTGCAAGCACGCGCCGCGCCTATGGCATCCACGAGCCGATCCTGGCCGACGCTCCGTCGCCCGGCTGACTGCCGGCGATTGCGTTGCGCGCAATTGGCCATACTGTCACTGCGGCGGTTGGCACGATAGTCAACTTGAAGACGGCAACACTGCGGGCCAATCCACTCACGGGACCACGTGTCCTGAGTTGTTCCAAGGACCCAGATTTTTTCCTGGCGTTCGGCCAAAATGTCATCCGCACAGTCCGGTCGGCCGGGCGCACTTTCGCGCCCGATTGGAAGCATCGTGAGTCCATCCCCGGATTCCGTCAGGCTGGACCGGAAGAATGGATGCAAGACTGACCACGGGTTTGACGGTCCGGAGTGGATCAAATGGCAGTCTCGTTGCGTGTGCTGGGTTTTGACGATGAGGCTCTTGTCGCTGGCATCTCCGTCGATCCTGACAAGGAGTCCTATTCCGGCGGCCCCATGGGCGACATATTCGATCAGTTGCGAGCCTCGCCGCCACGCCAGACTCCTTTTGCGCTTGCCGATGGCGATAGGATCGTGGGCTTCATCGTCGCGCGGGAAGAGGCCGCCCTGCCCGTGTGGGCAGAGAAAGGCTGC
>JBDRNF010000047.1:0-22450 GCA_043811435.1 Pseudomonadota bacterium
AGGCTGGCGTCAAGTGTTGCGGAGATGCTTGCGGCTCAACCGGGCTTGCGATGCATCGTCAATCCGCAAGGCGACGGTGGCAACAGTGCATGGCTCACCGGGGAGATCACGTATAAGCCGTAACTCATCGCGCGGGGAAAGCCGGATGATCCGGTTGAACCTGTGGTCTACTCGTGCGCCTTTTGTGCGTACGACCGCGGGTGCGACCGGCACCCGGCTTTCCCCGCGCCCTCTTTTCTCATGGAGGGCGAACCTGAAGCAAAGCCTCGGGCGCTCCGCGCCGCGGGATGTTTAGGCATGTCTTGCACACCCTCAGTCGTCATCGCCCGGCTTGACCGGGCGACCCAGTATTCCAGAGACGCCAAATGATGGAATCGATAAGCCGCGGCGTACTGGATCCCCCGCATGCGCGGGGGATGACGGTCATTGGGTGGGGGCGCAGCGGTGCCTCCCCGCCCTCTTTCGTCAATCGTCGACATCTTCCTGCGGGCGTCCGAACAGATGCACGATCCCCGGCGTCGTGATGCTCACGAACACGAAGCGCGACAGATGGTGCGCGCCGACGAAGATCGGATCGATATGCAACGTCAGCGCCAGCGCCAGCATGGCGTCCATCGCGCCGGGGGCGAAGGCCACGATGATGTCGGCGATCCGCACATCGGTGGTCAGCGCGATCACCGTGACGAAGACGGCGGAGATGATGATGGCGACGGCGAACGATCCGAGCGCGGCGTGGACATGGCTGAGCAGCGTCTTGATCTGCATCTTCGCGAACCGCGTGCCGATCACGGCGCCGATGCCGACCAGCGCCACGTTGCGCAGCCAGTCCGGCAAGGCGCCCTCGATCGTCCCGGTGCCGTGCAGCAGGCTCGATCCGATCATGGCGCCGAACATCCAGCTCGCCGGGAACTTCATCAGCCGCAGGATCAGCGCCGCCGCGACCGAGGCCGCGATCAGGCCGGCGAGCTCCAGCGGCGAGGCGACCGCGGCGGCCACCGCCGGCGGCGACGACGAGGCTATTCCGGTCAGCGCCAGCAGCAGCGGCAATGCGGCGGTGAGGATGATGACGCGCATGGTCTGCACCACCGCGATCGCCGCGACATCCGCCCCCTTCTCGGCGGCGAGCATGGTGATCTGCGACAGCGCGCCGGGGCTTCCCGCCAGCAGTGCCGAGGTCTGGTCCCAGCCATGGTAACGCTGCAGATAGAAGCTGCTGCCGAAGGTCGAGCAGAACGTCGCCAGCGCCAGCAGCGCGATGGTGAGGGGATAGGCGCCCATATTCTGCAGCATCTGCTGCGACACCAGCGAGCCCAAGGATATCCCGAGCAGCAGCAGCACCGACTGGGTCAGCATCGGCGGCATGCCGAGCGGCCGGCCCGCGATCGCGGCGATGCCGACCGCGATCATCGCGCCGGAAATCAGCCCGCCCGGCAGATGGGCGAACCAAAACAGCGCGCCGCCGCCGGCGCCGATCGCGAGCGTCTCGGCGACGTTGAGGAGTTTGCCGCGGTTGCCAAAAGCAGCCGCCATCGATGGGGGGATCAGGCTCACGCCGCCTTATGGCAAATTTGGCCTGGCGAGACCAATGCGCTGCCGCGACCGCAGCAATGCGCTTCGCCAATTTGTGCCATGGCGCGCGCAAACCCTCTGCAAGCATTCTGCACGCACCGTGCGCGCAAAACCCTGACCGAACCCTCAATCTGCACGCTTCGGTTGCGCTACGATGCAGGCCTCCAATCGTCATGTCCCCAGGGGAGAAACCAAGTATGACCATCCAGGCCAAATTACTGTGCGCGGTCGCCATGTCGGCCTTCGCCGCACTCGCGGCGACATCGCCGGCGCAAGCGCTGACCGCGCAGGAATGCAGCGCGAAATACCAGGCCGCCAAGGCCGCCGGCACGCTCGGCGACCAGAAGTGGAACGACTTCCGCAAGGCCCAGTGCGGCGCCGACGCCACCGCCGCACCGGCTGCCACATCAGCCGCCGGCTCCGCCGCCCCGAAGGAGGCGGCCGCCAGGCCGAAGAAGGAAGCCGCGGCTACGCCGGCCGTACCTCAGGGCCCGGCGGTGTTTCCCTCGGCGGTCGATCCGAAATATGCCAAGGAAACCGCCAGCAGGGCGCGGATGCACACCTGCGCCGACCAGTGGAAGCTCAACAAGGCCGCCAATACCACCGGCGGCCTGCGCTGGATCCAGAAGGGCGGCGGCTACTGGAGCGAATGCAACAAGAAGCTGAAGACCTGAGTCCCGCCGAGAACAACGCGGCCGGTCTGGTTTTCAACCGGCCGCATTCAGGCGGAATCGTCGAGCAGCTTTTCGGCCGATTGGGCGATCAGCTGCGCGCGCTTGCGAGGGCCCCGCTCGAGAAATAACAGGCTCTGGCCGAAGATGAAGCAATAGAACAGGAAGGCCCGCGCGTCGGCGGCCTCGGGCGCGAGCCCGGTGGCGCGATAGAGATGGCCGACATTGCTCAGCCGGCTGGCGTCGACGCTGGCGACGGCAGCGGCTGCGGCCTGGTCGGACCGGGCCCATTGCCGAATCGCCAGTTCGACCGCCATGCCCTCGGTGTTCATGCGTTCGGAATAGAGCCGGATCAGCGCCCGCAGGCGGTCGCGCGCGGTGGCGCCGTCGAGGCTGGTCTGGGCTTCGATCGCGGCAATCCGCCCGGCGCTCCAGTTCTGCAGGATGCCGTCGAGCAGCGCGGCGCGATCCCTGAAACGGCGGTAGAAGCCGCCTTTGGTCACGCCGAGGTTTTTGGCGAGAACCTCGACCCGCACCCCCTCGACGCCCGACCGCGCCAGTTCGGCCAGCCCGGCCTCGATCCAGTTGTCGCCCTTGTCGCCGGCCATGATCCGTGCCTCGCCGATTTCTGATACGGTGCCGTATTGCTAACCTGGGGGATTGTTGATACGCTACCGTATCAGAAATCGAACAGGGGAAGCGTCAATGGAAACCGTGGCGGCTATCGTCTTTCCAGATTCGGGCGGCGCCTGACCATGCCGCGCTTCGAGCCGAAAAATCCGGATTATCGCGAGGTCGCGACGGCGACCTTCGAACGGCAGCACGCGATGCGCAACCTCGGCATTTCGATCGTCGGCATCGCGCCCGGCGAAATCGAGCTGTCGATGCCGTACAACTCCGACTGGACCCAGCAGAACGGCTTCGTTCATGCCGGCGTCATCACGGCGGGACTGGATACCGCCTGCGGCATCGCCGCGTTCACGCTGATGCCGGCGGGGTCCGACGTCCTCACGGTGGAATTCAAGACCAACCTGTTGGCGCCGGCGCGCGGCGAGCGATTCTTCTTCCGCGCCACGGTGGTGAAGCCCGGCCGCACGCTGAGCGTATGCGAGAGCCAGGCATTCGCCGAGCGCGACGGCGTCGAAAGTCTGGTCGCGACCATGACCGGGACGCTGATGGCGCTGCCGCGGCGAGAGGCCAGCTGATCGCCATTGCAGTTCTTATGCTGCCAGCGTAGGGATCTGGAGAAATTCCTTCCAAAATCCCGGCTAAGGCAGCGAGGTTGCCCGCTTGATGATCTCCGAGATGCAGGGCGTGCTGGGGCTGGCGTCGGGCGCGCTGGTGGGATTTTCGCTGGGGCTGGTCGGCGGCGGCGGATCGATCCTCGCGGTGCCCTTGATGGTCTATGTGGTCGGTGTGCCCAATGCCCATGTCGCGATCGGCACCAGCGCCATCGCGGTGGCCGCCAATGCCGCCGTCAACCTGTGGAATCATGCGCGCGGCGGCACGGTGGTATGGTCCTGCGCGCTGCCGTTCGCGGCGGCGGGCATCATCGGCGCGTTCGGGGGGTCGATTCTCGGCAAGATGATGGACGGCCAGAAGCTGCTGGCGCTGTTCGCGCTGTTGATGCTGGTGATCGCCGTCCTGATGCTGAAGACGCGGTCGCGGATCGGCCTGCCGGATGTCGAAATGACCCTGGCCAACACATCGGCCATTCTCGGTCTCGGCCTGGTGACCGGAACATTGTCCGGCTTCTTCGGCATCGGCGGCGGCTTCCTTATCGTGCCGGCGCTGATGCTGGCGACGGGAATGTCGATCATGAACGCGATCTCCTCGTCGCTGGTCGCGGTGACGGCGTTCGGCCTCACCACCGCGGCCAGTTACGCCTGGTCCGGCCTGATCTCCTGGGGTCTCGCCGGATTGTTCGTCGCGGGCGGCATTGCCGGTGGAGTGATCGGCACCCGCTCGGCGCGGCTGCTGTCGAAGCGGCGCGGCGTACTCAATATCGTGTTTGCCGCTGTCATTATTGCGGTGGCGCTCTATATGCTGGCGCGAAACTTATCCCTATCTTGAGCGTGGATTTGAGAATGCAACGCGATGCGGCCGGGAAACCTCAGATGACCCAATCGATCGAGCGAACCCGGCGTGAAGCACTTCGTGTGCTCGGGGGCGGCGCGCTCCTGCTCGGCGCAGGTGTTGCGCCGCACCCGGCCCTGGCGCAGGATGAAAAGGTGCTGACGGAAGCGCTGGTGCTGCGCGATCCCGAAATCCCGGTGGTCGGCAATCCCGATGGCGACGTCACGATCGTCGAATATTTCGATTACAACTGCCCGTATTGCCGCAAGATCGCCCCGGAACTGCGCCAGGTGGTGCATGACGACGGCAAGGTTCGCCTGGTGCACAAGGACTGGCCGATTCTCGGTGAGGTCTCGGTGATCGCCGCGCGGATGGTGCTGGCCAGCAAATACCAGGACAAGTTCGTCCAGGCCCATGACGTGCTGATCGGCGTCGCCTCGAAACTGACCGTGCCGCGTATCCGCGAGTTGCTCGCCGGCGCGGGAGTCGATCTCGGTCGCGCCGACCGCGACCTCGCCGCCAATGCCAAGGCGATCGATGCCATCATCAAGCGTAATGGCGATCAGGCCAAGGCCTTCGGCTTCAGGGGGACGCCGTCCTTCATCGTCGGCAAGTTCCGGGTCCCCGGCATCCTGACCATGGCGCAGTTCGACCAGGCGATCGCCGACGCGCGCAAGGCGGCCGCGCAAAAGTAGCCACGGCCCACAGCAAAAAACGCCCTCGTCAGGGACGAGAGCGTTTCGGGCTCCGTTCGGGACTGTCCGGTTATTTCGACGACAGCCTGACCCACCCGTCCTGTGCGCGGTTCTTCAGCCCGTTCCACTCGGACGCGGCGACGTCCCAGTTGACGATGGTTCGATTGGCCGATGCGGCCTCGCCGTTCGCCACCGTGGAGGTTGACGACGAATCGTAAACGTAGACTCCGGCGGTCAACAGCAGCGCCCCCAAAATCATTCCCAGAAAAACGCGCATGGCCTATCCTCCAGTGACGGCGGACAACGTCGCCGGGGCAGGATGGTTCCCTAGGATCGCGTCCGGGGCGTCGCAGCCGGCGCCATCGGAGCCGTTGCTGGCGGTGTTGCCGCCGGCGTCACAGCAGCCGTCGCGGTCACGATATTGAGCGATTTCAACTCTTCCGGCTTGAAGATAAACAGCCGGTCATGCGGCGTCTCCATGGCATGCACCCAGACCTGCAGATTGACGCCCATGTCGCCGAGATAGCGCTGGCAGCGCGCCGAGACATTCTGCGCCACGCTCATCTCGTTGCGCGGCAGGCCGGGCTGCGCCGAACCGAGTGCGGCGACCTGATGCACGCCGATCGCGGCCTTGTCGCCGGCGCGGCGTTCGATGCCGCCGGCAAACATCAGCGGACAGGACGAAGCGCAGTATTTTCCCGCCTCCACCTCCGTCGCTAGCTTCCTCTCGCGAATGAGCCGCCCCATTGCCAGCGCATCGGTCACCGAGCCGCCGGGCGAATTCAGCACGACAGTCCTGATGTAGTCGCCGCGCTTGCCGATTTCGGCGGCGAAGGCTTCCGAAACGCCCGGCGTGATGGTGCCGGTCGCCATTAACCTGCCGCCGCCAACCAGTTCGAACGTCATCGGCTTCGCCAGCACGCCGTCAGGCTGCGGCACGGGCATCAGCCGCTTGTCTCCGCCCGGCAGCCATGGCGCGAGAACCGATGGCACCATGGTTGGCAGATCCATCACCGGTGAAGCCCGCTTCACGTCGGAAGGGGCGCCGGCCATTTCGGCGCCGTTCAGCAGCCCGTTCATGCCGGCAAGGTCGAGGCCAAGTACGGCGATCGTCACCATGACGACGCTGCGGAAAATCCAGCGCAGGACGTGCTCATCCGGATTGTCCGATGCCCAGAGCTGGAAGCGTTGCCTTGAAGTCAGCCTTGGCGTCAGCGATTGCGACATGGCGATGCGCTTACTTGGTGTGCCGCGCCGAGGACAGCGGCGTGACGTTCTCATCCGCGACGGCCGCCGGATCGGCAACGGCCGCTTCCCCTGTCCTGGTTCCCGTGCCGGCTTCATCCGGGACCCGGCGCCGTGCTCCTTCGACCTCACGGGCCATTTGCAGCGCCGCGACCAGTTCGCCTGCGGTCATGTTCGCTGCGCTCACGGCGGGCAGTCCCTCGCGGCGGATCGCGGCGTGAACGACGCAGAGGATCAGCACCAATACGGCCGGCATCAGGTCGATCGAGATGGCGCCGGCCCAACTCGGAATGAAATCGCCGGCGTAGCGCAGCACGGCTTCGGCAGGCGACATGGTCTGGAACCGGATCGGTTCGACCCGCGGCGTCGCCAGGATGTTCTCCGCGGCATCGGAGAGCGACGCGGCTTGCGCGGCGATCGAGCTTTCCACCTTGCCGACCACCGCGCTCTGGCGGTCGGCCAGGTCGGCGGTGCGCCCGCCGGCGGCCGGCGCGATGAAGCCCGCGGACAGTGATGTCGCGGCGCGTTTCACGGCCGGCGCGACCGAGGTCTGCTGCAGATTGGCGATCACCCCCATCAGCGCCAGCGATTCGGTGGCGAAGGCGTCGCTGCGCGCCGAGATCGGTCCGCGATCGCTGATCAATTCACGCATTCTGGCGAGATGCTTGCCGCCCTGCTCGAACAGGGTGGAAACGCGCTTGCCGGAGGCCTGGACTTCCTGGCCGAGGCTGTCGAGTTGTCCGGACATTTGCGTCAGCAGTTGTACGACGGTGCCGGAGCCGGCAGTGCCGGTCAGCGAGCCGGCGCGTTCGGCGTCCGCAAGCCTCGCAAAACGCACTGACGCCAGCTGGATATCGGGCAACAGTCCCTGCGCCGCGATCGCGTTGCTGTTGGCGGCATCGAGATCGCGGGTGTAGTTCTGCACCGTGATCGCCAGGTGCTGCTGGACCGCGGCGGCGCCCGCCAGCGCCGAGGCGTTCAGCCAGGACGACATCGCCACGATCATCAGAGATCCCAGCAGCATGCAGCCGAACATCAGGACGCGGCCCGCGCGGTCCACCACATGCGGCATGAACTGCATCAGGAAAATCCAGAAAGCGTAGATGCCGACCGATACCGCGACCGAATAGATCACCGCAGCAAAAAACACCATGGACGGGCTGCCATTGAGCAGCTCGCGGACGCCAAGATAGGTGTAGACGCCGCCCGCCAGCGCCAGGATCGCGGTGGTGAGCTTCAGCGTCACTTCGAGGCGGGTGACGCCTTTCGAGAGCAGCAGGGAATTGGAAACGCGAGAAGGGGAGGGTTGCGACGCGCGGTCAATATTCGGGGGCATGCTGAAGTTCCGCTGTCGAAAAGCCGCTCTGACCAGCGCCCCCGCTGTTTGCCAAGCTCTTCACCTCTGGGGATAAATTCCGACGAGATTATGTCGGCGGTCGTGGAAAGCGATCACCCGATGGGCTATTATGGATGCATGACCAGCAGCAGCGTTTTGCCCGATGTGATCGCGGAGTTCGGCAGGAAATACCTGTGGTGGGAGCCGATCGGCGGACAGCCGCATTCCGAAGATCGGATCATCGCGCAAACGATGAATCTCGGAACATACGACGATATCCTTTTGCTGGAGCAGACGGTCGGCAAGCCGCGTTTGGTGGAAATTATGCTGCGTGCCGAGCCGGGCTGGATCGACGACCGCTCATGGGAATTCTGGCGCGGGCGGTTGTCATTTGCGACAGGCGCGACAATTCCCGACAAGGCTCCAAGAAGGAATTTTCATGTCGCGATGCCTTGAGTCGGGCTGAGTTATTTTCGGTCATCCCCGCCCAGCCACTTCAATATCTCCGCATTCATTTCGCGCGGATAGGTGTGGCTGAGATCGTCGAGTTCGCGGTAGGTGACGTCGGCGCCTGCCGCCGAGAGCAGATCGCGGGTCTGGCGCGCCACCTGCACCGGGAACATCCAGTCCAGCGTTCCATGCACGAGATGGATCGGCAGGCCGCGCAATCGCCCTGCATCGGCCATTTCCGCCATCAGCGGATGGAAGGTGGCGGAAACCGGGGCGAGGTGGGTGAAGGGCGAGGCGCTCTCGAGCCCGCTGACATAGCAGAAGGTGCCGCCGTCGCTCATCCCGGTCAGCAGCAGTCTGGTCGGGTCGATGTTCCAGCGTTCCTGCACGGAAGAGAGTATGCGGGCGAGATTTGGGGAGTCGGTGTCGTCCCCCATCAGGGCCCAGGTGGTCCCGGTCGCGGTCGGGGCAATCAGGATCGCGCCATGGCTGCGCGCGTCGCGCAGCCAGCTCCACAGAAAGCCGCGGCCGTTGCCGCTGCCGCCATGCAGCGCCATCACCAGCGGCCAGGCACGGTCGGGCGTGTAATATTCGGGAACGTAGAGCGAGAAGCCGCCGCGGCTGCCGGGCTCGTTGTGGTCATGAAGGATGCCGGTGTTGTCCTGTGCCGGTTGCGCCAGCCGCGCCAGCAGGCCGGCGTCGTCGCGCAATGGCGGATCGAGAAAGAAGTTGGAGACCGGCGGCAGTCTCGCGGCCAGCGGATACAGCGCCTCCTGCGCGCGCGGGGCGTGGCGCAGCGCGCGAAACACCGTCATCAGGTCGCCATCGCCATTTTGCACGGCGCGCAATCCCTCGAACGCCGCCAGCGCCGCAGCGCTCGCGGTGTCCAGCGGCGCGCGCAAATGCGCGAATTCCTCCGGCCAGTCCGCGAGCCGCGCGCGGGCCGCCTGCAACGCCTCGTCCGGGGGGCCTGCGGCTTCCATCACGCGGCCGAAATCCGGCGGATTGAGGTGACGCGCGATGAAGGAGAGCGCCTCGAGCGATTGCAGCAATGGCGGCAGCATCGCCACGATGTCGTCCACCACCGCATCGCTCATCGCCCGTCCTCGCGTTCAATGCAGCCGCGGCGCCTTCAGGAGTTTGGCGCGATCGATCGAGGTCAGCACCACGTCGAAGGTGACGCCATCATGGTAGACGGTGAGGGGGACGTCGACGCCGGCCGCGCCCAGCGCCCAGAGTTTCCGGTAGAAGCCGATCTGGCTGGTGATCTTCTCGCCGTTGATGGCGAGGATGACGTCGCCGGCCTTGAGCTCGGCGCGCGCCGCCGGTCCTTTGCCGGCGATGCCGACCACCACGACCCGGTTCTCGATCTCGTGGGTATACATCCCAAGCCAGGGCCGCGCCGGTTTGTTGACACGTCCGAATTTCCTGAGGTCGTCGAGCACCGGCGTGAGCAGATCGATCGGCACGATCATGTTGACATGCTCGGCCCTGCCGTCGCGTTCGCGCTCGAGCTGCAGCGAGCCGATGCCGATCAGCTCGCCGCGGGTCGATATCAAGGCGGTGCCGCCCCAGTTGGGATGCGCGGGATAACTGAAGATCGCCTCGTCCAGCAGATATTCCCAGTATCCGGCGAATTCCTGCTTGGCCACGATGTGGCTGGCGACCGACCGTGTGCGCCCGCCGGCGCCGCCGACCACGACGCGGTCGCCGATCGCTGCCGCCGCGGAAGAGCCGATCGGCAGCGGGTCGATGTCGATATGGCCAAGTGCCTGCACCAGGCCGAAGCCGGTTTCGAAATCGAAGCCGAGCGCGTGGCCCTCCACCACCCGGCCGTCGCCGAGATGCAGCCACACCGTTTCGGCCTCGGTGATCAGATAGCCGATGGTCAGCACCAGTCCGTCGTCGATCAGCACGCCATTGCCGGCGCGCTCGGTGCCGAGCGTATCCGCGCTGAAGGCGTCGGCCGGGATGATCGAATGCAGGCCGACCACCGCCGCCAGCGCGCGATCGAGATCGAAGCCGTAGTCGCCGGGGCGGGGCTGGTTCGCCGACGGCACTTTCCATTCAGTCAATGAGGGCATGGAGTTCTCCTGGCCAACCGGCCGTGCGCGAGGCGCGCGCGAAACCAGCGACGATCTTATGTCGCAAAGGCCGGTCTTGAAAGTGTCGTGACGGCAAGAACTCGTGTCAGTTCCGCCATTCATCGTAGTCGCGCTTGACCGCCACCACCATGGCCTTCGCGGCGGTGTTGAGCCAGCCGCGCGGACGCTTTTTCAGGTCGGCCCGAACGGCCGCGGCGCCGTGCGATCCTGCGGCGTGGATCGATGCAAGGTCGAATCCCATCGCCCGGAACAACCCGGCCCGCAACTTTGCGCCGGCATTGGCCCCCAGTTCGATTTTTCGGGAGTCGGGAGCAAGCCGCCGGAAGATGAACTTGTCGTGCACGTCCAGAAACGGATCCGGCGCCCGGCACCGGCCGTTGGCGACATCAAGGAAATGTGAAGCGCGGGATTTTTCGCCATGTCTGTTGCCATGCGCCCAGGTCCAGGCCGACGGCACCAGCGCCTTGGCCTCGCGCAGGATATGACCGCCGCGCCAGAAGGCGACCGCGACATGGCGCGGCCGCCCAAGGCTCCCGCTGCCGGCGATGCGCGAGCAAAATCGGATGCTTTCGATGTCCCTCGGCAGGCTTCTGGTGAGCCGGTCGGCAATCTTCGGCGGCGGCCTGGCCTTCGGATATTCGGCGACCTCCTTCCAGAATTTCTCCGGCCTGGCGTCGGGGCGTTCGGCGTAAGGACGCAGCCAACTCTCGCCCTCGTGCAACAGCGCCGGCTGCGGCTGCTCAAGCCCTTCGCGGTAACCCTTGAGCAGGGCTTCGGCCGCCGCCGGATTGCTGATATCGAGCTTCGGCGCCAGCCGGATGCTGGCGGCGAGCCGGACCAGATCGAGCGGATACGGCATGATGGCGGCTTCATCGAAATCGTTGACGCCCCAGACCAGCCGGCCGTCGGCGTCGCGCCAGGTGCCGAAATTTTCCAGGTGCATATCTCCGACGCCAAGCACCTTAGGGGCATCCATCAGGTCCGGACACAGCGTCGGGATCGTCCTGGCCCAGCGGAAATAGGTCGCCCGCAGGAAGATGAAGGCGTTCTTCCTCATCCGCTGGTGCTTGGTGTTGACGTCCTTCTTGATGACCTCGCATTGCGTGGCCAGCCAGGCATCGTAGGCGTCATTGTCCTCGCGAAAAGACATTCGGGTTCCCCAACGACATGCAATCCGGGCATTGCGTTAGCCGGGCGTCATCCTACCCCAGGATGTGTGGCTTTTGAACCTCGCCTTGTGTTTCCAGCCCGGCGGGACAAAGTTTCCGGCCCTCACGAAATTTAGTTGGCGGGCGGCTTTCGTGTTAGATGTCACTGTGCAAGCTTCGGAAAATGATCATGAGTGGAGATAAAAATTTCGACCGCGAAACCCTGGAACGCGCGCTGGCCGAGCTTGGCCGTAGAGCCTTTGCGGCTGGTCGTACCGTCGAAATCGTGATTTATGGCGGATCGGCCCTTCTGCTCACCTTGAACAGACAGATCAATACCGGCGATGTCGACGCGGTGTTCGAAGGAAACAAGGATTTCATCAGGAAGCTGGCGGCGGAGATGGCCGAAGAGCTTGAGTGGGATGAAAACTGGTTGAACGACGGTGTGAAAGGTTGGCTTAGCAACCGGGACGCCGATCCCGATGTGAAGGCGCTGTTCAAGTCCTATCCTTCGGAGGAGTCGCCAGGCTTGCGCGTGTACACGGCGAAGCCGGAATACCTGTTTGCGATGAAATGCCGGGCGATGCGCGTCGGAGGCATTGAATCCAGTTCGGACCTCGATGACATCAAGCTTCTCATTCGCGCCATGGGCTTGAAAAACAGTCAGGATGCAATGGCGCTGGTCGAAAAATTCTATCCGCAAAACATGCTACAGCCCAAGACACGGTTGGGTCTTGAGGAAATTTTTTCAAACCTGGGCCTCGATCAGCGGGCCACTACTTCTTCGAGCCCGTCATGACCCTGTTCAGACGCAAACCCGGAACTCTGGTTGAGGTGGTCCGACGGGTCAAAGCCGGCGAACATGCGTTCGATCCGTCGATCCGGGAGTTTCTCGATGCGTTCTATGTGAATGGGGACTCGCGCCAGCAGGCGATCGACGACCGGCCGGATTCCATCGATGCTGTACATGACGCTTATGTGGCGGCGGTTGCGGAGCATCTTGCGCGGGTCTACGGACTGCGGATACCGGAGTGGAGCGAGGCTCACGGCAACGGTCTGCGCGAGCCGTTCTTCGCCGGCGGTCTGCAATCTCTCAAGGGGGTGCTGGCCGTCGAGAGCCCGATCGCCTTCCGTCGGCGCCTCCTGTTCGTCAGCAAAGACGCGCTATCGAGACCCCGAATGTAGTTTTGTCTCCAGCCATCGCTGGCGACCGTTCATTCATGACGACCTCGGTCAACCTGCCTTCGTCGGACCGCGCCCAGGCACGACCCGGAAGTCGCGGCCTTCCTTCAGCCACGCCGCGCGCTCGTCGCGCAACAGCGTGCGGCGGACTTTCCCCGAATCGTCGCGCGGGCCGATCCTGACGATTTCAAAGCTTTCCGGATGCTTGTAGCGGCTGAGCCGGTCGGCCAGCACTTCGCCCATGCCGTCGACGACCTTGGTGGCATCGGCCGTTTCGATCAGTTCGAGGATGGCGTGGATCCGTTGTCCGAGTTCGGGATCGGGCAGGCCGACCACGACGCAGGAGCGCACCTCGGGATGCGCCGTGACGGCCGCCTCCACCTCGGCCGGATAGATGTTGGCGCCGCCGCGCAGGATCATGTCGGCGAGCCGGTCGCCGAGATAGAGGTAGCCCTCGGCATCGAGCCGGCCGATGTCGCCGAGCGATTCCCAGCCGTCGGGACGGCGCTTCGGCTCGGCGCCGAGATAGTGATAGGTGCTGCCGGGACCGTCATTGGGCAGGAAATAGATTTCGCCGGTCTCGCCCGTTGCTACCTCATTGCCGTCCTCGCCGATGATGCGCAGGCGCGAGGTGTCGCCGATCTTGCCGACCGAGCCCTTGTGCGCCAGCCATTCGACGCCGGATATCACGGTGGCGCCCTGCCGCTCGGTGCCGCCATAGAGTTCAAAGATCCGCTCCGGGCCGAGCCACTCGATCCATTTCTCCTTCAGCCAGGGGGGCATCGGGGCTGCCATGTGAAACACGACCTGCAGGCTCGACAGGTCGTAGCCCTTGCGCACCTGCTCCGGGAGCGCCCAGATCCGGTGCATCATGGTCGGCACGAAATTGACCCACTGCACCCGGTTGGCTTCGATCAGCCGCAGCGTCTCCTCGGCGTCGAATTTGACGAGGCCGCTGACGCGTCCGCCGGCGAACAGCGCCAGATGCGAGGCGATGAACGGCGCGTTGTGATAGAGCGGGCCGGGATTGAGCAGCGACACCCCCTTCGGGATTCCGAGAATCGGTTCGGCCGCCGTGTCGACCACGGCCGGCTGATGATCGAGGATCACCTTGGGTCGTCCGGTCGAGCCGCCTGATGTCATCGCCTTCCAGTAGCGCGCCACCGGGCTGTCGAGCGGTTGGTCCGAAAAGCCTTCCGGCACGAAATCCGCCGGCAGGGAATTCGGCGCGTTCCAGTCGGCCTCGCCGCCGACCACCAGTGCTGGCTTCAGAATCTCCAGCACCGCGGCGGCCTCGCCGCGCGGCAATCGCCATGACAGCGACGTCGGCGTCGCGCCGCACTTCCACACCGCGAAGGTGGTCTCGAAAAAGGTGTTGCCGTTGGGCAGGCCGATGGCGACGAAATCGCCGGGCTTGACGCCCTTCCCCATGAAGGCGCGGGCGCGGGCATTGGCGCCGCGTTCGAGTTGCTCCCATGTCAGCGTATCCCTGCCATGGCTGATCGCGACGGTGTCCTTGCGATGGCGCTCGGCATACCAGCGCGGCACGTCGGCGGTGGGAATCAGCATGGGTATCCTCCGTATGCGGCTGTTGATGCGCCGCTTGTGGTTGGCGAACGAGCAAGCGCCGCAGGCGTCGGCGCCTCGTTCATCGACAGAGGATGTTTTGGCTGAAGATAACCGCGGCGTCCATATTGCCGCAAAGCGAACCCGATGGCCTACGGATCGAGTTCGGTGTCCCAATAAAGATAATCCAGCCAGCTGTCGTGCAGATAGTTCGGCGGGAACAGCCGCCCGTTGCGGTGCAGTTGATGCACCGTCGGGGCGAATGGCGCCTGCCGCGGAAACATCCGCGCCTGCTGCGGCGTCATATTGCCCTTGCGCAGATTGCAGGGCGAACAGGCGGCGACCACGTTTTCCCAGGTGGTCTGGCCGCCTTTGGACCTCGGAATGATGTGGTCGAAGGTGAGATCGTCATGCGCGTGGCAGTACTGGCAGACGAAGCGGTCGCGCAAGAACACGTTGAACCGGGTGAAGGCCGGATGCGTGGTCGGCTTGACGAAGGATTTCAGCGATACCACGCTCGGCAGCTGGATTTCGAACGACGGGCTGTGCACCGCGCGGTCGTAATGCTCGACGATATTGACGCGATCGAGGAACACCGCCTTGATCGCGTCCTGCCACGACCAGAGCGAGAGCGGGTAATAGCTGAGCGGGCGGAAATCCGCATTCAGCACCAGCACCGGCCAACCGCCTTGCGAGACATGTGCGTTCAAGTAACGCTCCTGACCCCCATGATACTGCGAAGCAGCATGAGTTGACATACTACAGGCAGCGTGACGGCATTGTGAAGAGCGTTGGGAGGTTTTCCAGCACGCAGGAACTTGCGCGGACCTGCGGTGGCCGCGCGCCGAATGTGGCGGCATCCGGACACCCAGAGAGACCGGAGGGCTGCGGGGGGTAGATTGCCGACGATTTGACCGCGGTCCTGTCCCGACCGGCATCGCCGTCGCCCAAATCGGTTCGGCACGCCCGACCGCCATGATCGTGCCGGTCCCGGCCGCCGCTGCCACCCGCCCCTGGCGTGTTTTCCGGCGGAGCAGATGCGACCGATTCTCGGCCAGCCGGTGGTGATCGAGAATGTAGGAGCCGCCGCCGGCGGCCTGTCACCTGCCGGCGGCCGCTCTCTCGACGTCGTGGCGAGCGGCGGCGAAGCCATCCAGCTTTCCCGCAAGGAGCGAAGCAGGATCGTTTCGTCGCGAATCCCGGGTAAGCACTTGTTAACCATACGCCGCCTAGTGTTTTTAACCGATTCTTAACGGGCATGGAGAACGGCGTGACGGCAGCCGTGGGACTCAACACCGCGAATTCGTGGAGTTACGCCAGCGGCGCCTATGGCGCGGCCTCGAGCGGCGCGGCGTCCAACGCCACGAAGGCCGCCAACGCCGATACCACTCCACGGGATTCGAACGCGACATCGGTGACCCTGTCGGAGGAGGCAAAGGCCTACCTCGCGGCCAGCACCGCCGAGGCGTCGTCGGCGACTCTGGCCGCCAATGCGCGCCAATGGTTCGACCAGCAATACGCCGCGCTCGGCATTTCCTCGGCGGTGCTGGACGGCGAGATCGCGGTCGACCTGACCGGGCAGGACCGCGCGACGTTGTCGGTGGTTGCCTCGAGCACGGCTGGCCAGTTCAGCCAGGACGAGATCGACGCCGCCATCAAGACGCTGCAGGTCCGGTTCGATGATGCGGTCTCGCCTTACGTCGTGATCGCCCGCCACACCGGCGACTATGCCGCGCCCTATGACGCGGCGCTCAATTATCTCAACAAGGCCGGTGTCGACGAGCAAGCGACGCCGGCCTGGAAGAACGAATACCAGGCGGTGCTCGACGGCCTGGCCGCCGCCAAGAGCGCGTTCGGCAAGGCGCCCGATACCGGAAATCCCAACGATCCGGTCCGCGCGCTGCTTGGCCGCACGTCATCCAGCGGATCGTCGCCGGCAACCGACAGCGCCGGCATCGCGTCGCAGGCGCGGTCGATGCTCGATGCGCAGGCCAACTCCGCCCGCGACAACGGGACGGATCTGACGTTCGATCGGTCGCGCAGCACCGGCCAGCAGGTCGACTTCACGGATTTCAACAATCGCTCCTTGGCCACCATCGCGCTGAATCAAAACGGCGAATTCTCGGTCCAGGAAACCCGCTCGGCCAAGGTCGAACTGGACCAGCGCAACCGCGCCAGCATTCTCGAAGCCCTGAACGGATCGCAATCCAGCGGCGACACCCGCAGCAGCAGCCTCGCGCTGCTGAAGCAAATTACCGCCATGAGCGACGAAGAGAAGTCGGTGATGGGATACACCGATGCTTTCGTCGGCCGCATCGCGCAGAATTACCGGACGTTGACGTCGCTGCAGGGAGCGATCGGATCGAATTCGGCGACCAGCCTGTTGTCGCAGCTCTGAGCTCCGTTCAGACGATCTTCTCCAGCTTCTGCAGGCAGCGCGCCACCCCGACTTCCGGCGGCATCGGCGTATCCGCAAAGCTGGTCTTCCAGTCGGTGACGCCGACTTCGCCGAGATAGATGTCGCCTTTCGAATCCAGCGCGATGCCGTGCGGCGCGAGGAATTTGCCGGTCTCGATGCCGGGGCCATTCTCGCCGCCGAGCCGGGCGATGCGTTGGCCCTTCGAATCCACGATGCTCAGGCGCGGACCGAGATTCGGCACTTTGCGGTTGACCGCCATGCCGGGGCCGAGTTCGCCAATGATGAAATTCGGGGATTTGCCGCCGCCGCAGGCGCACAGCGCGCAGGGGCGATGCAGATTATTCCACTGGGTCTCGTATTTGCCGTTGCCGTCGAACACCTGGACGCGGTGGTTCTCGCGGTCGGCGACATAGACCCAGCCGTCGGAATCGGTGACGATGTTGTGGACGATGTTGAACTGGCCGGGATCGGTGCCCGGCTCGCCCCAGGTCTTCATCAGCTTGCCGTCCGGGCTGTATTTATGGACGCAGGCATTGCCGTAGCCGTCGGAGACGTAGATCTCGCCCTTCGGCGACAGCGCGGTGTGGGTGCAGCGGTGGAACGGCTCGCCGCTCATGAACGGCGCCGGCTTGTCGGGGATGCCGATGGTCAACAGCACCTTGCCGTCGGCGGAGCACTTTCGAACGGTATGGTCGCCGTCATCGGTGCAATAGAGATTGTCGTCGGCGTCGATGTGCAGGCCATGCGCGCGGCTGAACAGGCCCTCGCCCCAACTGGTGATGAAATTGCCCTTGGTGTCGAGCACCACCATCGGATGGGCGCCGCGGTTGAAGACATAGACGCGGTCCTTGCTGTCGACGGCGACCGAAGCTGCGTCGGTCAGGCTCCAGCCATCCGGCAGTTTTGCAAAATTCTCCACCACGCGGTAGCGATGCTCGCCCGAGCCGAGAATGACCGGCATGTGTGTCTCCCTTGAAATGATGCCGTCATTCCGGGATGCGCGAAGCGCAGGCCCGGAATCCATGCTCGCGATCGTCGCGATGGATTCCGGGTTCGTGCTTCGCACGCCCCGGAATGACGATTGATGGGTTCACGTGAGGACCGCTTCCGGCCTCGCTGCGGTCACGACCCGCGGCAGCAGCCCTTGCTCGATCGCCTTGATCTGCAGCGCGAGGAATTTCGAGTAGATCCGGCATTGCGCCAGGCTGCCGGCGATGAACCAGAGGCCGGGCTGCGCGGTGCGCGCGTACATGTTGCGCAATTCCTGTCCTTCGCCGAATCCCCAGATCGGACCGATGCGGTCGACGACTTCGTCGCCGAACAGCCTGTGCACGAGATGTTCCTGCGGCTTGTAGCCCGTCGCCAGCACGACTAGGTCGGCGGCAAGCGTTTCGCCGTTCTTCATCCGTGCGCCCTCGGCGACGAAGGAGTCGACATCGGCAAACTGCTCGAGCTTGACCTGGCCCCCGACGAGCAGATCGGAGCAGCCGACGTTGAAATAGTAGCCGCCGCCGCGGGTGAGATATTTGAATTGCCAGCCGGTGCCGCCGTCGCCGAAATCGAGCTTGAATCCGACGCGCGCGAGGCCGTCGAGCAGCGGCTGGTCAAGCGCCTTCGATTGCTCCGTCAACATGACGTGGGTTCGCTTCGCCAGCGTCAGCGGCATCGATGCCGCAATCAGGTCGTTGTCTTCAAGCGTTCCCTCGCTGTAGGTCGCATAGGCCAGTTGCGCCGACGGCTCGATATTGGTGACGAGGGTGGAACTGCGCTGCACCAGGGTGACGTCGGCGCCGCTCGAATGCAGATCCTGCGCGATGTCGTGGCCGCTGTTGCCGGTGCCGATCACGATGGCCTTCCTGCCCTTCCATTCCTCGCCGTCGGTGTACTGGCTGGAATGGATCACCGTGCCGGCGAAATTCTTCAGGCTGGGAATGTCGGGCAGGCTCGGAATCCCGCTGACGCCGGTGGCAAGCACGACATGGTGCGGATGCATGATACGTTTGCTGCCGTCGGCCCGGCGCAGCGTTACGGTCCAGCGGCCTGCCTTCTCGTCGTAGCTGCCTCCCTCGAATTCGGTGCCGGTCCAGAAATTCAGCTCCATGCTCTCGACATAGGCCTCGAACCAGTTGGCGAGCTTGTCCTTCGGGATGTAGGTTGGCCAGTTCGGCGGAAATGGCATATAGGGCAGGTGATTGACGTGGACCTGGTTATGCAGCGTCAGCGCGTGATAACGATGGCGCCAGTTGTCGCCGATCCGCGCCTCGCGGTCGACGATCAGGGTGTCGACGTTCAACTGCCTGAGGCGGGCGGCAATCGCCAGGCCGGCCTGTCCGCCGCCGACGACCAGTGCGACCGGATCGCGATCGGCATAGTCGGCCGCTGCCTTGCGCAAATCGAGCCAGTTGGGGCCGCGAAAATCTCGCGAATAGGACTGGCCGCGAGGCCGCGCGGCGCCAAGTTGCTCTTCGAAACCCTTCAGTTCCTGAAGTGCGGTCAGCAGCGTCCAGGCCTTCAGCCGGTTGCCGTCGGCGGCGTCAGGGATCAGCCGCAGGATGCCGTCGCCACGGCCGATTGCGGTCTCGAACCTGAAGATCGCCTCGATGCAGTCGGCACCGGCGCGCCTCACCCGGCGCGGCGCGGCGCGGTCGGGATCGATGGCAAAGGCGGACGGCGCGGCGTCGGCCGCCTGCGATGACAGCGTCTCCAGGATGGCGTCGCGGCCGTTGATAGTCTGCAGTGTCCAGCTCAGCGCCAGCACGTCGCGCCAATAACTGTCAGGATGGAACAGCGCTTTGAGCGCGCCATCGCCAGGCTTCGCCAGCGCGTCTTCGAACTGCGCCAGCCAGTTTTCCACGGCCAGCGAAAGATCGTCCGTTTTGTCGAGCATGCGCGTTTCTCTGCACCGGCCGTCTGTGCGGCGGTTTCCCTGACAGGGAGCCTATACCCATTCGGGATCGCGCAGAAAGGCCGGCGAAGAGATGCCGGCCATTCCCTACAGTGACAGGATATGGCCCTGTTCCGGCGCGACGCGGCCGTTCAGGGTGTCGAGATAGACTTGCTTCACGGCCTCCCGGCCGCGGCCTTCGGTCACGGTCAGCCAGCGGTCCAGCATCGGGGCGAAGCCGGCCCATGCCGCGCCAAACCGCGCGTCGACGCCGCCGGGGCCCCACTCTTTGGCGCGTTTGCGGATCTGGTCGGGCGCGAAGAACCAGGCCGGCTTGGCGCCCGGCAGCGTCGGCTCGTCCGGCGCGGAGCTGCGATGGGTCAGCCCGACGCGCCCTGAATATTTCATCTGGTCGCCGAAATGCCGATGCAGCGCTTCCCGCAAGGCGCTGTTGCCGGCCATGTCGACATAGGCGACGGCTAAATCCGGCGGCAGCGAGGTGACGCGGTCATAGGTCACGACCTCGTCGTAGCAGCCGAGCGATTTGACGAACGCCACATTCGAGGCCGAGGTGAGCCCGATCACCCTGATGCCCTGGCGCTGGGTATGCAGCAGATGCGCCAGCCCGAACGCGGTCTTGCTGGAAGCCGACGACAGCATGATGCTGCGCGCGCCAAAAAATTCGTTCTCGGCGAGATAATCGTCGACCAGGAACGACAGCATGAACAGCGGCCGCAGCAGCGCCTGGTAATCGCCCTGCCGCCCGGCGAAGGCGGGATCGCCGCCGACCCGGGTATAGATATTGTAGACCGGCGCCACCCCTTGCCGGTGCGCGGCGGCGTCGCGCAGGCCGCGCTTGCCGACGTCGGCGGCCTCGATCACCAGATGCGTCGCCATCGGAAAATAGCCGAACAGCCGCTCGCCGGTGGCGATATCCGGATGGCGTGAGCCGATCACCTCGCCAAATCCCCACACCGGAACGTTGCCGAAACCTTCCGGCGCCGGAAACAGCTGCCAGTATTTCAGGGCATCGCCCAATACCGCATAGGTGATGTTGTTGGCGGTGAAGGCGAAGCTGGTGACCCTGACCAGCAGCGCGTCGTCGGGCAACGCTTCGGCATCAGGCAATTCGGTCTCGATCACCTTGCATTGCTGCAGGTCATCTCGTGCAACGATGAAGTCGGTGGATTTCATCACGTCGATCCCGGCTGTTTTTCCTGTACGCGATCATTGTCTGCGACGATGACCATTTTGCAACAGCCATGACGTTTAAAACGGCGTTTGGTTTTCCGCCTCCGTCACGTGGCGGCGCGCAGCCCGCCTTCGCGATGGAGATCGCGAAGCCTGCCCTTGAATATCTTGCCGCTGGCTTCGCGCGGCAGCGCGTCGAGGAACTGGATGTCCTTGGGCACCTTGAAGTTGGCGAGCTTGCCGCGCAAAAATTCCTGAACCGCGCTTGATGACAGCGCCGTATCCGGTTCCTTTTCGATGCAGGCAAAGAGCCGCTCGCCGAATTCGTCGTCGGGAACGCCGAATACCGCGCAGTCGCGCACGCCGGCCATGCCGATCAGCGCGTTTTCGATTTCCGCCGGGTAGATGTTGACGCCGCCGGAGATCACCATGTCGCGCTTGCGGTCGCACAGGAACAGATAGCCGTCGGCGTCGAGGTAGCCGACGTCGCCGACGCTGACCAGGCCGTCGCGGCCGGCCTCGGTGCGGGCCTCGGCCTTGCCGTGGTAGTCGAAGTCCGGCACCGAGGTCTGCCGCATGAAGATTTCGCCGGGCTCATCGACGCCGCATTGTTCGCCGTCGGCGCGGAAGATCTTCACGATGCCGCCCTCGATGGCGCGCCCGACAGTGCCGGGCTTTTTCAGCGCCTCCTCGGCGGAATGCCACACCGGAATGCCGGTTTCGGTGGAGCCGAAATATTCGTGCACCACCGGGCCCCACCACTCGATCATCGCGCGCTTGACCTGCGGCGGGCAGGGCGCCGCGCCATGCACGACGAAGCGCAGCGAAGAGAGGTCGTATCGGCCCTTCACCTCCTCCGGCAGCCGCAGCAGCCGCACGAACATGGTCGGCACCATATGCATATGGGTGACGCGGTGGCGCGCGATCAGCTGCAGCATGTCCTCGGGGTCGAAGCGCGGCTCGAGCACGATCCGGCAGCCGTTGCGGAACGCCAGCATGCCGTAGGAGTTCGGCGCCGAATGATACATCGGACCGTTCATCAGGACGACCTGATCCTCCCCGGGCTTGATGCCATAGGCGATGCCGCCGACGCGCGCCGAGGCTGCGATCTGCTCGGGCCGCATCGGCTTGCGGCGCACGCCCTTGGGCAGGCCTGTGGTGCCCGAGGTGTAGAACATCGGCGCGCCGCCGACGGCGGCCTCCTGCGCGGGCGCGTGGCCGTCACGCCAGCGGTCCCAATCCGTTGTGCCCTCCGGGACTTGCGTCAGCGCCGGTGCGATGTTGAATGCCGCTGCGATTTCCGGCGGCGTCTCCACCACCATCAGGCGCAGATCAGGGGGCAGGCCGCTTTCGATCTGCGGCAGCAGATCGGCGTGGCAGACCAGAATCCCGGCGCCGCTGTCGGCCAGGATATAGGCGACCTCCTCGGCCTTCAGGTGCCAGTTGATCGGCACCACCGGACTGCCGAGCGCCGCGGCTGCGCCGGCGACCTCGAACAGCGCGAAATCGTTGCGCAGCATCATGGCGACCGGCGTGCCGCCTTGCAGGCCGAACGTCCGCAATCCCGTCGCCGCCCGGGCGATGCGGCCGTGAATCTCGGGATAGCCGATGCTGCGCTCGCCGCTGATGATCATGTTTGTTTCCTTATCTTCTCCCCTCCCTCCACGCGCCCTTGCGCGTGGCGGGGAGGGGTCGGGGGTGGGGGGTGCTTCAGCGCATTCGATGCGAGTCGTACGCGCATTGACTTAAGCATCGGTCCAAGCCGATAGACCCCCCACCCCCGACCCCACCCCACCACACGCGTCGCTCGCGGGGGGGGGGGGGAAGAGGCGCGGCGGTTGGGTGAAAAACCCCATATGTATAGTCCCGTATTTCGCCAAATCCGACCCAGCACTTGCCGTTGAAGCGGCGCC
>JBDRNF010000048.1:0-11998 GCA_043811435.1 Pseudomonadota bacterium
GCAAACCGGGGTGGGGTGACGGTCTCTCAACTTCAACACCGTTCGAAATGAGAGACTGTCACCCCACCCCGCCGCTCATTGCATTCGCGTCGACCCTCCCCCTCCAGGGGAGGGTAAGTGCAGCGCTCCTCTGGTAATCAAGTGCGCACCCATGAACTCGACCGGCACCCTCCCCGACATCCCCCTGCCCCCCACCATCCGCTCCCGCTTCGTCGATGGCATCAACGGCCTGCGCATGCATGTGCTGGAAGCGGGCTTCGAGACGCGCGGCCGGCCTTGCGTGCTGCTGCTGCACGGCTTTCCGGAACTGGCCTTCAGCTGGCGCAAGGTGATGCCCACGCTGGCTGCCGCCGGCTATCACGTGATCGCGCCGGACCAACGCGGCTATGGCCGTACCACCGGCTGGGATCCGAGCTATGACGGTGATCTCAACTCGTTCCGGCTGCTCAACCTGGTGCGCGACGCGCTCGGGCTGGTGTCGGCGTTCGGCTATGCCCAAGTCGATGCCGTAGTCGGACATGATTTCGGCAGTTCGGTCGCGGCCTGGTGCGCGCTGGTGCGGCCCGACGTGTTCCGGTCGGTGGCGCTGATGAGCGCGCCGTTCGCCGGCCCGCCGCAACTGCCGTTCGACACGGCAAACGCGCCGCCGAAACCGAAAGCCGAGGATTCCGTGCACCGCGACCTCGCCGCGCTGCCGCGCCCGCGCAAGCATTATCAATGGTATTATTCGACGCGGCCGGCCAACGCCGACATGCACCGCGCGCCGCAGGGCGTGCATGATTTCCTGCGCGGCTATTACCATCACAAGAGCGCGGACTGGAAGGACAACAAGCCCACTCCGCTGCAAGGCTGGACCGCGACCGAGCTGGCAAAGCTGCCGACCTACTACGTGATGGATCTGGCCAAGGACATGGCCGCGACGGTCGCCGAGGAAATGCCGTCAGCGGAAATCATCGCCGCCAACCAATGGCTCCCCGACAGCGAACTCTCGTTCTACAGCGCCGAATATGCCCGCACCGGATTCCAGGGCGGCCTGCAATGGTACCGCTGCGGCACTTCGGGCGAATTCATCGCGGAACTGCAGACCTGGTCCGGCCGGACCATCGATGTCCCCTCCTGTTTCATCTCCGGCAAGCAGGACTGGGGCACCTATCAGCGCCCCGGCGTATTCGAGGCGATGCAGCAGAAGGCCTGCACCAACATGATCGGCTGCCACCTGATCGACGGCGCCGGCCACTGGGTGCAGCAGGAGCAGCCTGCGGAAGTGAGCCGGCTGCTGCTGGCCTTCCTGAAGGCGGCCGGCACGGGACGTTGATCGAGGGCCGCCCCGGCTTGCAGCCTCCGCCGTAACTGCGCATCATCGGCGCCAGGCAGAAATCAACGGGAGAACATCTTGGCCAAATCGGAATGGAGCTTCAGGAGCGCAACCGAATTGTCGGCGGCCCTTGCGGCGAAGCAGGTCTCCGCGGTCGAACTGGCGCAGGACGCCATCGGCCGCATCGAGCGCCACGACGGCAAGATCAATGCGATTTGCGTGCGCGATTTCGACCGCGGCCTGGAAGCCGCCCGTGCCGCCGACGCCGCCCGCGCGCGCGGCGAAACCGGCGCCCTGCTCGGCATCCCGCGGACGGTGAAGGAATCCTACAACATCGCGGGATTGCCGACGACCTGGGGTTTTCCGCCGCAGAAGGACTTCGTGGCGGGCGAAGACGCGCTGTCGGTTTCCCGCGTCAAGCAGGCCGGCGGCGTGATCCTCGGCAAGACCAACGTGCCGCTCGGGCTCGCCGACTGGCAGAGCTACAACGAGATCTACGGCACCACCAACAACCCGTTCGACCTCGGCCGCACGCCCGGCGGTTCCTCCGGCGGATCCTCGGCGGCGCTGGCGGCCGGTTACGGCCCGCTGTCGCTGGGCTCCGATATCGGCGGCTCGCTGCGCGTGCCGGCCTTCCACTGCGGCGTCTATGCGCACAAGCCGACCTACAACCTCGTGCCGCCGCGCGGCCATACGCCGCCGCCGTTCCCGCCGATACCGATGGAACGCGATCTGGCGGTGATCGGCCCGATGGCGCGCTCGGCCGCCGACCTCACGCTGCTGCTCGACGTAATGGCGGGACCCGATCCGCTGGACAATGGCGTCGGCTACAAGCTCGCGCTGCCGCCGCCGCGTCACACCGCGCTGAAGGATTTTCGCGTGCTGGTGATTGACGGCGATCCCGTGCTGCCTGCGGACCACGACGTCCGCGGCGCCATCGAGAAGCTGGCAGGCAACCTCGCCGGGTCGGGCGTCAGCGTCGCGCGGCACAGCCCGCTGCTGCCGGATTTCGCGGATTCGTCGCGGCTCTATATGCGGATGCTGATGGGATTCCTCGGCGCGTTCCTGCCACCCGAGGTGATCGCGGGCGCCAAGGCCGGCGCCGCACAGTTGAAGGCCGACAACAGGAGCCTCGGCGCCGAGCGGCTGCGCGGCATCGTGCAAAGCCATCGCGACTGGGTGCTCGACGACGGCGCGCGCGCCCGGCTGCGCGCGCAGTGGCGTGAACTGTTTCGGACGTTCGATGCGGTGATCTGCCCGATCATGCCGACGCCGGCCTATCCGCACGATCATCTGCCGGACCAGGAAGCCCGCCGCATCGCGATCGACGGCAAGGACCACATCTATACGGACCAGCTGGCGTGGCCCGGCATCGCCACCCTGCCCGGCCTGCCAGCCACCGCGATCCCGCTTGGTCTCACCGGTCAAGGATTGCCGGTCGGCGTGCAGATCGTCGGCCCCTGGCTGGAAGACCGCACGCCGCTGAAGCTGGCGGAACTGATCGAGCGCGAATTCGGCGGTTTCGTGCCGCCGCCGATGTTTGATGATTAAAGGGAGCCTCATCCTGCCGCTGGCTCGCGGTGTCGGCGCATGTGACGCGGTGATGGCTTCCTTATCCCTCCCCCCGCGCAGCGGTGGGGAGGGTCGGCCGTAGCGAAGCGGAGGACGGGGTGGGGGGTCTATCGACTACCGAGCTCGTGGAGACACCCCCCACCCGACCGGCCTTCGGCCGGCCACCCTCCCCACCACGCGGCGAAGTGCCGCGCGGGGGGAGGGATGAAGAGTCACGCATCGAACATGATGACGCTGCGCACGGTCTTGCCGGCCTTCATGGCGGCGAAGCCGTCGTTGATCTCGCTCAGCTTCAGCTTGGCCGAGATCCAGTCCTCCAGATGCAGCTTGCCGCGCATGTAGAATTCGACCAGTCGGGGCATGTCGACACGGAAATGATTGGAGCCCATCGACGAGCCCTGGATCTTGCGCTCGCGCAGGAAGTCGAAACCGTGCAGTTCGATCTTCTGGCCGAACGGGATCATGCCGACGATGGTGGCGGTGCCGCCGGGGGCGAGCATCGCGAAGGCCTGCTCGGCGGTTTCCTTGCGGCCGAGCACCTCGAAGGAGTGATGCACGCCGCCATTGGTGAGGTCGCGCACCTGCTGCACCACGTCGCCATTGGCGGGGTCGATGATATCGGTGGCCCCGAGCTTGGTCGCCAGCTGCAGCTTGGCGGGATTGGTGTCGACCGCGATGACGCGGCCGGCGCCGGCGATTTCGGCGCCGTTGATCGCGGCCATGCCGACGCCGCCGCAGCCGATCACGACCACGGTCTCGCCGGGCTGGACCTTGGCGGTGTTGACCACCGCGCCATAGCCGGTGATGACGCCGCAGCCGATCAGGGCAGCCAGATCCATCGGCATGTCCTTGCGGATTTTGACGATGGCGTTCTCGTGCACCAGCATCTGCTCGGCGAACGACGACAGGTTGAGAAACTGGTTCAGCTTCTCCGAGCGCGCCCATGACAGCCGGTTGGAGGCGCCGGGCAGCATCTTCACCGTGGTGTCGGTGCACAGCACCGGCCGCCCGGTCGAGCAATTGTCGCAGGTGCCGCAGAACACCGAGAGGCACGTCACCACGTGATCGCCGGGCTTGACATAGGTGACGTCGGAGCCGACCTGCTCGACTACCCCCGCCGACTCATGGCCGAGCACCGCGGGCAGCGGATGCGGATAGAGCCCTTCCATGAAATGCAGGTCGGAGTGGCAGAGGCCTGCGACCGAGGTGCGGATCAGGACCTCGCGCGGACCCGGCTTCTGCAGGCTGACGTCCTCGATCACGAGCGGCTTGTTGACTTCAACCAGGACAGCGGCCTTCATCGGTGTTTCCTCGTTTTGTTTATCGTTCTTTATCGTGCATTCGCGCTTCGAAACGCGAACGGTATTCACCCTCCCCTGGAGGGGGAGGGTCGACGCGAACCCGGCGATGCGAAGCATCGTCCGGAGAGCGGCGGGGTGGGGTGACAGTCTCTCATCCCCGACACTGCCCGAGTTGAAAGACTGTCACCCCACCCCGTCTCGCATTTCGCTGCGCTCATGCGAGCCGACCCTCCCCCTCGAGGGGAGGGTAAGATAGGCTCGTTGATGCAGCAAGCCTACGCCGCCGAAAGCAATTCGCCAACCTCGGCCATGCCGACCGCGCGATCGCTCAGCAGGTGGCCGGTGATGGCGCGCTGCGCGGCATTTTCCGTCAGCCGGAATGGATCGCCCGCGGCGACCCGGTGATCGATCACCATGCGCGACAGCAACAGCCGCCTGGCATCGCCGCGCATCTCGTGGATGCGGCCGCCCTCCCAGGCCAGCGCCACGGCGCTGGCGACATGATAGAGCAGGCTGGTGGCGCGCCGCGCCTCGGCCTCGTTGTCGATGCGGCTGGCGACTTCGCGGGCAAAGCCGATGGCGCGGTCGGTGAGATCGCGCAAGCGGCTGCGCCAGGCCTGCGGCACGTTGGCGCTGTCGTCGAGGCGGGCGTGCAGGTCGGCGGCCAGTGCGGCCTCGGCGCCGTGGCGGCCGACCGCGCGCTTCAGCGCGTCGATCGCCACGATATTGCCGGTGCCTTCCCAGATCGAGCCGAGATGGGAGTCGCGCAACAGCCTGCTGGTGGCAAATTCCTCGATGTAGCCGATGCCGCCGCGCATCTCGAGCGCATCGCCGCACACCTTGCGGGCGTCGCGGGTGGCGCGGAATTTCAGCGTCGGCGTCAGGATGCGCAGCAGCGCCG
Organism: Pseudomonadota bacterium; assembly: GCA_043811435.1. Lineage (GTDB taxonomy): Bacteria > Pseudomonadota > Alphaproteobacteria > Rhizobiales > Xanthobacteraceae > Bradyrhizobium. The sequence goes on from JBDRNF010000048.1 coordinate 5,090, forward strand.
CCGCGTCCTGGCTGCCGGCCTCGGCGCGGTCGAGCGCGTCGGCCGTGACGAAGCTCATCGACAGCGCCTGCTCGGTCGCCAGCATGATCTTCATCAATTGCCGCCGCGCCAGCGGCAGATCAATAATGCGCTGCCCGAATACCACGCGGTTCTGCGCCACGGTCATGGCGTCGTGATGCGCGCGCCGCATCAGCGCGGTGGACTTGACGCCGTTGGACAGCCTGGACGAATTGACCATCTCGGCCATCTGGACGAAACCGCGATCGAGCTTGCCGACCGCGTACGCGATCGCGCCTTCCAGCTTGATCTCGCCCGAGGCCATCGAGCGGGTGCCGAGCTTGTCCTTGAGGCGAACGATCCGGTAGTGATTGGGCGTGCCGTCATCGAGCGTCCGCGGCATCAGGAACAGGCCGACGCCGCGGGTGCCGGGACCGGCGCCTTCCGGCCGCGCCAGCAGCATCACGACTTTCGCATCGGCATTGGAGCAGAACCATTTTTCGCCGGTCAGCCGCCAGTGATCGCCTTCCTGCACCGCCGTGGTGGTCAGCGTGCCGACGTCGGAGCCGCCTTCCTTCTCGGTCATGAACTGGCCGCCCTGGGTCAGCAGGCTCATGTCGGTCTGCGTCAGTCCGTCGAGATATCTGGCCTTCAGCGCATCGCTGCCGAAATTCGAAAGCAATTTGGCGCAGCCGTCGGTGACGTTGATCGGGCAGCCCAGCCCGAACTCGGCCTGATTGAACAAAAACGTGAAGGCGTGCTTGGCGACCACGGGATATTTGTCGGGCCAGCCCAGAATGCCCTTGCGCACCGACATCGCGTGAATGCCGAATTCACCGAACGCGGCGGCCTCCAGCTCGCGATAGGCCGGATGATATTCGATCCACTGCGCGTCGCGTCCGAAACGGTCGCGCTGGTGCAGCACCGGGGTGTGGCGGTCGGCCAGCCGCGCGCATTCGTCGAGATGACCGCCGGCGAGCGCGCCAAGCCGGTCGAGATGCGGTTCGATGTGGTTGAACAGCTGCGACGGCAGGTGAATCCGCAGCAGGTCCGTCAGCGCCGGATCGGCGCGGTAGAAATTCATGCCCGACGTATCCGGCGCCAGCAGGCCCGGCCGGTCGGCGTGCGCGGTCATATCGATTTGTCTGGCTGGCTGCTGCATTTTTGACTCTTGTTCGTTCCGCCCGATATCCTGACGATATCGACCAGCTACCGATAATGCCGGCGACGACGCCGTCAACAGGCATAATTGGAGGATCGCCCTGTGGCTGAGGGATACCGCATGGCAACGGTGCAGCGGGTTGCCTTTGCAGGTTGCCTGACCAAATTGCGCGCCTAGATACGGATTCACCGCAAATCGAGGATTGCCCCATGGAATTGCCGCAATACAAGATCGCCCTGATCGTCGGCGCCGGCGAGGGCCTCAGCGCATCGCTGGCGCGGCTGTTGGCCAGGCAAGGCATCCGCGTCGCATTGGCGGCACGCAAAATCGAAAAACTCGGCGCGCTCTGCGCCGAGACCGGCGCGCGGGCCTTTGCCTGCGACGCCACCAATGCCGACGAAGTCGAGCGGCTGTTCGGCATGGTCGAGCGCGAGATCGGAACGCCCGACGTCGTCGTCTATAACGCCAGCGGCCGCGCCCGCGGCGCCTTCACCGATCTGGTGGCGGCGGAGGTCGCCCAGGCGATCGCGATCAGCGCCTTCGGCGGCTTCCTGGTGGCGCAGCAGGCGGCCCAACGGATGCTGCCGAACAGGCATGGCGCGATCCTGTTCACCGGCGCGTCCGCCAGCGTCAAGGGCTATGCGCAGTCCGCGCCGTTCGCGATGGGCAAATTCGCGCTGCGCGGGCTGGCGCAGAGCATGGCGCGCGAATTGTCGCCGCAGGGCATCCACGTCGCGCATTTCGTCATCGACGGCGGCATCCGCAGCGCCGCGCGCGGCGAGCCCGCCGATCGCCCGGATTCGATGCTGGACCCCGACGCCATTGCCCTGAGCTACTGGAACGTGCTGCAACAGCCGCGCAGCGCCTGGACCTGGGAACAGGAATTGCGGCCGTGGGTGGAGAAGTTTTGAGGCGAATGACGATGCCGTAGGGTGGGCAAAGCTTCCGCCGCAGCTCGAAGAGCGAAGGCGGAGCGTGCCCACCATCTTCGTCGAAGCAGGAATGGTGGGCACGGCGCGAAGTGTGCGCCTTTGCCCACCCTACGGACTTCATAACAACAATAATAACACTGGGGGAAACATGACCGCCGAGATCACCATCGACACCGGCACCGATGAGCTGCTGTGCGTCATCCGCGACCGCGTCGCCATCATCACGCTCAACCGTCCTGAGGCCCGCAACGCGATGTCGGACGCGCTGACGCCGGCGCTGCGCAACATGATCAAGGCCTGCGGCGAAAATCCCGACGTCGGCGCACTCCTCATCACCGGCGCCGGCACCGCCTTCTGCGCCGGCGGCAACGTCAAGGGCATGGGCGCCCATCGCGACCCGAAGCGGCTGGCCATGTCCTATGACGAGAAGGTCGCCGACCTGCAGGAGCGACAGCGGCTGTTGACCGGTGCGCTGGTGTCGGTGCGCAAGCCGACCATCGCGGCCCTGCCCGGCCCCGCGGTCGGCGCCGGGCTGGCGCTGGCGATGGCCTGCGACATCCGCATTGCCGCGGAATCGGCCTTCGTCTCCACCGGCTATCTGCGGGTGGCGCTGTCGGGCGATTACGGCATTGCCTGGCTGCTGACCCGGCTGGTCGGCACCTCCAGGGCACGCGAATTGATGTTCACCGCCGACAAGGTCGAAGCGCGGCGCGCCGAGGCGATCGGCCTCGTCAACCGCGTGGTACCGGATGCGGAACTTCAGCAGGCGGCGTTTGCGATGGCCCGATCGATGGCGGAAGGCCCGACCCTGGCGCTGCGCTACATGAAGGACAATCTCGACGAAGCCCTGCTGTTCGATTTCGCCACCGCGCGCGACCACGAGGCGGAACGGCTGGTCCGCCTGACGACGACCGCCGATCACAAGGAGGCGGTGCAGGCCTTCATCGACAAGCGCAAGCCGGTGTTCAGGGGGAATTAGAGTAGAGCTTGGTAGGGTGGGCAAAGGCGCGCTCTTCGCGCGCCGTGCCCACCATCTTTGTGCCCGTGAAATCGAATGGTGGGCACGGCGCAAGGGGCGCCTTTGCCCAACCTACGGTGCTGCAATAAATTCAACCCCCCGCGTGCAACGCGACCTGCTGCGCCGCCAGCCGCCAACTGGCGCAGGGGATTTCCCGCGGCGCGGCCTCGATGTGCTTTTCGAACCGAATTAGCTTCCAGTCGCCGGGCGAGCGCGTGAAGGCGAAGCCGGATTTGCGGGCGAGCCCGATCATGGCGTCGTTGGAGCGCAGCGTATCGCCGAACAGCAGCCGAGCGCCGAATGCCGCGGCGCGGCATTCCAGATTGCGCAGCAAGGCCGCGCCGATGCCATGGCCCTGCCAGCGGTCGTCGATCGACAGGCCGAACTCGAAACTGTCGGTATCGGCGTCGAAGGCGTAGCGGGCCTCGCCGACGATGGTCTCGGCGCCGTCGATGCTCATGACCGCCACCACGCTGAAGCGGTCGGCTTCGCCGACATGGATGAATTGGTCGAGCTGGCTTGCCGGCAACTCGCTGATGGCGCCGAAGAAGCGGTTGTAGCGGGAGCGGGTCGAGAGCGAGCGGAAGTAGGCCTGCAACGCCTCGGCATCACCAGGCTCGACAAAGCGCACCGTCACCGGCTTGCCGCTGCGCAAGCGCAGGACATCGGAATGCTGCCGGAGGTCGTCGAAGCGAAGCGCGGTCATGGCCGGGGTTCCCCAGGTTTGAAAAGTCGTGGCCGGCATCCCCCGCAGGGCAATGCCGGCCTGGCTGCCGTTCAAGCCCGCCAGAACGGCTTTTCGGCCTCGTAGGCGATGTCGCTCCAGGACAGGCCGACGTCGTGCAGGTCACGGGCGGACAGCTGGGCCATGAACCGCCGGTCATGCTGCCGCTGGTGCCAGATCCGCAGAGTTTCGAGGGTCCGGGCAAAAATGCCGGATTGATGATGATTTATCATCGATTGATGGGTCAAAGTGGACATGGTCATCTCCTGAAGCTAGGTTGTTGGCTGGAATATCTGCCTGATCCACGCTTCCGACAAACGACATTGTGTACCGCTTCGCATGATATAAACTCATGCATTTGGGGTGACCTGGATGACCGCGAGACTGCCGTCGCTCAATGGATTGCGCGCCTTCGAGGCGGCGGCCCGGTATCTCAGCTTCACCCTCGCGGCGGCCGAGCTGAACGTCACCCAGACCGCGATCAGCCATCAGATCAGGCGGCTGGAGGAAGAACTCGGCGTGCGCCTGTTCGTGCGCCAGAACCGTGCCCTGACGCTGACGCCGCAGGCGGTGGATTACCTCCCCGGCATCCGCGCCGCCTTCAACGATCTGCGGCTCGCCACCGACCGGCTGCTGCGCAAGGACGAAGACCATGTGCTGACGGTCTCGACCCTGGCCTCGCTCGCCGCCAAATGGCTGCTGCCGCGTCTGACCGCGTTCCAGGAAGCGCATCCCGGCATCGACGTGCGCATCACCACCTCGACCAATCTGGTCGACTTCCAGCGCGACAATGTCGACGCCGCGATCCGCTACGGCCGCGGCCAATGGGCGGGCCTGCGCGCCGACTGGCTGATGGCGGACGAACTTTTCCCGGTATGCAGCCCGGCATTGCTGCAAGGAAGCAAGCCGCTGAAATGCCCGGAAGACCTGCAAAATCACGTGCTGCTGCACACCAGCAACGCCAATAGCGACGACTGGCGGTTGTGGCTCTGGGCGGCAGGATTGCCCGCCGATTTTTCCAGGCAGCCCGGCGTCACCTTCGATCTCATCTTCATGACCGTGCAGGCCGCGATCGACGGTCTCGGCGTCGCGATGGGCCGCACCCCCTATGTACAGGAGGACATCGCCAAGGGCCGGCTGGTGGTTCCCTTCAAGATCACGCTGCCGACCGATGCCGGGTTCTATCTGGTCTCGCCGGCGGGAAGAACGGATCTGCCGAAGCTGCAGGCGTTCCGGCAATGGCTGATTGCATCGGTGCAGAACAAACCCTGACGGATATTCCGTTACGCGAGACGCATGCGGCATCGTCGCATGACGGTTTGCGCGCCGATTTGATTTCCATGCAAACAACGATAACAAGAGCGCATGGTGGATTTGAATCGCAGGTTCGATGTGCTGGTGATCGGCGGCGGCAACGCCGCCCTTTGCGCCGCGATCAGCGCGCGGCGCGCCGGCGCGTCGGTGCTGGTGCTGGAGGGCGCCCCGAAATTCTACCGCGGCGGCAACACCCGCCATACCCGCAACATGCGCTGCGCCCATGATGCCGCGACCGACATCCTGACCGGGCCCTATACCGAGCAGGAGTTCTGGGAAGATCTGCAGCGCGTCACCGGCGGCGAGACCGACGAGGAACTGGCGCGGCACATGATCGCGGAGTCCAAGGATATCCTGGGCTGGATCGTCGAACAGGGCGTGCGCTGGCAGCCGTCGCTCGGCGGCACGCTCAGCCTCGGCCGCACCAATTCATTCTTCCTCGGCGGCGGAAGGGCGATGCTGAACGCGCTGTACCTCACCGCCGAAAAGCTCGGTGTCGACATCCTCTACGACGCCGAGGTGCTCGGCCTCGAGATCGACAACGGCATGTTCCTGTCGGCCACGCTGAAACAGGGCGACGCCGAAATCAGCGTCCGCGCCGCGACCCTGGTCGCCGCCGCCGGCGGTTTCGAGGCCAACATCGAATGGCTGAAACAATATTGGGGCGACGCCGCCGACAATTTCCTGATCCGCGGCACGCCCTTTAACCGCGGCTCGATCCTGAAGATGCTGCTGGACAAGGGCGTGCAGGATGTCGGCGATCCCACCCAGTGCCACGCGGTGGCGATCGACGCCCGCGCGCCGAAATTCGACGGCGGCATCATCACCCGGCACGATTCGGTGGTGTTCGGCATCGTCGTCAACAAGCACGCCGCGCGTTTCTACGACGAGGGCGAGGACATCTGGCCGAAGCGCTACGCGATCTGGGGCCGGCTGGTCGCAGCCCAGCCCGACCAGATCGCCTACATCATCTTCGACGCCAGCGTGCGCAACAGTTTCATGCCGACGCTGTTTCCGCCGATCGAGGCGCCGACGATCGCCGAACTCGCGGGCAAATTCGAGCTGGATCCGGCCACGCTGGAAAAGACCATCGCCGATTTCAACGCCGCGGTACGACCCGGCACTTTCGACCACACCATCCTCGACGATTGCCGCACCGAGGGACTGACGCCGCCGAAGACGCATTGGGCGCGTAAAATCGAGACGCCGCCCTATTACGCCTATCCGGTGCGGCCCGGCATCACCTTCACCTATCTCGGCACCCGCGTGAACAAGCAGGCGCGCATGCTGATGAAGAACGGCAGTCCCGCCGCCAACATGTTCGCCGCCGGCGAGATCATGGCCGGCAACGTGCTCGGCAAGGGCTACGCCGCCGGCATCGGCATGACCATCGGCAGCGTGTTCGGACGAATCGCGGGACGGGAAGCGGCACAAAATGCACGGAACTAGAATCGAGTTCGAATCACCTCGCCCCGCTTGCGGGGAGAGGTCGGATTGCGAAGCAATCCGGGTGAGGGGGACTCTCGACATACTGAGCTCGCTGAGAGTCCCCCTCACCATAGCCGAGGTTTCGCTTCGGATTTGTTTTACCCAAGCGCGGGGGCCGGGGGCCGCCGATGCCCTCTCCCCGCAAGCGGGGCGAGGGAGAAGAGCGCAAAATGCACGGAACTAGAATCGAGTTCGAATCACCTCGCCCCGCTTGCGGGGAGAGGTCGGATTGCGAAGCAATCCGGGTGAGGGGGACTCTCGACATACTGAGCTC
>JBDRNF010000049.1:0-2315 GCA_043811435.1 Pseudomonadota bacterium
GGGTGCGTCGTGTAAACATCAAAATTCTCCTTTTCCGGATTCTTCGGCGCTAAGAACGACCACCCTGGAGCCTTCCGGAACGCGGCTGTGGAGGTCGATGATATCCTGATTGAGCAAGCGGATGCAGCCCGACGAGACGGACTGGCCGATTGACCATGCTTCGTTGGTGCCATGGATTCGGTAGAGCGTGTCATGCCCGCCTTGATAGAGATAAAGCGCGCGCGCACCGAGCGGGTTCTCAATCCCACCCTCCAAGCCGCCAGAAAGCGGGCCGTAGCGTTCAGGCTCGCGCTCGATCATCCCCGGCGTCGGCACCCAGCCCGGCCAGCGCGCCTTGCGCTCGATGTCTGCCGCGCCGCTGAATTCAAGGCCCGCCTTGGCAACGCCGACACCGTATCGCATGGCCTTGTCTCCCTCCATTATGAGATAGAGAAACCGTGCGTGGGGATCGACGACGATCGTGCCCGTGGCATAGGACGTGCGGTAATTGACCACCTGTCGGACATTACGCGGTTCCATCTTGGACACGTCGACGGCTGGAATTGTTTCTTCCCCATCCTGGACTGCGCCATACATGCTCTCAAGCACGGGATCGACGGCGGGCGTCTCGGGCTGGTGCGGTGCCGATACGGTTTGGGAACAGGCCGAGAGGAAAACGGCGAGACAGCCGGCCAGGCAAGCCTTCTGCGCGAAACGTCCCAGCTTCTGTCCCTTGTGATCACGCATATCTGTCATTCCTTGTCTGTCGGAAGGATTTTGGCGAGCGCTGCCGTCAGCGCCTCACGGGAGATTTCACCGAAATGCATGGTTTCAACCGAGCCATCGGGATTGAGAAAAACGGTGACGGGCATCCCGACCGCGCGATAGTGGCGCGACAGGTCGCTGAAGGGATCGAGAAGCACTGTGTCGAGCGTCAGGCCCGCATTGCCGAGATAGGACCGGATTGCTGGCGCGGCTTCACCCTGGTTGGCGAAAATGAAATCAACGTCGGGCTGACTTGCGAACTCGGCAAGAAGGGGCATTTCCCTGCGGCACGGAGGGCACCAGGTCGCCCAGAGATTGACGACCGCGGGGCGGCCTTTGCGATCTGCAATGGACAGCGTCTCATTGCCGTCAAGGGTTGCCAGCGCGAACCGGGGTGCAGCTGGTCCCTCACCCGACGTCATAAGAGTGGTGAACACAAACCAGACAAAAAGGCCGGATGCGAGGCTGATGGCTGCGAAAGGCAGTGACTTGCCTGCTTTTCGCGCCAGGAAATAAGTGGCGATGGCAACGCCGAAGAGACCACCGATCCACGAAAAGCCGCCCTGCCACACATAGGCGACCCGCCAGGGCTCATCCATGAAGCTGTCGATGTGGAAGAGGACATGGGCCGCTCGTGCGGCGATGAGGCCCGACAGCACCGCGGTGGTCGTCCACGGGGCGAGCCGGCGGTCGTACCGGGCAGCCAGCAGCGAACCAACCACAAGGAACACCATTATGCCGAGGATGGCAGCGAGCCTGTCGGAGGCCAAGGCGAGCGGACCCAAGGTGATGACGTTCATGGTTGCTGGTTCCCGGCTGCGAGGGCAGAGGCTGTCAGGCTGTCGACGGTGATGTCCCCGACAAGTCTCGTCCCTTCGATTTCCTGTTTCTGCTGATCGAAGAAGATCATGGTGGGCGGCCCGACCGCTTCGAGGGAGCGCAGGAGCTCCTCAAGCTTCGGATCGGTCGAGGTCATGTCGATCGTCATCAGCCGTGCCTCCTCCAGCGCAGCTGAGACTTCGCTTGCCGGCAAAACCGATCGCTCGATCGTGCGGCAGGTGACGCACCAGTCGGCCGTGACATAGACCAGGCTCGCCTTGTCCTCGGATTGGGCCGCGGTGAGCTGTGCCGCCAGATCCTCGGTCGAGGCAATCCTGCGGAAATCGGCTTTGGCCACGGTCGCTGCCTCAACGGTGGCGGCTCTGGCGCGCAAGGGTTCGAGAGGAGCCAGGGGATCGCGCGCACCGAGCCCCACACCGACAAGGAGCAAGGCTCCCCAGGTGATGAAAAGCAGCGCCGCTGATCGGGCAAGAACTCGGGGAGCGGCGATATCGCGGTTGACCTTGAGGCCCGCAAAATACATGCCGAAAGTGACCGCCAGAGCCGCCCATGCCAAAAGCAGGATGCCGTCCGGCAGCAGTGGCGACACCATCCAGACAGCGGTCGCGACGAAGACAAATCCGAAGACGGTCCGCACCTTTGCCATCCAGGCCCCAGCGCTCGGCAAGGCTTTGCCGCCGACGGTCGCGATGACGATCAGCGGAATGCCCTTGCCGACACCGAGTGCGAAC
>JBDRNF010000050.1:0-12897 GCA_043811435.1 Pseudomonadota bacterium
GTGATGCTTCGATTGAGTCTCGCCGCCCGCGTCACGATGATCGTCCTCACCGCCCTGATAGCCGTCTGGCTCGTCGCCATTGCGACGTTTTACCGCTCGCGCGAGTGGGGGGCGTTCGATCCGTCGGCGCGACAAGTCGCGGCGCTCGTGGATATCCTCGAACGAGCGCCGCGTGAGCAAATGCCGGTGATCCTCGATGCCGCCACATCGAGCATTCTGACAGCTCGGCTGGAAGCCGGCCAGGCGACCATTGCAGAACCTGACGAAGCCGAAGGGACGGACACTACGCTACGGCAGACCTACGCCGCCGCGTTGGGCAGCCGTCCGTTTGCGATCACCTCGGGGCCTAACGTTCCGGAGAACGGCCGCTATCCCTGGCTGCCTCCGGGAGCCAGGAAGGCACTCGAAATCCGGATCGGGCTTAAAGTGGGGGACACGCTCATAGTCGACTCGACGAGCCCATTGGGGGTCAATCGGATCGGCCTGCCGGTAGGGTTCGGCGCCGGCCTACTGGGGACCCTGATTGCACTTGTCGCGCTCGTCATCATGCTTCGCGAGACCCGGCCCTTGTCGAAGCTTGCCGTAGCTGTCGACGGAATGGATATCACAGCCACGCCTGTATACTTGCCGCAGGCACGGACCAGCGCACCGGAGATACAGGCCGTCGTTGCGGCCTTCAACCGGCTGCAGACCCGACTTTCCGAACTCCTGCGCGCTCGGATGGCGTTGCTCGGCGGCATTTCGCACGACGTTCGATCCTTCGCAACGCGTCTGCGTCTGAGCGTCGATTGCATTCCCGAAGCTATGGAGCGCGACCGCGCAGTCAATGGAATCGCGGACATGATCCGACTGCTGGATGACTCGCTCCTTGCCACTCGCGCCGGGGCCGGTGAGCTAGAAGAGGAGCTGTTGGAGTTCGATGAGATTGTTCGCTCGGAAGTTGAGGATAGGCGAGGCGCGGGAGCTGCGATTGACCTTCGCATCGGTCCGGGCGTGGCGGGCTCTGCTATCCTCGGCGATCGCTTGGCGTGTCGGCGCATAGTTGCCAATCTTGCTGACAACGCGCTGAAATACGGTCACGTTGCGCATCTCGCGATGGAGAAAGAGGCGCAAGGCGTCCTCTTGATCGTTGACGACGAGGGCCCGGGGGTTCCTCTTGGTCAGCGCGATATCCTGCTGGAGCCTTTCGTGCGCCTGGAGAACTCGCGCAATCGGCGCACGGGCGGGGCCGGACTCGGCCTTGCCGTTGTTCGCAACCTGGTCGAGGCCTGTGGCGGAACGATCACCATCGGCGATGCGCCTTCCGGCGGCGCGCGCTTCTCCGTCCGGCTGCCGGTGTTCGCCGCGAGCTGAACGGGTGCGCGCGCCCGCAGGCTGGTCCGATTGTTGCAATGGGACCGCGGGGCGTCAACCAACAAAGTTCGCCGGATCGAGTTCTTACAAAACGTTACGCGCCGTTGACCAAATTCCAAAAAACGATGCGTCCCGATCAAACGGTACTGACATTGCGTCCGCATTCTCTCTGGCACACAGGCCTTGCCACTTAGCATGGTCGCCAACGTTCTCATGGAGAATGATACGATGAAGAAGTTCCTGACCATATCCGCGCTTGCATCACTTCTGTCCGTGGCCATTGTCGCCGACGCCAATGCCTGGTCGCGCAGCCGCTCGGCATCAGGCTGGCGCGGTACGGCGTCGGTAAACGCCTCGGGCAGTTGCGCTGGTGGCGCCTGTTCTCGTCAGGTCACCCGCACCGGTCCTTACGGCAACAGCGTAAGCCGCCAGGGCTCGGTTTCATGCGGCGGCGGCACCTGTACGGGGAGCCGCACCACCACCGGGCCGAATGGCAACTCCGTCACCCGCGAGGGTACCGCGTCTCGCTGGGGAGCGGGCGCCCCACCGTACTACCATGGCGCAGCTGTTGCCGGAGCGGCTGCAGCGGGAGTTGCGGTAGGGACTGCCGTCGGCGTGGCTGCCGCCTCCCCGGCGTACGTCGCGCCGGCCGCCGTCTACTCGCCCGCGCCGGTCGTCTATGCGGCGCCTCCCGTGATCCATCGCCCTCGCGCCTATTACTATGCGCCCAGGTACTATGGCTCATGGGCTTACTATCGTCCCCTTCGGCCTTATTACTACTGGCGATAACACGATTGTTCCAACAGGGGTACGTGAATCCTTGCTCCAACACCATCGCGGTTGGAGCGAGGATATCCGATGGCCCCGCGCATGCGTCCCGAAGGTCGAAGGCGGTCGCATCAAGCTGACGAAACAGGACAGCGGCCAGGGCTCTCACAAGGGCCATCACCACTTCATCGCCAAAAGCCTGGTGGCGGGCGTTGAAGGCAACGCGGTCAGACTCTCCGCGAATGCGGATGCGCGGTAACGATGGAGGAGGAGAGGTAGGGAATGGCGATCCGTGGTCGCCAACGACCGCCCAAAAAAGAAAACGCCCGTGGGGAGCGGGCGTTTTCGGTAGTCGACTTGGGGGTCGTTGGGGTCGTCTGATTATCCACGAGGCGACTTTGGGGGGCTGCTAAAGAGCCGCGTGAATTCCTTGAATTTCGTCAGCGTATCGTCGAGGTCTGCGCGCTGGTGATCGTCATTGGCTTGCCGGCCTTGAGGACGCGCGCGGTCTGGGTGTATCCCTCATCCGAAGCCGTCGTGCGAGCCGAGATGCCGAAGCCGGCTACCGCGATACCCGCGACCAGCGCCACGACCACGATCTTCAGATGGGTCGTGCGATCAGCGCTGTAGATCGAATGGTTCATTGGAAGCCTCCTGCCGCCATCCTGTCCTGCGAATTGGTGTGGTGCGTCCGCCGACAGGTTCAACATCTCATGGCAGGAAACGTAGGAACTCGCCTTTAAGTTCCTAAGAGGCGATCACAAGGCAGTGAAAGGAGTTGAAATCCCGCGACCGGAACTTGGCGCGAAACGCGTAAAATCGAAAATAATAACGTAATTTCAGCTATTTAGATGATTTTATGGTCGCATGAGCGCGCGACCGCGTTGTTCCCGGCAAATTCCGACAAAGCATTTGCCTGTGGCGGAAATGACCCGCCGCGACCGCCGTCCGTCAGACGCTTCCGACCGTCTTCAGCCGCGCCCGGGGATGGATTTCCGACTGCGACAGCACGGTGGTTTGCGAGCGGAACCGTTCCACCAGCGAACGCACGAACGGCCTGATCGCCGCCGAGGTCACCAGCACCGGCGCCTCGCCTTCGCGGGCGGCCTGTTCGAAGCGGTCGCGCACCGCGGTCATGAATTCCGACAGTTTCGACGGCTGCATCGCCAGTTGGCGCTCGTCGCCGGTGCCGACCAGCGACTCGGCGAACGCCTGCTCCCATTTGGCCGACAGCGCGATCAGCGGCAAATAGCCGTTGTGCGAGGTGTTCTGCGCGCAGATCTGTCGCGCCAGCCGGGCGCGAACATGCTCCACCATGGTCGCCGGATTGCGCGAGAAGGCCAGCGCGTCGGCGATGCCCTCGAGAATGGTCGACAGATCCCGGATCGAGATCCGCTCGGCCAGCAGCAATTGCAGCACGCGCTGGATGCCCGAGACGGTGACCAGGGCCGGCGTGATGTCCTTGACCAGTTCGCCCTGCTCCTTCGGCAGGTCCTTCAGCAGCTTCTGCACCTCGCCATAGGACAACAGGTCCGACATGTTGGTCTTGAGCAGCTCGGTGAGGTGGGTCGACAGCACGGTCGCGGCGTCGACCACGGTGTAGCCCTTCAGCGAGGCTTCCTCCTTCAGGCTGGCGTCGACCCAGGTCGCCGGCAGGCCGAAGGTCGGTTCGATGGTGTGGATGCCGGGGATACCCACCTGATTGCCGGCGGGGTCCATGACCATGAAACTGTTCGGCCAGATCTTGCCGGTGCCGGCGTCCACTTCCTTGATCTTGATGATGTAGGTGTTGGCCTCCAGCTGCACATTGTCGAGAATGCGCACGGCCGGCATCACGAAGCCCATTTCGACCGCGAGCGAGCGGCGAAGCGCCTTGATCTGTTCGGTCAGGCGGTCGGTGCCGTCGGGGCCGTTGACCAGCGGCAGCAGCGCATAGCCGAGCTCGATCTTGAGATCGTCGATCTTCAGCGAATTGGCGATCGGCTCTTCCGCGCCGGCGGCCGCCGCGGCCGCGGCTGCATCCGGAGCGGCCGCCGCGACGGCTTCGGCCTGCGTGGTGGCCTCGTTGCGCTTGCGCGCCGTCACCGCCAGGTAGGCCGCGCCGCCGCCGAGCGCGAGGAACGGCAGCATCGGAACGCCCGGCAGCAGCGCCAGCACCAGCATGACGCCGGCCGACATGCCGAGCGCCTGCGGATAGCCGGACAGTTGCTTCATCAGCGCCTTGTCGGCGGCGCCGCTGACGCCCGCCTTCGAGACCAGCAGGCCCGCCGCGGTAGACACGATCAGCGCCGGGACCTGGGTGACCAGGCCGTCGCCGACCGTCAGCAGGGTGTAGGAGCGGGCGGCATCGGAGAAACCCATGCCCTGCTGGGCCACCCCGATGATGATGCCGCCGATGACGTTGATGAAGACGACCAGCAGGCCCGCGACGGCGTCGCCGCGCACGAATTTCGAGGCGCCGTCCATGGCGCCGAAGAAGCCGCTTTCGTCCTCCAGCTCCTTGCGTCGCTTCTTGGCGGTCGCTTCGTCGATCAGGCCGGCGCCGAGATCGGCGTCGATCGCCATCTGCTTGCCCGGCATGGCGTCGAGGTGGAAGCGGGCGGCGACTTCGGCGATGCGTCCCGAACCCTTGGTGATGACCACGAAGTTCACGATCACCAGGATCGCGAACACGATGATGCCGATGACGAAATTGCCGCCCATCACGAAATTGCCGAAGGCCTCGATGACGTGGCCGGCGGCCGCCGTGCCCTCATGTCCCTTCGACAGGATCAGGCGCGTCGAAGCCATGTTGAGCGACAGCCGCAGCATGGTCGAGATCAACAGGATGGTCGGGAACGAGGAGAATTCCAGTGGCGCCTGGATGAACAGCGCCGTCATCAGGATCAGGATCGACAGGATGATCGAGATCGCCAGAAACAGGTCGAGCACGACCGATGGCAGCGGCATGATCAGCACGACGAGGATGATCAGGACGCCGAACGCCAGCGCGAGATCGCCGCGGGTCAGGATTCTGCCGATGTCAGCTAAACTGGGAAATCCGCCGCCCGCTGTACCCGTTCCCTGACCCGCCGTGACGTCGACCATGGTAGCTGCTTCCCCCCGCGAATGCCGGCCCCGGGCGCCAAACGTCTTGGCGGCGGCCGAAGGGCCGCCGTTTCGAAGGTGAGGCACCGCACTGGCGTCCACGGGGTTCTCCCGTTCTACGCGGCTGACGACACTCGACTCCACTAGGCAATTTTTGCCGCATTTATGGTTAGGAAAGGGTTAACGAACGGTCCCACCCGTCATTCCGGGGCGATGCGGAGCATCGAACCCGGAATCCCGGCGGGTTGGGCAACGGTCGTCCCAACCTGGATTCCGGGTTCAGCCCTGTGGGCTGCCCCGGAATGACGGAATCTGAGGCAGGCTGACCGCTCCGCGTTCTGTTGCACTGCATCTGCATGCCCAATATCGCGCCATGTGGCTTGACCGGGAAGTCGGGGACGACGAAGTTGCCGCCGTGCACGCTCCCTCCCAACCATCCAAGGATTCGCCGCCGTTCACCCCTGACTCGCGCCAGGCGTGGCTGCGGCTCGTGCTGGCGGTCCTGATCGGATCCGTCGGCGCGGTCGGGATGTGGTCGGTCGTGGTGGTAATGCCGGTGGTGCAGCAGGAATTCGCGGCCAGCCGCGGCGCGGTTTCGCTCGCCGCCACCATGATCTTCTTCGGCTTCGGTGTCGGCGGCGTCATCATGGGCAAGATCACCGACCGGCTCGGCATCGTGCCGGCAATGGCCATCAGCATCGCCTTCCTGACCGGCTCCTATGTGCTGGCGGGCCTCGCGACCGCGCTGTGGCAGTTCATCGTCATCGCTTTCCTGATGGGCCTCGGCACCTCGGCCACCTTCGCGCCGCTGATGGCGGAGGCCTCGCACTGGTTCGAGCGCTATCGCGGGCTTGCGGTGACCATCGTCGCGTCAGGCAATTATGTCGCGGGCACGTTCTGGCCGCCGCTGATCAACTGGAGCACGCAGGCCTATGGCTGGCGCGCCACCCATTTCGGCATCGGAATTGCCGTCGGCGTGTTGATGGCGATCCTGGTGCTGGTGCTGCGCCGGGTCATGGGCGGCAGCGCGGCGCAGGATCACACCAATGCGCTGCCGCCGCGGATCGATCTCAAATTGTCGGCCAATACGCTGACGGTGCTGCTGTGCATCGCCAGCATCTCCTGCTGCGTGGCGATGGCGATGCCGCAGGTTCATATCGTATCCTATTGCGGCGACCTCGGCTACGGCGTGGCGCGCGGCGCCTAGATGCTGTCGCTGATGATGGCGTGCGGCATCATCAGCCGGATCGGCTCGGGCTATCTCGCCGACAGGATCGGCGGCATCCCGACCCTGCTGATCGGATCGGTGGCGCAGGGCTTCGCCCTGCTGTTCTATCTGTTCTTCGACGGCCTGACCTCGCTCTACATCATCTCCGCGATGTTCGGCCTGTTCCAGGGCGGCATCGTGCCGAGCTATGCCATCATCGTGCGCGAGACGATGCCGGCGAACGAGGCCGCCACCCGCGTCGGCATCGTGATCTTCGCATCCGTCATCGGCATGTCCGGCGGCGGCTGGATTTCCGGCGTGATCTTCGATGCCACCGGCTCCTATGCCGCCGCGTTCGCCAACGGTGTCGCCTGGAACGCGGTCAACATCGTCATCGTGGTGGCGCTGCTGCTGCGGGCGCGCTCGCGCTCGCGGCTGGCGATGGCGTGAAGGCCGCCACCTCTGCCGGCGTCGCGTCCGCTACGCCTCGATCTCCACATCCACGTATCCATTGCTGGAACCGAGAATCCGTTCGAGGTCGGTGCGAAGCGGCTGCGGCTCGGTGAAGAAATCTTTTTCGAACTCACCGAACTTCGGCACCTCTTTGGTGTCGACGCCGGACTTCTTGAATGCAGCGCCGTAGGATTTGGTGTTGGACACCCGTTTGCCAATCTCGGCGAGAAGCTCGCTGCGCGGGATCGTCTTGTAGTTTCCCCGGCGCGTCGAAACGATCGCCTTGGCGCCGAGCTTCGAGGCTTCGGGGAGGATCGCGTTGAGAATGGCCAGCGGCTCACCTTTTTTGGCCGCAGCGGTTGGGCCCCAGGGAGTCGCGTTGACGCTCCCGTGATGCCCGATCTTGTAAAAGGCCAGCGGGCCGTCGAGCTGCTTCTTGCGCAGATTCCAAATCACGTTCCAGGCGCAATTTCCCTTGCCTTCCTTGTAGGCTCCATCCCATTCGGCATCACCGACGAACAGCAGTCGTTTGCCTTCCCACTCGATCAAAAGCACCACGCTGGTGTTGTTGCAAACCTTGCCGTCAAGGTCGGCGAAGGCGAGCGCGGTGGACAGCATGCGCGATCGCAACTGGCGAAAGTCGGCGGGATCGAGATTCGTGGGCGTCGCAACCGTTTGCGGTACTGCCGCGGACACCTGCGGCAACCCGGCATCGATGAAGCCGAGTGCGCGGCGCAGTTTTGGATCGCCTTCATCGCCGAGGTAATAGAAGTCTATGTCGCGCTCGGGCCCGAGCACGCTGATGCTTGCCCCTTTCAGCGGCAGCGCAAGATCCTTCTTGCCAGCGTGAACATAGGTCGGCTTGATCTTGCTCCTCTTGGGCAACGTCTCGCGCAGATTCTTCATCGCGCCCGCGTTGAGTGCCGTCGCGTTCGCGAGTTCCATTAGGTCCGGTCCGAGCGCCAGATTGAGTCGCAACGCCTCGGCCATGGCGCCCGCCGCGAAGGCATGCAGCTTCTTCGCCTTCTCCGCTTCAGGATGCTTGGGATCCATCGCGGCGCTCATCCAGATTGCGCCGAAGGAGATGTCGTCCCATAGATCCATGCCGAAGCCCGTCATGTGATCCTTGTGTTCATGGGATACGACCAGAAGATCGACGCGGAACTTGCCGTCGATCTTGGGCAGCAAGGTTTTCAGGTTCTCGACCGCTTTCGACAGATACTCGGTACTACTCAACGTGCCGCAGTCGATCAGGATATGGAAGTCGCGGCCGCTCTCGTGGGCCTTGGGAATGCGGCAATAGATGCAATCGCCTAGGCCGACGTCGAACAGCCGGATCAGAAGCTTATTTGCCATTGCCGCTCTCCCGTGTCTTCGTGCTCGTGCTCGTCCCGGGCCGAGAAATGCGGCGCAAGCGAGAAGCGGACGGTCCCATCGACCATCTGGAAACCGAACGGCGGCGAGGCGCGCTCGAGCAGGCCGAGTTCGCCGCCGACCGTCTCACCAATCGTTCCCGCTGCGACGCGCGCCGCAACCGTGTCCAGAAGCTCGTTGCGCCGCGCCTCGCCCTCGGCTTGCTCGGCAGCCGCGGCATCGTTGTCACCTACGCTGGCACTTCCGGGCTTGCGCGCCCAATGGATCCAGTTTCCCTCGCGGTCGAGCACGATGGTGGCGCCACAGAGCATCGTCGTCCGTTCGCCGGCGAAACGGCCCATCCGTTCGCCTTCGAGCGCCAGTTCCTCGCGCCAGATATACTGCAGGATGATCTGCTCGGGCAGCGGTCGACCGTCCCGCGCCAGCTTGCTGGCGCGGATGATGTCGGTGACCACGATATCCGCATTGAGGGGGATCAACAGCTTGGCGCGGTTGTCGTCGAGGAAGCGATAGGCTCCGCCGGGCGATGCGGCGATGGCATCGACGGAGTGGAAGACATCCAGTGGCGGACGGGTGAACAGCGGCGCCGGCGCGAGCAGTCGAATGCGATCGCTTTCGTCGAGAATACCGCGCTTGATGAAACAATCGAGCATCAAGGTGCGATAACCCGCCGGGTCGGACGGGTCGGCGACCTGCTGGGCGCGGAGCACCGCGAGCGCATAGTCCCGGAAGGTGACGGCGCAGGGCGGCAACAGGTCGAGGGGCTGGATCGCGAGGTTCTGCATCCGCGGCACCGTATCGGCGAGGGCGCGAATGTCGCTCGGCTTACTGCTGCGGCTGGCCTTGTAGCGCTCGAGCTCGCGCTGGCGATGCTGGGCAAACACATTCTTGAGAATATCGAATATCGTGCCGGTCATGACCTCTGACAGCGCATGCGGCTCGATCTTTCCCGCCAGATCCTGCATCGTCTTATCGTTGTTTGCGCTGCGCAGATAGGGCACGTTCAAGACGGCCTCGCCGAACTCCCGGGCAAGTCCCGACAGCAATTGGTCGGTACTGAGGTCGCCGTTATTTTCCTTCAGCACGATCTTGCGGAACGCGTTGTTCCGGAAGGCCATCAGCAAGGCCACGAGGTCGCCGAAAAACTCGTGAAATGCGGCGGTCTGTCCGCCCACCGATTCGTAATAAAGGGGGCGCAACCCGTCGAGTACGGCATGGCCGAATTCGTGGTTGACGATGTCGCTCGACAGGCACGTGTAGACGCGATTCTTGTCGTCGTCGAACCAGTAGAATTGCAGCGACTTGCTCGACCTGTCGTAATAGGCGTTTTCACCGTAACCGGCGTGCGGCACGACGATCAGGCGATTTCCCTCAAATGCCCAGCTGATCCGGCGGCCCAGCCCATAGCCTCCTTCAAAAAACTCGAGGGTGTTCTGAACATTGGCCCAGACGCTGAGCTGGTGATACTGGAAGCGGTCTTTGGCCTTGGCATCGAGCAGCGTGCCATCAGGTGCACGATAGCAGTTGTCCTTGCGGTCCCACACGGCCGGCGGCGTCAGCGTATTGCTCGTGGAGTCATAGTCGACAATGGCAAAGCGCGCGCTGGTTGGGCCGTCGCGCAGCCCAGGCTCCCAGGGCGCGGTAAAGTCGTCGTCGAAGCCGGCGTCCTTGAAAACCTTCGCCACGGCAGGATCTTTGAAATAGACCTCGATCGGCAACCGCAGTCCGGTCTCCTTGAGCGTGGCCAGTCCGAGATAGCGACGCGCCGCATACAGTTCCATCAGGGTAGCGCGGGTGAGTTTTCGCTCCGGCTTTTCTGCGGAAGCCTTCGCCCCGGTTTTGTCAGGCCCCATTTTTCTCGTGACCATGCTGTCCGCTCCCCTGCGAGGCGTTCATTTCACGTCAAGGCTATCAAGTAAGACGCGTCATCCGGGCCGGGTCAATTCGCCGGATAGCGACTACCACATTCTCAAATGTCGTCCGTAGCTCTCAATGGATTGAACTATTGCACGAGAAGAAAATCAAGGCGAGTATACTCTTGTCTGATATCTTTGGTTGTGGGCGGGTGACGATCGCAGGGCGCACGTGCGGCTGGCGCGGGCGTGAGGCGTCTGGCCTCACGCAAAAGGATGAATGCGGGCCCGGCGCAGCACCTACCCCTTTTCGACCTCGCCGCCGGCGTCGAGCCAGCCCTTGAAGCCGCCGAGGTTGCGGACGTTTTCGTAGCCCATGTCCTTCAGGGTCTTGCCGACCAGCGCCGAGCGTCCGCCGGACGCGCAATAGGCCACCACGGTCTTGGCCCGGTCGAACGCCGCGTCGTGCAGCGGGGAGGCCGGATCGGCGCGAAATTCCACCAGACCGCGCGGGATCGCCAGCGCCCCCGGCACCTTGCCCGAGGTCGCGACCTCGCCCGGTTCGCGGACGTCGAGAAACAGCACGTCGGCGCGGCCGACCAGCCCCTTGGCTTCCTCGGGGCTGATGCGCGGCACGGCGGCTTCGGCTTCGGCCAGCATGGTTTGTACGGTTTTCATTGGAATTTCCTCCCGGATGAGCGGACATGTTCGTTCGCGGCGAGTAAGGCGCAAACCCCGAACCGTGGCAATGCCAAAAGATCTGGCGCGAATTCCGGCCTGATGTTGTCGAGATGCCGGCACCATCCCGGCCAGAGGCTTCACACCGCCTGGCCCGCCGTCGGCCGCATGCAGCTGCGCCACCTTCTGCGATGGATCAAATGCCGGCAGCCGGGAGACGATAGAATTTATGCACGCGACCGGCGCGCAATGTTGGCTGATCGCCGGTGCGGACCCGCCCAAACCCTCAAAAGCAGGTGAAATGCCCGAAGAAACAGCATTGCCCGGCTCGATCCATGGCCTCAGCGAGGCGGAAGCCCAGGCCAGGCTGCGGGCCGAGGGCTACAACGAGCTGCCCCGACCGGACCGGCGCACGCCGCTGCGGATCGCGCTCGAGGTGGTGCGCGAACCCATGCTGGCGCTGCTGCTTGGCGGCGTCGCGATCTATCTGCTGCTCGGCGACCTCAAGGAAGCCATCATCCTCGGGGTGTTCGCAACCCTGTCCATATTGATCACGGTGATCCAGGAAAGCCGCACCGAGCGCGTGCTGGAAGCATTGCGCGACCTCACCAGTCCGCGCGCGCTGGTGGTTCGCGACGGCATGCGCAAGCGGATCACCGGCCGCGAAGTGGTGCGCGGCGATCTGCTGATGCTGGCCGAGGGCGACCGGGTGCCCGCCGATGCGGTCGTCATCGAATGTCGCGACCTGCAGGCCGATGAATCGCTGCTGACGGGTGAATCGGTTCCCGTGCGCAAGATCGCGCGTGCCGGCGACGGACCTTCCAAAAGCCGGCCCGGCGGCGATGACCTGCCCACGGTGTTCTCAGGCTCGCTGGTGGTGCGCGGCACGGCAATCGCAGAGGTCGTCGCGACCGGAATCCGAAGCGAGATCGGCAAGATCGGCCAGTCGCTTAGCCTGCTGGAGACGGAGCCGCCGCGGCTGCAGGCGCAGACCCGCCGCGTGGTGCGAATCTTCGCCATCGCCGGCGCCGCGGTCAGCATTCTGGCGGTGGTGCTGTACGGCACGATGCGCGGCGGATGGCTCGATGCGGTGCTGGCGGGCATCGCGCTCGGCATGTCGATGCTCCCGGAGGAATTTCCAGTCGTGCTGGCCGTGTTCATGGCGATGGGCGCGTGGCGAATCTCGCAGGCGAGGGTGCTGACCCGGCGCGCCGCCGCGATCGAAACCCTGGGCTCCGCGACGGTGCTCTGCACCGACAAGACGGGGACGCTGACCGAGAACCGGATGACCATTGCCGAACTGCGGCTCGCGGACGACGACACGTTCCGGCCCGGGGAGTCACAGGGCGCGACGATGCCGGAGCGCTTCCACGCGCTGGTCGAATATGGAATCCTGGCCAGCGCGCGCGATCCGTTCGATCCGATGGACAAGGCGTTTCACGCTCTCGGCGGCGAGCGGCTGGCCGGCACCGGGCGTCTGCACGGCACGGAATGGAAACTCGAGCACGCCTATGGGCTGCGCCCGGATCTGCTGGCGATGTCGCAGGTCTGGCAGCCATCCGATGGCCGTCAGGAATTCGTCGTCGCGGCCAAGGGGGCGCCCGAGGCCATCGCCGAACTTTGCCGCCTCGACGCTCCCGGGCTTGCCGCGCTGAAGCGTTCGGTGGACGTCATGGCAGCCGAAGGCCTGCGCGTCCTCGGCGTCGCCCGCGCTTCGCTCGCCGGCGCCAAATGGCCCGCCTCGCAGCATGATTTCGCCTTCGAGTTCGCAGGGCTGGTCGGGCTGGCCGATCCGTTGCGGTCAAGCGTGCCCGCCGCCGTCGCCGAGTGCCGGTCCGCCGGCATCCGGGTGGTGATGATCACCGGCGATTATCCCGCGACCGCCACGGCGATCGCCCGGCAGGCGGGGCTCGACACCGACGACGTCGTGACCGGAGAGGAGCTGGAAACGCTGGGGACGGAACAGCTGGCGCAGCGCGTTCGCACCGCGACCGTGTTCGCGCGGATCATGCCCGACCAGAAGCTGCGCATCGTCGAGGCGCTCAAGGCCAACCGCGACATCGTCGCCATGACCGGTGACGGCGTCAACGACGCGCCGTCGCTCAAGTCGGCGCATATCGGCAT
>JBDRNF010000051.1:0-10933 GCA_043811435.1 Pseudomonadota bacterium
GTACGCCGCGCCTTCTCGGCCTATCTCAAACGTCTCTGGATACTGGGTCGCCCGGTCGAGCCGGGCGATGACAGCGGTATATGTTGCGCCCCCGATGACGACCACTCAGGACGCCGTCGCGAGCGCCTCGCGGGCGTCGGAGCGAATGCGCTCGACCATGGAACGCAGGCCGTTGGAGCGCTGCGGCGTCAGGTGCTCGCGAAATCCGAGCTCGTCGAACAGCGCCAGCGCATCGGTGGCAAGGATGTGCTGCGGGGTGCGCCCGGAATACAGCGTCAGCAGGATCGCGATCAGCCCGCGCACGATATGCGCGTCGCTGTCGCCGAGATAGTTCAGCGAGGGTTCGCCGCCGCTGCGGTCGACCTGTTTCGAGAGCCAGACCTGGCTGGCGCAGCCCAGCACCTTGTTGGCGGCGGAGTGCTCGGCTTCCGGCATCGGATCGAGCGTGCGGCCGAGCTCGATGACGTACCGGTAGCGGTCGTCCCAATCGTCCAGCAGCGCAAAATTATCCCTGATTTCGTCGATCGTCATGATGTCCCGCGCTCAATCCCAAGGCTCTACATCGGATTAAGGCTCTATATAGGATTGCGGGCGTCCGAAAGCGATACTGTTCTGTGGCTAGCCGGTTGCGGCAAACGTCATCGAAGTTGCGTCCGAGCCAAAACTGGACGCCGATCCATGCGAAGGAACTTGACGCGGGGGCGCTAACCGGCAGATATCGCGCAGTACGGGGATCTGGGGGATAGATGATGTTGGCAAGAGTTGTCGTTGTCGTATCGGTCTTGGCTGCTCTCACTGGCGCCGCACAGGCTCAGTCAGGACCAGGGGGCGCCCGCTTCTGCAATCAGTATGCTTCCAGCGCCGCCGACATCGCAGGAGATGCGATCAAGCGCAACCCGTCTTGCCTGGACTTTGGAAAAGGCATGCACGCAAACTATCAAATGCATTACAATTGGTGCATGCGAACCCCGCGTTTTGAGGCGGAAGGCGCGGGTGACAATATCCGGCGGCTGGCTGATCGTTGCTCGCGCGGGCAGGGTCCCGGTGCGCGGCGGCCGGCTGCGGGCAGGCAGAGTCCGCTTCAGGGCGCGGGAATCCTCGGTCGCGAATGGCAGGAAACCGAAGCAGGCTGGCGGGGCACCTGGACTCGCTTGGGCAATTCCAACGAATTCAGCGCCGTCTGGACCCATCCATCCGGAGGCGTTGTGCGGGCTTCTCTGACGATGACGATCGTGGGCAATGACATCGCCATCGTCCGCCGCGACACTTTCGGATCTCAGGTCGGTAAAGGCTGCGGCTACTCGGGCAAGATTCGGGGCAATCAAGTTGGCGGCATGTACCAATGCGACTGGGATCGCGGAAATCATCCCTGGTCTGCGCGTATCAACTAGCTCGGTCTCGAATCCTGGCGTTGCGCAAAGCGGGCGGGGCGCAGCGCCGTCGTTCGCGATTGCGAATTGCTTGCTCCAATTCTGCATCGATGTCATAGGTCTGAACAAATCGTCGAAATAATTCCTCAGAGTATTGGCAGCGCTGCTCGACATATTGGCTGCGTGACAGGTGGATGACAGTGGGCTGCATGACTGCCCCTGAGAAACAGGGGTAGTCATGAGCGCGATTGGTCACCGGTTTAACGCAGCGATGTTCGGATACCTGGCTTCGCTTCTGAGTCTCGCCTTCAGCGCGGGCGCGGCGTTTGCTCAGGTCAGCGAGCGCGAATACGCGGCTCTGCCGGGCTGGCATGTCGACGCGGTCTTCAACGGCCCTAAATTCGGGTATTGCGGCGCGACTATGGCCAATCGGGGCTATTTATTTCGCGTCGCGAATGACGGCCATGTCTGGGTGATGGGTCGAGATTCCGGGCCTGGGAAGATCCAGGGGAGGATCGATCTCGATGGCCAGGTCGGGACCGTGAATTTCGAGCCGCTCTACAATGACCGTTGGGTTTTTGTCCGCGTGACGGACGATATGCTGCATCATCTGCGCGATAGCCGGACCATCACAATTGCGATTGGCCGCGAAAGACCTGTTCGCTTCGAGCTCAATGGCATGGACGCCGCCATGTCCACGGTCCAGCAATGCACGCAGCGGCGGGGTGTCGCGCTCGCGCAGCGCGCACAACCACGGACACCTCCGCCGAATCCTGGTCCGCGGTCGGCGGCGGCGGGTTGTCCGAAGGGTGAGCGAGCGTTGCCCGAGACCGGCCTGTGTCCCGGCGAGGCGGCGGAAGCCTTTCTGAGGAGCACTGGTGCCACCAAGGATGCCTTGCCGCAGGGCTGCACATGGGTCGTCGGCGAAACCAGAGTGGTGGACGACGTTCTGCTCTACCGGGCCATGAAGTGCGGCAACCAGATCGGCAAACTTGACTATGCGGGCGGCGCGCACGCCGCCACCCTGACTTCGCAGGGCGTCGGAAACCAGGCGGCGAGTGTCACGATCACGATGTTCGCAGGCGACCCGTCTGATCCCTATGCGGCGATCAATCGCCATGCCCGCGGTGCCATCAAGGATCCCAACAAGCGTCGCGCGTGCTACGCGCAGGATGACGGTCAGGGTGGGGTCAAAGTCGACCTCGATCCGAAAACGGTGGCGCGTTTGAGTAAGGACGGTCCTCGCGATGGGGAATGCGGGCCCTTTGGTCAACGCGACGATTCCAGCCACTGGCAAACGTTCGGCGGCCATGCCTGGTTCGTCGAACTGTCCCAGGATGCCTGGTTTGGCATCGACGTCCGCGGGATGAATCTGCTTGAACCCGACAAGCGCGGCGACGGTCTCAAGGGCTGGCGCGTCAAGTACTAGCTGGCTAGTTCGCGCTCAGGGCAGGCCGCGCCACTCCGCCACCATATCGTCCGGCGTCAGCGTGTCGGGCGGCGCTGCCTCCTGCGGCGAAGCGTCGGCGTCGCCGATCGAGCCGGTATGATCGGGCGCCTTCTTGTCGATTGTCTTCTTGTCAGTCGCCTGCTTGTCGGTGGCCTGCTTGTCGGTGATGATGTGATAAAGCTTGCGCGCGCCCTCCTGGGCACGCTGGCCGATCACGGTGGCGGCCTGGCCGCCCACTTCACAGGCGGCCGGCTGGCGCTTGCAGAACTGGCTCATGTCCGACACCGCCGCGGTCGCGGCCGACACGGCTTCCGACGCGTCCAGTTGCGGAAGCTTGTCCGATTCAGGCGTCTTCTCTCTGGGCAGCAGCACGAGCACCAGCCCGAGCCAGAATGCCATGCGAAGCAGAAAAAACATCTCGCGACCCCGGTCGTCTCTTTGGTTCCGTTGCGAACATCGCGGGGCATCCGCGATGGAGCTCGCAACCGTTGCGGTCGTTCTCGCAATCATCCCCTGACTAGCAGCCGTCGATAAATCACAAGTATTCGTATTGAGCTTAAAGCGCCGAAAATTCGCCAAAAATCCGAATGATTCGATTCGGCGTAAATTTTCGATTGATGGCCGAATTTCGCGACAGATAGGCTGCCCGGCCGGCATCCACCCTTTCGAAACCATACGGCGCCGGTTCCGGAAACCCTCCGTTCACCATCCGCATCGAATGAGCCGCCGCATGGCAGGCGAAACCCCGTGAAGGCACGGTCTCCGGCCGCGGGCGCGCGCGCCTTAGCGTTCGCTTAAGTTCACTCTGACAGTTTGAGGCAACGATAAAGGGGGCGTTCCGGCGCGTCAGCAAGACCAACCTGCTGGACGAACAAGCCGAAGCGCGAGAGCCGTGACAGTTTTGAATATCATCCGCGATTGCCTCGACGCATTGCTGCATCCGTCCGCGCGATACGACGCGCTGACGCGGGCGCGTCATCGCGCGTTCATGGCGCCGCGGCTGCTCGGCAGCCTGGCGGCTTTCGCGGCGTTCCCGGTCTATCTGGCGATGCGCGGCGCGCCCACGGCGCTGGAAGTCGTGGCATTCGCCTGGCTGATCGCGCCGATCCTGCTGTCGTGGTTTCTGTCGCGTACCGGCCGCTACGAAGGCGCGCATGTGCTGTCGTCGCTGGCGCTGACCGGCCTCGTCATGACGGTAGCCATGACCACCGGCGGCATCGAGTCCTTTGCCGCGGTCTGGCTGGTGGTGGTGCCGCTGGAGGCCGCACTCTCGGCATCGCGCCGCGTGGTGGCGTTCGCCTGCGCGCTGACGCTGGCATGCACCGCGGCGCTGATCGTATCAGGGCATTTCGAGCTGTTGCCGCCGCCGGACGCCGATGCGATCTCGCGCGGCGTATTCATGGCGTTTGGCGTGGCATCGGCGACGCTCTATGCGGCTGGGCTCGCCTTCGGCGCCGAGTCGCTGGCGCGCACCAGCGTGGCGCTGCTCAATGTCGAGGAAGACCGCTATCGCCTGCTGGCGCGCCACATGAGCGACGTGATTTCGCGGCATCGCCACAACGGCGCCGTGCAGTTCATTTCGCCTGCGGTGGAAGCCATGCTGGGAGCGCCGGTGTCGCGGCTGCTGGGACACGGCCTGTTCGACCGCGTCCATGTCGCCGATCGTCCGGCCTATCTCACCGCGCTTTCGGATGCGGCGCGCGGCGGCGAGGCGCGCAGCGTCGAATTTCGCCTGAGGCGGGAAGTGCCGCGCGGCGGCGCGCGGGGCCAGAATAATCAGATCGACTTCATCTGGGTTGAAATGCGCTGCCGCCCGCTCGAGCAGGCTGTGGAAGTCGTCTCGCCCGAAGCCGAAGCCGAGGTGGTCGCCGTGATGCGCGACGTCACCGACCGCAAGATCCAGGAGCAGGCGCTCGAGCTCGCGCGCACCGCCGCCGAGCAGGCCGATGCCTCGAAAACCCGTTTCCTCGCCACCATGAGCCATGAACTGCGCACGCCGCTCAACGCCATCATCGGATTTTCCGAGATGATCGTTCAGGAAGACGTGCTGATGATCGATGCCATCAGGCGCAAGGAATACGCCCAGCTGATCAATGATTCCGGCCACCATCTTTTGTCGGTGGTCAACGGCATTCTCGACATGTCCAAGATGGAAACCGGCAATTTCGAGATTTCGCCGGAGCCGTTCGCGCCGCGCGCGGCGCTGATCAATTGCTGCAACCTGCTGGCCCTGAAGGCGCGGGAAAACGCCATCGATCTCGTCACCCGCGCGCCGGAGGACCTGCCCGTGATGACCGGAGATCCCCGCGCCTTCAAGCAGATCGTGCTGAACCTGGTCGCCAATGCCATCAAGTTTACCGAGCGCGGCGGCACCGTGACGGCGTCCGCGGCGGTCGAGGGATCGCGGCTGGTGCTGCGCGTCTCCGATACCGGCGTCGGCATCTCGGCCGACGATCTGAAGCGGATCGGCAATCCGTTCTTCCAGGCCGGCAAGACCTATCAGCGGCGGCACGAAGGCACCGGCCTCGGGCTGTCGATCGTGAAAAGCCTGGTCGCGCTGCATGCGGGCGAGATGAGCGTGCAGAGCAAGCTCGACGAAGGCACCACCGTGACCGTGGCCTTGCCGCTGGCCATCACGCCGAGGGCCGAGCAGCCATCCAGCAACATCGCAACGCTCACGCCGGCGGTGCGATCCGCACCCCCAGAGCCATCCCACCAGGTGAAGAAAAGTGCCTAGAAATAACAATAAGGAAGACATGCCGCGCCGCCGTCGCGGCGCGCGGGCGGCCGTCGTGGAAGCGGAGGCCGAGCGGGGCCTTGCGATGCGCATCCTGCTGCACAGCCCGAAGGATACGGTGGCAGGCTTTCTCGCGTTTGCCGCGGTCAGCGCCATCATCGCCAACGCGCTGTTTCTGCAGGCCGGACGCCATCCGTCGCCGATGTTCGGCACGGTCACCAGGATGCCGGCGGTGGCGCTGCCCGCCAGCCCGTTGCCGCGCCCACGTCCGGCGGAAGCCGCGGCACGAACAACCGATCCCCTGCCGTCGGAACCGAGGGTGATCGAACTGAGGAGCGCCGAGCCCAAGGGCGCCGATTCCAAGGGCGACCCCATGACCAATCTGGTCAAGGCGATCGCAGCCCCGCAGGCCACGCCGTCCAATATCGCACGGCCGCCGGCGCCGATCCCGGTTGCCCGCAACGAGGCCATCGCCCATCAAACGCCGGCCGCGCGCCGCGTGGCGGCGGTCCAGCGCACGCTGACCGAATACGGCTACGGCCAGCTGAAGCCGACCGGCGTGCTCGGCTCCGATACCCAGGCCGCGATCCAGAAATTCGAGCGCGAGCGCAAGCTCCCGGTGACCGGGCAGGTGTCCGATCGGCTGGTGAAAGAGCTCACCGCGATGATCGGCCACCCGGTCGACTAGCTTCGGCTCCAGCGCTGGCCTATATCGTCGGCCCATGCGATTGAAATCAGCGATATGGGTGGCGGCCTATCTGCGCCGCTGCCAGACCGCGGGCGTGTTCGGTGCGGTGCGCCGGCGCGGCGCGGAGGAAGCCGGCGCGGTGTTCGTCAAGGTCGCCACGCTCGACGGCAATGCCATGCTGTACGTGCCGGCGCCGCAGACCGTCTATGACGACAGCCGGCCGATCGAGCGCTTCTTCACGCCGATGTCGCCGCAACCGGTGCCGGAAACCTCAGTGGAAGAACGCCTGGTCAGGGAAATCAAGTTCGATCCCGACGCCTGGGTGGTCGAGACCGAGGACAAGGCCGGACGGCATTTTCTGGATCTGGCGCGGGGCTAGACTCAGCGCCCGGAGCCTTGCGAGCCGGTGCGCGGCACCACGGCGACGCCTGGCTGCGCGGCTGGACGCGTCGCGCCCGGCGCTGCACGCGCGCGCTGGCGTTCGTCGTCGTAAAGGGCAGGTCGATACTTGGCGCGGGTTACCGCCATGGTCGAGCCGCGCCAGGCGGCCAGCATGACCAGCGCGGATCGTTCGCTGAGGCGATCATACAGGCGCGACAGCCGGTAGACGTAATTGACCGAGGCGAATTCCGGGTTGAGAAACAGCGTCACGCGCTGGAACACGGGGCCGGGCATATCCAGCGCCCTGGCCGCGCAGGCCAGCGGTTCGCCGCCGGGATCGCCCACCACCTGGGCGGCCACGCGCGCCGGCAGGATCAGGGTTTCGCCGAGCTCCAGCGTGAAACTGTCGATATCGCCGACCCAGGCGGCCATCTCCAGCGCCTCGACGGCGCGTGCCGCGCGCGAGGCGGGGATCCGCGCCGAAGCGCGCAACGGGGTTTCCGCCAGATTATGCAGGATCAACCTGCGCTCGCTGGCGCTTGCCGCGAAGAACATGTCGTTGATCTCGGCGGCGTCCCTGGGCTGCATCGACAGGTTCGAGGCCATCCGCATCTGCGCTTCGGTCGGCGGCCTGACCGTCGGTGCGGCAGCCGGGTCTGCGGGAATTTCATCGGCGACCGGCACGCGCAAGCCGGGATCTTGCCGCTTCAGTCCGAGCCGCTTCAGGACCTCGGGCGGCGTGGCCGGATAGATCGAGAGCCGCGCCCGCACCGCCGCGCGCGTGGTGTCGTCGACCTCATCGATCAGGCGGGACGTCAGTTCGACGAACTGCCGCGCTTCGGCGTCGCTATGTACCTGGGTCTGAACGTAGAGATCGGTCAGCACGCGCAGCAGCGTGGGGCGGATATCGACGCCCTCGCGGCGGGAGAGCGTCATCAGCCCGTCGAAGCCCGGAAAGAATGGAGGTGTGGTCATGTCAGGGTACGCGAACTGAGTAATATCAGCGTCAGAATACGTGGGTTTGCGTTTATAGCTCGTTAAGGAAAACAATCGGTGAAGGGATCCGGTGGCATTCGCGGCATTCATTCGGCCGGCGCCTCCGTTTCAAAATTAAGATGCCGTTAACCACGTCCTGATTTTAATGCTGGCATGTCGCCGGCGAAATCGTGCCTGCGCGGCAACCAGAGAGAGTGGAACATGGGCACCATCATTGAATTTCCGGCGGATGCGGCTTCGCGGAGGCTGGGCTCAACCGTCGATGGCGCTGCACGGCCAGGCACGGCAACCATTCTGATCCTCCCCGCCGTCCGGATCGAGCGTAACACCGATGAAACCAGCGGCGGCCGCGGACCGGAAGAGGGCACGGCTGCTCCCGGCAAACGCCGCCGTCGGCGCTGATCCCCCAGGAAATTTCAATATGCCGGAGACGTTTCTTCCGATCCGGACCCCATCGCAGGCCCGGCGCCTGTCGCCGCTTCCGATGCTGTTGCTGCTCGGCGCCGCGCTCGGCGGCTGCAGCGGCGGCGACTTCGGCCGCAGCCGGGACAGCGTCCGCAACGATGACATGCATCGCTGGCTCGGCGCCGAGACGACGGCAAGCGTCGGGCTCAAGCCGTCGCAATTCCAGCTCACCGATGCCGAACGGCAGCTGCGCGATTATGCCTATCCCCTGATCGAACCGCCGCATTCGCGCCCGGCCTGGAAGAGCGTGTTCGGCGATTACAAGCCGCTGCCGTCGCCGTGGCGGCAGACGGTCGTGTTCGACCGCACCGCCTATGGACGGTTGCTGATCGACGAACCGCACCGCTCGCATACCTCGCGCTACGCCGTCCTGATGGAGGACGTCCGCAACGACATCGCCCGCTTCGAGCCGTTCTTTGCCTCGGCGGTGCGGGTGCTCGAACTCGACCGCAAGCGCAACGCCAGCTTGAAGCTGGTCTCGGAACTGTCGCCACGCGAACGCGACGACGCGGTCGCGCGCATGGAAGAGAACGCGATGATCGTGCAGTGGGTGCAGCAAAGCCTGGAGCGGCGGATTTCGTCGTATCGCTGGGCGCTGGAGCGGCTGGTGATCCAGGCGCCCGATGCCATCGCGGCCGACGTCGATCGCCTGATCGGCGAACTCGCGGCGCAAACCGCCAATCCGCCGGTCGCGGCGCGCCCGGTGATCGGACGTGCGGTCACGGTGAAGGGCTAGAGCGTCAGCCCGCAAGCCTGCCGGATGGCGATTTGAACCGGCGAGGGTGGCAACGCCGGATCGAACTCACCCTTCGGCAGCAATGGCGGCTGCGCCATGAAGCGCGGCCGTTTCCCCCGGTGCGGTTGCGCGGCATGAACAAGAAATGGATGGCACAGATAGACGGTGCCTGCCGCACCGGTTGCCATTGCAACCTCGCAATCTCCTGTCGAAGCGTAACCGTCGGCAGAAAGGTGCCGGAGCGTCGTGCCTGCATCGCCATGGGGAAGCAACTCCCGCGCGATGGTGGCATGCGAGCCTTTCCGGATCCTGGTGGGCGCATCATCCGGGCCGACATCCGAGAACAGGAAGAGCATCAGCAATGCCCGTCCGCGGCTTTTCACGTTGGCGCGCCACTCCATGAAGTCAGGATTGTCGTCGCCAAAACTCATGTCCACATGCCAGCCATCGTCACCGGGGGATTCCGGTGAGGGAAAGCGGATCGGAAAGGTGCCGAGGCCTTTGGGCGAAAGCCAGCGGCCAAGGCCTACGAGTTGATCGTAGGCCTTGTGCAGGGACGGCGTGTTGGCGGCTTCAATGAACGGGGGCGAAGCCTTCGACCCCACCCGGATAACCGGTTGAATCCAGTTTTCGGGCCTGTCGGGCGACAGGCCGATATCCGCCCACAACTCGTCCCTGCATTGTCTTGCAAGGTCGGTGCTGAAGGCATTTTCGAATTTGACGAAACCGTCGTCGATGAAGTCCTGGACCTGATGCGAGGTCAGGCCGATGTGCTCGGTCTTGGGCATACCACATTCTCCGTTCGGCCGGCGCGTCAGCGCAGCCGTGTTGATCTGATGGCGCAGATGCGCCGGAACGACTTCAGCCGTTCAGATCAGCGGGAAGAATGTGGAGATGAACATCATGATGGGACCGTATACCGAGGCGTGGGCGAAATCATGGCGGGATCAGCGGGTCCGGAGCCTACGCCGCATAGTAGCCGCCGTCGACCACCTGCGAGGCGCCGGTCATGAACGATGCCTTGTCGGAAACCATCCAGACCACGGCTTCCGCGATCTCGTCGGGCACGCCCATGCGGTTCATCGGCACCTTCGCCATGACGGCGTCGAGGCGCGTCTGCACCACTTCCTCGGTCATCGGGGTAGTGACGTAGCCGGGATTGACGCAGTTCACGCGGATTCCGTCCTGCGCGTATTCGATCGCCGCGGTCTTGGTCAGTCCAACCACGCCGTGTTTGGCCGCCACATAATGGCCTGAGGTCGCAAGGCCGATCAGGCCGGCGATCGAGGCGGTGTTGACGATGGCGCCGCCGCCGCCCTGTGCCAGCATCTGCGCTATCTCGTGTTTCATGCAGAGGAAGACGCCGGTGAGGTTGATGGCCAGCATGGCGTCGAACGAGGCCTGGCTGAGTTCGTGCAGGCGCTGGCGTCCGGGGCCCACGGCTCCTCCCGCGACGCCGGCATTGTTGAACGCGCAATCGATCCGCCCATAGGCGGCCACCGTGCGCGCCACCATCGCGGCGACCTGTTGTTCGTTCGTGACGTCGCCGCCGATCGCAATCGCCTGGCCGCCGGCCGCGTTGATCAGGGCGACGGTTGCCGCCGCGTTCTCCTCGGTGCGGTCGGCCACCGCCACGCGCGCGCCTTCGCGCGCCATCGCCAGCGCGGTCGCCCGTCCGATGCCGGAGGCGCCACCGGTGACCAGCGCCACCTTGCGATCGAGGATGCCTGCCATGTTGTGTTTTCTCCCGTTGACGAGCGCCGATCATTGCAGCGGCGCGATTGGCCTGTTTCAGGCTTGAGCCGACACCCTACGGTCCCGCGCTCGCTTGTCAAAGAGGCAACGACGACCCGGCCTCAGCCGCCGGCTGACGGCGGGGCATCATACGATCAGGTCGATGACGAGAAGCAGGACACTGGAAGCGAGGCCTGCAAACGGTACCCAACGCGGACAAATGAAGATTCCCGGGGGCGGGGCTTCATTCCTGCTTTTGATCCGGATCAGTGCGAGGTTCACGATCGCGAAAATCACCAGCGTGAAGCGGGCCGTCAGGTCGGCGAGGCCCGCGATCGGGACGGCCAGCGCAAGCACGAGAATTGCCGCAACGCCG
>JBDRNF010000052.1:0-17608 GCA_043811435.1 Pseudomonadota bacterium
GTTACGGCTTATACGTGATCTCCCCGGTGAGCCATGCACTGTTGCCACCGTCGCCTTGCGGATTGACGATGCATCGCAAGCCCGGTTGAGCCGCAAGCATCTCCGCAACACTTGACGCCAGCCTGGGGGCGTCAGGACCACACGATTTCGCCGTCCGCGCCTATCCAGCCAGAGTTCTCGCCGGTCCTCGTGCGGCCCGGCCAGTTCCAGCGAAGACAGTTTTAAGCGTCGTCCGTCTGCGCGCCGCATGCCGCTCACGAGGTTCATCTCGCCCTGCGACTGCACCTGCGCGCCCGACGCTGTCGCGTCCATCGCATCCCACCGCGCGCTCGTGCGTCCGCGAAACGCCCCTCGTCGGGTGAGACGGGCGAATCCCTAAAGGTGATTTGCCCGACATGTTAAGCGAAATATTTTTGTTTCGAGGGATTGACTTTGATTTCCGATAATCAGAAGTGATTTGCCCGTCGGGTAGAAGCCGCAGGTGTCTTCCCGGCGTCACGCCGCGCTGCGCAGATCCTCTGCGAGCGCACGGTACGACAATGCTTCGGCCAGATGCAGCCGGCCGATTTTGTCCGCGCCGTCGAGGTCGGCCAGCGTGCGCGCGACGCGCAGCACGCGGTGATAGCCGCGCGCCGATAGCCGCATGGTTTCGGACGCATCGCGCAGCAGCTTGGTTCCCGCAGCGTCGGGTTGCGCGATCTGCTCCAGCACCGAGGCCGGGGCTTCCGCGTTGGTGCGTACGTTGGGCAGGCCGGCGGCGGCATAACGCGCGAGCTGGATGTCGCGCGCCGCGGCGACGCGGGCGGCCACTTCCGCCGAGCCCTCGGCCGGCGGCGGCAGGATCAGGTCGGCGGCGGTGACCTGGGGCACTTCGATGCGCAGATCGATGCGATCCATCAGCGGGCCGGAGATGCGCGCCTGATAATCCCCCGTGCAGCGGTCGGCCCGGCCGCGCTTGCAGGAATAGCCGGGCTCATAGGCGTGGCCGCAGCGGCACGGGTTCATCGCCGCGATCAGCATGAAGCGCGCAGGGTAGGTGACGCGGTGGTTGGCGCGCGACACCGCGACCTCGCCGTTCTCCAGCGGCTGGCGCAGCGAATCCAGCACGCGGGCATCGAACTCCGGCAATTCGTCGAGGAACAACACGCCCTGATGCGCCAGCGAGATCTCGCCGGGCTTGGCCCGCATGCCGCCGCCGGTCAGCGCCGCCATGCTGGCGGAATGATGTGGGGCGCGAAACGGCCGCCGCGCGGTCAGCGCGCCGTCGCGGATTTCGCCGGCCACCGAGGCGATCATGGATACTTCGAGCAGCTCGGACGGCGACAGCGGCGGCAGGATCGAGGGCAGCCTTGCCGCCAGCATCGACTTGCCGGCGCCGGGCGAGCCGATCATCAGCAGATGATGGCCGCCGGCCGCGGCGATCTCGAGCGCGCGCTTGGCGCTCTCCTGGCCCTTGATGTCGCGCAGGTCGAGCCGGTTGATTTCGGCCGCGTGGACTTTCGGCTGCGGCCGCGACAGCACCTGCGTGCCCTTGAAATGGTTGGCGATCTGGATCAGCGAACTCGCCGCCACGATCTGGATGTCCGGGCTGGCCCAGGCCGCTTCCGCGCCGCAGGCGGCGGGACAGATCAGCCCCTCGTCGCGCGAATTGGCGCCGATCGCCGCCGGCAGCACGCCGGCCACCGGCGCGATCGATCCGTCGAGCCCCAGTTCGCCGAGCACGGTAAAACCGCTCAAAGCATCCGGTGGTATAGCCCCGATCGCCGCCATCAGGCCGAGCGCGATCGGCAGATCGTAATGGCTGCCTTCCTTGGGCACGTCGGCGGGCGCGAGATTGACGGTGATGCGGCGGGCGGGCAGCGCCAGCCCCGAGGCGATCAACGCCGAGCGGACCCGTTCGCGGGCCTCGGACACCGCTTTGTCCGGCAGCCCGACAATGGCGAAAGCCGGCAATCCGGGCGCGACCTGCACCTGCACGTCGACCGCGCGGGCCTCGATCCCCTCAAAGGCTACGGTGGAAACCCGCTGGACCATGGCCGCCCCTCTTTACGGGTATGAGGGTAGCGGACGGAACGGTTCAAGGCAAGAACATTAAGAGAACATGAGGGGCGGCAATTTTGGCCCGCGGTCGGTCGCTATTGAACGGGCTCGGCCAATTGATCATGGCCTGTGATCGAACGCTACGCGCAGGCAAGAGTCGGCGCCGTGTTCGAGCATTGCAGCATTCCGCTGCACAAGTGCCTACAGGCGGTTCACTTGATGGCGTCCAGCAAGAAGGGCGTTAGCTCGCACCAGCTGCACCGCATCCTGGAAGTTCAGTACAAGAGCGCGTGGTTCTTGGCGCATCGCATTCGTGAGGCCATGCGGGACGACAAGCTTTCCCCCATGGGCGGCTCTGGCAAGATTGTAAAGGCGGATGAGACGTTTATCGGTCGCTTACCAGGCCAGCGCAAAGCGCGTGGTGGGGCTATAAGAACGTCGTTCTGACCCTTGTGGAGCGTGGCGGTTCGGCGCGCTCGTTCCATATCGAAAGCACCAGGGCGGCGGATATTTTCCCCATCGTTCGCGCGAACGTGAAGCGCGAAGGCCAGTTCATGACGGACGAGGCGCGCCACTACAAGGACATCGGTGGCGGCTTTGTGAGCCATGATGCCGTGAACCATAGCAGGGACGAATACGTGCGCTACGAAGGCGAGAAGGTGATCTCGGCCAACACGGTTGAAGGTTTCTACAGCATCTTCAAGCGCGGCATGAAGGGCATCTATCAGCATTGCGGTGAGAAGCATTTGCACCGTTATCTGGTGGAGTTTGGCTTCCGCTAGCAACCGCATTGCGCTTGGCGTTGACGATCAGGACAGGGCAAGAAGGCGATCAAGGGCGCGACTGGCAGGCGCCTCACCCCTCGTGCAGCTGATATCTCATCGGTCCGGTGGAATGGAGCGGCGAAGGGCGCGAATCATTGCCAAGGGCGAACAGCTAGTGTTCGATTTCGTCTGGCGCAAAAAGTGATTCCCCGCCAATGAGTTAGTAACCTCTTGATTCCAATAGCGGAATCGAGTATATGAGGTTGGGCGGGCAACGCTGGAACCACTCCGAGTCTCCAATCGCGCGAGGCAGTGATCCCTTCAACAAGGATCATCATAGGAGCCGGGGGCCCGCTCACTCTTTTTTCTGCCAACTGCTTTTTGTGGCGCCATAGGCATTGAACAGGGCCTTTTGGGGCTCTGCCAAGTTCATCTCGTGCAGGGCCGGCATCGGTTTCACGCCGTTTCCAAGGTACCAATTCCAACTCTTGGAATACATGATCGGCTTTAGAAGTTTGGCGCAGGCGGGGTCGCAGGCGACCGCGCCACCTCGATCTTGTTCCACAGCCTGATAGAACGCGCCAGCTATCACGTCCGCCAGCTGAAGCCCGGCGTATTTGACGTGGTCGTGAACAAGGATCTCGTCATGGTCGATGACCGGCCAAGTGATCTGGCGGTAATTTAGGACCAGATCATCGCTATCCCGCTGCCAATAAAGCTTCCAAAGGTAGTCCGCGAAATCCTGGTACATCAGGCCGCCGCGCCGCGAGAATATGATCCGCAGCTTATTTGCATTGTTGCCTGCGGGCGTGGGCTGCTTATGAACGTATTCCGTAACCCGCTCTAAAAGCAGGCGGGATAAGAACCAATAGATCCAAGACTTGTTGGACGCATCGAGCCTAAAATTTCGATATCTTTCGATGTTTTTCTTATTCGACATCACCACGAAGGCTTTGCAGTCCTTTTTAGCGAGAGCGCTGCAAACCAGCGGCTTCTTAAAGTCTAGCAGCTTGTTGAAATGCAGGTCCGACCGCTTGCTAGTGAAATCGGATTGGACATCATTGACCCAACTAACCATCTTTGAGTCATGTTCGATTTTTACTACCAGCGCGGACAAGATGAGCCATTCAGTCGCCCCTTTCGGGTCGCCCGGCTTCTTGACTTGTTCGAGCCCGGTGTCGCCGGATTCATCAATGTACGCAACGAAAGATACGGGCATGGCAAAGGCCAAAAGTTAGATTGAAAAATTCAAACAAGCCGCCCGCGAACTCGAAACGAGAGGTTCGGCAAGATCGCTAAGGCAAAGCCTCCGGCCCCGGCGAAAAATCCAAGAGGCCAAAATGAGCCGCTTAATTTGGCTTGCCAGAGCTTCCGGCAACGGCGGCGGCGGCGGAAGCCGGGTGGTCTTTCAGAAGATCGTTCAACAAGTCCCTAAGCGCGACCATGTTCTCCGGGGTTGTCACAATGCGGGCTCGCACCACACTTTCGGGGATGGTTTGACCTTCGTTCATCAAGGGGCCGACTTTATTGCGGTGGTGCGTGAACGTCATAGTAGCCCAAGGGCCCGGGCCGAACGTTACATTGAACCTTCCAATGCAGAGCGTCTCTGGAATATTGTCCGGGTCTATAGCTGGCGCTTCATTCGACGATAGGGTCATGAGAATCTCCAGTTGAGGGAATCATGCCCTCAACTTACGCGATTCCCGTGTTCTCCCGGATAGAACAAAGTTCCTCATCCCCACCTTGAGTTCGTAAAGTTCACAATCCCGGGGTAAGATCAGGAACATTAAGGGAACGCGCGAGGGCCGCGATCAATTAGCGACTGAATCATTTCCGCAGACATTTCAAGGTCGCCGCCATCCCAAGCCACAGCGTCACCATTGTCCACCAGACGTCCGGTGGCGAACAAGCCTTCGTCCCTCAGCCGCGTATAGGTGGTGTAACTGCAGATGACGGACCGAAGGTCGACCAAATCCTCCCGCCCCGCGCGGCGACCTTCGACCCATTCGACCCGGAGCGTATATGGGGAGAGGGGCTCGACGGCTGCCATCCGAGGCAACGCGATGCCGCTATCAATGATCTCATTCCCACTCATTGAGCCTTCTCCACTCCGAGATCAGCAGCGCCAGATTCTCTGCTTTGCCCGCCCATCCCGGCGTCCTCAACGCAACCCGACATCGCCACCGGTTCAGTCGCGCCTCAGCCGCCCTGTCTCGCAATCATACCGGCCACCTGAACCGCCACCTTCGAAATTCTGCCTGAAAAACTGTCCCATCGACGGCGCGGCCATCAGGCTTTCGAACGTCGCCGGGGGCAAATCGCAATACTGGACGTAGGTACCCTTCACGCTGACGATCAGGCTGGCTTGCGCGGGATCGTAACAGGCACGGTGGATGACGGTGCTGCGCGGGGTATCGCGGCATTCGTAGGTCGCGAGTTCGACGGCGCCGCGGCCTTTGACCTCAACCGTCTCGGAGCTGAACTCGGCCGTCAGCAACAGCGCAAAAAGTGTGGCGGCTGCCTTGATCATCCCGCGTGTCTTCCTTCGCTGCGCCATGCGGGGGTCGGCCATTGGCCCACCCCCGCATCGCTTCGTTTAGAGCTGCATGTTCATCGGCTCGGCGATGTAGCGGAAACCGTCGCCGGCCTTCACCACATGGCCATAGCCGGGCCACGGGAAGTGATAGGACATCACGTGGGTCTTGTCGGCCACCAGCCTGTCCAGCATTTTCACGCGCGTCGCCGCCGCCTGCTTCGGGTCGGTGTCGTAGGCGAATTCCATCCGCGGCTTCTCCAGCAGCAGCACCTGGTGGTGGGTGAGGTCGCCGAGGAAGCAGAAGGATTTTCCTTTCGAGGTCACCATGAACATGGTGTGGCCGACGGTATGTCCCGGCGCCGATATGGCCTGAATGCCCGGCAGGAATTCCTGGCCGTCCTTGAAGAACACCAAGCGGTCCTTGACCGGCTCCAGGTTCTTGCGGGCATGAATCACGAAATCCTTCAGCGGGCCGCCGAGCTTGCCTTCATCGGTCCAGAAATCGTAGTCGCTCTGGGCGATGTAGATCTGCGCATTGGGAAACAGCGGCTTGCCGTCCTCGCCGACGATGCCGCCGATGTGGTCGATATGGGCGTGCGAGCAGACGACGGCGTCGATGTCGCCGGGCTTGATGCCGGCTTCCGCCATGCTCTTCTGCTGCCGTCCGGTGGTCGGCCCGAACGCCTTCGAGGTGCCCATGCCGGTGTCGAACAGTACGAGCTTGTCGCCCGTGTTGACGATCGGCGAATTCTGCTCGAGCACGACATTGTCCGGCGACAGGAAATTGTCGGTCAGCATCTTCTTGACCTCCTCCTTCGGCACGCCGATGAAAGCGCCGCCGGGATCGCCGAGCGGCAGCGGGCCATCGGAGACGACGGTGACTTCGGCATCGCCAAAATTGAAACGGTAGAAATAGGGCACCTGCGTGCCGAGCTTCGGCGCTTTTGCCAAAGCGCTGCCGCCGAGCATGGCGGTTGCGCCGAAGCCGGCGCCGAGCGCGAGCAGGGAGCGTCGCGAAACATCCTGAGTCATGCGTTTTCCTCCGTTTGTTTTTTATAAAGATCGTGCGCTGCAGCCCCGGACGGACCTGTCCGCCTGATGGAGCGGGCAGCCGCCAAGGTTGCAGCCGCTTGCAAATGCTGACAAACGAAATAGGCCTTTGGAAGGCGCAACAAATCCGCCGGCCGGTCAGCGCAAGCGGACTCAATGAAGTCCGTCATGCCCGGGCCTGTCCCGGGCATCCACGTCTTCTTTGGTACAAGCAGGAAAGACGTGGATGGCCGGGACCAGCCCGGCCATGACGAAAAGTGAGTCGCTCTTGAGCGCGCTCAATTCATCTTCGAAGCCGCCACCGGATCGGGCTGCTGCTGCGGCGCCTCCAGCATCTTCAGCGCGGCGTCGAGCGCGTTGCGCAGATTGGCGGCCGCGGTCGGACTGCAGCGCAGCCGCCCCGAGGACAGGAATTTGACGTCGGTGAGGCCGTTCGGCGCGGGAACGAGAATCCGGGTCGCAAGCTCGATCTCGACCGTGCCATTCATGATGCCGTAGGCCCCGACGATGTCGAAATAAACCAGCGAGGCGGCGGCGCCGGTGTCCTCGTAGACGAGACTGGCAGGCGGTTGCGGATTCTGGTCAGCCATGCGGCGTCTCCTCGCGGTAGGCGTGATTCGATTGCCGCAAGGTAGGCTGATCGGCGTATCGGCAACAGGGCGCATTACCCCCGCTTCTTCTCGATCACGTCCCAGATCTTCGCGGCCACATCCGGGCCGCCCAGTCGCGCGATGGCGCGGATGCCCGTGGGACATGTGACATTGATTTCGGTGAGGAAGCCGTCGATGACGTCGATGCCGACGAACAGCAGGCCGCGTTCGCGCAGTTTCGGGGCCAGCGTGGCGCAGATTTCGCGCTCACGCGGGGTGAGATCGGTGGCCTGGGCGGCGCCGCCGCGTACCATGTTGGAGCGCAGATCGTCCGCCGCCGGTACGCGGTTGACGGCGCCGGCGAATTCGCCGTCGACCAGGATGATACGCTTGTCGCCGTGCTTGACCTCGGGAAGAAAGCGCTGAATCACCCAGGGCTCCCGGAACGTCACCGAGAACATATCGAACAGCGAGCCGAAATTCATGTCCTGCGGCATGACGTGAAACACCGCGGCGCCGCCGTGGCCGTGCAGCGGCTTCATCACCACGGCGCCGTGCTCCTTGCGGAACGCGTTGATCTCGTCGAGGTCGCGCGAAATCAGCGTCGGCGGCATCAATTCCGGAAAATCCATCACGAACATTTTTTCCGGCGCGTTGCGCACGCCGGCGGGATCGTTCACCACCAGCGTCTTGGGGTGTATCCGCTCCAGCAGGTGCGTCGAGGTGATGTAGGCAACGTCGAACGGCGGCTCCTGTCGAAGCAGCACCACGTCGAAGCCGGCGAGCCGCTCGCGTTTCGGCTCGCCCAGCGTAAAATGACTGCCGACCTCGTCGCGCACGGTCAGCTCCTGTACCGGCGCCACCAGTTCCTCGCCGCGCAGCGAGAGCGCCTCCGGCGTGTAATAGGACAGCGCGTGGCCGCGCTTCTGCGCCTCCAGCAACAACGCAAAGGTCGAATCGCCACGGATGTTGATGCGCGCGATGGGGTCCATCTGGACGGC
Organism: Pseudomonadota bacterium; assembly: GCA_043811435.1. Taxonomy (GTDB): domain Bacteria; phylum Pseudomonadota; class Alphaproteobacteria; order Rhizobiales; family Xanthobacteraceae; genus Bradyrhizobium. The sequence goes on from JBDRNF010000052.1 coordinate 7,982, forward strand.
GACGTTCAATTTCATTTAAGGGGTCCGCGGGTTGGTGGGATGCAGGGTGATGGGGAGAAAGTGTAGCGTCAGGTGCTGGCGTCGAATGCCGCTAACAGATGGCGCGGCAGGCGTCGCGGCGCAATCAGCACGGCGTCGAAACGAAGCTCGAATTCCGCATGCTCGGGATGCGCCATCAGCCAGGCTTCCGCGGCGGCGATGATGCGGGCCTGCTGGCGCGGCGTCACCGCATAGGCGGCCTCATCCAGGCTGGCGCGCGCCTTGACCTCGATGAACGCCACCAGATTGCGCTTGCGCGCCACCAGGTCGATTTCGCCATGCGGCGTGCGAAACCGTCTTGCCAGCACGCGATAGCCCTTTGCCATCAGCCAAGCGGCGGCGCGCGTTTCCGCCGACAATCCAGTTTGAAACGCCGCGACCCGCGCGGGCGAGGCGATCTTTGCGGGCTTGCCGGGCGGCGCTGCGCCGTCAGTCTTCGCCATCGTCGCCCGCGGCTTGTTGGTGCGTTTCCTTGGCGAGTTCGAGCGCGCGGGCATAGATTTCGCGGCGCGGCCGGCCGGACAGTTCGACCGCGTGCGCCACCGCATCCTTGACGCTGTCGCGCTGCAACGAGCTGCGCAACAGATCGTCCAGCGCCTCCTCGGTCATCGCCTGGGCACGGGCCGCAGGCGGGCCGATCACCAGCACGAATTCGCCGCGGGTCTCCAGCGTGTCGGCTTTAGCGGCAAGTTCGGAAAGCGGCCCGCGCAGAATCTCCTCGTGCAGTTTTGTCATTTCGCGGCAGATCGCGGCGTCGCGCGTGCCCATGATGCCCGAGAGATCGGCCAGCGTGTCCTGCACCCGGTTGCCGGATTCGAACATGACCAGCGTGGCGTCGATGCGCGATAGCTCGGTCAGCCGCGCGCGGCGCGCCGTGGCGCGCGAGGGCAAGAAGCCCTCGAAGAAAAACCGGTCGGTGGGCAATGCCGCCACGCACAATGCGGCCAGCACCGAGGAGGGGCCGGGCAGCGCGATCACCGCATGCCCGGCGGCACAGACCTCGCGCACCAGCTTGAAGCCGGGATCGGAAATCAAGGGCGTGCCGGCATCCGAGACCAGCGCGATCGAGACGCCTTGCGCCAGCTTCTGCAGGATGACGGGGCGTGCCTGCGCGGCGTTGTGCTCGTGATAGGGTTTCAACAGCGCCGAGATCCCGTAGCGCTCGGTCAGCCGGCGGGTCATGCGGGTGTCTTCGCAGGCGATGATGTCGACGCCAGCCAGGGTTTCCAGCGCGCGCAGCGTAATGTCGCCGAGATTGCCGATCGGCGTGGCCACCAGATGCAGGCCCGGAACCGCCTTTGGCGCGGTCAGGAGGTGGCCGCCAAGCGAAAAAGTGCGGCCTGCAGGTTCCGCGAGGCTGTCAGACGTATTTATGGATGCGGATTTTTGGCGCATAGTGCCAATCTAGAGGGGACCGGGCGCTGACGCCACAAGGCTGGCGCGCGGCGGCTGCCGGAGGGCAGCTCGCGGCGTGCGGTGGGGAAGCGGGGTTCCGCAACCGGCTGACGGGCGGCGCTGCCGCAATCCTTTTGATTTGGTTAACCATTCGTCGACAATATGCCTGATTCCACCCTCCTTGATGATCGGGAGGTTTAGTACCGGCCACTCCTTGGCCGGCCAAGAGAAGAGGTGATGGTGGGGCCGTTCGAACCCAAATCCTGGCATTCCAGGCTGCAATCGTCGAAGCCGACCCGCCGGTCGGCGGTCGGCCTGATTCTGGGCGCGCCCCTGCTCGGGGCCTGCGCCGGCATGGGCTCGAATCCGTTCAGTTCGACCGAGACCGCGGGCCCGCCGCAGCAGCCACAAGCGGTCGGCACCGGCGGGGTCAAGGTCGGGCTGGTGCTGCCGCTGTCGGCGGCCGGCAATGCCGGCGTCGCGGCGCAGTCGATGAAGAATGCCGCCGAGATGGCGCTGGCGGAATTCCAGAACCCCGATATCCAGCTGCTGATCAAGGATGACGCCGGCTCCCCGCAGGGCGCGAGCCAGGGAACCCAGCAGGCGCTCGACGAAGGCGCCGAGATCATTCTGGGTCCGCTGTTCGCGGCCTCGGTACCGTCGACCGCGGCGCTGACGCGCCCCCGCGGCGTCTCCGTCATCGCATTCTCGACCGATTCGAGCGTCGCCGGCCGCGGCGTCTACCTGCTCAGTTTTCTGCCCGAATCCGACGTCAACCGGATCGTCGAATACGCCGGCCGCACCGGCAAGCGATCGTTCGCGGCGCTGCTGCCCGACAATGCCTATGGCAATGTGGTGGAGGCCGCGTTCAAGCAGGCGGTCGGCCGCAGGAACGGACGCATCGTCGCGTTCGAAAAATACGGCGCCGACCGCGCCGCGCCGGCGCGCACCGTGGCGCAGGCGCTGGGTTCGGCCGATGCGCTGTTCATCGCCGACGATGGCGACTCCGTGGTGCAGGTCGCCGATGCGCTGACCGCGGCGGGCGCGAATCTGAAAAACATCCAGCTGCTCGGCACCGGCCTGTGGGACAATCCGCGGGTGTTCGCGAGCCCGGCACTGCAAGGCGGGCTCTATGCCGCGCCGGACCCGTCCGGCTTCCGCAGTTTTTCCGGCCGCTACCGCGCCAAATTCGGCGCCGACCCGGTGCGCACCGCGACATTGGCCTATGACGCCGTGGCGCTGGTCGCAGCCCTGGCGCGCACGCAAGGGGCGCAGAGGTTTTCGCCCGAGGTGCTGACCAATCCCTCGGGCTTTGCCGGCATCGATGGCCTGTTCCGCTTCCGCGCCGACGGCAGCAACGAGCGCGGTCTCGCCGTGATGAAGGTCGGATCGGGCAGCGGCACCACGGTCGCGGGCTCGCCGAAGAGTTTTGGAGCCTAGATTATCTCTCGCGTCGTCCCGGATCGGCGTTCGCTTGCGCTCACTTGTCCGGGACGACGGGTTGAGAGAGCAGCCTTACGCCGCGAGATCTGCCACCACGGCATCGAGCACCGGAAATCCGGCCTGCGTCACCCGCAGACGGCCGTTGGCATCGACGGTGATGGCGCCTTCTTCGCGCAGGATCGCGATGCGGCCGGGATCGAGCGTGCGGCCGGACAGCGCCGCGTAGCGCTGCGGGTCGATGCCCTCGGTTAGCCGCAGGCCCATCAGCAGGAATTCATCGGCGCGCTCCTCGCTGTTGAGGTGATCGTCGACGACAACGCCGTGGCCATTGGCCTCGACGCGCATCAGCCACGCTTCGGGGCGTTTTTCGGTGGCGATGGCGTGCCTCGCGCCATCGACATCGAGGCGGCCGTGGGCGCCGGGACCGATGCCGGCATATTCCTCGCCGCGCCAATAGACCAGATTGTGTTTGCATTCCGCGCCTGGTCGGGCGTGGTTGGAAATCTCGTAGGACGGCAGCCCGTGTAGGGCGCAGACTTCCTGGGTGACGTCGTAGAGCGCGCGGGCCACCGCTTCGTCCGGGGTCTTCAATTTGCCCGCGGCGTGCAGGCCGAAGAACGGCGTGCCCTCTTCGATGGTCAGCTGGTAGAGCGACAGATGCTCGGCCGCTTCCGCGATCGCCAGCTTCAGTTCGTCCGCCCACATCTGCGGGGTCTGGTCGGGACGGGCGTAGATCAGATCGAACGAATAACGGTCGAAGGCGGTGCGCGCGATCGCCACCGCATCGAGCGCCTCGCGCGCGGTATGCAGCCGTCCCAGCGCCTTCAGCGAGGCGTCATCGAGCGCCTGCACGCCGAGCGAAACCCGGTTGACGCCGGCGGCGCGATAGCCGCGAAAGCGCGTCGCCTCGACGCTGGTCGGATTGGCTTCCAGGGAGACTTCGGCATCCGGCGCGACGCGCCAGTGTTTGCCGATCGCATCGAGAATGGCGCCGACGGTTTTCGGCTGCATCAGCGACGGCGTGCCGCCGCCGAGAAAGATCGAGGAGACCACGCGACCCGGCGCACGCGCGGCGGTGGTTTCGATCTCGCGGGCAAAGGCCCTGGCAAAGCGTTCCTCGTCTACAGGTGCGTGCCGGACATGGCTGTTGAAATCGCAATACGGGCATTTCGACAGGCAGAACGGCCAGTGCACGTAGACGCCGAACGCGCTGCCTTTTCCCTCCCCCGCTTGCGGGGGCGGGTTAGGGTGGGGGCTAGTCAAGGCAGATCTCCGCGAGTTTGACGAAGGCGCGGGCACGGTGCGACAGGCCCAGGCCCAGCGGCGGCAGGCCGTGCTTTTCGAGGCTGGTCATCTCGCCGAAGGTGCGGGTGAACCCGTCCGGCTGGAACGCCGGGTCGTAGCCGAATCCGGCGCTGCCGCGCGGCGGCCATACCAGCGTGCCGTCGGCGCGGGCCTCGACCTGTTCGAGATGGCCGTCCGGCCAGGCCACGCACAACGCGGAAACGAAATGCGCTTTTCGCAGCTCCGGTGTGGTGGCGCCGCGCTCCTGCAGCAGCCGCTCGATCCGGGTCATCGCCGCGGAGAAATCCTTGTTCGGCCCGGCCCAGCGCGCCGAGAGAATGCCGGGGGCGCCATCGAGCGCGTCGACCACCAGGCCTGAATCGTCGGCGAAGGCCGGCAGTTGCGCGGCTTTCGCCGTCGCCATCGCCTTGATCGCCGCGTTGGCGCGAAACGTATCGCCGGTCTCGTCGGGCTCGCCAAGGCCGAGGTCACCGGCCGAGATCGCTTCCACGCCGTGCGGCGCCAGCAGTTCGCGCATCTCGGCGAGCTTGCCGGGATTGTGGGTCGCGATCACGAGCTTGCCGGTGATTCGACGGTGCTGGGTCATGGATATTTATATTCCGTCATGGCCGGGCTCGTCCCGGCCATCCACGTCTTCCTGCACAAAGAAGTCGTGGATGCCCGGGTCAAGCCCGGGCATGACGACAACCTTTTGCAAATCACGCCACGGCCATTTTCTGCAAATCGACCAGCCGCGCCACGCCTTTGCGCGCCAGATCCATCAGCGCCAGGAACTCGTCCTGCGAGAATGGCGTCTTCTCGGCGGTACCCTGCACCTCGATGATGCGGCCATCGCCGGTCATGACGAAATTGGCGTCGGTGTCGGCCTCGGAATCCTCGGCATAATCGAGATCGAGCACCGGGGTGCCGTTGTAGATGCCGCAGGAAATCGCCGCCACATTGTCGCGCAGCGGGCTGGTCTTGAGCATGTTGCGGGTCTTCATCCAGGAGATGCAGTCGGCCAAAGCCACCCAGGCGCCGGTGATCGACGCGGTGCGGGTGCCGCCGTCGGCCTGGATCACGTCGCAATCCACCGTGATCTGGCGCTCGCCGAGCGCTTCCAGGTCGACCGCCGCGCGCAAACTGCGGCCGATCAGGCGCTGGATTTCGACGGTGCGTCCGCCCTGCTTGCCGGCGGCGGCCTCGCGGCGGGTGCGTTCCAGCGTCGCGCGCGGCAGCATGCCGTATTCGGCGGTTACCCAGCCGCGGCCCTGGCCCTTCAGCCACGGCGGCAGCCGCTCTTCCAGGGTGGCTGTCACCAGCACATGGGTGTCGCCGAATTTGACCATGCAGGAACCCTCGGCGTATTTGACGACGCCCCGTTCCAGCGACACGGCGCGCAGTTCATCGGGCGCACGGCGGCTTGGCCGCATGAGAAATCCTCCAAAAAAACCAGCAAAGACAGGCTCGCGGTGCTTGTAGGAGGGGGAAGCGGCAGCGGCAAGGCTTTTGGGCCACTCCCGCCGGTCCCATGGGGACGAATACCTGCTTGTCCCCGGCCGCTGTGATAGACAGATTAGGCTTAAGTTCAGGGGAGTATTCTGTGGCCCACCACGATCCGATCGGCCTGATCGCTCCGCATGCCGGGCTTGCCCAGCTCAACGAGCGTTCGCGGGACATTTTTCGTCAAATCGTCGAAAGTTATCTCGCCACCGGCGAACCTGTCGGTTCCCGCAACATTTCGCGCCTGATCGCGATGCCGCTGTCGCCGGCCTCGGTGCGCAACGTGATGTCGGATCTCGAACAGCTCGGGCTGATCTATGCGCCGCATACCTCGGCCGGCCGGCTGCCGACCGAACTCGGCCTGCGGTTCTTCGTCGATGCCCTGATGCAGGTCGGCGACCTCACCGAGCCGGAGCGGGAATCGATCCAGAACCAGCTGGCCTCGGTCGGCAAGGCGCAATCGATCGAGGCGGCGCTGGGCGAGGCCCTGACCCGGCTGTCCGGCCTGACCCGGGCGGCGGCCGTGGTGCTGACCGCCAAGTCCAATTCGCGGCTGAAGCACATCGAATTCGTGCGGCTGGAGCCGGAGCGGGCGCTGGTGGTGCTGGTCGGCGAGGACGGCCAGGTCGAGAACCGCGTGCTGACGCTGCCGCCGGGCGTTCCCTCCTCGGCGCTGACGGAAGCCACCAATTTTCTCAATGCGCGGATCAGGGGGCGGACGCTGGCCGAAGCGCGGCTGGAGCTGGAAACCGCGCTGACGGAAAGCCGGACCGAACTCGATCAGCTGACGCAGAAGGTGATATCGGCGGGTATCGCGAGCTGGTCGGGCGGCACCAGCGACGACCGCCAGCTGATCGTGCGCGGTCACGCCAACCTGCTGGAAGACCTGCACGCGCTGGAGGATCTGGAGCGCGTCAAATCGCTGTTCGACGATCTCGAGACCAAGCGCGGCGTGATCGACCTGTTGGGCCGCGCCGAACGTGCCGAAGGCGTGCGGATCTTCATCGGCTCGGAAAACAAGCTGTTTTCGCTGTCCGGCTCGTCCACCATCATCGCGCCCTACAGCGACGCGGCGGGGCATATCGTCGGCGTGCTCGGCGTGATCGGGCCGACCCGGCTCAACTATGCCCGCGTGATCCCGACGGTGGACTATGCGGCGCGCATCGTCAGCCGGTTGCTGGGCGGCTGATCCGGCCAAAACAAGTTGTCTTTTGACGTGTTTTCTTCACGCGAACCGGTACCCACTTCGCTCGAAAACCCTATGTCGCGCTTGATTTTCCTCGCCTAAAGCACGATATCCGAGCCAGCAAATCCCCCATTGACCTCGTTCAGGCGATTTTTTCGAGAAGGCAAGCCATGACTGATCCCAACGGGCAGAAGGACTATCCGGCCGATCCGGCCAAGGCCGCCGAGCCCGTGGTTTCCAAACCCTACATCATGCCCGACGATCCCGAGGAAGGCTCGGTGGAAGCCCTGACCAGGGAACTCGCCGAAACCCGCGACAAGATGCTGCGCACGCTGGCGGAAATGGAAAACCTGCGCAAGCGCACCGCGAAGGAAGTCGCCGACGCGCGAGCCTATGGCATCACCGGTTTCGCGCGCGACGTGCTCGATATCGCCGACAACCTGCAGCGCGCACTCGATGCGGTTCCGGCCGAGGCGAAGGCCAACGCCGATCCAGGCCTGAAGTCGCTGATCGAGGGTGTCGAACTGACCGAACGCTCGCTGCTCAACACGCTGGAGAAGAACGGCGTCAAGAAATTCGATCCGGCCGGCGAGAAGTTCGATCCGAACTTCCAGCAGGCGATGTACGAGGTCCCCGACCCCAGTGTGCCGGCGGGAACCGTCGTGCAGGTGGTGCAGGCCGGCTACACCATCGGCGAGCGCGTGCTGCGCCCGGCGCTGGTCGCGGTCTCCAAGGGCGGCGCGAAGGCGGCGCCGACGCCGAGCGAGCAGGCGTAAGTTTATTTTTAAGCGAGTGTAATCTCGAGACGGTCTCATTTTGACTACCCTCCCCCCACGCGCGCTTGCGCGTGGCGGGGAGGGGTCGGGGGTGGGGGGCGTTTCCGCAGACTCGCTGTTCGCAGCAAGTGCGCACGACTTGCAGCGAGTGCGCTGAGGCACCCCCCACCCCCGACCCCTCCCCACCGCTGCGCCCGCCTTCGCCAAGCGGCTTCGGCGGACACAGCGGGAGGAGGGGAGAAGAGCTACCCCGCCTGCGGTTTCTCGCTCGCCTTCGGCCAGTAGGTGCCAAAACTCCAGAGGTTGCCTTCCGGATCGCGGCAGGCGAAATCGCGGCTGCCGTAGTCGGTGTCGTGCAGGTCCATCTCGATTTTCGCACCGGAGGCCTTGACCCTGGCGTGCAGCGCGTCCGGATCGGTGACGGCAACGTAGAGCGAATCGGTGCGGCGGCCGCCGATGTCGCCGACCAGCCGGCCATATTCGTCGTCGCGGCTCTGGCCCAGCATCAGGATCGAGGAGCCGTAAGCCAGTTCGGCATGCTGCACCACGCCGTCGTCGCTGCGGTAGACGACGTATTCGGTGAAACCAATGACGTCCTTCAGCCAGCGCATCATCGCTTCGGCGTCCTTGCAGCGGAGCGTGGGATAGATACGTGGCGCCTCGATCTTGCTGATGTCTGTCACGGGAAGTTCCTGCTCGGTTTGCTGACACGCGATGATGCGACGAGCCTGATGCCGTCCGCTTGAAGATTTGTTACCCCTCGGAAAACGCGGCTTGCAGGCGCGTCAGCCGGCTGTCGGTCAGCGCCAGGCGCCGCGCCCAGGCCGTCGGCGGTTCGCCGGCCAGCGCGGTGAATTCGCGAATGAGATGGGCCTGATCGGCAAACCCGCTGTCCGCCGCGATCCCGGCCCAGCCGGACGACGTTCCGGCGCGCGCCAGCCGGCAGGCGCGATGGAAGCGCATCATTCGCGCAATCGATTTGGGTCCCAGACCGAACTGGAAACGAAAGCGATCGACCAGGTGCTTGCGGCTCCACCCGATCTCCTCCGCCAAAGTGGCGATCCGGATGTCGCCGGCGCGGCGTGCCAGCAGGCGCCAGGCGAATTCCAGCTCCGGCGAAGGCTCGTGGTTGGCGCGGTGCGCGACAAAATCCTCGACGATATCGAAGCGGCGCTGCCAGCCGCGGGTAGCGCCGAGGCGCTCGCGCAGCCGTGCGCCTTCGCCGCCGAGCACGTCATCGATGCCGATCATGCGCGCGGCGAGGTCGGCGACGGCGCCGCCGAAAAATCTGAAGGCGCCGAGCGGCGTGAAATCCACCTGCACGCATTCGGCGCCGCCGTCGGACTCGATGTACACGGCGCCGGCATACAGTCCCGCGGCGAAGCTGCCATGGGAGCTGTCCTGGCGGTCGGCCGCATCCGGTTCACGGCCGAGCGCGATGGTGAACGGCGTGCCGAAACTGATGATCAGCGGCACCGCCAGCGGCGCGGCCTCACGCTGGAAAAACCGGCCACGCGCCAGCTCGCGATAGCCCGAGATTGCCGAGATCAGGCCGGCGGTCCGTGGCGACGGCGGACGGCGAACCATCTCGAACGCGACCGGGGTGGCGGGATCCGACATGCTGTTCTAGGCTACGATATCGCCGGACTGAATCCGCTTGACGCCGGCCTTTGTCATGTCCGCCCACGCCTTTGCCAGCGAGCCCTGGGTGTCGATGCCGCGGCAGGCGTCTTCGATCACGTAAGTTTCGAATCCGGCCTTGCGGGCATCCAGCGCGCTCCATGCGACGCAGAAATCGGTGGCCAGCCCGGCCAGGAACAGGCGCTTCACCTCGCGCGCCTTCAGGTAGGCTGCGAGCCCGGTCGTGGTCTTGCCGTCGGCCTCGGTGAAGGCGGAGTAACTGTCGATTTCCTTGTGGAATCCCTTGCGGATGATCAGGGCGGCTTGCGGAATTGCGAGCTCCTTCGAAAGCGCCGCGCCCTCGGTGTCCTGCACGCAGTG
>JBDRNF010000053.1:0-31175 GCA_043811435.1 Pseudomonadota bacterium
AGGCGCCGTCTCCGAATTCGTCACCGCGATGATCGGCGGCCAGCTGTTCGGCCTGCCGATCTCCAGGGTGCAGGACGTGTTCATGCCGGAGCGGCTGACACGGGTGCCGCTGTCATCAGGCGAGATCGCCGGCGTGCTCAATCTGCGCGGCCGCATCGTCACGGTCGTCGACATGCGCGCCCGTCTCGGCCTGCCGAAGAACGACGACGGCAAGCCGCCGATGGCGGTCGGCGTCGACCTGCGCGGTGAATCCTATGGCCTGCTGATCGACCAGATCGGCGAGGTGCTCAAGCTCGCCGACGAGGGCCGCGAGGAAAACCCCGTCAACCTCGACCCCCGCATGGCCAAGCTCGCCGGCGGCGTGCATCGCCTCGACGGCCAGCTCATGGTCGTCCTCGACGTCGACCGCGTACTCGAAATCGTGCCCAAGACCTCGCTCGCAGCATAGTGATTGGCAAGTGCCGCTCGTGAAAGAAAGAGCCTAGAAAATGCAAACATGTCTCGTTGTCGATGATTCCAGCATTGTACGAAAAATCGCGCGCCGTATCCTGGAAAGTCTCGACTTCCAGGTCATCGAAGCTGAAGACGGTGTGGACGCGCTGGTTGTCTGCAAGAAAGCCATGCCGGAAGCGGTGCTGCTCGACTGGAACATGCCCGTGATGGACGGCTACCATTTCCTCAGCCATCTGCGCCGCATGCCGGGTGGCGAGGTGCCCAAGGTGGTGTTCTGCACCACCGAGAACGGCATCGAGCACATCTCCAAGGCGCTGGAGGGCGGTGCCAACGAATACATCATGAAGCCGTTCGACAAGGACATCATCGCGGCCAAATTCCAGGAAGTCGGCTTGATCGCGGTGCCGGCATAGCCGGCTCCGTCGTCTCGCAAGTTCGTACCAGTTGCGTCAGGTCAAGACATGAGTGCTGAACCATCTGCCGGGGGCAACCCTCGCGACATCAGGAGCGGCGGATTTCCGCGCCGGCGGATCGCTCGACCGCGCTCCGCGCTCCCGGCCTTGCTGACCGGCATCCACGGCATGTCGTCGCTATCAGACGCGATCCATCTGAAGTTTTCCCGATCCAATCCGAGAGGCAGCCAGTGACCCCGCCCGACTACGACTTTCTGCGCAAGCTTCTCAAGGAACGCTCCGGCCTCGATCTGTCGGCCGACAAGCAGTACCTGATTGAAAGCCGTTTGCTCCCGCTGTCGCGCAAGGCGGGTCTTCCCGGCATCAGCGAACTCGTGCAGAAAATGAAGAGCGGATCCGCTGAGCTCACCACCCAGGTGGTCGAGGCCATGACCACCAATGAGACGTTCTTCTTTCGCGACAAGGTCCCCTTCGATCACTTTCGCGATTCCATCGTGCCGGAGATCGTCAAGGCCCGCGCAAGCCGCAAGAGCATCCGGATCTGGTGCGCCGCCGGGTCGACCGGCCAGGAGCCATACTCGCTGGCGATGTGCCTGAAGGAAATGGGCGCCACGCTCGCCGGCTGGCGCATCGAAATCATCGCCACCGACCTGTCGCAGGAAGTGCTGGAGAAATCCAAGGCGGGAATCTACAGCCAGTTCGAGGTTCAGCGCGGCCTGCCGATCCAGATGCTCGTCAAGTACTTCAAGCAGACCGGCGAGCTCTGGCAGATCAACCCCGACATTCGCGCCATGGTCCAGCACCGGCAGCTCAATCTGCTGCACGACTTCTCCCAGCTCGGCGTCTTCGACGTGATCTTCTGCCGCAACGTTCTGATCTACTTCGATCAGGACACCAAGGTGAACATCTTCAATCGCCTCGCCAAGATCACCGAGCCGGACGGCTTTCTGGTGCTGGGTGCGGCGGAAACCGTGGTCGGACTGACCGATGTCTTCAAGCCGTTCCCGGACAAGCGCGGTCTCTACCGGCCCAATGCCGAACGCGCGACGCCGGCAAGGCAGCCGCTCGCGGGCGCGGCTGCGCCGAAGCTCGCTGCGATGGCGGGGCGTTGACGAATGGGTGATGATGCCAAAGCGCCGGAGCGCGTGACGTTCAGCCGCGGCTATGGTGTCTGCATCATGGGCATTGACGGAACCTGGCGCCGCGATTGCCTGCTCAACGCCATCTCCGACAACGACGCCATCCTGACGGTGGAAGGCTCGATTCAGGGCCTCAACCTCAAGGAGTTCTTTCTGCTGCTCTCGTCGACCGGCCTCGCCTATCGGCGGTGCGAGCTGGTCCGCGTCAACGGGGCCGAGATCGACGTTTCCTTCCTGAAGGGAAAGAACAAGAAGAAGCGCACGAGCGGCATGTCAAGCGATGCGCTGGTAGGCGCCTGAGGGCAGACCGCGGCGGACTTGCCGTGATGCCACACGCACCCGGCCGTCCTTGCCACAAGCCGAATCAGGCGCGATTGGTCAGACGAGCCGGCCGGTGGTCGCTCGCCGTGAAATCCCGGGCTTCGTGTCTGGTTGCCCGGACGTCCAGCAGGCATCGAAGGGCAGCGCCAAGGCCGGCATTGCAGGTATCCAGCGCGGCGCTCGCCTTGACGTAGCGGGGGGTGACGTCATCCAGCACGTAAACATTGCCGGCAGTATCCTGGCTGCCGGAAGCGGATTCCCTGGCGATGGCGGCATCAAGCTGCTTCAGGCCGGCCTGGACCTGCTCGATCAGCAAAACCAGCTCCGAAACGATCGAATGGTGGCCGTCATTCCGGTCGCCGGATGGGCCCGGAACCCCGCCGTCTGGTGCCGCATGCATGGTTGCTCTCCTGCCCGTGTTTTTATGCCCGCCGCGCTACTTGTGAGTTAAGGCCGCGTCCCGTACAAATACGGGTGGCTCGAATCTGCATTAGGCGCGCAGTATCGTGCGGCGAATGGGCGTGTTGTTTCACTGTCGATGGACCTGCACATGGCTGAGAATCCTGCTTCCCAACGCGAGATCTTCGTGGTCGACGACGATCCCGCGGTCCGCGATACCCTGTCGATGGTGCTGTCGGCGGGCGGCTATCAGGTGATCTGCTTTGCCGACGGCGCCGCGCTGCTGGCGGTGGCCCGGACGCGAACGCCGGCCTGCATCCTGCTCGACGTGAATATTCCCGGCAAATCCGGCCTCGATATCCTGAAGGAGCTTTCAGGCGAGGACTATCCCGCGCCGATTTTCATGATCTCCGGCCAGGGCGACATCGCCATGGCCGTCAGCGCGATCAAGAATGGCGCGCTGGATTTCATCGAAAAGCCGTTCCGCGGCAGCGAAATCGTGGCCCGGCTCGATGAAGCGATCGGGGCATATGCACGCCGGCAGGCAGAGAACTCCGCCTCACGCACCGCGTCGCTGCATTTTCCGGGACGGGAGCCGTTGACGCGGCGCGAACGCGAGGTGCTGGAGCAATTCACGTCGGGTGCTTCCAACAAGGAAGCCGGGCGCCATCTCGGAATCAGCCCGCGCACCATCGAAGATCATCGTGCCAACATCATGAAGAAGCTCGGCGCCAGGAATGCGGCCGATCTCATTCGTATCGTGATGACCGCCTCGCGCGGCGCCTGAACCGGCGCCCGCCGATCGATGGCTGCGCCGGGGCGCGGGTCAGTCCCCGGATCGTCCGAAAAGCAGCTAACCGGCGAGCGCCTTGCGGATCATCGCGGCCAGATCCGACTTGCGATAGGGCTTGGGGAGCAGCAGGACTCCGGAGTCGAGCCGGCCGTGGTGGATGATCGCATTTTCGGTGTAGCCCGAGGTAAACAGCACCTTGAGTCCGGGCCTGGTTTTCTGCACCTCGTTGGCGAGCTGGCGGCCGTTCATCGCGCCCGGCATGATCACGTCGGTGAATAGCAGATCGAAGTCCTGGCCGGCGGCGACGATGGCAAGCGCTTCCGCCGCATTGGCCGCATCCAGCGTGACATAGCCCAGCGAATGCAGCTGCGTCAGCACATAGTCCCTGACCAGCTTGTCGTCTTCAACGACAAGGATGGTCTCATGGCCGCCCTCGAGCGCCGCCGTGGCGGCGCTTTCGGCCGCGGCCAGCGCCCCGGTGCCCGGCGGCAGGTACATCCTGATCGTGGTGCCGTGGCACTCCTCGCTGTAGATCATGATGTGTCCGGCGGATTGCTTCACGAAGCCGTAGACCATGCTGAGGCCGAGGCCGGTGCCCTTGCCGGGCCCCTTCGATGTAAAGAACGGGTTGAACACCTTGTCGAGGATGGCGGCGGGAATGCCGCTGCCGGTGTCGCTGACGGCAATCAGCGCATAGCGTCCGGGCCGGACGTCGCTGTGCATGCTGGCATAGCCTTCATCGAGGAAGGCCATGCTGGTTTCGAGGGTGAGCTTGCCGCCATTCGGCATCGCGTCGCGGGAGTTCAGCGCGAGATTGAGGATGGCGGTCGCAAGCTGACTGGGGTCGACGGTCGCCATGCATGTTTCGTCTTCAAACACCGATTCGATCTCGATCTGCTCGCCCAGCGTGAGCCGCAGCAGCTTGGCAGTGTCGACGATCAGCTCATTGACGTCGGTTTCCCGCGGCTGCAATGGCTGCTTGCGGGCGAATGCCAGCAGATGCTGGGTAAGATCCGCGCCCCGCGACGCCGCTTCGTCGATCATCCGGGTGATGGCGGCGAGTTGCGGATCCTTCTCGACCGCTTCGGCCAGAATTTCGATGGTTCCCGTGATCACCGTGAGGATATTGTTGAAGTCGTGGGCGATGCCGCCGGTGAGCTGGCCGACGGCTTCCATTTTTTCGGCCTGCCGAATCCGGTCCTCCGCCGCGATCCTGTCGGTCAGGTCGCGAATGAACCCGTTGAACACGAACCCGTCACGGCGCTTCAACGCGGTGACGCTGAGCTCCACCTTGACCTCCCTGCCGTCCCGCCGCAGCGCTTCGATCTCGATGCGTCGACCGAGGATCGGGCCTTCACCGGTGCTCAGGAAGCGCGCGATGCCTGTCGCGTGACCGGCACGGTGGATTTCCGGAATGATCAGTTCGCCGAGCTTTTGTCCCACCGCTTCATCGTGCGACCAGCCGAAGATTTTTTCCGCCTGCGAATTCCAGTTTCGGATGCGGCCGTTGTCGTCGATCTGGACGAAGGCGTCGAGCGCGGTATCGATGATGCCGCGCGCCAGCTGCTCGCTCTCGCGCAGCGTTTCCTGCGCCAGCCGGCTTTCGGTCATGTCGCGGCCGACGAAGAAATACCGCCGGGCCGGCTCCGACCAGACGCCCATCCACGACAGCGTCACGATCCGCCCGTCCTTGTGAATATAGCGGGAATCGGTGTTTCGCGCTCGCTTTCCGCGGCGCGCCAGACGCAGTTCGTCGCGGCTGATCTCCAGGTCGCCGGGGTGGAGGAATTCGCTGGCATTGCGGCCGATCATTTCCTTCGGCGCATATCCCAGGATCGTTGCCGCGCTCGGGCTCACCTGTACCAGCATGCCCCTTGGATCGATAACCAGGATCAGGTCCTGGGACGTGTCGAAGATGCGGCGTCGCTCCTCGATCTGTTGGCGCAGTGCGTGCTCGGTTCTGCGGCTTGCCGTGATGTCGCGCGCGGTGGTCGATGCGCCGATGATCTCTCCCGACGGTGCCTTGATCGGGGCAATGGCCAGCGAAACCTGGACCAGGCCGCCATCCCTGCACAAGCGCTCGGTTTCGTAGTTCTCGATGGTTTCGCCCCAGCCGACCCGGCGCAGGGTATCATGCACCTCCTCTGCCCGGATTCGCGGCACGATGAGGTCGATGTGCTGGCCAACCGCTTCCGCAGCGGGATATCCGAACAGCCGCTCCGCGGCCGGATTCCAGCCGGTGATCGTGCCGTCAAGGGATTCCGTGACGATGGCGTCAATGGAGGATTCGACGGCGGCGCTGAAAATACGCTCGCGCGAGGCGTAGTGGTCGCGCGCGGCTTCGGTGCGCCGATGATCCTCAACCTCGCGTTCGAGCGCGGCGGTTTTTGCATTCACTTCACCCATCACCCGGGCAAATGCGCGCGCGAGCACCCCCGTCTCGCCGCCCGCATCGACCGGAATGGCCGCCGGCCCATCGCGGCCGGTGCCCTCGACCGCTGCCGTCAATTGAATGATCGGCCGGGTCAGCGTTCTCGCAATGAACACGGCCAGCCCGGCTGCGCACAGCACGGCAATCAATCCGACCAGCAGCGATGAATTCCGGATCGCTGCGGCGGACGCCATGAAGACGGCGTTGGGAACCCGTTCGATGACGGCGACCCATTCGCTGTCGGCCAGGCGGGTGGGCGCGAGCGCTATCCCGTCCGGGCGTGGGCCCTGTTCCGGAAGGACCTGCGTGACGCTGCGCGTCGCGCCAAGCGAGGAGACCAGAGTGGGGAAGTCGCTTCGCCAGTCGCCGGACTTGCCCAGCTGCGATCCGAACTCCCGCGTGCGATCGGGGTGAACCAGGTATTCGCCGCGTCCGTTGACGACATAGATGCTTTCGCCTGGCCGCACCGACGAGCGGGCGCGGTCGAGCGCGGGCCGCATGTCGATGTTGACGATGAAGATGCCGAATGGTTTGCCGTCGGGCGCGAAAATCGGTCTTGCGACGCGCAGCGTCGGCACGTGCGGTATCGTGACGACGCCGTGGTCCTGAACCAGATCGAGCGGCGAGACGTACAATTCACCCGGCCGCAACTTGATGGTATCCTTGAAGAAAGGCCGCTCGCCCTTCCGCTGCAGTTCGGCTTCGGGGACAAGTCGAACCGCCCCGTTTGGGCCCGAGCGGTCGGCTCGGACGATCTCTCGCGCCCCCTCGTCGTTGCCGATAATGCGAAGCTCCGCATAAGCGGGCTTGGTCTGGAGCTCGGACGCCAGACGCCGTCCGAGCCGCTCATTCCAGGTCTTTTCGGATACACCGTCCACGGGATCGATGCCGCCTGCGAGACGTGCGCGAATCAACCCGTTCAGCGCCACGGACCGAAAGCCTGCGATATCGCCCCGTGCGCCGGCAACGTAGGATTCAAGGGCCGCGGCGACGAAGCGGGAATGCGTCTCGATGCGATCGAGGACTCGCGGCAGCAGCGCCTGCTCCAGGTTGCGATGGCTCAGCCATCCGACCGCGGATACCGCGACCGCAACCAGCAGGATCATCGCGACGACTAGTCTGGTTGCAAGCGTCATCTCTGGTCTTCGCACCGCTCTATCCCGCCATGGGTGCGCGGCTGGCCGGGACGGCCAACGCTATTCTGCTTTATGGGCGGGAAGCAACCTCGCCGGCGGGCAGGGATGACGACGACGCGCGCTGCGCGGCCTCGAGGGAACCGGCAACGGCCGCCAGCAGTGCTGCCGGCTTGAAAGGTTTCTGCAGGCTCCTGACCGCGCCGAGCTTGGTGGCCATGGTCAGGAAATCCGGGCCGGAGCCGGAGGTGACGGGATTGCCCGATATCACAATGATCGGGATCCGCGGCTGCTGCTGGTGAACCAGCCGCATGGTTTCCAGGCCGTCCATTCCCGGCATGAAAATATCGAGAAACAGTAGATCGAACTCGCCGGTCTCGAATGCCGTCAGGCCCTTGCGCCCGTCGCCGGCCACGACGACGCTGTGGCCCGCCCGCTCCAGCAGAATGCGGATGGTTGCCTGCACTGCAGTGTCGTCATCCACGACCAGGATCCTTGCCAAAGTCCAACGCTCCGTTTCGAATCTGCAATCAACGGCCAGTCGCGAAAGGGTTGCCGAATTTGCATTCGCACGCAAGCGCTTCGATGGGTGGACGACGCGCTGATTCTGTTGTTACGATGGCCCGGAAGCCTTTCGATCTGCACGATTCCGGGCAGACACGGATGAAGGCGCTGCGTCGGGAATCTGATTCGCGGGAATTTCACCGGTCCCGATCGAATGCGACTCCAATTCGCTTTTGCTTCCGCCAGACCACGTGGCAGGGCAGGCGCCGTCCGTCGGCCGGCAAGATCAAGTCAAAACGATCGGGAATCCCTACCGGGCTTGCCACATCCAGTGCCGCTCCCGCATCGGACAGATTGCGGATCGTGCAATCGATAGCCCCGCCTCCGAACTCGATGGTTGCAGCCTTCAGGACCCGGTGCCGGGGAGTTATGCGGTGTTCGGTCATCAAGGCACCAGCAAGGGCGCCGCATAGGGCTCGATCGCTCGTCCTGACATCACCATCCGGTCGCGCCCTCCATCCTTGGCGGAATACAGCGCCCGGTCTGCCGCTTCGATCAGCGACGAGCGTTGCGTCTGCGCGGTTTGCCGGTTCACGGTTGCGCCGCCGATGCTCACCGTCACTTTTCGCGATGGGAGGTTCAATTCGTGGTCGATGCCAAGGACAGCGAGGGAATCCCGGATCCTGCTTCCGATCATCTCGCATCCCGCGGCGTCGGTGTCCGGCAACAGCAGCACGAACTCTTCCCCGCCGTATCTCGCAGCCAGGTCGGCGGGCCGCAGCGCTTGCGCAGCCAGCACTTGCGCAACCGACTTCAGGCATGCGTCCCCCGCCTGATGTCCATACCGATCATTGTATTTCTTGAAATGATCGACGTCGATCAACAGCAGTGACAAGGCGGCGCCATCGCGCCGGGCCCTTTCCCATTCGCTTTTCAGAAGCTCGTCGAAATGCCTGCGATTGGCCAGGCCGGTGAGGCCGTCAATGGTCGCAAGCGCCGCCAGCTTCTGTTCCAGCGCCTTTTGCTCCGTCATGTCGCGCGAAATCGCAACGACCCCGTTGATTTCCCCCGTACCATAGGCCCTGGTGACGCGCATGCTGGATTCGATCCATATTTCCGATTTGTTCCGATGCCGGGTGCGATAGGCGACCCGGGCGTCAGTGAGGTCGCCCCGCCTCAGGGCGGCGACCATCGCCTTTACCCGTGGCAGGTCCTCGGGGTTCACGCCCGCCAACGCCGGCGTACCCACCAGCTGTTCCGGCCGCCAGCCCACGACCCGTATCGACGACGGCGAAGCATAGCGAATGCCTTCGTCGATACAGATGCGGGTCACCATGTCGCTCGATTCTTCCGCGAGCAGTCGGAAGTCGGCCTCCTTGGCCTCGAGTTCGGCGGCCATGCGTTGGCGGACCCGCAATTGCTGCACGAAGTACCAGCCGATCACGGCAATGATCGACAGCAGCGCGATGACGAACGTGGTCCGCAGTGCGGCATCCTTGCGCCATGGCGCCAGCACCTCATCCTGTGATTTGGTCGCCAGAATTATCAGGGGATAGTGTTCGCTGGATCTGTAGGCGCTCAACCGCTGCACTCCGTCCAGCGGCGATACGAAATAATAGGCGGTTGACGTCGGATGTTTGTCGCGGTGCTTGAACAGGGGCGTGTCCGCCATGTCCCGGCCGACATAGGTGCCGTTGTCGGGATTGCGCGCAAGGATGATGCCGGCGGAATTCAGCAGTGTAACCGCGCCGCTTTTGCCGATGTCGAACTTCGCGAAATACTGCGTGAAATATGCCGGGTCGACCGAGGCCAATACGACGCCCGCAAATCGGCCGTCCGGATGGTTGAAGCGCATCGAGGCGGTGATCATCCACTGTCCGCCGGTGCCGCTCTCGACAGGCCGCCCGATCAGCATGCCGCGATCGTCCGTTTGAGCGTGATGACGGAAATAGTCGCGGTCGCTGTTGTCCTGGCCGTTGAGGTTCACAGCTTCGGAGGTTGCAAGCCAGCGACCGTTTTCGTCGGATACGAATATGCCGTGAATGCGCCCCCTGCCGAGCTTGCGGCGATCAATGAAGGTCTGAAGCCGTGCAATGGCGTCGATTCCGGTGCCCTCGATCTGCAGCGCCTGGGCGACGCTGGTCAGGACGTGTTCGGTCAGTTCGAAGGTGTCGTTCGCGTGCTGCGCGAGCGACTGCGCCAGGTTCGCCATGTCGACTTCTGCATTTCGCAACTCCGAGTCGCGTGCTGACCATTCCCCCCAGCCGCTCAGCCCAAGAATGGCGGCACAGACCATGGCCACAAAGGCTCCGGCCCAGATGCGCAGACGGATACGGCTTCGTTCGCGACGGGACGAACTCATTGCGAACCTTTCGTCGGGCCGGCGGCGAAGCGGGTGCTCCTTACCGCCGACGTGCTCTCTCATGCAGTGTGGAGCGAGACTTTCACCTGGGCGATATCGATAGGGGTTTTGAGCGACTTCACCGTTAAGTTCGGGACCCGTAGAACTACGGCAAGGATCGAAGCGGGCTGGAACCGGCGAGGATGTCGCTCCGGCGGCGGACCCATGGGCATGAAAGCGTGGGGCAGCCGCGGCCGATTGGCACAAGGCAGGGCCGCGTGCGCGCCCTGATCGCGGCCGGGCTGGTACTCGGCGTACCGCCGGGCGCAACGCCGTGCAAAAGTGGGGTACCCGATCCTGATCCACAGGACAGCTTGAGCTCTTTGCGAAACCCGTCATAACATCAATAACGCCCATCCTGCGAAATGACCCCCCGACATGACCGACACGAAAAAGACCCCCGACCAGCTCCGCAGCGCGCGCTGGTTCGCGCCGGACGATTTGCGCGCCTTCGGCCACCGTTCGCGCGCGATGCAGATGGGTTATGCGCCGGAGGAGTGGAAGGACCGTCCTGTCATCGCGATCCTCAACACCTGGTCGGACGCGCAGCCCTGCCACATGCACTTCAAGAGCCGGGTCGACGACGTCAGGCGCGGCGTGCTGATGGCCGGCGGCTTCCCGATGGAATTGCCGGCGTTGTCGCTGTCGGAATCGTTCCTGAAGCCGACCACCATGCTGTACCGCAACATGCTGGCGATGGACGCCGAGGAATTGCTGCGCGGCCATCCCGTCGATGGCGTGGTGCTGATGGGCGGTTGCGACAAGACCACGCCGGGCCTGCTGCTCGGCGCCACCTCGATGAATCTGCCGACGATCTACCTGCCGGCGGGGCCGATGCTGCGCGGCAACTGGAAGGGCAAGACGCTGGGCTCGGGCTCCGACGCCTGGAAATACTGGGACGAGCGGCGCGCCGGCAAGATCTCCGAGCGGGACTGGGTCGACGTCGAAGCCGGCATCGCCCGCAGCTACGGCACCTGCATGACCATGGGCACCGCCTCCACCATGACCGCGATCGCCGAATCGATCGGCATGACCCTGCCGGGCGCCTCGTCGATCCCGGCCGCCGACGCCGGCCACATCCGCATGGCCTCCGAATGCGGCCGCCGGATCGTGGAGATGGTGTGGGAAGATCTGACGCCGCAAAAGATCCAGAGCCGCAAGGCATTCGAGAACGCCATCACCGTGGCGATGGCGATGGGCTGCTCGACCAATGCGATCATCCACTTGATCGCGCAGGCGCGCCGCGCCGGCCAGGACATCGGTCTCGACGATTTCGAGATCGCCAGCCGCAAGGTACCTGTGATCGCCAACGTCCGCCCCTCCGGCGACAAATACCTGATGGAGGATTTCTTCTATGCCGGCGGGTTGCCGGCGCTGATGAGCCGGATCAAGCAGCATCTGCACCTCGACGTCATGACCGTGACCGGCGTGACGCTCGGCGAGAACATTGCGCGCGCCGAAGTCTACGATGATGACGTGATCCGCACGGTGGAAAATCCGATCTACGCCGAAGGCGCGCTCGCGGTGCTCAAGGGCAATCTCGCCCCCGACGGCTGCGTCATCAAGCCCAGCGCCTGCGAGCCGCGCTTCCTGAAGCACACCGGCCCCGCGCTGGTGTTCGACGATTACCCCTCGATGAAGAAGGCGATCGACGATCCCGATCTCGACGTCACATCGGACCATGTGCTGATCCTGCGCAATGCCGGGCCGCAGGGCGGGCCGGGCATGCCGGAATGGGGCATGCTGCCGATCCCGACCAAACTGGTGAAGCAGGGCGTGCGCGACATGGTGCGGTTGTCGGATGCGCGCATGAGCGGCACCAGTTACGGCGCCTGCATTCTGCATGTCGCGCCGGAATCCTTTATCGGCGGCCCGCTGGCGCTGGTGCGCAACGGCGACCTCATTACGCTGGACGTCGACGCTCGCACCATCAACCTCGATGTGCCGGAAGCCGAGCTGGCAAAGCGCCGCGCGGAATGGAGGGCGCCGGAGAAGCGCTACGAGCGCGGCTATGGCTGGATGTTCACCAGGCACATCAAGCAGGCCAATGAGGGCTGCGACTTCGACTTCCTCGAAACCGGTTTTGGCAGACCGGTGGATGAACCTTCGATTTACTGAGATCGTCATTCCGGGGGTTAATTATCTCGTCATTCCGGGGCGTGGAGCGAAGCGGAACGAGCCCGGAATCCATACTCACGATCGTGGTTATGGATTCCGGGCTCGCGCCAAGTGGGCGCGCCCCGGAATGACAAGTAGTGGAGAATAGTAACCAATGACCAAGCTCAGCGACGCCACCCGCGCCAAACTGAAAACCATCTCCACCGCCACCGTGGCCACGGCGCTGTTCAAGCGCGGCTTTCGCAGCCAGTGCATTCAGGACGTCCACCCGCTCGGTCCCGATCAGCCGACACTGGTCGGCGAAGCCTTTACCCTGCGCTACATGCCGGCGCGCGAGGACCTCAACAAGCTGGACGTGTTCCGCGACCGCTCGCATCCGCAGCGCAAGGCGATCGAGGATTGTCCGCCGGGCGCGGTGCTGGTCATGGACAGCCGCAAGGATGCCCGTGCGGCGTCGGCCGGCGCCATTCTGGTGACGCGGCTGATGCAGCGCGGCGTCGCCGGCGTCGTCACCGATGGCGGCTTTCGCGATTCCGCCGAAATCGCAAAGCTCGGCTTTCCCGCCTTTCACCACCGCCCGAGCGCGCCGACCAACCTGACGCTGCACCAGGCGATCGAGATCAACTGCCCAATCGGCTGCGGCGACGCGCCGGTGTTTCCCGGCGACGTCATCCTCGGCGACAGCGACGGCGTCATCGTGATCCCCGCGCATCTCGCCGACGAAATCGCCGATGAAGCGTTTGAAATGACCGCGTTCGAGGATTTCGTCACCGAACAGGTACGACAGGGCCGCGGCATCTTCGGGCTCTACCCCGCCACCGACGAGCAGACCCTGGTCGATTTCGCGGCGTGGCGGAAAGCGACGGGGCGGTAGTTTACTTCACCTCGCCCCGCTTGCGGGGAGAGGTCGGATTGCGAAGCAATCCGGGTGAGGGGGCCCTCCACGCGTCTGCCTGTTGAGCCCCTCACCCCAACCCTCTCCCCGCGAAGAAGAGCGGGGAGAGGGAGCGCTAGACCTCGCCTCGTTCGGCCATCCCGACCGCCCACAGCGCGAACCCATAGGCGATCGCGACTTCGTCGAGCCGGTCGAACCGGCCGGAGGCGCCGCCATGGCCGGCGCCCATGTTGGTGCGCAGCAGGACGGGGCCGCCTGATATCATGGTGGCGCGCAGCCGCGCGATCCACTTGGCCGGCTCCCAATAAGTGACGCGCGGATCGGTCAGCCCGCCCATCGCGAGGATCTTGGGGTAATCCTTCGCCGCGATGTTGTCGTAGGGCGAGTAGGACAGGATGGTGCGAAAATCTTTCTCGCTTTCGATCGGGTTGCCCCACTCCGGCCATTCCGGCGGCGTCAGCGGCAGGGTGTCGTCGAGCATGGTGTTGAGCACGTCGACGAACGGCACCTCGGCGACGATGCCGGCGAACAGTTCGCCGGCGCGGTTGGCGACCGCCCCCATCAGCATGCCGCCGGCGCTGCCGCCATGGCCGACGATGCGTTTTTCGCCGGTGTATTTCGCGGCGATCAGCGCGCGCGCCGCGGCCGAAAAATCATCGAACGAGTTGGTCTTCTTCTCGCGCTTGCCGTCGAGGTACCAGCCCCAGCCCTTGTCGGCTCCGCCGCGGATATGGGCGATGGCATAGACGAAGCCGCGGTCGACCAGCGACAGCCGGTTGGCGGAGAACGACGCCGGCATCGCCATGCCGTAGGAGCCGTAGCCGTACAGCAGCAGCGGCGCGTTACCGTCGCGCTTGAGATCGCTGCGATGCAGGATCGAGACCGGCACCTGCGCGCCGTCATGCGAAGTCGCCATGATGCGGGTGGTGACGTAGTCGGCGGGGTTATGGCCGGACGGTATCTCCTGGCGCTTGCGCAAAATACGACTGCGGCTGGCCATGTCGTAATCGTAGACTTCCGACGGCGTCGTCATCGACGAATAGGAAAAGCGCAGATTCGTGGTCTCGAACTCGTAGCCGCCCATGGTATCGAGCGAATAGGCGGCTTCGTCGAACGCGATGGCGTGCTCTTCCGAGGTCGCGAGATCGCGGATGACGATGGCGGGCAGCGCATGGGCGCGCTCCAGCCGCACCATGTGGCCGGCATAGAGTTCGACATCGAGGATGTAGATGCCCTCGCGATACGGGATCAGGTCGCGCCAGTTGGCGCGCTCCGGCGAGCCAAGCGGCGCCGTGACCACCTTGAAGTCGACGGCGCCGTCGGCATTGGTGAGGATGAATAGCTCGTCGCCGCGGTCGGCGACCGAATATTGCACGCCTTCCTCGCGCGCCGCGATCAGGAGCGGCGATGCGGAAAGATCGGCAAGATCGATCAGCCGGTGTTCCGAAGTCTCGTGATCGCCGCCGGCGATCACGCAGAACCGGCCGCTGGAACTCTCATGGATATGGGTGAACCAGCCGGAATCCTTCTCCTCGTAGACCAGAATATCATCCGCCTGCGGCGTGCCGAGCCGATGGCGCCAGACCTGCATCGGCCGGTGGTTGTCGTCGAGCTTGACGTAGAAGAAGCTCTGGCTGTCCGCGCTCCACACCACCGCGCCGTCGGTTTCCTCGACGAGGTCGTCATGGTCCGCGCCGGTCGCCCATTCGCGCACCCGGACGGAAAAATACTCCGAGCCCTTGATGTCGGCGCTCCAGGCCACCAGCCTGTGGTCCGGCGAGTGTCGGCTGCCGCCGAACCTGAAATAGTCGTGGTCGGCCGCGAGCCTGTCGCCATCGAGCACGATCGCGATCTCGCCGCCGCCCCGCAGCATGCGGCCGAACATTTCGTGCTGGCCGCCCTCGCGGAATTTGCGCAGATACGCATAGGGACCGTCCGGCGCGGGCACGCTGGAATCGTCCTCCTTGATGCGCCCGCGCATTTCCGCAACCAGCGTCTTCTGCAAGCCGGCGGTGTGGCCGAGCAGGCTTTCGGTGTAGTCGTTCTCGGCTTCGAGATATTTGCGGATATCCGGGTCCAGCACCGCGGGATCGCGCAGCACCTCCTGCCAGTTGGCATCCTTCAGCCATGCATAATCGTCGACGATGGTAATGCCGTGGGTGGTGAAGGCATGCGGGCGGCGCGGTGCGATCGGGGCGGGCGCTTTATTGGTTGATTGCGTCACTCGGTTCCTCGGTTGTCGCGGCTCGACCCATCATATTGGTTTCCAACCAGCGGATTGCCAGATTGGTCGCCCGTGCGCCAGTGGGCCGGCTTGTTGCACGGCAGTCCTGAAGGTGGCAGCGCTTCTATCCCCCGGTCAGCGCGTATTGACGCGAAATCCGGAGCAAGCCGCATTGGGAGGGCCATTTATTCCGATGCTGATGCAGTTGGGGTTGCCGGCCAGAATGCCTGACAAGGGCGTAAAGGTGCTGTCGCCCTTCTGTTCCAGGCGAGACAATCTTTGCCTAAGAGCTTCATCAAGTTTTCCCGCCCCTTTCTCGTCTGGATGAACCTGGACCGCCATGCGATTGTGAGTCCCCAGCGCCGGCAGGTAATACGAGAGTGAAAACACCGGCTCATAGGCTTCGGGGCCATGAGCTTCGAGGATGATCGGCGCATCAGGCGATGCCTTGGCCGCAGCGACCGCACGTTGCAGTTCGTTGTAGAACAGACTGGTTTTTTCGATGTTCGCCCGGACGGCGGCAATGAGCGACGGCGCTCGATAGAAGGGGAACAGTGCGAAAACCAGAAATGCCGCCGCTGCGAACTGGGCGTAGTTGATCGTTCGCTCCGGATATAGCGGACGCAGCCTGCGGGAAATTTCACAGCCCAAAATGCAGCAGGTGAGCGGCACCAGAAGCATCGCGGGGAAGTCGTAGCGGTTATTTTGCGGAAACCCCGAACGGTAAAGCGCGCCTTGCGCCGCGTAGCTGATCAGGAGAAATCCGTAGGCGCCGAGCGCCACGCGCGAATCCATGATCCAGTCCGCCATCGATTTGCGCGGGATCACCTGCAAAATATGGAAGAACGCGAGTGGAATGACGTAAAGCCACCAGGTTCGCAAGATAGCTTCCAGAAAACCGATTGCCCCGAACCGGAGCGTCCGCCAGGGTCCGACGGAGTTCGCGTAAAAGTCGGTACCCGCCGCCAGCACCTGCCGGCTCACCACGAAAACGATTCCGCCGAGACAGGCCAGCATGACCAGCGAAAGAACGCCTATCAGCAGGAGCGACAGTTTTTTCCTGATCCCGGCCCATATGAAAATGACGCCGGTGCCCAAAGCGAGTGGAATGAAGGTTTCCTTCAGCCCGATGAGAACGATGGTAGCAAATGTCAAAAGGATCGCGCATGCATTCCTGGTTCGCGCAGAATCCGAGAACATGATGAAGTCGGCGGCAAAAACCATGATGCCGACGCAGGCCGCACCATAGATTTCCGAAGGACCCAGTCGCGACCATACGTCGGTCCACAGCGGAAGCAGCGAGATATAGACGGTGAGGATTCCGCTGAGCCAGCCTCCGAGAAACCGGTGCATGGTCCACCAGATCGAACTCAGGAACACGGCGAAAGCGATGGTGTGGGTCAAATACCAGAGATGGACGTTGGGGCCCCAAAGCCAGGTTTCGATCAATGTGAGCAGATAGTAGGTCGGCCGGAAACGCCCCTCCAGGGTTCCGACCTCGGTCTTCGTCAGCAGCGCATTCCAGATTTCGCTGAAGGGCAGATCAAGGTCGGGCCCAAGAAAGTAAAACACGATGTGATCGTCGATCAGGCCCCAGTTGGCCTGCTGAATCTGTCGGCCCATCAGCAGAAACGCCAATGCGCTCGACAGGCACGCGATAATGATGAAGTTCAGCAGTGAACTGCGCGGAAAAAGGCAGCGATCGAGCCAGCTCATGAGGATCGTCTGCGCCCTGAGTGAGAACGGTCGCATCATTTCGGCGTGCTTCGCTCGACGGCATCGATAATGAACAGCGGCCGGTTCTTCGTGCTCAAATAGATGCGTCCGACATACTCTCCGATCACGCTCAACGCGATCAATTGAAAGAACGAAACCAGCATGATCGAGATCATGAGGCTGGTCCAGCCCGGCACCACATCGCCGTACACCCATGCATAGATCGAGTAGGCCGAAACTCCGATCAGTGCCAGAAGCATGGCGAATGCAGCGATCGAAGAGAACCTCAACAGCACCATGGAGTAGCCGAGAAACGCATCCGCCGCGAACCGGATCATCTTCAGCAAGGGGTACTTCGTCGAACCCGCATAACGTTCGTGCCGGTCATAGGGGAAGGGAATCTGTTTGAAGCCGACGAACGCCACCATTCCTCGAATGAAGCGATCGCGCTCGGGCATTTGCGCAATGATGTCGGAAATCCGGCGGGACATCAGCCTGAAATCACCGGTATCTACCGGAATCAGGATGTCGGTCGAGAGCTCAAGCAGCCGGTAGAAAAGACTTGCGGTGGAGGATTTGAACCAGCTTTCCCCGGCGCGGCTTCTGCGCTGGCCATAAACAACGTCGGCCCCGGATTCGTGCATGGCCTTGAGCATGCCATCGAGCAGTTCGGGCGGGTCCTGCAGATCGGCGTCGATAACCAGAACGGTTCGTCCCCTGACCGCGGATAATCCTGCCGTGAGCGCGACCTGATGCCCGTAATTTCGGGAGAGCTTTATCGCGACGATATTTGGATGGGCGGCGATCTTCGATGTTATCGCCTTCCAGGTGCCGTCGGTTGAACCGTCGTCGACCAGGATGAGTTCATATTCCTCGCCGACCGCCGACCCGGCGCTGCTGCAGCAGCGCCGTATCAGCTCTCGCATTCCTATTTCCTCGTTGAAGCATGGAACGACGATCGAGAGCGCCAGCGCGTCGGTGTGTTGCCGCAAGGTATCCTGCATGGTCGGCCCGAATATCATGTGAAACCCGCCCGCCTGTGCGGAACATGCACTTATCCCGCACGGGAGTTGAATTCAACCGGAAACAGGCCGAGGCGTTTTCTCCGCGATGCGGTGCGGCAGCCGATTCAAGCGACTTTACGCCGTCCGACTTGAACTTTACTCTCGATGCGCCGAATGAGGAGACATCGGCGGTGGCGGCTTGAGAGCGAAAAATGACTGTTTTGGCGAATTCCAGCGACACCGGCGGGACCGAGTTCACCGGCGCCGAGTTTGATGAAGGATATCCATCGGGATATGAACTTCATTACTGGAATTGTGCCCGCAGTGCCATCGTCAGGGACTATGTCGCCTCCTGCAGCGGCAAGGGCGACACGGTTCTGGAAATCGGGTCGTCTCGGGGCCATTACGTCCGGGTGCTGCGAGCGGCCGGGTTCGACGCTTATGGCTGCGACCTCGGCGATGCTCCCGTTTATGAAGACGTGCAGGACTTTGTTTTTCCGAAAACTGATTTTGCGGATCTGGACCCTGGTTTGCGGCAGCGCGTAACCGCGGTTGTCCTGCTCGATGTGATAGAGCACATTGAGCGGCCGGCAGACTTTCTGTCGTCGATAGCGGAAGCGCTGCCTGCCCTTCGTTCGTTCATCATCGCGGTTCCGGCGCGTCGGGAGCTGTGGTCGAACTACGACGAACATTGGCGACATTTCTTGCGTTACGACATTCACGGGCTTCGTGAGGTTGCGCGGGATTCCCTTCTCCGGATGGATAGCTGGAGCTATTTCTTTCATGCGCTCTACGTTCCGGCATGGCTTCTGAAAACGATGGGATTGAAGCGTGCGACGGCGTTTCCGGCGCCGAAAGGTAATTATTGGCTGCACAGATGGCTTGGATACATGTTCTGGCTCGAGAGCCGATGGCTGCCGAAATGGCTTTTCGGGACGTCGCTGATTTGCGTGTGTACGCTGCAGCGGCGAAGCGGAAGTTCGGCCTGATCGCTGCCGGCGTGTGAGTTACGCCCCCACGCTCTCGCCCAGCCAGTCGATCGCGGCTTCGGTGCCGCCCTTGCCGTGCGGAATTCCGAGCGCCTTCAACCCGACCTCGATCACCCCGAGCGTGCCCAGGATCATCGGGGCGTTGACGTGGCCCATATGGGCGATCCGGAACGCCTGTCCGGAGAGTTCGCCGATGCCGACGCCCAGCACCACGCCGCATTTTTCCTTGCAGTAGCGCTGCAGCGCCACCGGATCGTGGCCGTTCGCCATCATCACGGTGGTCACCGTGTTGGAGCGTTCGGCAGGCTCCGCGACATTGAAGCCGAGCACCTGGCCCTCGGACCACACCGCGACCGCGCGGCGCACCGCTTCGGCCAGCAGGCGATGGCGCAGGAACACGTTGTCGAGCTTTTCCTCGTACAGCATGTCGATGGCCTGGCGCAGCGCGAACAACAGGTGCACCGGCGCCGTGCCGGCGTATTTCTGGTAGTGCTCGGCGCCTTCGCGCGCGGTCCAGTCCCAATAGGGCGTACGCAATCCCGCGGTCTTGTGCACCTCGCGGGCGCGGTCGTTGGCGGCGACGAAGCCGAGGCCCGGCGGCGCCATCAGGCCCTTCTGCGAGCCGGACATCGCGACGTCGATGCCCCAGGCGTCCATCTCGAACGGCATGCAGCCCAGTGAGGCCACCGCATCGACCATGTACAATGCCGGGTGGCCCACAGCTTTAATTGCCTTGCCGATCGCCTCGATGTCGTTCCAGGCGCCGGAGGCGGTATCGACCTGCACCGCGAGAATGGCCTTGATCTCGTGATGGGCGTCCTGCCGCAAGCGTGCCTCGACTTCGGCGGGGCGGATCGAACGGCGCCAGTCGCCTTTCAGCACCTCGACCTCGACGCCCATGGCGGCGGCGGCCTGACCCCAGCCGATCGCGAAGCGGCCGCTCTCCAGCACCAGGATCTTGTCGCCGCGCGATAGCACGTTGGTGAGCGCGGCTTCCCAGGCGCCATGGCCGTTGGCGATATAGATGTAGGAGCGCCCCTTGGTGGCGAACAGTTTTGACAGGTCGCGCAGCAGGCTGTCGGTCATTCCGATCATCTCTGCGGAATAGATGTCCAGCGCCGGACGATGCATCGCCCGCAGCACTTCGTCGGGCATGGTGGTGGGCCCCGGGATCGCCAGAAACTCCCGGCCCGCGCGAACGGTCATTCTGTTGTTCCTTGTTGTGATTGCTGTGGGAGGGTTGCCGGGGAATAACGGGGAATTCAAGTCGGAACGTGATCATAATGGATTGAACCCGTCATTGCGAGCGCAGCGAAGCGACGAAGCAACCCATCCTGTGGCGGAAGGTGGTCGACAAAACCAACGCTGTCGTCGCCCGGCCCGACCGGGCGATCCAGTACGCCGAGGCCTCTCGGCTCTATCGCTGGCGTCTCTGGAATACTGGGTCGCCCGGTCGGGCCGGGCGATGACAGCGCGTGTTGTGTTGGCGATGATCGCAAGTGCCGCTACTTCCCAATCGCCCCCGCCACCGCGGCCCAGATCCTGTCCTTGATCTCGGTCGCGGCGGGGCTGGCGATCACGTCGGCGGGGCCGGTCTGCCTCCGGCAGGCTTGCACCAGCCGCAAGATCCACACCTCGCCGTCGGTGTAATAGCGGTCGCCGCCGCCGTTGCGTCCGGCCAATGTCGGCCCGATGCCGGTGACCTGGTATTTCGCCTGCACCATGCCGGCCGCCTCCAGGTCGGCGGCGAGAAATTGCCGCTCGGCGTCGATATCGGCCCCGATGTGGTGGGTGACGGCGCCGGTGTAGCGGCTGACGCCGACGCTGCGATCGAAGGTGGCGGCGCCGAGCCAGACCGGCCGGTTCTCCTCGCCCTGATCCAGCACCTTCCATAACCGCACATGATGGCGGTGATCGGCGCTGGACCCGATCGGCTTCTCGAAGGCGAGGTCCTCGCGGCGGCCGAGATAATACAGGTTGCTGACCGGCGCCGCGCGATAGGGCCGGTCAAGCAGCACGCTGCCGGCGATTTCGATCGACGATTTCAGCGTGACCGGATCGGCCGGGTACCAGCCGGCGGCATGCATGGCGCAGAGCACGTCCTTGCTGTCGCCGACCACGCCGACATTGACGGGATCGCCGGGAATGTCCTGCGCCGTTCGCGTCACCATCGGCAACTCGGCGAGGCCCTTCTGGTGTTCGTAATGGGTCCAGAACGCCGGCAGCACGACATAGGCCGCCAGCGTGTAGGCTGCGACCACCGACAGCAACAGCAGCGCGGCGCGCTTCACCGCGTCAGCGCCGGGTCTCGCGGCAGCCCGCGGCTTCGGCTTCGTCGACCGAGCAGAACCAGCGCGTGCCCTTGCTGATCTTCATCTGGATCTTGGCGTACCAGCGGCTGGAAGGCGTGTGATAGATGCATACGCCGGAGCGGTTGACGTTGCCCTTGATGGTGCAGTCGGGCGAGGGCGCCACCGGTCCCGACGCCGAGGCCAGCAGGATCGCGCGCGCATTCTCCGGCGGCTTGACGGCGCCGAGAATGGCCGTCTTCTTGTTGCGGACGCGCCAGTCCCACGGCGCGATGAAGGCGCCCTGCCACATCCCGGCCCGGGCCTCGCGCGCGGCCTTGTCGTCGGCCTCGTAGTCGCGGGAAAACCGCGCATAGGCCAGCGCCCAGCCGTTGCGGACCAGCCATTTCTGGATGTCCTCGCCGTCGACATGGCAGCGCGCCACGATGCGGCCGCGGCGGTCGGTGACCTGGCGCCGGTGGCAGCTCCAGGTCCTGGTGCCGGCATGTTTGATCAGTTCGTCGCGCGCCGCGGCCCCGCAAGCCCAGCGCTCGCCTTTGGTGTTGAGGCAGAGCTGGTCCAGTTGCGGCGCGTCGATGCCGCCGAGGCGGATGCGGGAATTGCCGATCTGGATGTGATCGGCCGAGCGGATTTTCGGAACGCCGGTGATGTCGGCGGCATCGGCGATGGCAGGCAGCAGCAATGCGAACAGCGCAATCAGGAATTTCATGAACAAACGGCCGCCTACCATGAGGAATCGTCCAATCAGGCACCGCGATTGTGGTGCGGATGGGGCTGGCGCACCAGCGCGGGGTTTTTCAACTTAACGCGATGATCTCACTTACCCTCCCCTGGAGGGGTCGAGACGAGCGAAGCTCGCTCTTGGGTCGGCTCGCTTCGCAAGATGCGTGACGGGGTGGGGTGACGGTCCATCACCTCGCGCACTGTTTGCGATGAGAGACTTTCACCCCACCCCGCTCGCACCGGACGATGCTGCGCATCGCCGGACGCGAGCGACCCTCCCCCTCCAGGGGAGGGTAAGTGCACCGAGCGCCTTACCGCGCGCTCCCCGCCATCATCGCGCGGCGCGCCAGCGCCAGGCCCATCAGCACGAAGGCGGAGGTGACTTCGGGGCCGCCGACCAGGATCCGGGTCGGGGTCTTCATCTTGTTCCACTCATAGGCCTTGAACGGCCCGTGCCGGCCGCCTTCGCCGAGGCTGCGGACGATGCAATGCAGCGCCGGCGCGAAGCTGGCGGGCGGGGCGCCGAGATGGCCGAGCGCGATCAGCGCCAGTGCCGCGTCGAACGCGTTCATCTCGTGCGCGACCAGCTCGCTCTGCACATAGGCCAGTACCCTGGGCCAGATGATCTCGAACGTGCCGTCGGGATCGAGCGCGGCCTGGGCGGCCTTCGGCAGCGCGATGAAGGCGGCGTAGCAGCGGCCGAAATAGGCGCAATAGAGCTCCGGCAGGTAATAGATATGCGAGCGCGGATTGGTGAAGGCGCCGCTCAGCACCAGCCGCTTCTGGAAGCCGATGATGCGGTGCACGGTCTGCAATCGCGCCGGGGTCTCGCAAACCTTCCACCGCGCGAAGTTGCGGAAGCTGACTTCGAGAATGTCGAGATTGAGCGTCGGATCGAGATCGTTGCCGAACGGCCGCTCGCCCTTGAGGTTGTCGATCCAGGTGACGACGCCGCCCTCGTAATCGATGTTGTCGTTGAGCGGCACCGTCACCTTCGGCTCGTTGACGCCCTCCGCTACCTGGTAGCCGGCGTAGAAATCCAGCAGCGGCTGGTCGAGGATCGGGTCGGTCGAGCCGGCCTGGGTCGCCGCCGAGAACGAGCAGGCGGTGGTGTCGCAGTCCGGCACGTAGATGCCGAAGCCGAGGTCCTGCTTGATCTGGGCGAAGAACTTCGAAAAGCGCGGATGCGGCAGCGGCGCCAGCGCGGTGATGACGCGGACGGTGGCGCCGTCATGCGAGGGCACGTCCTCGGCGCTGGTGGTGAGGCAGAAATCCACCATGTCCGATATCGCGCGGCGCGAGGCGGTGGCCTCGTCGGGGGAGGCCAGGCCGGTCTCGGCAAAGCTCAGCAGCGCCTCGGTGAAGAACGCGTCGTAATAGGCCGAGCGGTGGCGGATCTGCATCGGCTCCCACATCGGCTCGGCGATCCCCCGCCACGGCGGGTTGATCAGCGCGCGGGCCGGCGAGCGCGCGATGAACACCCGCGCCAGGTTGAACAGCAGCGTCGAGTTCTTGTAGCCGCGCGAATTCAACCCGGTGAGCGCCATCAGCAGCTCGCGGCCGCGCAGATCGGCGTCGCCGATCAGGTTGAAGGCGGCATAGGTCGGGATGAAACCGTTGCGACGGAAGGATTTCAGCAGATGCGCGGCGCAGCCGCGGATCACGCTCTCGATCTGCGGGATATCAGGTGCGGGCGCCGAGGCCGGGAAAGGCTCGGCCGGCGGCCGCGGATGCGAAAGCTCGATGGTATCGAGCAGATCCGCCACCGGCGCGCCGATCGCGGCCCAGTCCGGCTCGGCATGGTCGCGCGCCTGGCCGAGCGCGTCGCGCAGGCGGTGCAATCTCGGCGCGTCGCGCAATTCGGCAAGCCCGGTCCGCCGCAGCAGCGGCCGCAGCGCCGGATTGCCCAGCGCGGTGCGATAGAATTTGCCGAGATGCGGGTCGCCGCCGGCGTATTTCAACAGCAGGGGATCGCAGACGTCGTACAGCGACGGGCCGTCCTTGGCTGCCGTCAATGCGCGGTAGGCGGCCCCGGCGATGCGGTGAAATGTCATGCAGTTTCTGCCCAGCCGCGCCGACGCACGTTCCGCCAGGCCGCGCCGAAACCGCGAAACCGGCCAAATTCCCCAACCTATAAGCCCTTGAAAAATGACACGAAAACCCCGGGAATACAAAAGGATTACATATGTGACCGAGATCACGGCAAAGCCGCCGGTTTCGGCGTCATCTGGCGCCCGCAAAAGCGGCGCGACATACCCCAGTAAGACTCTGTAATATCAAGTGAATTCTCCCACGCGTGGCCCGCGGGGCTGCATTCGCCAAACGAGGTTGCCGATGAAGCTCCGGCGGGTTAAAGCTTTCTTTGTTGCGATGCCGCAAATTGCGCGCAATTGGACGGCACACCGCCCGGCAACCCCTCAAACCTAATCGGCGTTGACGCGACTAATGAGCGCGCCCTTGCCGGTGACCGGGAATGAACCGTGATGAAGTTCTGGAAGCTCAGCATCTCCCGCCGCAGCCTCACCATTGCCGCCGTGCTGGTGGCCACGGTGTCCCTGGGACTCGGCGCCCACGCCGCGCTGAACAAGCGCGCGCTCGATGCCGCCAAAGCGATCGCCGTCGCGCCGGGCGAAGCCGGTGTTGCCAAGGGCGTTGCCAGGGGTTCGAAGATCGCGCTGGTGATCGGCAACGGCCATTATCCCGACGCCAACGCGCCGCTGGCGCAGCCGATCAACGACGCCCGCGCGCTCACCGCCAAACTGCGTAGCAGCGGCTTCGACGTCGACGTCGTCGAGGACGCCAGCAAGGACGACATGCGCCGCGCCGTCGCCCGGCTGCAGGCCAGGGTGAAGCCGGACAGCGTGGTGATGCTGTTCTTCGGCGGATACGCCGTGCAGGCCCGCCGCGAGAGCTACATGATCCCGGTCGACGCCAAGATCTGGAAGGAAGCCGACGTGCGGCGCGACGGCGTCAGCATTGAATCGGTGCTGGACGCCGTCAGCGAAAAGGGCGCCCGCGCCAAGCTGGTCGTGGTCGACGCCAGCAGGCGCAATCCCTGGGAGCGCCGCTTCCGCGCCTATTCCCACGGCCTCGCCCCGATCGCCGCCCCGGACAACGCGCTGATCCTGACCTCGGCCTCGCCGGGCAAGGTCGCCGACGATTCCAAAGGCGTCCACAGCGTGCTGATGACCGAGCTGCTCAAGGAGCTCAACCCGCAGCTCGCCGGCATCGAGGCCGCCTTCAACAGGACCCGCATCGCCATCTCCCGCGCCACCGACGGCGAACAGGTGCCCTCGGTATCCTCCTCGCTCCCGGAAGACGTCAGCTTCGCGGCGGCGGGCGACAAGGCGGGAAGCTAAATTCATCGTCGTCCCTGCGAACGCAGGGATCGCAGCTTGCGAATCTCCATCAACGTCGTCCCTGCGCACGCAGGGACCCATACGCCGCGGCCCCTCGGCATCGTGGATGGTGTTAGCGGCCTTGTTGAACCACTGCGCCACTGCCCCAGATGGCCGGGATTATGGGTCCCTGCGTTCGCAGGGACGACAAGTTAAACCAGCAGATCGCTGAGATCGCGCCACTCCAGATTCTCGCGTTCGATCAGCTCGATCTTCCAGTCCCGCTTCCAGCGCTTCAGCTGTTTCTCGCGCGCGATCGCTTCCTCCGCGCGCTCGTAAGTCTCGACATACACCAGCCGGTAAACGCCGTAAGCCTTGACGAACGAGGAGCCCTCGCCCTCGCGATGCTCCGCCAGCCGCTTCTGCAGGGAATTGGTCACCCCGATATACAGGGTCCCGTGACGCCGGCTCGCGAGGATGTAGACGTAATACATGCGCGAAGCTGAGAGTGGCTGTTGCGGACGACGCCAAGCATATACCAAAATCATCGTCCCTGCGAAGCTGGGACTGCAGCTTGCAATCTCCATCAACGTCGTCCCTGCGAACGCAGGGACCCATACGCTGCGGCCCATCGATATGATGGATGGCGTTAGCGGCCTTGTTGAACCACTGCGCACTGTCCGAGATGACCGGGATTATGGGTCCCTGCGTGCGCAGGGACGACGGGGGTTGGGTGCAAGAACCCCTACTTCTTCACACCCACGCTCGCCGTCACCGGCCGCACCGGGTCGCCTTCGCGCAGCAGCGCGCCGGCGCGCGCCACCACGGTGTCGCCTTCCTCGATGCCCTGGCGGATTTCGACCTGGCCGCCCGACATCAGCCCGACCTCGACCTGTTTGGTCTCGACCCGTCCCCGCCGCACCACCTGCACCACGGTGCCGGCCTCGCTGTAGAGGATCGCGGTCAGCGGCACCGAGATGCCGCAGCTCTGCCCGGTCTTGATCAGCGCCCGGGCGGACGAATTCACCAAAAGCCGCCGCGGCTGGGTGACCGAGATGAAGACCTGGCCGAGCTGGCTGTTGGGCTCGATGGTCGAGGCCACCCGGCGCACCTTGCCTTCGACCTCGCCGGCGCCGATGATCTTGATCCGCGCGGACTGGTTGACCGCGAGCTTGGAAATATCGCCCACCGGCACCATGCCGACCAGGTCGAATTCGCTGCGCGCGATGATGGTAAACAGCGCCTCGCCCTTGGCTCCCGCCACCGCGCCGATCACCGCCGTGGAGTTCGACACCACCCCCGCGATCGGCGCCGCCACCAGCGTCAGCCCGCCCTCGGGCAGCGACAGCCGGGCCAAAAGCTGCCCGGCGGTGACGGTGTCGCCGGGCTCCGCCAGCACCTCCGCCACCTTCAGCCCCGGCCGCTCCGAGCGCACCATCGTCTCCTCGCGCGGGATCAGGATGCCGGAAACGTCGACGATATTGTCGAAGCAGGCTTTTGCGGCCTTGAACACGGTGACCGCGGCCCCCTTCGGCGCGGCCTCCGCCGGCGGCTCGTCCGCGGCCAGCGCGGGGGAGGCGAGAAGGAGGGCGGCGAGGAGGAGGGGGAAATGATTCATCGGCAATATGATCCCGTTTCGGGGGCTATCGATATCAGAAGGCGGGCTGGCGGGCCAAGCGGCAAGGTTGAAGCGAGCTAAAACACCTATACCATGTGTATTCAGAACCGACGCCGGCGTTCAACCACCTCGCCCCGCGCTAGTCCGCCGAAGCTCTTTTCGAGCGAAGGCGGATGCGGGGAGAGGTCGGCGCGCAGCGCCGGGTGAGGGGGACTCTCCGAGAGTCCCGCCGCCGGCGCTCCCGTGCCGATGCTCAACCACGGCAGGCCGCGCTCCGTGATGATGTCCGTCGAGGAGTGTCGCTAGTCACCGAAAATTCAAAGCACAAGAGATCGGTCCGCGTACAACCCGGCGATGACTAGAAATTACTGGATCCTCGATACCCCGGCCTGAGCGTCGCATCCGTCATGCATATTGCCCCTCCGGTACCACTTGCTATGTACTGCTGCACCCGACCGTCCTTGATGTAGAAAATATTGTTGCAGGCTTCAAATCTCTGCATGCAACTGGAGAAGCCACTGAACCTTGCCGTGTCCACCGTAGACGCAAAGATCTGGCCGCCGCCCGAACAGGAAGCGACATTACCACCGTTGACATAATTTCGTATCTCGGTTCCGTCACTGGCTATTGTGCGCACAGCCGGCACCGTCAGGAAAAATGGATGCTTATCCAGCTCCGCGACCGGAACGCCTTGCCATGCATCAAGATCAGATTTGTTTACGCATCCGCTCACAACAGTAAGCAAGAACACAGCTGTAGTGAATCTCAGTATCTTTGGATCGACCACAGCCTTATCCCCTTAAGATATGGATACGCCAAGGTAGCGTTGATCATGCAGGCAGGCAAATCATTGGACCCGGCTCCTTTGGAGGGGCGTATCATGATCGTTACGAACTTTGGGCATGGAGTGCGGTGAAGGCGACGGGTGATCACAGTCCGGGCAGGTCGCGCCACCGCTGCCAGAGGTCGCGCGCGCTCGCTCCGCCTGCACTCACGCGGCGAACGCATCGCTTCCCGCAGATCGGTTCGCCACGTCGAGTCAGAATCCGGGCTGTTGCCAAACACGCGGGCGAGAATGAGGGCGGTTGCCGCGGACGTTGCGGCGATCCTTGCACAGCTCGTTGACGTGCTTGCACTGGGTGCCGCCGAGCAATCGCCCAAAGCCTGCTGCGCATGTTCGGGCCATCCGGCAACTCGACGGCCGAAAACGGCTCGGCGCTATCGATCTGTTGCCCGAGGATGGGGCGTTCGCTCGCCCGTTCGGACCGCGCCCGACGCAGCCTGACCTACTATACCTTGTGCCGGGACGACGTCCGCCCGTCTAGCCATTCTGTACATGGGGTTGTTTTCGACATTTTTGTTGAGGCGGCCCCGGCAAGCGCTGCCCCACCCCTGCGGCCCGCAACCCCGCCCTACAACGGCTGCTGCCTTCTCCGCGGCGCCTCGGCCGTCTCAGCCTCGGCCTCCACCACCTCATCCTCTCCGCGCCAGCGCAAGATCTCCACCGCCAGGATCGGATGGTTGAATCCCTTCAGCGTCAGGTCCTCCAGCTGCCTTCCCTCGGCCCATGGCTCGACCATGCCGAACACGCGCTGGCTGACCACGATCTGGCCGGCCTTGGCTTCGTCGCACAGCCGGGAGGCCAGGTTGGTGACGCTGCCGATCGCGGCGTATTCCAGCCGCTGCTCGTAGCCGATCTGGCCCAATGTCGCATAGCCCAGCGCGACGCCGACGCCGAACCCGAGGCTGTGCCCGCGGTTGCGCCATTTCTGCGTCAGCACGCCGATGGTGTCGCGCATCTCCACCGCCATCTTCACCGCGCGCTGCACATGGTCGTCGAACGGGATCGGCGCGTTGAACAGGATCATCACGCCGTCGCCGGCATAGCGGTCGAGCGTGCCTTCGTAGCGGAAGATCAGTTCGCCCAATGCGGCGTGATATTCGCGCAGCACATTCATCGCCTCTTCCGGCTCGGTGGTCTCGGTGAACGCCGTAAAGCCGCGCAAGTCGCAGAACACCACGGTGACCTCGCGGCGGTGGCTGTCGAGCAGCGAATCGTGGCCGTCGGACGAAGCGATCAGCTGCGCCACCTGCGGCGGCAGGAAACGCTCCAGCCGGCGGATGCGCTCGATCTCGCCGAGTTGCTTCTCGACCCGCTCTTCCAGCGACCGGTTCCAGTTCTTCAGCTCGTCGGTCTGTTCCTGCAGTTTTGCCGCCTGCTGCTGCACGGTGGCGTGCGCGGTCGCGAGTTCGCGGCCCTTCGCGTCCACCTCGGTGAACAGCCGCGCATTGCGCATCGCCAGCACCGATTGGTGCGCGAAGGTCTTCATCAGCCCGATCAGGTCGGGCGAGAACGCGCCGGCCATTTTGCGCAACACCACCAGCGAGCCCAGAACGCCCTTCTGGTCCACCAGCGGCACCACCAGCACCGAATGGAAGCCGGCCTCCAGCACGACATCGCGCAGCCGGTTTTCGGCGGCGTCGGCGAGATCGGGTATCGCAATCGGCTCGCCAGTCGCCGCGGCCTCGCCGAGCACGCTGCCGGCCTCGTCGATCACGAGATGCCTGTCGCCCGCCGCCTTGTCGATGCCGATCGCCTCGGTGAGGTGAAACTGATGTTTGGCCGCGTCGTGGCCGTAGATCAGCACCGCATCGGCATGGGTGATCTCCAGCGCGCGCGCCGCCACCGTGGGCAGCACGGCGTTGAGGTCGAGCGAGGAGGCGACCGCGCGGCCGACTTCCTCCAGCACCTTGAGCTCGTTGATCGAGCGCGCCAGATCCCGCGTGCGCGCCTCGACCTTGGATTCGAGGCCGGCATAGGTTTCCTGCAGCTGGCCCGCCATGCTGTTGAACTGGTCGGACAGCTCCTCCAGCTCGTCCTTGGTGCGCACCTCGATGCGATGGCTGAAATCGCCGGCGCCGAGCCGCCTTGCACCCGCGCGCAGCGCCGTGATCGGGATCAGCATCCGTCGCGCCAGCACGGTGCCCGCGAGTATAGCGACCACGAGGCCGAGCCCGATCAACAGCGCGATCCGCACCAGCTGGTCGCGGATCGGCGCCAGCGCCTGCGCGGTCGGCTGCTCGTACAGCACATTCCAGCCGAGCTTCGGCACCGGGCTCGATGCCGTCAGCACCTTCTCGCCGTCATAGCCGGTGCCCGAGGTCAGCGCCGCGCCGTCCGGCTTCAACAGCGCCGCGACCTGCGGCAGGCTGGCGAGCTCCCTGCCCACCTCCGGGCCCTTGGCGCCCGCCAGCACCTGGCCGCGCGCATCGACCAGATAGGCGTAGCCGACCTTGCCGATCTGGGCCTCGCCGAGGAAATCGTTGAGAAAGCGCAGATCGATCTCGGCCAGCGTGACCCCGGCATTGACGCCGGAATGCGACACCGCGATCGACATGAAGGGGCGGGAGCCGATGAAATATACCGGCGCGAAGGTGACGCCCTTGTCGTTGGTCTCGGTAAAGCGGACGTCGCGGGAGAAGTCGGCGTCGCCGTCGGTCACCACCTGGGTGCGCGACATCCGCAGCAATTCGCGGCCGCTGCCGCTGATGAAGGTGAGCTGGCTCACCGCCGCCAGCTGATTCAGCAGCTGCGCATAATCGGCGCGGCGATGCTGCAGGGTGCGATCGAGATTCGCCGTGGTCGCACTGGCGCGCGTCACCCAGCTGATCTGCCGCTCCAGCTCATAGATCGACTGCTCGACCCGCCGCGCGGTGGCCTCCGCCTTCTCGCCCATGGCTTCGACCAGCGCGACCCTTGTGCCGCGATAGCTGATCCAGGTCTCCATCGCGCCGTTGACCGCCAGCACGAACACGACAAGCCCGACCAGCGAGACGACGTATTTGGCGAACAGCCCTTCGCGCAGAAACCAGGTTTTGTCCTTGACCGCGCTCATCCAGACCCTCGTGCGCCACCCCCCAGCGAGGTTCGCGCTCAGCCCGCCCTGTTTAGCACAATTTGCAAGGTCCCGGACGGCGGCGAAGCCGGCATGGTTATCTCTTACCCTCCCCTGGAGGGGGAGGGTCGGCTCGCATCGCGTAGCGAATGCGCGCCGGGGTGGGGTGACAGTCTCTCAATTCGGGCACCGTTCGAAATGAGAGACCTTCACCCCACCCCGCCGCTCATTTCATTCGCGTCGACCCAAGAGCGAGCTTCGCTCGTCTCGGCCCCTCCAGGGGAGGGTAAGTAAGGGTGCCGTCGCCGAGGCACTACCGGTTGAACAACTGCCGCAGCACATCGTCCATGGCCGGGCT
>JBDRNF010000054.1:0-43307 GCA_043811435.1 Pseudomonadota bacterium
CTGGGCGGTGAAGAAGTTGGTGGGATTGTCGAGCGCGGTATTCACTTTCTTGCCGGTCGAAAGGCGGCTCTGCGTGGTGGCGAGCAGATCGGCGGTCGACTGCAGCGAAAGCAAATTCTGGCGAACGGAGGACGAGAGAACAATGCCGGACATACTGTTTGATCCTTCTGGATGTTACACTTTTACACGTCGCCGCTTATTCTTCGGCGACGGGCTACACTGTTCCTCCGCGTGTGACCTGTTCGTTAAATACCCACTCCGTACAAATACCCAGAAACGCGAATAGGAGGGCGCCGCCCAACGTAATTGGCCGAATGGTATTCGCCACGAAAATGCGGCAGCAACCGCTGCGGCACAGCGACTTCAGCCATCGGGACGATCATTCGGTCGCGTCGACCGGAGAATTACGGGGCGTCAGGCCGCAAGGGCGGCGCGAATCATTCTTGCCAGTTCGTCCTTGCGATAGGGCTTGGCGAGCAACAACACGCCGGCATCGAGGCGCCCCTGTCGTACCAGCGCGCTGTCCGCATAACCCGAGGTGTACAGCACCTTGAGCAGCGGCCTGCGACCGACCGCTTCGATCGCGAGCTGCTGTCCATTCACCGGACCGGGGATCATCACATCGGTGAAGAGAAGATCGATGTTCTCGCCATCGTCGATCAACGTCATGGCCTCGCGGGCATTGCCGGCGGCCAGCACGCGGTAACCGAGGCTTTGAACCTGGCCGACGATATACTGGCGCACCAGCGCGTCATCTTCCACGATCAACACCGCCTCGTCGCCCCGTTCGCTGTCGGCTTCGTCAGGCGGCTGAGCGACGGCTGTTGCGCGGGGCAGATATATCCTGATGGACGTTCCACGGCCGGCTTCGCCGCGGACTTCGAGATGGCCGCCGGATTGCCGGACGATATCCTCGACACCGCCGAGATCCGCGAATACCGGCTCCGGACGGTCGGCGATACCGCCATAGCCGGAGGCGCTGACCGCGATCATGACAAAATCATCCGCGGATGTTTCGAGGTCGGCGGGTTCAGCCTCGAAAACAAGTTCGCCGCCGCGCGGCATGGCGTCACGCGCCAGGATGGCGAGATCGAGGATCGCCGCCATCAGCCGGGAGGGATCGGCCCGAACCAACTGCACGCCGACAACGGGCTTTGAACTGACCGCAATCTGCTCTCCGAGCGTGGGCCGAAGCAAACGCGCGGCGTCGGCCAGCAGTGAGCCGACATCGACGTCGCTGACCTGCGAAGGCTGGCCGCACGAGAACGCAAGCAGGTTCGACGTCAGGCTGGCGCCACGGGCGGCGGCATCACCGATCAGTGTCGTGATTGCCGCTAGGTCCGGCCGGTCCGCGACAGCCTCGGCCAGGATATCGATGGTGCCCGAGATGACGGTGAGGATATTATTGAAGTCGTGGACGACGCCGCCGGTCAGCTGACCGACGATCTCCATCCGTCTGGCTCGACCGGCTTGCGCCTCGGCGACTTCCGCCGGCGAGGGACTGCAGGGCATGTCATTGGATCCCGGCATCGCCTGCCCTCCGCAACAGGCAGGCACCGCTATCTCAGCTGAACGACGCTCGCGAAACGGGACTGCGCTTCCGCCATGCACTCGTTGATCACGGCCAGCAGCGCCACCGGCGTGAACGGCTTGCGCAGGCAGCGGCTTGCACCGAGTTCAAGCGCCATCCTGAGGAAATCGGGAGCCGGCGAGTCCAGATTGGCAAAGGCGTAGCCGGACATCGCGATCAGCGGAACCGTCGGCGCGCGCTCGTGGAATATCCTGATCGACTCGAAACCGCGCATATGCGGCATGAAGATGTCGACAATCATCAGGTCGAATGGCGTGCCTTCCAGCGCGCGCAACCCGGCTTCGCCGCCGTCGGCGATGATGACCTGAAAGCTGTGCCGCTCGAGATAGATCTCTATGGCCATGCAGACCATTGGATCGTCGTCGACAACAAGAACACGTGGCATGAGAGTCCCCCGAGGCCTGATATGGGTCTTCGTTGCTTCGGCAATTTCTGAATCGTGGTGCAAGTGAGTCTCTTTCCATTATGATTTGAGTCGAATAAAACCGGGCAATGTCGCGACGGGCCGTGTCGATCTCGGATTTTCCTATGGACCCCACCAGACATTGCGTCTTGTCGTCGACGGAACTCCAACAGCCTCAATCTGCAAAAACGTCCTCTCTCGGCTCGTGTGAAGACTTGTCCGACAGTGCGTTGGTAACGGCGGCCAGGGTGGCAACGTATCTGCGACGAGGCTCAGCCTCCGACAGGCATTCGTCGATCACGCTCAGCAATGTCGCCGGCCTGAATGGCTTGCGCAGGCAGCGCGTCGCGCCGAGCCTGAGCGCCAGGCTCAGGAAATCGGGACTAGCCCGCTCCATGCCGGAAAACGCGTAACCGGAAACCGCGATCAGCGGCACCTTCGGCGCGTGATCGTGAAACACCCGGATCGATTCGAAGCCGCGCATACTGGGCATGAAGATATCGACGATCATCAGGTCGAACGTCGAGTTGTCGAGAGCCAAAAGGCCGCTGGGGCCACCATCGGCGATTGCGACCTTGAAGCCATGACGCTTCAGCCAGGCGCGAATGGCGAGACAGATATGTGGGTCGTCATCCACAACAAGAATGCGTCGCATGCCGGGCTTTCTCCCGCCCATCCGGGCGTTCAATTGACTCCCGTACTGATCGCGCTGCGATTTTCGTCACCGCGAATCAGCGCGCAATTCTCATTTCCGCCTCAATGCTGCCCGCTGTCTGCCCTCTGCGGTGTATTGGAACCGGCGACAACTTTCCACCTTGCGCAATCGAATCGCCGGGCTCATCTTTCCTATCCTGTCAGAACTGCAACGGCGCACCCTGACGAATGATCAAATGGGTACTCACTTTTGCCGTCTGTCGCGCATTCAACCAACCGACTGTTGCAAGCTCTGCCATCGGCGGACTTCGAATTGCTCCGTCCGCATCTCCAGACCGGCGAGCTGGTAAGGGAAGCTGTCCTTATTGAAGCCGGCGCGCCGCTGACGCATGTCTATCTGCCCCAGAGCGGCGTCATCTCCATGAGAAACAACCTTCTGGAAGGACAGGCGGTGGAAGTAGCGATGGTCGGCCCCGACAGCGTTTTCGGCGCCGCGGCCGGGCTCGCCGACGACGTATCCTTGACCGACGCGGTGGTGCTGTTCCCGGGTACCGCCTCGATCCTGGATGTCACGCGCTTTCGCGCCATCGCCAACCGGAGCTTGACCTTCCGAACTCTGCTGGCCCGGCATGAGCAGGCGCTCTCCGTACAGGCCCAGCAAGCGGCTGTGTGCAATGCATCGCACACGGTCGAAGCACGCCTTTCGCGCTGGCTTTTGCATGCGCGCGATCGGACCAGCGGCGCGAGCCTGCCGCTGACGCAGGAAACCCTGGCGCAGACGATCGGTGTGCAACGCAACGCGGTGTCGATCGTCGCCCACGCGCTGCAGAAGGCCGGGATTCTCCGCTACAGCCGAGGTCACCTCGAAATCACCGACGCAGAAGGGCTGCGAGAGACATCCTGCGAATGGTACCAGACCGTCAAGGCGCAACACGACCGGTTGCTCGATCTGCCGAATTGACGGACCCAAACGGAGTACGCTCCGTAGCGGGATTGGCATGATAACGCTCATGTGAGCGAACTCGATGCAGGATGGTGCGGCGGGATGCCGATTCCCCTCGCCAACCTTGCGCTCGCGGCCTATGCTTGGTCGGATACCGTGCATATGCGTCGGCCACCCCAAGATCGGTTGGGCTTCCCACCTCAAGGCAGGAGGCTTCTTTGGACTGGGCTTCGCGTTCACCCAACGGCTTCTTGTCGGCGCTGACCGCGGACGATTTCGAATTGGTCCGTCCGTATCTGCGCACCGTCGATCTGACTCAGGAATCCGTGTTGGTCGAGGTCGATGAAGCGCTCAAGCGCGCCTATCTTCCCCATAAGGGCGTGATCTCCCTCGTCGTGAAGCTTG
Organism: Pseudomonadota bacterium; assembly: GCA_043811435.1. GTDB lineage: Bacteria > Pseudomonadota > Alphaproteobacteria > Rhizobiales > Xanthobacteraceae > Bradyrhizobium. The sequence continues at coordinate 3,997 of JBDRNF010000054.1, forward strand.
CGAAGGGAGAAAGCGTCCAGATCGCGATGATCGGCCGCGACAGCATCTTCGGCACGTTCTCTGCGCTGGGCGATCCGACAGCGCTGAACAGCGCCGTCGTGCTGGTGCCCGGCATCGCCTCGACGCTCGACATCGATCGATTGCGGATCGCCGCCGAGCAAAGCACCACGTTCCGGGCGACACTGGTGCGGCATGGCCTGGCGGTGTACGCGCAGATCCAGCAGACCGCCGGATGCAACGCCGCGCATACGGTGGAATCCCGGCTGGCGCGATGCCTACTGCACACGCGCGACCTGTCGGGCAGCAACAACCTTGTCCTGACGCAGGAATCGATGGCGCAGATGATCGGCGCGCGCCGCAACAGCGTATCGCTGGTGGCCAACAGCCTGCAGCAGGCCAAATTCATTCACTATAGCCGGGGGCACATCGAGATCACCGACTTCGACGGCCTCAGCAGGACCTCCTGCGAATGCTACGCAACCGTGAAGGCGCAGTACGAGAGGTTGATCCACCCTCAGTGCCGGCGCGAGCGCATCTAGACGTGCCGAAGGCGAATGCTCCGGCCTGATGCCGCGGGCGTGCCCGCCGGGCCGACGCCGAGGATCATGGTAAATCGCGCAGCACGAAACAGCGCCGAATCCGTACAATTACGGGAATCCCGCAATGTCCGGAATATTAATTCGGCCGGAATTAACGGGCTGTTCAATGACCGCTGGTAGTTGTCACGATACTGACGGGCGTGAAATTCGATAAAGGCATCGAATAGTTCTTTCGCATGCTGCGAACATCTCACCCGTGCAGGCAACTTGCTGTTAGCGCGGAGCAACCACATGGCCTTTGATTTATCGATGCCGATCCTGGTGGTCGATGACTACAACACCATGATCCGGATCATCCGCAACCTTCTGAAGCAGCTTGGCTTCGAGAACGTGGATGACGCCAGCGATGGATCGGCCGCGCTCGCCAAGATGCAGGGCAAGAAATACGGCCTGGTGATTTCCGACTGGAACATGGAGCCGATGACCGGTTACGACCTGCTCAGGGAAGTTCGCGCCAGTCCGGAGCTTTCGCAAACGCCCTTCATCATGATCACCGCGGAGTCGAAGACCGAAAACGTCATCGCCGCGAAGAAGGCCGGCGTCAGCAACTACATCGTCAAGCCGTTCAATGCCGCCACGCTGAAGACCAAGATGGAAGCGGTGTTTCCGGAATCGGCCGGGTAGCATACCGCGCCCAATCCAGCCGGCCGTCCCAGGCCGAAGACAGACCGCGATCGCTCGCGGCCGCCGCCGGCGTGCCGACGGCGAATTCGTCCTCTCCCCGCTATTTGCCGGCCCTGCTGCGCGCCTTGCGAACACGCCGCAACGGCGCCTCTGGCGCTGCCCTCATCGGTCCCCCGGTGTAACGCGGCAGTACTACTACGGCGTGGGATTTTCACAGACGGATAACAATAACCGGCGACACTGCGTGAACAGAGGAGAGCTTCATGTTTACGTTTAAAACGACCGACCAGAAAGAAGTCAGGCGTTTTCGTATCGCGCAGTTCAACGGCAGAACCGCGACGATCCGATCCGCCGGATCAACCGTCACTGGCCACGTGCGCTCGGTGCTGGAAAGCAAGTCGAGCATCCCGACGCAGTGGACCATCACGATCGTCCCGACCGAACCCAAGATCAAACCCGAGACGCTGCGGCCGACGCCTCGCGTTCATGCCTTCGTGGAAGACTTCTATTGAGCGTCAGGATGTCCAAGGCCCTCGCCGGCCTGGACCTCTCTGGTCAAGGCATCTCCGGCCGCGCAACCTTGTCTGGAAATCCGCAACTGAAGCCGTCAGGCGCATGATCGCGCCCCGGCAGTGACGACGGGCCGCCGGCGCCTGGCGCGATCCGGTGCTACACGCCGCTCGGATGCAACAGCGCGGTGCGGACGAGGTCCGCGGTGTTTCGCGCGCCCAGCTTTCGCATCGCCTCGGCGCGATGGCTTTCGAAAGTTCTCGGACTGATGCGCATCCGCAAGGCGCCCTCCTTGTTGGAGCACCCCTCGCTGATGAAGTTCAGAACCTCGCGCTCCCGCTTCGTCAGCGGCTTCTGGCCGGGCTCCGATGCGAACATGACGCCCGGCGCGCGCTCCTTGGCGCGGCTGGTGCGCACTTCCCAGCCAGTCGCGCGACCCGGCACAACGACGGCTTCCTCATGCGTGCCGGCAATCTGTTTCATCATGGCGCAGACGCGCTCGGTTTGCTGAAGCGCATTCTCCACCACTTGCTGCAGGTAAACCCGATTGCCATCGGTTTGCGTGAGCTGGTGGCTGTGCTGCTTGATTTCGCCCATGTAGAGCAGCAGCGCGGTCAATGGCCCGTTGAGCTGGCGTGCGATCGCAGCTCCCGCTTCATCCATCGCCTGTGTTCGCGCCGCGGACAGCCGGGCAATTTCGAGATCGTCGCCGCCGATCGGCGCATTGCCTTCCGCCCACTTCGAAAAGGGCGAATCAGTGATCCGATTTTCCTGCTGCGACATGCAATTTGTTTAACAACCCTCTGCTGTTTGAGGGTTAATTTTGTACTCAGTAAGACTACGGTGACTTTATCGGAGCATGGCGTCGTCGCCGGGGGCGATTCAGGGGAAAATCATGCGTATTGCGCGGCAAACGCGGAATCCGCATTAAAAACTCAGTAGTTATACTGAGAGAAAATGCGCCTGATGCACGGACGCGAAGCCCCGTAGTTACACGGGTATCGACTTTATTTCTTAATCTCCCACCAACTGTTTTCGTGGTCTGATGCCGCGACGTTTGCGCCTGCACGCGACAGGCCGAACGCCGAGAACAGACTTGATCGCGCCCGAAAAACCGGATCGCAATGGCACTGGCGGACCAGATCCATGAGTTTCTCCAGAGGCTGACGCCGCTGACGCGTGGCAGCCTGCTGACCGAACTCGAGCGGCTGGAAGTCTGCGGCGCCGAGATTCCAGGCGCCGCACCGGTTCTGGAAAAACTGCGCGCCGAGTTCCGCGCGGATGGATCGAATGCAAGTCGCGTCGGCCATCCTTCGCGACTGTTCTTCGCTCCGCTGGAACCGCTGCTGATCGACGCCGATCCGGACCATGCCAATTCAGGACGAATATCGCGCGGTTCCTTGTCTCCCATTTGGGAATGGATCAGCCGGGACCTGTTGCCGACGATGACGCGCGACTATACCAGCGCGGTGAACAAGCTGATCGCCGCCGACAATCGACGGGAGGTCCAGCGGGTCGTCGACACGTTCCAGACCAAGGTGGTCAAATCGCTGGAGAACACGCTGGGCTCACCGGCGGCCACCGGTCAGGCCCAGGCCAAGCTCGCGACCTATACGACTGCGCGTTCGGCCGGTCACGACGTGACCAAGATCCTTTGCGCGATGCGCGCGCGCGTTGCCCTGGCCAAATTCGGCGATGCGCTGCCGGCCAGCATCGCGGAATTCAGCGATGCGCAGGTCTCCACGATCGGATCGCAGCTGAGCGCGTTCGAAAAAATCCATGCCGACGCGCTGCCCTTTGCGCTGGCATTGGTGGCCAGGCGCCTAAAGGCTCCATGGCAGTTGATCCGCCTCGCCAGCAAGGCCGCGCCGAGCAAGAGCGCGGTCGACATCGCCGCCACGCCCTATGCGATCACGGTCTCGATGGTGCTGGATCGGCTGGACAACCGGCGAACGGCGTTGCGCGTGGCCCTGAAGAACAACCGGGTGCTGGTCGCGAAGGAGATCCTGACCGAGATCTACGACACCGAATACGCCCTGCGGGTCCGCATCGATCAGCTCGACGAATCCGAATGGGGAAAGCGGCTGGAGAATCTCATCGACGCGACGGCAACCCTGGTCGAGGGGGAAATAAGCCGATTTCCCGCCAATGTCGGCCATGTGCTGGGATCGCGGAGCCTGCGCGGCCATCTGTCCCTGTCCGGCCGCCTGACCTATCTGGCCTGGAAGGGACGCGACGCGCTGGCCGGTGGAGCGGCGTTTTGCAGGAAACTCGTCAGCGCCGGCTGAGAGGTCGGCGCCGCCTGCGATTGCTGCGCGCGCTGTGCGTGCCACCGGATCGCCGGCTGAAGGCACGAAAAAGCCCGCCGGTTTGGCCGGCGGGCTCTGATTTCATGTCGCTGGCAGCGCTCGACGATCCCTGTGATTCCGGTACATCCGCGGAAATCGATGGAATCGGTTTGCGTTACATGGCGCGGAGGTTTTCCGCGCTGGTCTTGCCGCGCATGCTGTCGACCTTCGCTTCGTACGAAAGCTTCTGGCCTTCGTTGAGCGAGCCCATGCCGGCGCGCTCGACGGCGCTGATGTGCACGAACACGTCGTTGCCGCCGTCGTCAGGCTGAATGAAGCCGAAGCCCTTGGTCGCGTTGAACCACTTAACTGTTCCGGTAGACATTTGAGTTTCTCCAAGATGCGCGAATGCGCGAGTTGCCCGCACGACCTTCGCGCGAGCGTAAATCCGATTTCAGCGATGTCTTGGGGAGTGGAGCCGGTTCGGCGCGTTCAACAAGGCAGATCGATTGTTCGAATGGGAGGCGTTTACACGGCTCCGGCCGAAATAGCAAGCGAATCCCGCCAACGTGACAAAACTTCAACGAAAGCAATGGCCGCGATCCGCCGCGCCAGGCTGATTCGCGCCGCGGTCACCCCGCGCCCGAAGTTGCCGATCCCGCGCCACAAGAAAGGGTTGCCGCTGCTGTTTTCCATGCGACTTCCCAAAAATTTCCTGCCAAATTTTACGCGCATTGCGCCTTTTAACGTTACGCGAATAATTCAATTCCGCGCGCAAGATCACCATATTTGAAACCATGCACGCCGCTAACAAACCTTCCACTTCAGGCGGGGGGAATTTGGCGATGACGGACTCGATGCGCGGCGGCAATCTCGCGCAGACAAATGCTGTTTTTGGGCGCCGCAAGCTAGTGCCGCGCGTATGTGTCGCGGACGGCAAGAAGCACCTTCGGGCGTTCCTCACCGATATCCTCGAAGATCTCGGCTTCGTCACCAGCGAATGTGCGAAAGCCGACGACCTGGATGACATCCTCACGGCTCAACTTCCGGATCTCGTCCTCATCGGCGTGTCGGTCGACGGAATCGAGGCCGGCAAGATTCTCGAAACCCTGGTGCGCCGCGAGTTCGGCGGCAAGGTGCTCGCCATCGGCGCGCGCGAGTCGATCATCGTCAGGGCCGTGCGGCAGGTGGGCGAGGAATACGGCCTCGCGATGCTGCCGCCGCTCACCACGCCGTTCGCCGCCGGCGCGTTGCACGAACGTGTTGCCATGCTTGTCCCCGAGGATCCGGTACCCCGCCCGGCGGTGCACGTGGCGGAGGCCCTGCACGCGGGCTGGCTCGAATTATGGTATCAGCCGAAAATCGATGCCCGCACGCTGGTGCGCTGCGGCGCCGAGGCGCTGGTGCGCATGCGGCATCCGACCTGGGGCGTGGTCCCGCCGGCCTATTTTGTCCCGGAAGGCGACGATCCATATTTCCGGCGCCTGTCGGAATTCGTGATCGACCGCGCGCTCGGGGATTGGCACTACCTGCTGCAAAAGCAGACTCCGACGGACATCTCGATCAACCTGCCGGCCTCCTTTCTCAGGAATCACCAGGCGGTGCAGGATCTCTGCCGGCGGATACCGCCACATCCGGCATTCGGGGGCCTGCTCGTCGAAGTCAAAAGCGCCGAGGTGATCGATAATCTGAACGCGCTGGTCGAAGTCGCCAGGGAAGTGCGGCTGCGCAACGTTGCGGTTTCGATCGACGATGTCGGAGCCGACTGGCCGGCGCTGATGGGGCTCGAAACGTTCCCCTTCGCCGAACTCAAGGTCGATCGACAATTCGTCACCGGCTGCGCCAACGACCGGTTGAAGCAGACGGTTTGCCGCAGCATCATCGAACTCGCCAGGGGCTATGGCGTCCGGGCCGTCGCCGAGGGAATCGAGACCCGGGCCGACTTTGTTGCCGCGAATGAAATGGGTTTCGACCTGGTCCAGGGCTATTTGTTCGGCAAGCCGACGAGGCTCAAGAAATTCGCCCGCTCCGCCCTGATCCATCCGGTACTGGCGCCGAAGTGACGAATACCGGCGCCGCGGTCGGTCGAGGTCGCATACCGTCTTCGGCAGGCCGACTTTCGCCGGCAGCCGAGATCAGCCGAGCCGGCTGATCTGTTCTTCGGTCACCACGCGCTCGACGTTCTCGGTCTTGCTCTTGATGCGATAGCGCGGGCGGCCGTCGGCCTCGATCGGCAGGCAGGTGACGATGGTGTAGATGCTGCGCTGCTTGACCACCGAACGGCCCTGCGGCCCTTGCAACTGGTGGTGGACATCGTCGTTGATCGCGTAATTGTGGGCCATCGCCTGATTTTTCCGGTGAGAACGGGCTTTTAGGCGCAATGGGTCAAAAATGCAACAAACTTCGTTGCTTGGTACGGCTGCGGCGACGGCAGGGAACCTGCTGATAATCCTGATGATTACGGATAATTGCCGCGCGGAAGACCCGAATTGCGGCGTTAACCACGCAGCGTCTGCGCCGCCGCTCGCTCGATTGAAATCGGAAAGCGAGTATAGTTTCATTACACTTGGCGGTAGCTCGGATGTCGATTTTATCAGTCAGACTTGGTGTTGCGACGGTCGTGGTGCTGGTGCTGGCGGCGCTCTGCCCGGGTACGCGAACCGCCCACGCCCAGGCCGCCCCTGTAACGTACTGGATTCCAGGCTGGCCGATCGGCTTCGGCGGCGATCCGACCATCGACCCCGGTTCAAACACGTACGGCAATTTTCCGGGCTTTGACCGCGGTGGCGCCCGCGGCGGCGGCTTTTCCCCTATGCGCCACCATTTTCCGAACGGCTGGTTCGTCGGCACCGAAGCCGGCGCCATGAGCCTGGGCATGAACGGCATCAACCGGGACGGCGCATTCGGCCGCGCGCTGCATTACGAAGGCGTACAGTTCGGCTATAATTTCCAGAACGGCAATCTGCCGATCACGCTTCATGCCGGCTTCAACACCCTGAAATACAATCCCGGCATCGGCGATCCCTTTGCGCCCTTCGACTCCACCTCAAGCACACTGCCCGGCTACAGCGTGAATGCGGGCATCGAATTTCAGCCGACATCGAATCTCAGCCTGTCACTCGGGGTCGGCTATACCGAGCAGCCAAGCCGCCTCAATTCGCTCGGGCTGCCCGGCGCTTCGCCGTTCGGCGGTGGCGTTCGCTGATACGGGCCGACGCCACCCACGCCGCAGGGTGGACCGCCGCCCCCGACTTCCACGAACGTCAGCGCGATCAGACGCTTCGCTTCGTTCGGCTCGCGCGGCTTTTTGAGGGGCTGACGGGCCAGTATCCGATGATGATGAGCACCACGTCTGCGCTATGACCCATTAACGCCGCAAAGCTCTCTATTCCTCGATGAATATCTCCCACACACGGCGAACGACGGGAGGCTGTGGTCTACGCCTCGCGATCATGGCGAGCGACAAGGCCGGCAATGTCGCGTCCGCGATCTCGGCATAGCGGACGCCCTGGAAGGTGAGCCGCTTTATCGACTTCGGCAGCAATGCCGCACCAAGTCCGGATGACACGAGCGACAGCATCGTCAACGCTCGTGTTGCTTCCTGAACCACCCGCACCTCGATTCCGGCACTCGTAAAACTGTCCATCATTCGGGCATGGAGCGTTGGCCCTTGAACCGAGGGAAAGAGGATCAATCCAAACGCAGCAACCTGCGCCAAGCTGACACCTCCGGTTGCTCCATCATCAGGCAGGACGGCGACGCTCGCCTCTGCCGGAAACTCCATCACGTCCAGTCGGTCGCCAGTGCCGAGCGGCGGATGCGCGAAGCCGATGTCGATTGCCCCTTCCGCCAGGGCATCCAATTGTTCGTTGGTCGACAGTTCGCGGAGCCTGGGCTGAACATCCGGAAGCATCTGCCTCAAGCGAGCCAGGCGCCGGGGCAGATGTTCGTAGAGCGCCGCCGAAACGAAGCCAATCCTGACCTCGCCAGCCGCGCCACGCTCCGCCGATCTGGCGAGAGCAAAAGCAGCGTCCGCGTGCAGCACCGAAGATCGGGCATCGTCGAGAAAGGCCGCGCCCGCCCGGGTCAGGGCAAGACGGCGGTTCGCCCTGTCGAACAAGCGGACGCCGAGCTCCTTTTCCAGCCGGGCAATCGACTGGCTGAGCGGCGGTTGCGCCATGCCGAGCCGCTCGGCCGCGCGACCCATATGCAGTTCGTCGGCGACGGCCAGAAAATGGCGAAGGTGACGAAGTTCCATATCACCAAAATATCAAAACTCGTCAGATGCATCATCGATTTTTACTGGAGGCAATGTGATTTTCTCCGCAAGACACCCCCTTGATGGAGACAGCATGCGTTATTCTCTTTCGATTCTCGCGGTCGGCCTGAGTTTCGCCGCCCTGACATCAAACCCGGCGATGGCGGAGATCGTCCGTCGTGACTTCACCGTCACCAGCGCGGATGGGCTCGGGATCTTCGTGCGCGAGCTTCACGACACGCAAGCCATCTCCGACCGAGGCCCCATGCTGATGGTCAATGGCGGGCGTTCGGGCGTATTGGCGAGTTGGGATGTCGATGCGCCCGGTTCCTCGACAGCCGAAGAAATCGCAAGGGCCGGCCATCATGTCTATCTGATGGATGTGCGTGGTTTCGGCCGCTCCCAGTTCCCGAAGGAAATGGAAGGCGGGCGCATGAATGCGCCAGTAGCGGTGCGATCCAACGAGGCCGTACGCGACATAGGAGCAGCGGTCGGCGAGATCAAACGCCGGCATCCGAAAGATGGACGCCTCGCCGCGATCGGTTGGGCGACGGGCTCGCAATGGCTCGGCCACTATGCCTCCCTCTATCCCGAGCAGATCACGCATCTGATCTACTATAACGGCGCTTATGGAGGACCGACCGGCGGCTGGGCTCTACAGAAGGAATTCGGAGATGCTCGAAGACCGGCAGAATTGGACTATGAGCGGCACGGCTCCTATCGGCTGGCTACGACCGAGAGCCTGGTTGGCCGCTGGCGGAACGAAGGCATCGATCCGGCATTTCTCGACCGTTACGTCGCGCTGTCCATGGAAGGCGATAAAACCGCGGACGAGCGCGAGCCGCCGAGTTTCAGGTTTCCGTCAGGGCCGACCGCCGACACACTGAAAATGGTGAACGGCCGGCAGATATTCGATGCCTCGTTTATCCGCGCCCATGTGCTGATCCTGCGTTCTGCCAATGATTTCTGGTCTCGCCCGACCGATGCGCAAACCCTTCTGACGCATTTGACCAATGCCGCATCGGCAAAATTCACGGAAATTCCGGGCGCCTCCCACTATGTCCATCTCCAGCCCACTCCCGATCGCCAGAAGTTCCTCGACACCGTTCTCGCCTTCACGGCCTCGACCGCCAAGGAGCGCAGATCATGAGCGGAAGGTGCATATGACGTGTGCGTCGTATTGGGCATCGCCGCTACTCCCGCCGCTGCACATCACGGTTGGTCGAGGCTGGCGGAGAGGGAGGGATTCGAACCCCCGATAGGCTTGCACCTATGCCGCATTTCGAGTGCGGTGCATTCGACCACTCTGCCACCTCTCCAGGCGCCATTGCGGGCGGTTTGATCCGCCCGCGGTCGGGGCGAGTTCTAGGCGAGGATGGCGGGGCAGACAAGGCGCTGCCGGCGTGAATTTGCCGGTTCGGGGAGCAAACTTGCCGGCGGCAAGAGTGGGGCCGCCAGACGCGACAAATTCCCGGCGGCCCCGTGTCGCCTCGTTGAAATTCTGGCCGGAAGTGCGGCTTCGCTGGCCAGTCTGAGCGACGGTTCGACCGTAGCGGGCCGCCGGAAATCGGCAACGCGATCTGTGTTTTAACCTAACCTTTCAAGGTTACCCGCCCCAGGACCTCAATTCCGGGGGCCTCAATCCCTGCCCTTCTTTTCCTTTTTGTCGTCTTTGGCCTTCTTGCCGTTCTTTTCCCTGGCGCGGTTGGTGAAACGCGCATTGCCGAGGCCGGTGCCGATGGTCAGCACGCCCCAGCATTCGACATCCTGCATGAACGGAACCTCGGAAAGCCCCTGCGCCACGCCGTCATTATGCATCAGCACCGCGGTATCGTGATCGCCGATCTCCGGGATGCCCTCGACCAGGCTGGCCGGCAGGTTGAATTTGCTGCTTTCCCAGTTGCCGGGCAGGTTTTGCGCGCCTTTCTCGATCGAGCCGTCCTCGTTGATGACGCCGGGACAGGAGATCCCGATGAAGGGCGCCAGTTTCAGTCCTTCGGTCTCGGCCTGGGCGATCAGGCCCTTCAGCATCTTGACCAGCCGCTTGACGGCCCCCTCCCGGGTCGGCTCGTCATCGGCATGGCGCCACAGTTCGGACTTGAACACCCCGGCCTTGGAAAGATCCCTGGCCTTTTTCCAGCGGGTTTCGACCACGCCGCAGCGGATATTGGTGCCGCCGATATCGACCGCGAGGATGCTGTCATGGGCCTCGAAGATCCATGACGGCGCCAGATGCAGGCAGCCGACCAGGCCGGCCTCATCCGGGTCAAAGCGGATCGGCACCAGATCCACCTTGAAATCCTCGGCCTTGAGCAGGACGTCGGTGCGTGCGATCGCGAGTTCGCCGACCCGGCTCTGCCGGAAACCGCCGCCGACCACGATACGCTCGGTGCCGGCCCAGGCCTTGGTCTTGAGGAACCGCCGCGTCACATAGGCCAGTTCCTGGGCGAATTCCTCGATCGCGCCGTGCACCAGCGCGGCGGCGTGGATGTCGTCGCCCACCAGCGCCTCGTCGAGTTCGGTTTTGCCGATGGCATGGGAGTCCTTGTCGCCGAGCGGATCGTCGCCCTCGTCCCCGAGTTCGCGCAGACCGTCCAGAATCCGGCGGAACGCGCCCTTGCTGGCGCGGTCGCCGAGAAAGCCCTCGTCATCCTTGAGTTCGATATTGAAACTGTCGACGTCGACGGACGGCAGCCGGGTGGCGCCGTGGCGGGCGATGCCCGTTGTCGCGATGGTATCTTCAGCCATGTTTGCCCCGGTGAATGCGGAATCGAGTGACAATGCGCGGGGAACCGGTTGGTTGCATCGCCAAAAGCCGCGGTGTTTCCTCCTCCCGGAAGCAGGCGTCGCAGCGGCCGTTCTAGGGGGTGACCAGCGACCTGATGACGGCGCCGCTCTCGCCGGCCGCGACATGCGGCCCGGTATTGACGTCGATCACCGCGGGCACCGAACTGTCGATGGCGCCGTCCCAGCCGCCGCCGAGCGCCTTGGCGAGGGCAATGTAGGACGTCGCGATGGCGACGCGGCTGACGATCAGGTTGTCTTCGGCGGTATAGGCCGAGCGCTCCGCGTCCAGCGCTTCGAGGAAGCTCGTCGAGCCGGAGGTATAGAGCGCGCGCGACAGCCGCGCCGCCTCGCCGTAGCGGCGCGAGGCTTCGGTCAGCCGCCTGATCTTGATGCGCTCCTGCGCCAGCGAAACCAGCGCGTTCTCGACGTCTTCAAGTGCGCTCAGCACCGCGGCGCGCCATGCGAGATAGTACTGATCGCGTTGCGCACCCGCGACATCAACCGCCGCGCGCAGCTTGCCGCCGTTGAAGATCGGCACGCTGACGCTGGGGCCGATCGACCAGCCGATCGAGGACGCCTTGCCGATATCGCCGACCTTCTGTCCGGTGGTCGAGACCGAACCGGTGAGGCTGACGCTCGGATACAATGCTGCTTCGGCCTGGCCGATCCTGGCGGTGTATTGGGCGTATTGACGCTCGGCCTTGCGGACGTCGGGCCGCAGCACCAGCACGTCGGCGGGAATGCCGGTCGGCAATGGCAGCCGCGGCGCCGGAATCCGGACGACGGCCCGAAGCGGCTTCGCCAACGCCGTCGGCTCGCGGCCCAGCAGCACCCCGATGCGGTGCACCGCCTCCGCATAGCTGACTTCGTAGCCGGGAATGTAGGATTCCGTGGTCGCGGCCAGACCCGCGGCCTTGGCGGCATCCACCGCGGAGGCCGAGCCGGCGTCGAATTTCTGCTGGGTGAGCAGCGCGGTCTGCCGCTGCGAGGCCGCGGTGCGGCGCGCCAGCGCAATGCGGGCCTGGTAGCCGCGCAGCTCGGCGTAGTACGCCGCGACATCGCCAATCAGGGTCAGCAATGTCGAGCGCAAGTCGTCCTCGGCGGCGTCGACACCATAGGTGGCGGCTTCGACCGCGCGACGATTGGCGCCGAACAGATCCAGCTCCCAGCTCGAATCGAAGCCGGACTGGAACTGGTTATACGTGAATGGCGCGGAGGTGACGCCGCCGCTGGAGCTCGACGCGGAACGGTTGTAGGTGGCGGTGCCCGAACCGTCGACCAGCGGCAGCAGCGCGCCGATCGCCTGCCGCCGCGTCGCCCGCGCCTCGCGGATGCGCGCCTTGGCGCTGGCGACATCGAGGTTGTTCTGCACGGCCTCCTCGATCAGCGCGTTGAGGGTGGGATCGCCCAGCCGGTTCCACCAATGCGACAGCGTGACCTGCTTTGGCGATGCCGTTCTGGCGTTGCTCCATTTTGCCGGCAACGTAACCAATGTGCGGTCATAGTCCGGCCCGACGGCGCAGGCGGACAGCATCGTGCCGGACACCAGCAGCGCCACGATCCGTGACATCGCCGAGGGGCGAACCGGGGACGGCAATGCAAATCGCTTGATCATGTCGACACCGGTGGTGATGCCGGCTTGACCTCGGCAATTGCTTTGCTTGCGGGTTGCTTGCGCCTGAACAGGCGGCGAACCGCGACGAACAGCAGCGGGATGAAGAAGATGCCGAGCAGGGTGGCGGCGATCATGCCGCCCATCACGCCGATGCCGATCGAGTTCTGCGCGCCGGAACCTGCGCCTGACGCGATCGCCAGGGGCGTGACGCCGAGGATAAAGGCAAACGACGTCATGATGATGGGCCGCAGCCGCTGGCGGGCCGCGTCGAGGGTGGCCTGGATCAGCCCCGCTCCGGCGGCTTCCCGTTCAATCGCGAACTCAACGATCAGGATGGCGTTCTTCGCCGACAGGCCGATCGTCGTCAGCAGGCCGACCTTGAAATAGACGTCGTTGGTCTGGCCGAACAGAAACGCCGCCAGCAGCGCACCGAAGATCCCGACGGGCACCACCAGCAACACCGCCAGCGGGATCGACCAGCTCTCATAGAGCGCCGCGAGGCAGAGGAACACGACCACCAGCGAGATCGCATACAGCGATGCCGCCTGGTTGCTGGACAGCCGCTCCTGCGCGGACAGTCCGGTCCATTCGTGAGCGTAGCCGGGCGGAAGTTTCGCCACGAGATTGTCGATCTCGTCCATGCCGGCGCTGGAACTGACGTTGGCCGCGGACTCGCCCTGGATCTCGACGGCGGCCGAGCCGTTGTAGCGCTCGAGCCGCGGCGAACCGAAGGTCCAGTGACCGCTGGCAAAGGCCGAGAACGGCACCATGACGCCCGACGAATTGCGCACGAACCAGCGATCGATATCGTTCGGCTGCATGCGGAAATTGCTGTCGGCCTGCAGATACACCTTCTTGACGCGGCCGCGATCGATGAAGTCGTTGACATAGTCGCTGCCCCACGCCGTCGACAGGGTGGTGTTGATATCCGCCAGGGTGAGACCGAGCGCGCTGGCCTTCTCCTGATCGATATCGACCGAGTATTGCGGCTCGTCCTCCTGGCCGTTGGGGCGGGTGTTGACGATGGATTTGCTTTGCGCCGCCGCCGCCAGCAGCTGGTTTCGGGTCGCGATCAGCGCGTTGTGGCCGGCGCCGTTGATGTCCTGCAGATAGAAATCGAAGCCGTTCGAATTGCCCATGCCCTGGATCGCCGGCGGCGCCAGCACGAACACCCTGGCGTCCTTGATCGTCGAAAAGAATCTCATGGCGCGGCCCGCGACGGCCTGGGCATTCGATGCCGCCGTCTTGCGCTCCGCGAATGGCTTCAACTGAACGAAGGCAATTCCGACGTTCTGCCCGGCGCCGCCGAATCCGAAGCCCGCGGCGGCGAACACGCCCTGCACCGTGTCCTTTTCCTCGGTGAGGTAGAAGTCGGTGACCTGCTTCAGCACCCGCAGGGTACGGTCCTGTGTTGCGCCGACCGGAAGCTGCACGGGCGTGAGGAGGATGCCCTGGTCCTCCTGCGGCAGGAAGGAGCCCGGCAGTCGCGTAAACATCACGCCGGTCACGATCGTCATCGCCAGAAACACGAGAAGGAAGCGGGTCGATCGTCCGATCATGCCTTGCGCGCCGCTGCGGTAGGCATTCGAACCGCGATCGAAGGAACGGTTGAACCACCCGAACAAGCCTTTCCTGGCCGCGTGGTCGGCGGACGGCCTCAGCAGCGTCGCGCACAGCGCCGGCGTGAAGATGATGGCGACGATCACCGACAGCACCATCGCGGACACGATGGTCACCGAGAACTGCCGGTAGATCACGCCGACCGCGCCGCCGAAGAAAGCCATCGGCACGAACACCGCCGACAGCACCGTGGCGATGCCGACGAGGGCGCCGGTGATCTCGTCCATCGACTTGCGGGTGGCCTCCTTCGGCGAAAGCCCTTCCTCCTGCATCACGCGTTCGACATTCTCGACAACGACGATGGCGTCGTCGACCAGCAGGCCGATCGCCAGCACCATGGCGAACATGGTCAGCGTGTTGATGGAATATCCGAAGATCGCCAGCACGCCGAAGGTGCCGAGCAGCACCACCGGCACCGCCAGCGTCGGAATGATGGTGGCCCGGATGTTCTGCAGGAATACGAACATCACGATGAAGACCAGCACGATCGCCTCGATCAGGGTCTTGACGACCTCCTCGATCGACAGCCGCACGAACGGCGTGGTGTCGTAGGGATAGACCACCTCCACGCCTTGCGGAAACGTGCTCGAAAGCCGGGCGATGGTAGCCTGCACTCCCTGTGCGGTGCTGATGGCATTGGCGCCGGTGGCGAGGGTGATCGCGAGGCCGGCGGCGTTCTTGCCGTTGTAAGTCGCGCTGGTGGTGTAGCTTTCCGCGCCCAGTTCGACGGTGGCGACGTCGTTGAGCCGCACCAGCGAGCCGCTGGTTTCGCTCTTCAGGATGATGTTGCGGAACTGTTCGGGCGTCTGCAGGCGGCTGCGGGCGGTGATGCTGGCATTGAGCTGCTGGCCGGCACGGGCCGGAAGGCTGCCCAGCTGCCCGGCGGAGACCTGGGTGTTCTGCGCTTCGATGGCGGTGGCGATGTCGCCCGGCATCAGGGCGTATTTCGCCAGTTTGTCCGGATCGAGCCAGATCCGCATGGCATAGCCCGATGCGAAAAGCTGGGTTTCGCCCACGCCGTCGATGCGCTTGATCGTGTCATTCAGCGTGCTGCTGACGTAGTCGGCGAGGTCCGTCGACGACAGCTTGCCGTCGGACGAGACGAAGCCCACGACCATCAGGAACCCGGTGGCGGATTTCGTGACGGACAGTCCCGTGGTCTGCACGATCGTCGGCAGCAGCGACGTAACGAGCTGCAGCTTGTTCTGCACCTGCACCTGTGCGGTGTCGCCATTGGTGCCGCTCTTGAATGTGATGGTGATCGTGGCCGCGCCGGTCGACGTCGAGGTCGAGGTCATGTAGTCGAGATTGTCGATTCCCGTCATGCCCTGCTCGATGACCTTGGTCACCGAATTCTCGACGGTCTCGGCGTTGGCGCCGGAATAGGTGGCGCTGATCTTGACGGTGGTCGGCGCGATCTGCGGATACTGCGCGATCGAGAGGCCCTGCAGCGCGAGAAGGCCGCCCAGCATGACCGAGATCGCGATCACCCAGGCAAAGATCGGGCGATCGATGAAGAAACGCGACATCGATCAATCCTTTGCCGCTGCCGGCGGCCGGGCGTCTCGGGCCAGGCGCGTTGCCGCGGGAACTGTCAGCGCGCCCTCCTTGCGGCCTTTGACCTCGCCGCTGGTAGGATCGATCGTCACTTCCACCGCCGTCACGGCGTCGCCGGGCTTCACCAGCTGCGTTCCTTCGACGACGACGCGGTCGCCGTCCTTAATTCCGGTGGCGAGCCAGTTGTTGCCGACGTTCTGGCTGACCGTCAGGACGCGCTGCTCCACTTTGCCGTCTGCCGTGACGAACAGGCCGGTCGCCTCGCCCTTGCTGTTCCGCGTCACGCCACGCTGCGGAACGGCAAAACTGTTCTGGGCGATGCCTTGCTCAATGATCGCGCGCACGTACATGCCCGGCAGCAGCAGCCTGTCAGGATTGGGAAACACCGCCCGGAGCGCAAAGGTGCCGGTGGTCTCGCTGACATTGGATTCGACGAATTCCAGCCTGCCGTCGTGATCGTAGATCGTGCCGTTATCCAGTTTCAGCCTTACGCTGACATCCGCGCCGGAGACCTTGATCCGCCCCTCACTGACGGCCCGGCGCCAGTTCAACAGATTGGTGCTGGATTCGGTCACATCGACGTTGATCGGATCGATCGTGCGGATGGTCGTGAGGGCCGTGGTCTGGCTCGCGGTGACCAGGGCGCCCGGCGTCAGCGACGACTTGTCGATGCGACCGCCTATCGGGGCCGTGATGTTGGTATAGGCGAGATTGATGCGCGCCGTGTCGACGGCGGCCTTGTTTGACGCCACCTCGGCCTTCGCCTGGGCAAGCGTGGCAACGGCATCGTCATAATCCTGCTTGCTGACGGCGTTCTGCTTGATCAACGTTCCGTAACGCTCGACCTTTGCCTCGGCGTTCGGAATGGCCGCCTCCGCCTTTTGCTTCGCAGCGACGGCGCTGTCGTAAGAGGCCTGATAGCTCGCCGGATCGATCTGATACAGGCTGTCGCCGGCGGCCACCTCGCCGCCTTCCTTGAACGTCCTGGTCTTGATGATTCCGTTGACCTGCGGACGAACCTCCGCGGTGAGCGATGCCGTGGTCCGGCCCGGCAGCTCCGTGGTGATCGCAATGGCTTGCGAGTGCAGCGTGACCACGCTGACTTCGGGCTTCGGCGGCGAGCCGGCCTTCTTCGAGGCGAGGTCCGACGGGTTGTCGCAGCCGGTGAGCAACAGCATCACGGCGCAGGCCATCCCGGCTCGGCCGCTCGCCCCGTGGACAATGAAATGCTGGTGAGCGCCCATTGGCGATTCGACCTTGCGATTACAGTACGGTAGAGTACCGCATATTGGCGGAGGACGCTTGCGTCAACCGACGATCTGTTTCCAACGGTATCTGAAGGCGGTAAAAGCCAGGATATGGCCACAAAGGTAAAATCGACCCCGCCTGTGGAGGCATCTCGCAACCCGGGGCGCCCGAAGCTCGTCTCCGACGAGACCCAGCGGCAGTTGATCGTCGAGGGCGCGCGGCAGCTCTTTGTCAAAAAGGGATACGGGCGAACCACAACCGATGATGTCGCCGCACGCTGCCGGATCTCGAAGCAGACGCTGTACCGGCTGTTTCCCGGAAAGGCGGCGCTGTTTGCCGCGGTGGTCGACGCACATCGCCACAGCATGCTGGCACTGCCAGGCGATTACGATGCGATGCCGCTCGAACAGGCGCTGCAACAAATCTTCCAGATCGACATCGACCCGAGGCTCGATCGGGAGCGGATGGCGCTTCTGAGACTGGTGACACTGGAATCCCAGCAGCATCCGGAATTAAGAGAGATGCTGTGGCGGTATGGCGTGGACAAGTCGCGCGCCGATCTGGCGAAGTGGCTGACCCGCCAGCGCGACCGCGGGCTGATCCAGTTCGATGATGTGCAAAGCGGGGCGCAGATCCTGATGGACATGATGTTCGGTGCGATCGTGCTGAAAGGCGGCGAAAACTCGGCGATCCCCTCGAGCCAGAGGCGCCGAACCCACATCCAGCGGTGCGTTTCGATTTTTCTGAACGGCGTGAGAAGCCGATAGATCGTGTTGGGTGACGTTTTTGCCCCCGCCAGTCGGAATTCGCGGGACAAGCACGGGGGAACCCGTTGGTTTCATGGAATGGCGAGTAGCGAATGGCGAGTCCCCACCCCATTCGCTATTCGCCACCCGCCATTCGGCCGTTCCGCGCCTTTCAGGCCCAAATCCGGCATATTTGGCCAGCTTTTGGGCCAGTTTTCCTTGACTCGCGGCCGTCACCGGCTATAAGTCCCACCAATCCGGCGCGAGGTTTTCTCGCGCTGTTTGTTTTTGCGCGAATTCGAGGGATCGCTCCCGAGAGGGCCGCGCGGAAATTGAACCCATAACGACTGAAGAAAAAGCCGACCCGGACTTGTCCGAGGCCGGGATCGAACACGAAGGAATTAAACGATGTTCGCAGTCATCAAAACCGGCGGCCGGCAATACCGCGTCGTTCCGGATGATGTGCTCGAGATTGGCAAGATCGCCGGCGATGTCGGAACGATCGTGCAGCTTGGCGAAGTTCTGCTGGTCGGCGGCGAAACGCCGGTGCTCGGCGTGCCGACGGTGGCCGGCGCTTCCGTGGCGGCCGAAGTGCTGCAGCACAAGCGCGGCCCCAAGGTGATCTCTTTCAAGAAGCGCCGCCGCAAGAATTCGCGTCGCAAGCGCGGCTACCGCGACGAGATCACGGTGCTGCGCATCACCGAGATCCTAGCGGACGGTAACAAGCCTACCATCGGACCTCGCCCGAAGCGTGAGAAGCCGGTTGTCACCGCGCCCGCCGACGTCGAAGGCGCCGCCTGAACGAGATCGTATGTGGCGCCACGCGCGCCGCGAAAATTTGATCGGAATTGAGATCGTCCCCGCGGGGATGTGATCTGGAATTTGTCGAGATAGGAGACGGGCCATGGCTCACAAAAAAGCAGGCGGTTCATCGCGAAACGGACGGGATTCCGCAGGCAAGCGCCTCGGCATCAAGACGTATGGCGGCGAGCACGTGATCCCCGGCAACATCATTGCGCGTCAGCGCGGCACCACCTGGCATCCCGGCCTTAATGTCGGCATGGGCACCGACCATACTCTGTTTGCCAAGATCGAAGGTCATGTCGAGTTTCGCGCCAAAGCCAACGGCCGCACTTTCGTATCGGTTGTTCCGATGATGGAAGCCGCGGCCGAGTAAACGGTGGACAACATGAGTCCGCCGGTCCTGTTGAACCGGTGGAGCTCCTGAAAGGCTCCGAAGGGGAGGCGGGAAACCGGCCTCCTCTTTTTTATTGCGCCTACAGGAGCCCGACATGCTGCAGGATATCCCGACCCCGACATTGCACGAAGCCAGTCCCTGCGTCCTCGAGACCGAACGGCTGATGCTGCGCAGGCCGACGCTCGCGGACGTAAAAGCAATCGCCGCTCTGGCCAACGACCGCCGCATTGCCGAGATGACCCGTCGACTGCCGCATCCCTACGCCCAGGACCATGCGATCGAGTTCATACGCGCGATCGCGGACGACCCTCGCGAGACCGTGTTCCTGATCGAGAACGATTTCGTGCCGGTCGGCATGGTCGGCGTCGACTGGCGCGAGCCGGACGCGCCGGAACTCGGTTACTGGCTCGGCGTCGAGCATTGGGGCCGCGGATTTGGCACCGAGGCGGCGCGGGCGATGATCGATTTCACCTTCGAGGAGTTCGATGTCGAGCACCTGATCTCAGGCGCCCGGGTCGCCAACCCGGCGTCGCGCAACATTCTGGAAAAATGCGGCTTCCAGTGGAGCGGCGTCGAGCTGCACCGCTTCGAGGCGCTGGGATCGTCGACCCCGGTCGATTGCTTCCGGCTGAGCCGCAGTGTGTGGTCGTCGCTGAAGAACTGGAACAGCTCGACACGGCATGAGGGGTAAAATTCCGCAATCGAGCCGTCATCCTGAGGTGCGCGCTCTTGTGCGCGCCTCGAAGGATGGCCGCGCGTTCAGTGCACGCATCTGTCATCCTTCGAGGCTCGCCGAAGACGGCGAGCGCCTCAGGATGACGGCTTGCGCGTGCGGCACTAAGCCACCGGCGGATTGACCAGCGGCTCCTCGCGGCCCAGCTTCTGTTCGCGCCAGAAGATATAGATCCCCGCGCCGATGATGATGGCCGCACCGATCACGGTCGGCGGCTGCGGGATATCGCCCCAGACGAAATAGCCGAACATCACCGCCCAGACGATCATCGAATATTGATACGGCACCACCACGCTGGCTGGTGCGAG
The DNA here is from genome assembly GCA_043811435.1 of Pseudomonadota bacterium. GTDB lineage: Bacteria > Pseudomonadota > Alphaproteobacteria > Rhizobiales > Xanthobacteraceae > Bradyrhizobium. The sequence goes on from JBDRNF010000054.1 coordinate 24,088, forward strand.
TTTCAGGGAGCGGTTGACGCAGAGCAGCGCGCCGACCGAGATGAAGCCGGCCGCGGCGAACAGCCCAAGGCTGCCGAGGCTGGGCGTCACCCAGCCGAACGGCGACATCAGCGCGCCGAGCGCAAAGGTGCCGAGAAACTGCGAAGTTGCCAGCACGATATCCGGCGTCGCCCGCAGCGAGCGGGTGATCAGCATCAGCAGCGCAAAGGACAGGCTGCCGCCGAGCGCGATCAACGCCGGCCAGCTCACCGTCTGGGCCGACGGCCGCAGCGCGATCAGCACCCCGACGAAGCCGATCAGCACCGCGGTCCAGCGCCGCCAGCCGACATGCTCGCGCAGCACCAGCGCCGACAGCGCGGTGACGAAGATCGGCGCCGCCAGGTAATAGGTGATGACGTCGGCGAGCGGCAGATAGACGGTCGCGATGAAAAACGCCGCGACTTCGAGGGTGGAGAGCGTCACCCGCAGCAGCTGCAGCCACGGCCGCTCCAGCCTGCCGAATGCCGCGCGCTGCCGCCAGACCAGCGGCAGCAGCACCAGCAGCGCCGCGCAGGCCCGCAGCCACAGCAATTGCCCGACCGAATAGGTCGCGACCATGTACTTGCCCAGCGCGTCGCCGAACGAGAACATGAAGATCGCCAGCAGCATCAATCCGATGCCGGCCAACCGCGCGGAACGCTCGTCCAGCCCGGTCGAGATTCTTGAAAGCAGGGTCATGGTACCCGGGCGTTTCCACTTGTTCTTGGTCATGGCCGGGCTTGTCCCGGCCATCCACGTCTTTTGCGTGACGTCGTTGTAAAGACGTGGATGCCCGGGACAAGCCCGGGCATGACGAATTAGATAGAACGGATTGCCGCAGCAACACCTCTGCGATACGGATGAGCCGCAAACTCCGCAGGAAATCCGGCATGACCGAGTTCGATCCCGCCTCGCACCGCATGGTGCCCGAACAACGCTGGTTCGAGGATTTCGTGCTCGGCGAGCGTTTTGTCATCCCGAGCCGCACCCAGACCCCGGCGGTGTTCGCCGCGTTCCAGACCGCGAGCGGCGACACCCATCCTGTTCATTACGACGTCGAATATTGCCGGGCCCGCGGCATGCCGGACCTGCTGGCGCATGGTTTCCAGACCCTGGTCCACACCGCGCCGGGGGCCGGATTGTTTCCCTATCTGGTGGAAGAATCGATGATCGGGTTTCTGGAGCAATCGAGCAAATTCCTGAAACCCGTCTATGCCGGCGACACCATCTATCCCATGCTGGAAGTAATCGAGCTGGTGCCGGGACGGACCACCGGCGTGGTGGCCCTGCGCAGCACCGTATTCAACCAGCGCCGCGAGCTGGTGCTGGAAGGATTGCAGAAATTCCTGATCCGCCGGCGGCCCGCCTAGACCGCAACGGAGCTGACGCGGCACGCCGCGTCATCTCTTGCCCAAGCCTGGCAAGCCGGGTACGTTCGCGCGGAACAACCTTGGCGAGAAAAAGCGTGCGCGTGAATTGTCTTGATCCTGATGTCGCGCGCCCTTTTTCCGGCACCGCGCGTTTGGCGCTGTGGCGTCTGGCATGGCTCGTGATCGGGGTTTGGCCGTTCTTGCTGATGGCATCAACCTCAACCCGCGCCGAATACCCGGGCACGGCTGTGCTGATCAACGAACACCCCTACAACACGCGCGGAAAGCGGCACTCCGGCACGGTGTGTTGGCGCATCGACCGGATTCAGACCGCCGGCCAGCCGGACGAAATCGCCGTGCATGCCGATGTCGATATCCCGGATCTCCGAATCAGAATGACGATGGATATCAGGCGCAACACCGACAGATCGCTGCCAGCCAGTCACGTCGTGGAAATGACGTTCGATCTGCCGCGGAGTATAGGGGGCGGGGAGGTCTCCAACGCGCCCGGCATCATGATGAAATTCGCCGAGCCGGCCAAAGGGGAGCCGCTGATGGCGCTTTCCGTCAAGATCACCAGGGGCAGGTTTCTGATCGGTCTGTCGAACGTCGCGCAGGATCGCACGCGCAATCTTCGATTTCTGGAAGAGCGTTCCTGGTTCGATATTCCCATGGTCTATGCCGATCAGCGCCGCGGCATCCTCGCGATCGGGAAGGGGTCCCGTGGCGAGCAGATCTTCCGCGCCGCCCTGCTTGCATGGGAGCAGCCCGGCAATGCGCTCCCGGAGCCGGATGCCACGCCTTGCAGTCCCATAGCCGGGCTTGCATCCCCGCATCACGCCGGCTTTTCGGCGGCCCGCCAGGAAACAGCGAGGCCGCCGGCTGGTCGATTCGCGCTTCTCAGACCCCTGTTTGCGAAATGAACTTGGTATTGAAGTAGGCGTCCATCGCTTCGGTGCCGCCCTCCGAACCGTATCCGGAGTCCTTGACGCCTCCGAACGGCACTTCCGGTAGCGCCAGACCGAAGCTGTTGATCGAAACCATGCCGGCTTCGATGTTGGCGCCGATCGCGGTTGCGGTCCTGGTCGAACTGGTGAAGGCGTAGGAGGCCAGACCGAAGGGCAGGCGATTGGCCTCTTCGGTGACCTCGTCCAGCGTCGAGAAGCGCGAGATCAGCGCCAGCGGCCCGAACGGCTCCTCGTTCATGGCGCGGGCATCCTTTGGCACGTCGCTGACGACGGTGGGCTCGTAGAAGTAGCCCTTGTTGCCGACGCGATGGCCACCGGTTTCCAGTTTGGCCCCCTTGCCGATGGCGTCCTGCACCATGCCCTCGATCGCGGTGACGCGGCGCGGATTGGCGAGTGAGCCCATTTTCGAGTCAGGGTCCATGCCGTTGCCGACATTCATGGATCTGGCGCCCTCGACGAACTTGTCGACGAATTCGCGGAACACGTCGTCCTGCACCAGCATGCGGGTCGGCGAAATGCAGACCTGGCCGGCGTTGCGGTATTTCGCCGCCGACAGGATCTTCGCCGCCGACGTCACGTCGGCGTCGTTGAAAACGATCGCCGGCGCATGCCCGCCCAATTCCATGGTGGCGCGCTTCATGTGCAATCCGGCCAGCGCCGACAATTGCTTGCCGACCACGGTCGAGCCGGTGAAGGAGATCTTGCGGATGACCGGATGCGGGATCAGATACTCCGAAATCTCCGACAGCACGCCATAGACGAGATTGATCACGCCATCCGGCACGCCGGCGTCGGCAAAGGCGCGGATCAGCTGCGCGGGAGACGCCGGGGTTTCCTCCGGAGCCTTGACGATGATCGAGCATCCCGACGCCAGCGCGGCGGAAAGCTTGCGCACCACCTGGTTGATCGGGAAATTCCAGGGCGTGAAGGCCGCGACCGGACCGACCGGCTCCTTGATGGCCATCTGATAGATGCCCGGCCCGCGCGCCGGAATCAGCCGCCCGTAGGCGCGCTTGGCTTCCTCGGCGAACCACTCGATGACGTCGGCGGCCGCCATCGCTTCCATTTTGGCTTCGGCCAGCGTCTTGCCCTGCTCCATCGTCAGCAGCGGCGCGATTTCGTCGTTGCGCTCGCGCATGATGGCGGCGGCCTTGCGCATGATCTTGCAGCGGTCGAACGCCGATACCGCGCGCCAGACCTTGAAACCGGCGGCGGCGGCGGCCAGCGCCTCGTCGAGGTCGGATTTTTCGGCGTGCGCGACCGTGCCGATCGTCTCCTCCGTCGCGGGATTGAGCACCTCGATGGTCTTGCCGCTGTGCGCCGGACGCCATTTGCCATTGATGAATAGTTGAGTGTTCGGATAAGCCACGAAAGTTTCTCCCTGATCGGATGTTATGGGCGCAACATGCGAATAGTTCTGCAAAAGATCAAGTTGGCGCCGGAGCCCTACGCCGGTCCGGCGAGCGAATCGGCAACCCGGGTCATTTCCGGTCCCAGATAATTGCGAAACCTCGCCTCATTCGCCAGCGTGCGGAAATCCGGCTGCCGGGTGACGCCGCCGTCTGCGACCAGCAGAAACTGCTCTGATATCTCGGCGAGGATTTCCAGATGCCAGCTCGCGGTCGGGTGCAGGCACAGCACCACCAGCCGGCCCTCCCCGCGCAGCTTGCGGAAGAAGTCGAGCATGAAGCCGATATAGCCGTCCTGCAGGTTGAACTGCGGCTCGTCGAACAAGTGCACCATCGGCGATGCGGTCGGCGACCCCTCGAGAAAGACCGACGGCACCAGCTTGCGGAAGCGGCGGACCTGATAGGACTGGTGATAGTGGATCGCCAGCCGGTCACGCTCGCGATACTTGACCCGGTGAATATCGGTGCCGGCGACATAGACATGGCCCGCCGAGGGCGCGTTGGAGCCTGTCATCATCTCGAACAAAGTGGTCTTGCCGGCTCCGTTCGGCCCCACCACGCCGATGATCGCGGGCGCATCGATCACGAGATCGGCCTCCAGCGTGAAGGTCGGACGGCGCACGAGGCGGCCGCGTGTGTAGACCTTGCGAACGCGATCGAGGGCAAGCAGGGGTGCTGCCATCAGTGGACTCCGAGCAGGCGCGCGCGCAACGCGCCGTCTTCGCGCAAGGTTCGGGCATCGCCGGTCCAGGCAATCCGGCCGCGGTCGATCACGGCGGCATGGTCGGCGACCGAGAGGGCGATTTCGGCATTCTGCTCGACGATCAGCGAGGCCACGCCCGCCTCCCGCAGCGTGCGGATGGTGGCCAGCACGTCGCCGACGATCTTCGGCGCCAGCCCCTGGCTCGGCTCGTCGAACAGGATCAGGCCGGGGGCGCCGACCAAAGCGCGGGCAATCGCAACCATCTGCATCTCGCCGCCGGACAGGTTCTCGCATTCGCGTTCCATCAGATATTCCAGCGGCGAGAAGATGTCGCAGGTTTCCTTGATGCTCCAGGCCCGGAACCGGGTGCGCTTTTGCGCGATGCGCAGGTTGCGCGCCACCGTCAGCGTCGGGCACAACCGGCGGTCGTCGGGCACCCAGCCGAGCCCGGCGCGCGCGATCTCGTGGGTCGGGCTGCGGGTCACGTCGTGGCCGTCGAAGCGGACGGCGCCGCGGCGCGGCCGGGTCAGGCCGAGGATCGAGCGCAGCATCGTGGTCTTGCCCGCGCCATTGGGACCGAGCAGCGCGAATACTTTGGCGCGCTCGACGGCCAGCGAAGCGCCGAACAGCGCCTGGGTCTCGCCATAGAATGTATCGACCGCATCGACTTCCAAAATCATGCGAACCGCCCGAGGTTGGAGCGCCTGACCCATTCGTTCTGCTGCAATTCGTGCGGCGTGCCGCGCGCGACCACCTGACCCCAGTGAATCACCGAAATGCGGTCGGCCAGCGCGAACAGGAATTCCATGTCGTGTTCGATCGCCACGATGGTGAGTTTTCCTTTCAACCGCCCGACCAGCGCCGCCAGCCGCTGCACGCCGTCGGAGCCGAGGCCCGAGGTCGGCTCGTCGAGACAGAGCACGCGCGGGCTCTGCGCCAGCGCCACCGCGATTTCCAGCGCCCGGCGGTCACCATAGGAGAGGTCCTTGGCGCGGATATCGGCCTTGTCGGCAAGGCCAACGGTGGCGAGGATTTCCATCGCACCTTGAGCGAAACCGGGATCGCTGGCAGCGGCGCTGCGCATGTCGAAGCCGCGGGCACGAAATGCGGGCAGACCGACCGTGACATTCTCGCGGGCGGTGAACTCGTCGAACAGCGTCATGATCTGGAACGAACGGGCGACGCCATATGCGGCGATGCGGTGCGAGCTCAGCCCTGTGACGTCCCTGCCATCGAGCCGGATCGAACCCCGGCTCGGCTTCACCCGGCCGGTGAGCACATTGAAAAACGTAGTCTTGCCGGCGCCATTCGGCCCCATCAAGCCATGGAATTCGCCTTCGGGCACCGCGAGATCGATGCTTTCCAGCACCACGCGATCACCGAACCGGACATGCACGCCTGCGGCCTCGATCAGCGCCATCGTTCACCTCCGAACAACAGCCGCATCGCCGAGGTGCCCTGCCGCCTTATCAGCGAGTGCTTCCGGAACGCAGCCGAGACCGCGCCGGCGATGCCCTCGGGCCGGAACAGCACGATCGCGATGAACAGGAGGCCGAAATACAGCATCCAGGCGTTGGTCAGCGCACCGATCACGTCGCGGGCGATCAGAAACACGAAGACGCCGACCACCGGGCCCCAGAAGCTGACGAGCCCGCCGCCGACCAGCGTCATCATCACGACGTAGCCGGATTGATGCAGGCTCATCACGTCAGGGAAGGCCGCGAGTTGCGCCATCGCGAACAGGCCGCCGGCCAGTCCCGATATCGCCGCCGACAGCGTGAAGATGGAGGCCTTGTAAATCCAGACGTTGTAGCCGAGATGGGCGGCGCGGGTTTCGCTCTGCTTGATCGCGGCGACGACGCGACCGTAAGGAGAATGCGTCAGCCGCCACATCGCCACGACGGCGAGCGCGAAAAGCGCCAGGACGAAATAGTAGAACGCCACATTGTCGTTGAGATCGAACGATGCCACGCCGAAATCCGCCGGCGGCCGGGCGATTTTCAGCAACCCGTCCTCACCGCCGGTGATGCCGTGCGACTTGATCGCCAGCGTCCAGAAGATCTGTCCGAAAGCGATGGTCATGAAGGCGTAATAGATGCCGCGCCGGTGCGAGATGAACAGCGCCACCAGCGCGCCGGCCAGTCCCGCGACGGCAAACGCCGCCGCGAGACAGACCCAGAGATTGGCGGCGACGTTGAACTGGCAGAGGCCGAACGCATAGGCGCCGATGCCGAAATAGGCGCCATGGCCGAACGACGGCAGCCCGGCGGTGCCCAGCACCAGGTTGAACGCCAGCGCGTACAGCGACCAGATCAGGATCTCGATGCCGAGATAGGGATAGAGGCCGACGCGGGCGATCCACAGCGGCACCGTGGCCAGCACCAGCCACAGCACCAGCATGGCCGGCGTGACCAGGCGCGTGGCGTCGGACGAAGGGGGCGAGATTGGTATCATGCTTCGAGCACGCTCTTCTTGCCCCACAGGCCGCGGGCGCGGACGGTGACGACCGCGACCAGCAGGATGTACATCGACAGCAGCGACCACTCCGATGCGTAAGCGCCCGACAGGCCGACGCAGAGCCCGACCAGCAGGCCCGCCACGACCGCGCCCCAGAAACTGCCGACACCGCCGAGCACGATGACCAGAAACGCCGGGATCACTGCATCGACGCCCATGTGCGGGCGGATGCCCCAGATCGGCGCGACGATGATGCCGGCGATCGCCGCCAGCACGGTGCCGAGCACGAACACCAAGAGCCGCAGCCGCGTCAAATTGATGCCGAGCGCCCGCACGATCTCGCTGTCATGGGCGCCGGCCTTGACGGTGGCGCCGAACGAGGTCTTTTCGATCACCAGCCAGACCAGGCCGATGATCGCGACCGAGATGCCGGCGGCATAGAAGCGATAGGTCGACCAGATCAGGTCTCCGAACAGGAAGCCGCCGGAGACCGCCTGCGGAACCTGCAGCACGTAGTCGCGCGTGCCCCAGATCAGCCGAATGGTTTCCTCGATCACCATCGCCGCGCCGAAGGTGAGCAGCAGGCCGTAGAGCGGATCCTTGCCATAGGTGCGGCGCATGCAGAATTCGATCGCCATGCCGACGAGGCCGACCGCGGCCGGCGCGATCACGAGCGTCGCCGCGTAACGCCAGCCGAGCGGCAGCGCGAGCCACGCTTTGGCCAGCTCGGCCGGAAATGGCGGTCGCGATCCCATCAGCTGCATCGCGAGATAGGCGCCGAGCGCGAACAGCGAGCCATGCGCGAGATTGATCTGTTCCATCAATCCAACGATCAGCATGAAGCCGAGCGCGATCAGCGCGAACAACAGGCCGAGCGTCAGGCCGTTGAGAAGATGGGGAAGAAGGTCGAACAAGCTTTGTCTCGTTTTTCTTGATCGCAAGGCGGCTGCCCGGACTCTGAACGAGAGTCCGGGTGGCCACTGACTAAGTGCGTAACGCGCGGTCCACCGATTGAGGATCAGGAATCGACGGTCGGCACCTGCTCGTAGGGAGCGAGCTTGCACTTGGCCGCGGCGGCCGCATCCGCGGCAGCCTTGGGCTCGGTCCAGCTGATGATTTCGAACAGGTCGGTCTTGTCGACCGGCTTGGTATTGCGGCGGGCGAGATAGATGGTCTGCTGCATCTGATGGGTGACCGGATCCATGTAGGCATCGAAGTGCTGCATGCGGTCGGTGGCGGAGATCTTCAGGTTTTCGAGTTCCTTGATGATCTTGACGTTATTGGTCGAGCCGGCGCGCTCGATCGCCTTCAGCAATTCGCGGGTCGCCATGTAGCCGTTGTAGGAGACGTTGCCGGGTACCGGAATGGCGCCTTCCTTGTTGGCGGCCTGCCACTTCTTGACGAACTCGGCGACCCCCGGCAGCGGCAGCTTGTGATACCAGGTGGTGCCGAACACGCCGAACAGGCTGTCGGGCGAACCCCACACGTCGGGCCAGTCCTGCTGGTTGTTGATCCAGGCGGGCTTGCCGTCGAGCTTGAGCTGCGCGACCTGCTCGCGCAACGCCTTGATGTCGTCACCGCCGATCGCGGTCGCCACCACGTCCGGCTTTGCCTGCTGAATCTTCAACAGGTACGCCGTGAAGTCGCGGGTGTTCTGCGGCACCAGAAGATTGTCGATGATCTTGCCGCCGGAACTCTCGACCAGCCCCTTGGTCGAGGCCGAAGTGGTATGGCCCCAGACGTAATCGTTGGTCAGCAGCATCCAGTTCTTGCCGATCGAATCGACCGCGTTCTTGACCGACGCCTTGGAGAAGTTGGTGCCGTTGCCGTCCCAGACGAATTTGACGCGCGAACAGTTCTCGCCGGCCTCGCTCGGGGCGGACGAGTTGGTGTTCATGTAGATCACGCCGTATTTGCTGGCTACTTGCGTGATCGCGTTGGCGACGCCGGAATGGATCGCACCGAGCAGGATGGTGCAGTCTTCCCGCGTGATGAAACGCTCGGCGACCCGGCTGCCGGTGGCCGGCGTGGTCTCGGTGTCGGCGGTGATCCAGGTGATCTTGCGGCCCAGCACGCCGCCTTTGGCATTGAACTCGTCGATCGCCATCAGAATGCCGCGCATATCATCCTGGCCGCTGTTGCCGTACTGGCCGCTGGCGTCGCAGGTGAGCCCGAGCTTGATCGGCTTGGCGGCGCCTTGCGCCCAGACCCGGTTTTCCTTCCAGGGCCCAAAGAAACTGCCTGACCCGCCGATGACGCTGGCCATCAGGCTGCCCTTCAGAACGCCCCGCCGTGAGATCCCACGCTTCTTCATCGCTTCCTCCCTTGGTCCTGTTCAGTTTCTTGTTGCTCCGTTTAGAATGAACGTTCTATTCTCTCCTGTAAAGTGGAATATTTGAACCAAGCGGTGAAACGCCGCAATCGGGGTAGAGTGCGGCGATGAACAAGGCTGCCGATAAATCCATGAGTTACGACGAGCTGCGCGGCGCCATCGCCCAGCGGCACCGCGCGCTATCCGGCCGATTGCAGCAGATCGCCGAATTCGTGCTCGACCATCCCACCGATGTCGCGCTCGGCACCGTGGCGGAGGTCGCGGCGCGCTCGGGCGTTCCACCCTCGGCCATCGTGCGGTTTGCCCACGCGCTCGGCTTTGGCGGCTTTACGGAGATGCAGCAGGTGTTCCGTTCGCGGCTCGTGGCCGGCGTGGCGCCGAGCTACAAGGCGCGGCTCGCGCGCATGAAGCACGAGGAAAAATCGATCATCGGCCGCAAGCCCGCCGCGGTGCTCGGGCGCTTCGTCGCGGAGGCGCAATCGGCACTGGTGACGCTCAGCCAATCGGCGCATGCGCGCGAACTGGATGCCGCCACCGCCATCCTGGCGAAAGCACGCGACATCTATCTGCTCGGCCTCGGCGGTTCATTTCCGGTTGCCACCCACCTGGCCTATGTGCTGCGCAAGCTCGGACGGCGCGTGATGCTGCTCGACGGCATCGGCGGCAGCATCCACGAGCAATCGCACCCGGCCGGCCCCGAGGACGCGCTGGTCGCCATCAGCTTCCGCAACTATTACCCGGACACGGCGCGGCTGTTCCCCGAGCTGGTCGCGCGCGGCGTTCCCGCGATCTCGATCACCGACAGCCTGCTGAGCCCGATCGTCGAAGGCGCCAAGGTCGTGTTCGAGATCCAGGACATGCCCGAACCGGCGTTGCGCACGCTGGTCGCGCCGATGTGCCTGGTCCAGGCCCTCGCCATCGGCCTCGATCTGGCGGCAGACTGAACGCTTCAAAATCAAAGGAGAACGACATGACGTCATCCGACGGCGCTCGGCCGTTAACGGGCAAGATCGCGCTGGTGACCGGCGCCGGACGCGGGCTCGGCCGTGCCTTTGCCGAGCGGCTCGCCAGCCTGGGGGCCGATATCGCGATCCACGGCATGCGCGAGAACGGTCCGGCGGAATATGGCGAAGGCACCACGCTCACCGCGGTGGCGGAAGCGGTGGCGGCCGATCACGGCGTCCGCACCATCCGCGTGCTCGGCGATTTGACAAAGGGCGAGGACATCGAGCGAATCGTCGAAACGACGTCCAGGTCGCTCGGGCCGATCGATATCCTGGTCCACAACGCCGGCGGAGACATCGCGGCAGCCGGCGGCAAGCCGGACCCCAACGACGCCGTCGGCATTCGCGAGGAGGACGTGCGCGCGGTGCTGGACCGCAACCTGCTCTCCACCATCCTGACCTGCCAGGCGGTGGCGCGCGGCATGATGCAACGACGCTCCGGCCGCATCGTCACCATCGGCTCGGTCGCCGCCTTCAAGGGCCGCACCCAGGGCTCGATCTATGCCGTCGCCAAGGCCGGCATGACGCACTACACGCGCTGCCTCGCCGACCAGTTGCGGCCCTACGACATCAACGTGAACTGCATCGCGCCCGGCGACACCCGCACCGGCCGCTTCATGGGAACACGCGCCGTGGACCAGGCCCGGCTGGCCGAGACCGGCACGCTGGACCGTATCGCCACCGTCGACGAGGTGGCGCGGGTGGTCGAGGTGTTTGCCGGCCCGCTCGGCGCCTTCGTCTCCGGCCAGGTACTGCGGGTAGATGGCGGCGGGCAGTGCTGGCCAGGGTGAACCCTCGCGGATCAGGCCAATCCGGGCCCGTTCACCTTATCGCGGGGAATACCGCCGAAAGTCTCAAAAAGGCCCGAAAACACGAGCTTTTCGCTCCTTTCAAGGCATCTAAAGGTTGCCCCGCCGGGCCCCCTGCACTCCTGTAGCCCATGAAATTTCTTGACGAAGCAAAGGTCTATATCCGCTCCGGCGACGGTGGAAACGGCTGCGTGGCGTTCCGGCGCGAGAAGTATATCGAGTTCGGCGGACCCTCCGGCGGCAATGGCGGCCGCGGCGGCGACGTCATCATCGAGGTGGTGGACGGGCTGAATACGCTGATCGATTACCGCTACCAGCAGCACTTCAAGGCGCAAAAGGGCACCAATGGCATGGGCAAGGACCGCCATGGCGCCAACGGCAAGTCGATCGTGCTCAAGGTGCCCGTGGGCACCCAGCTGTTCGACGAGGATCGCGAGACCCTGATCCACGACTTCACCGCGCTCGGCGAGAAATTCGTGCTGGCCGAAGGCGGCAATGGCGGCTTCGGCAACGCGCATTTCAAATCGTCCACCAACCGCGCCCCGCGCAACGCCAATCCCGGCCAGGAAGGCGAAGAGCGCTGGATCTGGATGCGGCTGAAACTGATCGCCGACGCCGGCCTCGTCGGCCTGCCCAACGCCGGCAAATCGACCTTCCTCTCCGTGGTCAGCGCCGCCAAGCCGAAGATCGCCGACTATCCGTTCACCACGCTGCATCCGCAGCTCGGCGTGGTCGATGTCGACGGCCGCGAATTCGTGCTGGCGGATATTCCCGGCTTGATCGAGGGCGCGCATGAAGGCGCCGGCCTCGGCGACCGCTTTCTCGGCCATGTCGAGCGCTGCCGCGTGCTGCTGCATCTGGTGGACGCGACCTGCGAGCATGCCGGCAAGGCCTACAAGACGGTGCGGACCGAACTCGACGCCTATGAAGGCGATCTCGCCGACAAGATCGAGATCGTGGCGCTCAACAAGATCGACGCGGTGACGCCGGACGAATTGAAGAAGCAGAAGGACCGGCTGAAGCGCGCCGCGAAGAAAACCCCGCTGCTGATCTCGGGCGTCACGGGCGAAGGCGTCAAGGACGCGCTGCGGGCGCTGGTCGAGGTGATCGGCGAAGCCCCGGTGTCGCTCAAGGCCAAGGGCACCCCGGCCGAGCCGTGGTCGCCGGCGCCTTCATAAGAGTGCCGGGCGGCTCGGCGTCGAGCGATGCCGCTGCCATCGAATAGAGTGACGCGCATTACGATAGCCACATTTGACCGGAAATGAAAACTAACTGCACCAAACCGCTTGCACTCGCGGCAAAACGTCTTTTGATTTGCTGCGCCTACGATTTAGTGTCGCGCCGAATGTTGTTCTCCTTGGAACCTCTGACATGTTCGATGCCCTCATAGTGACCGCGCTACAAGACGAGTTCGACGCAGCTCTAAGTGCGCTGCGTAATGCCGGAGCTCAACTTGATTTGGACAATGCTGAATCCTCATCCCCGTACCAGAGTTATTTCCTTTTCGCATCTCGTGGTGACCCTCTTCGCATCGCTCTCGCAAGGCCGACACGGATGGGGGCAATTGCTACCTCCACGATTGCGTCTAGCCTTGTGGAACGTCTCCGACCGCGGTGTATCGCAATGTGTGGGGTATGCGCCGGCAACCCGTCCGACGTAGCACTTGGCGACGTCATAGTCGCAGAGCTTTCTTATTTTTACGATGAAGGGAAGCGAAAGAAGGAGGGATTTGAAGGAGACCATCGCCAAATCCCCTTGGAGGATAGTTGGATCAGAAAAGCGCAGGAGCTAAGACCCGACGGACTCCCGACCTTCGGCGAGGCAAGCGAGAGCGAAGCGAACGCATGGCTTCTGGAGCAACTCTATCTTGGTTTGGACCCCAAGAGACATCCTGCACGCATTAGGTATCTACCAGAAAAAGCGCTAGGCTTGGCTTTTCGAAAGCTTGAGAAGGCGGGTTTAGTTCAACGAAGAGGAACGATTTTCGTTTTGACGGATAAAGGATCCGCGACGGTTGAGAAATCCCGCGCCTATGATTTGGCTTCTCCCAAAAAACTTCCGTACAGAATACATGTTGGCCCGATGGCTAGCGGAAATGTGGTAGTGAAGGACGGGTTGACCTGGGAGATGCTGAAAAGTTTGGGTGTCAGAACCGTGCTTGGACTGGAAATGGAAGCGGCAGCAATAGCGCAAATTGCGTTCCGACAGGGTGTAAAGCATTGGATCGTAGCTAAAGGCGTTATGGACTACGCCGACCCCAGAAAGGACGATCGCTACAAAGCTTTTGCCGCGCTTTCTTCCGCGGAAGTGTTGCTACGTTTTCTCAGCGAGGCCCTATCTAGTGAAAGGGACGTGATTTCGCAAGAACCGCAGAACTCCCGAACCGGGGATAAATCAAGCACATCGGTAAACGTAATCGGAGACGTCACCGGTTCTCATAACAATATTAATCAGACTGTTCGCCGTGACTGAACGACCCCAAGCCTGTCGGTCCTAGGTTCGAAACTACACGATTCATCAAATTTCTTCCTTCCGCATTTAAATACCTACCCTCTCGAACAAACGCCTTTTCTTTTAGAACAACGTGATAGCTGAGATAACCCCAACCTGCTCCGTCCGAAGTTTTGTGAATCACCGTCGACTTGTAAATTTTATCGATGATCTTCGAGAATTTTTTGCGCGGAATTCCAACCCGCGCCCTAATCATGCTCTCCTCGTCAATCTCCGACTGATCAAATTCAAATGGTATGCCGTCGCTCGCCTTTCTCAGGAAAGCAAAGGCGGCCGCTATCTTCAGGACCGCAGCTCGAAATTCGTTGCTGCAAGTTTCCTTGGTCATGATCTCTTCTGCACGGAAGAAAATCTTAGAAATATTATTCTGTATTTCCTGCTGTGAACTAGAGAGACTCGTCAACACGAGGAGCAGCCTCTCGAAATTTTCTATGATCTCAGTGGATGTCGTCTCTCGAACTAAGTCGAGAAGGAAGAGAGCGATAGGGAAAAGTATCGAAAACATTTCTTCATCACTATACCCCTCGTCTCCAGCATGATCGGCAGCCCTCGCACCAAATCGAGCAAATGCGTACACATCTATACAACCGGGGCTCGCCTCGCCGATGATGAACTTCCCCGCAGCGTCAATTACTTCGGCGAGACGACGGTTCACGCCAAAGGCTAGAAAATCGGTTAGCGTTCCAGTGTAATCTTTTGGTCTTGCGTAATTCTCCATCTGCTTCAATATCTCAAGATACACTCTGACGCCGTCCATCACATCCGACGGATTCAAAACTTGCATGTTGAGTGCAGCAAAGTTGCGTTCAAGATTGGCTAAGTCCTCTTCGTCCGGCGCGAATTGAAGGACTTTGCGACCAACTGCGAGCGCATCTCTAACTCGCTTTTTGCTATCGGTAGTCTCGCGACGGTGGAAGCGATCATTTAAGACGCCGTACGCACAGTGAACTAAAGCTCGTGCAATGTATTTGTATGGTTCTTTAAAGTCGGCATCACCGGACGCGATTAACGTAGGAAAAAGCCGATTGCACATGAAAGAGACTACACCATCAACGAACTGCCCGATTGGTGCGTCCAGAATTTCCCACTGCCCAAAAGTTCGGTCTGAAACAATTTGATCGGTATACTTTGATAAGACGAAAGCAAAATTCAGAACATTTGTGAGCCGCTGCAGCTGCTCGTTAGAATCGACAAGACAAATGATACTCGCCAACCTTAGCTTTTCTGCCTTTTCGAGATCTAAAAGAAACTCAAAGTATGGCAACAACCATGCATGCTCCCTTGCCGCCAATTTTTGAGCTATTTCTTCGCTCAACGCATTTTGCTTGAGCGCTAAGCGGACATCGTCAAAGTATTGGCCGATTGAAAGCGCTTCCATATGACCGTCGCCGTATCCAAAGATTACCTCTGAGCTAAATGGCAACTTATTGCTACGAGCCATGCCTAACAATCGGACAACAAGAAGCAATCCTCTAATTGATGTTTTTGACTGTCGTAAGTGGAGGACCAACGTCATGAGGGTAACGTCGTCGAGACGGGCCCAACTTCGAACGCAATTGTCCGTGGATATCGCTAAGCAGCCCGCGACTAGTGCCGTAGCGTGCTGTCGATTATAGTCCCCTCGTTTCTGCTTCAGTCGCACGCTAGCTCTCGAGGAATTTACAACAAGCCCCATGAGCGCTTCACCTAGCAGGTCCGGTTGTAATGACCACCGCTTGTATTTGGAAAAACCAACTTCATCTAGAAGCGCTAGATAGACCTCGACATCATCGATCTCGGTGACCGTTGCTAACGTGGTGAGAAGCATCTTGTTCTGTTCATTCATCAGACCTAGGCCAAACTCTCCCACCTCCGCGAACGTCGGAAATCGATACTTGCCACTTACGTCCTTGATGAGCATTACCTCCTGGTTTTCCGTAAACAGAGTTGCAAAGTCGGATTCCAGAACGTAATCCAAGGGAAATGCTGAGGTTGCGATAAAGAGAAGATCAAGCGCTCCGCTAAACTTGAGGCCCGCATCGTTACAGCGGTCTCGCAACAATGCCAGTTCGCGACCGAGATAGGCTTCGACAACTTTGTTGGCGTCCGACGGTAGCGTATCGGCCGCTTCTGCCTTGCTGGAGATGAGCGCCGACGCTAAGAGCAGCAGGATCAAAGGATTTCCATGATCCGAACGTTCCAATATCCAATCTTCGGTTACTGTTTCCAGCGCATCACGAAGATGCTTTGCTGTCTTATCTGGGAGTGCAGCAACGACATTCCCAAGAAACGGCAATGCTCTCTTGACGAGAGACGGTAATACTAACGGCTGCCTATAAAGCGATGACACGATAGCGGCTCTTTCGCGTCCTATCCCCATAAGTTCAGCCCACCACCCCCCTTCCTCGTTGAAGCTCCGATCAATCAGCAGCAAGCGAATCTTGAACTTCGATTTGGAAGAAAGGTAAATGAAAAGGGGGATCATTGCTCGAATCTGAGAATGATAACCCGCGGCGTAGTCGATAATCCACAGAGTGGACGCAGCAGGCTGCCACGCTCCGGCATCACGGGCAGAGATATTTTCTTTAGCGATAAAGCCGCCATTCCAACTGGCCGGGAGGCTCTCAAGAACTTCAAGACACAGTCTGCTCTTGCCGCTTCCACCATCCCCTACGAGGGCCCACCATGCAAAATCCTCGTCGCCTCTCAGAAATTCTTGAATATCAGCAAGCTCGTTCTCTCTGCCGTAGAATGGAATACTTCTTTCAGAAAATAGAAGCCAATTAATTGAGAATGGCGTAGAATTGCCAAGCTTCAATATCGCTTCTTCTCGCAGGCCCTCTTGGTTCGGCGCATAAAACTGAAAGAAGCTATTGTTGGAGCCAGAAACATTCCCGACTTGATTAATTCCTTCGCCATCATCAATCATCCTAGCAATCCCTTAGATCGCACCTCGACTGAGACATTGCACAATCTTAGGTTAAATGCGTCAAGTGACTTATCCTTTGATTATTTCTATTGGGGCCGTTGACCGATAAATCATCTGAATTGTCTGCAAAGTTCTGTGGTACGAATGGACTGCTTAGAAGGAATGAACGTCATGATCGGCTATGTCACGTTGGGCACCAAGGATTTGAAGAAGGCCGCGGAATTCTATGACAAGATCGTAGCCGAGATGGGCATGGGGTACTTCATGGAACCGGACACTTTCATTGCCTGGGGCTCGGCCGGCGGCGGCGCAGGCCTCGGACTAACCAAGCCGTTCGACGGCAAGCCGATGTCGGTTGGCAACGGCGTGATGGTCGCCTTGGCCGCCAAGGACAAGGCCCAGGTCGATCGCATCTACAAGCTCGCGCTGTCGCTCGGTGGCAACGATGAAGGTCCTCCCGACCCGCGCGGTGAGGGTGGATCCTACGCCGCATATTTCCGGGACCCCGAGGGCAACAAGCTCCACGCTTTCGTGATAGGCTGATATAAGCCGTCATTGCGAGGACCCCTTGCGACGAAGCAATCCACCCTTCATTTCGCCGAGCCAAAGCTGGATTGCTTCGCTGCGCTCGCAATGACGATGTCCCACTGGGACGATTCCTCACCAACACATTCGATTTGATCCTGCATCTATGACCCGCCCCAGCCTGAAAAATTTCCGCCGCATCGTCGTCAAGGTCGGCTCCTCGCTGCTGATCGACTCCGACGCGGGCGAAGTCAGGTCGGCGTGGCTCGCTGCGCTGGCCGCCGACATTGCAAGATTGCACGGCGAAGGCCGCGAACTGCTGATCGTTTCCTCGGGCTCGATCGCGCTTGGCCGCAGCCGGCTAAAACTGCCGCGCGGGACACTGAAGCTGGAGGAAAGCCAGGGCGCCGCGGCGGTCGGACAGATCGCGCTGGCGCGGATCTGGTCGGAGGTGCTGGGGCATCACGGCATCAGGGCCGGGCAGATCCTGGTGACGCTGCAGGACACCGAGGAACGCCGCCGCTATCTCAATGCGCGCTCCACCATCGCCAAGCTGCTGGAATGGCGCGCGGTGCCTGTCATCAACGAAAACGACACCGTCGCCACCAACGAAATCCGCTACGGCGACAATGACCGCCTCGCCGCCCGCGTCGCCACCATGGCGAGCGCCGACCTCTTGATCCTGCTGTCCGACATCGACGGCCTTTACGATGCGCCGCCCGGCGCCAATCCCGACGCAAGACTGATTCCGATCGTGGGGTCCGTCACCTCGGAGATCGAGGCGATGGCGGGCGCGGCGGAATCCGAACTGTCGCGCGGCGGCATGCGAACCAAGATCGAGGCGGCCAAGATCGCCACCACCGCCGGCACCCACATGTTGATCGCCTCCGGCAAGATCGAGCATCCGTTGCAAGCCATCGCCGATGGCGGGCGCTGCACCTGGTTCCTGACCCCCGCCAATCCGGTCACCGCGCGAAAGCGATGGATCGCGGGCTCGCTGGAGCCGAAGGGCACGCTGACCATCGACGCCGGTGCCGTCAGCGCGCTGCGCGCCGGCAAGAGCCTGCTGCCGGCCGGCGTGATCCGGGTCGACGGGCAATTCGCCCGCGGCGACGCCGTGGTGGTGCGCGGCCCCGACACCCACGAGATCGGCCGCGGCCTCGTCGCCTATGACGCGGAGGATGCGGAGAAAATAAAGGGCCGCTCGTCGCCGGACGTGATGATCATCCTCGGCATCAGCGGCCGGGCGGAAATGATCCACCGCGACGATCTGGTGATGGGTGGGGGGAAGTCCGAGGCAAGCAATCAGCGCTCGCGAAAATAGTCAAAGAAGGCGCTGTTCTAAGCAGGACATGCGCCAAAGCGAGTTAGGCCATCTTGCTTTTTCTTCGTTTGTAAGATCGCCAGCGCGTTGAGCCGTACAGGAGGGCAAAGGTCACGATCAGGCCTATAACGAAGGCATGCCACCTACCAGCCAGCAGGCGAATGCGCCCGCCGTGATCAACGCTAGAGGTACAGTCCACAATGCGGTGTACGTCGGTGCTATGTCGTCACCTCTGCCCAGCTTCACTGCTGTCCAAAACCCGAAGAGATACGCAATCCATAGCGCCGGTGGCACAATGAAGACCTTTAGTATCCAGGCCGTGTTCAGTTGCCATTCCATTGATGCCTGCCAGAATTAGGTCGGCGACACGCTGAGTGGCCTCGGCCACAACACCCGACGCTGGTGCTTATTTGCCTTGCTTGGCGACGAGTCGCTTCCGTCCCTCCGCTTTGATCCTTGCAGCCAACTCATGCGGGTCAAATTCTTCCATCGGCCCGCTGTCGAACCCTTTCTGGATTTCGGCGCGCAATGTTTCCAGTTTGGCTTTGCGGCGCTTTTCACGTTCCTCGATCGTGTCCATGCCACCTCCTGCTACTTCGCAAGATGAGGCCTGAAGCGAAATGCGGCAAGTGCGGCTTGACCGGCCTCAAGAGCCTTTTCTCCCAGGCTCGGCCAATGGCCTAGCCCAGCGACCAGCCAAGACAACCGCTCCCGCCCGCCAGCCATGCCCTCTCCGCCCTGCGCAAAACCGGGATTTCCGTGCTAGGACATGGCCTTAATTGACCAGGGAACCGCCATGAGCGCGCCGCTGAAGGCGATCGACGGCAACGCCGATCTGCCGGCCTTGATGACCGACCTCGCTACCCGCGCCCGCGCCGCCGC
>JBDRNF010000055.1:0-87095 GCA_043811435.1 Pseudomonadota bacterium
CGGACCGCCCCGCCCCAAATAATGCACCCGCCCTCCCGTTCCACGACCGCCCGCATCGTGCGGAGGTCGAGATCGACCGGCGCCATCGTTTCCATCGTGTCGGCCGTGCCGGCAGGCGAGGTAATGGCGCGTGAGGAGGTCTTTGGCATGACCAACCCGCAAGCGGCGGCGATAGCGACGACGATGGGCGTGGTACGATTGCCCGGAAGGCCTCCGACACAGTGCTTGTCAACCACGGGCGAGGCATCCCACGTCAGCCGGTCGCCGACATCGACCATCGCGCGCGTGAGACTGATCGTCTCTTCGCGATCAAGCGAACGAGCGGAGCATGCCGTAATGAAGGACGACAGATGAATGTCCGAATAGCGGCCCGCCGTGACGTCGGAAATAATCGTCTGCAGCGCCTTGTCCTCAAGTCGGCGACCATAAACCTTGCCGCGCACCAGGCTCAACGAATCGAGCGGGCGCGGATGACTGGCGGCGATTTGGTCGTCCACATTGAGGGCGAGGCGCTGCCACGCCGCCTCCGATAGCCCGGCTTCGTCGATCCGGAGTAGCTCGGCGGAGGTGACATGGTACAAAGTTGCGATGATTGAGCGTTCACCGCAGCTGAGTTGGATACGGGCGTGGGACGTGAAGCCCTCAGCACGGCAAACGTGACAATCCCAGCGCATGAAGACGACCGCCTCGTGCTGCATGTCGATGCCCAAGCGGCGTGCCTTCAACAGATTGTGTCGTAGCGCAGCCGGAGGAGGGCCGGCTTCGGTAACAGGAACTCGAGTCATTGCAGGTCTATCCGATCGCGATATTGAGGAACCGAGCAGCCCCAGTGAAGTTCCTCTTCGATGCGCCGCCGCAGAGCGTCCGCCGCATCCGGTTCTCCATGCGTGATGAAGGTCATTTTCGGAGGCGCTTCGAAATTCCGTAGCCATCCCAGTATCTCGCCGGCGTCGGCATGCGCCGACAGCATATCGAGATTTGCGATTTCGGCGCGGACGGGAACATATTGTCCGTGGATCTTCACGCTCTCGGCACCGGCCGTCATGGCGGCACCGCGTGTCCCGCCGGCCTGGAAACCCGCAAACAAGACGGTGTTTTTCCGATCGGGCGCGTAGTATTTTAGATGATGAACGACACGTCCTCCGGTGGCCATGCCGCTTGCCGAGATGATGATCTTCGGCATCGGGTCCCGGTCGAGGGCCTTCGACTCTTCAGCATTACGGACATAACGCGCAACCGCGCACGTTAACCGGCACTGCTCGGCATTGAGCTTGTGGTAGGGGAGATATTTGCACAGAAGATCAGTAACATCGACTGCCATCGGGCTGTCGAGAAAGATCGGCACATCGGGAATGCGCCGGGCCACCTTGAGGCGGTGCAAATGGTGCATCAACGTCTGTGCCCGGCCGACCGCGAACGACGGAATCAAGACAGTGCCTCCGCGACCGACGGTTCGGACGATCACATCGGCCAACGCGTCTTCGGGATCGCGCGGATCGTGCTTCCGGTTGCCATAAGTCGATTCGATGAGGAGATAGTCCGCCTGTTTCAGGGGCGTCGGGTCGAGCATGGTTGCGCTGTTCGGGCGCCCGAGGTCGCCGGAGAACACGATTTTCTTTCCGGACGCGACTAGTTCGACGATCGCTGCGCCAAGAATGTGCCCGGCGGGCAAAAAGCGGAGCTGGATATTCGCAGTCAACGACCGCTGCTCGTTGAAGTCGATGGGTTTGAAGCTTTCGAGGGCGGCTTCCGCATCCTTCTGCGTATACAAGGGAAGAGCGGGGCGATGCTTCGAGAAACCATGCCGATTGGCAAATTCCGCCTCCTTCTCCTGCAAGTGGCCGCTGTCCGGCAACAGGATCGCACACAGATCGCGCGTGGCCTTTGTACAGATGACAGGTCCGGCGAATCCGTGCTTGATCAAGAGCGGAAGATAGCCCGTATGATCGAGATGGGCGTGAGTGAGAACCACCATGTCGATACTCTTCGGATCAACCGGAAGCGGCGCCCAATTGCGCAGGCGCAATTGTTTGAAACCCTGAAACAAGCCGCAATCGACGAGGATGCGCTGTTCGCCGGCCTCGACCAGATACTTTGAGCCAGTGACGGTTTCGACGCCGCCCAGGAAGGTGAGTCGCAACGTCATCCGAAGCTCCTGAAGTCCGCCGTGAATGGGGGGTGACGGTTCAGACGCCACCCGACAAGTGCTGCAGACAACCAAAGCATGCTGGAGGAAATCGAAATTTAACCTGCATCAATGTGAAATCGGGACGCGAGCCAATAGGTTTGAATAATGCCGTACGAAACCGGCGAGACGGGTTTCTGCCCTCCGAGCGGAAGCCGACCGATGTGGGGCTCTGGACTCGAAATAATGGGCGGTTGGGGCTGGATCCTTTCCGTGGCGTCTTTCGGATGGCAGTTCTGGCCCTTCTCGGCAGGTGATCGTGCTGCAACATGGCGATCGAAAGCGAACAGGCTGCGGGACACGAAGCCTGGCAAGGGCAGACCCATTATTTCTGCTCCAAATCCTGCCAGGAAAAGTTCCGCGCAGCACCTGACCGATACGCCAAGAAACGGACAACCCCGGTGCCGGGGGGCACCGCCACTGATCGATCGCGCCCAACGATGATCGTAGCATATGATCGCACGGCGGTGCTCGTAAGCAGCCACGAAAGCGCGCTAGTCAGCCAAAAATCCTGTCGTCTTGCCAGTCGCCGTGCCGCTCGGGCGGTACTTCGAGGGGCCGCAGGTTGATGTGGGTTAAAGACCCGCTTTCGGCCATCGAATACTGAAACGTAAGCTTATTGCGTCCGCGATTCCGCGTGTGCTGATGACCAGAAGGAGTAGAATCATGACCGTCGAGACCACGAAGACCACGATCGAGCCGAAAGATCCGGCCGGCGCCACTCCCACGGCCAAGAACGACTGCTGCGGGGGCGAGGCCGCGGCCGAGTCGCGGAACGACGCCCCAGAGCGCGTCGATCACCAGCATCATGCGCACGCGGCACCGTCTAAGGCCGCCCCGTCGTCCTGCTGCTGTGGTGCCACCAAGGAGAGCAGCCCGGCAGACCAGAAGAGTCGAAGCGCTACGTCCAAGTGAAAGCAGCAAAGAGCGGCCGACTTGAGTGACAGGAGAAAGCCATGAAAACAGCCACGCTTGATGTGGGCGGCATGCTGTCCATGCTCGACTACCAGGGGGTCGAAAAGCAGCTCGGCCGGATACCGGGGGTTCGACGAGCAACCGCCAGCACCGCCTCCAACAGCGCGACGGTCGAGTATGACGACGCTGTCACCAGCGTGGCGGCGCTCAAGGACAAGATCAACGAGTGCGGCTTCCACTGCACGGGCCAGATCATGCCGAAGCATGTCTGCGAACCACATGATGGACATGATCACGGCACATCCGTCGCTCCCGGCGCGTCGGTGAAAGCGATCGATTCGAAGCCTCGCCCGCCTCAAGGGCGTGGGGCCCATGAGCACGTCCATGCCGCGCATGCGCCGGGGGGCGCGCCCGCCGCTGCAACACCCGCCATGCCGATGTCGCATGACATGGCGCACGAGATGGGTCACGGCGCGGGCATGGACATGCAGGACATGGTCCGCGACATGCGCAACCGCTTCTGGATCAGCCTTGTCTTCACCATACCGATCTTCCTTTTCTCGCCGATGGGCAACCTCTTCACCCCACCTACACCTCCCTTCGGGCTCGATCTCAATCTGGTCCTGTTCTTGCTGGCGAGCGCCGCGATCCTCTACCCGGTCTGGCCCTTCGTCGTCGCCGCGGTCCGGGCGCTGCGCAACGGCATCCTTAACATGGCGGTGCTGGTCATCCTCAGCGTCGGCACCGGATACCTGTTCAGTGTCGGCGCCACCTTCTTCTTCAAGGGCGAGCAGTTCTACGAGGCTGCGGCAATACTTCTCGTCTTTATTCTGCTTGGCCATTGGCTGGAAATGCGGGCACGAGCCGGAGCGTCGGAAGCGATCCGTGCGCTGATGGACCTCGCACCGCCGACGGCAATGGTCCTGCGCGACGGTCGCGAGGTCGAGGTACCCACCGCCGCGGTCTTGGTCAACGACACCGTCGTGATCCGTCCCGGCAACAAGATTCCGGTCGACGGCACAGTGGTGGAAGGGACATCGCAGGTCGACGAATCGATGCTGACCGGCGAATCGATGCCGGTCGGCAAGAAACCAGGCGACCCGGTCATCGGTGCGACGATCAACAAGAGCGGTACCTTCCGTTACACCGCAACCAAGGTCGGAGCCGATACCGCGCTGGCGCAGATCGTCAAGCTGGTGCAGGAGGCGCAGAACTCGAAGGCGCCAGCGCAGTTGCTGGCCGATCGCGCTTCGCAGTGGCTCGTCCTCGCGGCGGTAGTGGTCGGCGTGCTCACCTTTGTCGCCTGGTATTGGTGGGTAGGGCAGCCGCTGCTCTTCGCCATGACACTCATGATCACGGTGTTCGTAATCGCCTGCCCCGATGCGCTGGGCCTCGCCACGCCCATGGCCGTCATGGTGGGAACTGGCCTCGGCGCCATGAATGGCATCCTCTTCAAAAATGCCGGGGCCCTGGAGGACGCGACGAAGCTCGACATCATCGTAATGGACAAGACCGGGACGCTGACATTAGGGCAACCGCAAGTCGTAGATGTCGTGACCGCAAGGGGTGCCGCGGCGGACACCGTGCTCGCGAGTGCTGCGTCAGTTGAGCAGGGGTCCGATCACCCCTTGGCGCAGGCCATCGTGCAACGCGCCCGGGGGCTCGTCGTTTCCGCACAGAATGGGTTCGAGAACATCGAGGGCATGGGTGCGCGGGCCAAAGTCGACGGCGATACCGTGTTTCTCGGCAATCGCCGCCTGATGGACATCCAGAAGCTTGATCTGAGCGAACTCTCATCGGAGGCCCAACGCCTGCAGGGCGCCGGTCGCACCGTGGTTCACGTGGCGCGTGCCGGCAAGGTCATTGGCCTTATCGCCATTGCTGACGCGCCGCGACCGACGGCAGCCGCCGCGGTGGCCAAGCTGCGGGAGCGCGGGGTGCAGGTTGCCATGCTGACCGGTGACAACCCGGGCACGGCCCAGCGCATTGCCCAGGAACTCGGCATCGACATCGTGCTCGCTGACGTGCTGCCCGGACAGAAGGCCGCCAAGATCAAGGAATTGCAGGCGCAGGGCAAGAAGGTCGGAATGGTTGGCGACGGCGTCAACGACGCGCCGGCGCTCACCCAGGCCGACGTGGGTTTCGCCATCGGTGCGGGCACCGACGTTGCCATCGATAGTGCGGACGTGGTGTTGATGAAGAGCGACCCCTACGACGTCGTCGGCGCGATCGAATTATCGCGGGCAACGCTGCGCAAGATGCACCAGAACCTGTGGTGGGCCGTGGGGTACAATGTGATCGCGTTCCCGCTCGCTGCAGGTGTGTTCTATCCCTTCACGCTCAGTCCCGAGATTGCCGCCCTTGCCATGTCCGGCAGCTCGGCTCTGGTCGCGATCAATGCACTGATGCTCAAGCGCACCAAGCTTGCCGGCATCGCGCGGCATAGCAGCGGCCAGGCATCGCCACTGCGCACCGCGGAGGCGCGGGCGTGAATGAAGAATCGGTCCGCCAGCCGCTATCCGCGCAAGCGCTATGTGCCTTGCTTCTGGCGATGTTCGCGATCACCGTCGGCTACGGTATCGTGCTGCCGATCCTGCCGTTCCTGATCGAACGGCTCGCCGGCACGACGGACGCCACGACGTTATCGTGGCATACCGGCCTGCTGACCGGAACCTATATACTGGCCATCTTCCTGTTCGCACCGCTGTGGGGAAAAATTTCCGATCGGTGGGGGCGGCGGCCGGTGATCCTGCTGGGCCTCACAGGGTTTGCCACGACTGTGGCCCTGTTCGCTCTCGTTGAAAGCCTGCCGTTGCTCTATCTCGGCCGGTTTCTCGACGGGGTGTTCGCAGCGGCGATTGCGCCCGTGGCCTATGCCCTCGTCGGCGATCATGCCCCCACGAAGGAATGGCGAGCCCATCGCTTCGCCTTGATCAATATCGCTGGCACGGCCGGCTTCTTTGTCGGACCGCTGCTGGGTGGCATCGTCTTGCGGGCGTTCCGCGAACTCTTTGCCGGAGCGGTCGAGCGAGCATTCTCCGCGCCGTTCATCGCCACCTCGGGCCTCGCACTTCTAGCCGCATTGATGATCTGGGGCCTTGTACCCCGGGCGGTCCGGCGAGAGGGTCACCAAATGCCGGCGCCCAGGGAACAAGTCGACCGAGCGGTGATGCTACGTTTGTGGGCTATTGCGTTCGTTACCGCCGTGGCGATCGGCGCTTTCGAGGTCGGACTGTCATTGCGTGGCAAGCAGGTCCTCGGCTTGGACGCTTCTCAGATCGGCATGATGTTCGCCGAATGCAGTCTGGTCATGTTCGTCGTGCAGGCGCTTGTGTTTTCGCCGCTCATCAAGCCAGGGGTTACGCGCTGGTTCCTCACGCCTGCCCTGGCAATTCTGGCGATCGGTCTCGTCGCAGTTCCGTTTGCCAGCACACCCATTACAATGAGTGTTGCCGTGGCATTGGTTGCGGCAAGCGCAGGCATCCTGTCGCCGATTGTCACCTATTGGGTATCATTGGGTGCCGGCGCGACGCAAGGCGCCGACCTCGGCCGCGTAACCGCAGCGGCCAGTCTGGGACAGGCGCTAGGCTCCGCCGCTGGTGGACTATTGTTCGACGTCTCGATCCTGCCGGGCGCCGCTTTCACCGTCACCGCCGCAGTTGTCTTGGCTGGTCTTACTGCGAGCCTGGGGTTACCCCAGCTTCTCCTGCGGCCTCAGCCTGCCCACCCGAAGTGTCTAGGCGGTGCGCCAATGGGGTCATCAGTCAATGACGTCACGACCGAGGCAAGCATCAGAGCCCGAAGACACCCCCATGAGCACCAGTGAAGCCGTGACTGTGGTCGGGGCCCGGACGCCAAGGAAATTGGAATGCCAGGCGGGTCCACGACCTGGGTCGGGGCGAGGTTCAATGGTGATCAAATGTCGCCGCAGCTTCGTCAGCCGCCCGTCAGGATGTTCACTCGCTTCGGCGATGTCATCATTCGCGGCACCTCCGTAAAGCGTCGGCAAACACAGGGCCCGCGAGACAGGCCCCGATTCGGTCCGCCATGCTGATCGCGCAGTGCACGGAGCCGGTCGGTCGTGATGCGGCCCCCGGGGTCAGATGTACGAGAAATTCTCGATCGACATGTCAATGATCGCCGAACGTCACTGGCCGGACGATTATATTGTCCGTGACCGCGCGAGCGCCCTCTGTCTCCTCGGCCGTCACACGAATTGCCGTCTTCTCGGCAGCCGACTCGACCAGCCCCCAGAGTTCCACCGCGCCGTCCCGCACGATAACGTTAAGCGGCCAGGGGCCTGCCACCTTTGCGCTCTTATACCAGATCTCATTGATCAGAACCCGTGCGCCCATTGGCGCAGTCCGATGGACATAATCTTCCAGGGGCGGTCGACAAGGGTATTCCAAGCGTAGCAGCAGTGATCGACGATATCGTCGTAGGATTTGAAGACGCGGTTCGAGAGCCAGTTGTCACGCATATACTGCCAGATGTTTTCAACGGGATTAAGTTCAGGGCATTTCGGCGGCAGGGCGAGGATGGTGATGTTGGCGGGAATGAGCAATCTTGCTGACAGATGCCATCCGGCCTGATCGACGAGGAGGACGGCATGGGCTCCTGGTGCGACCGCCTTGGCGATTTCCGCGAGGTGCAGGTTCATCGCTTCGATATTGCAGGAGGGCAGGATCAAAGCCGCGCCCTTGCCCTGTTTCGGGCAGATGGCACCAAAGATATAGGTCGATGCGGTTCGCTGATCTCGCGGAGCGCTCGGGCGAGTCCCGCGTTTGGCCCACCTGCGGGTGATCTTGTTCTTCTGGCCGATACGAGCCTCGTCCTGGAACCAAATTTCTATCTTGCCGACATCGATTGCGTTTTCGCGCGCGACTTCATCCAGGCGCGCTGGGAACTTTTTTTAAAATCCTCGATGGCTCCCTCGGCCTGCGCATGATGGCGGGGTCGGGCTGAGAGCTTTCGGTGACCCATCGCGCGAAGCTCCCGGCTCAGCGTCTGCTTGGCGACCGTGATGCGGAACTCCTCGTATATCCATTGCGAAAGATCAATCAGCCGCCAGCGCACGACACCGTGGATCGCCGGGATCGGGCCGCTCTCGATCATCCGCACAATCGCCTGGCGTTGCACATCATTGAGCCTCGAGGGTTGACCGGGCGATTTGCCGTCAAGCAGGCCGGCAGCACCCCGCGCATTGAACCGCATCACCCAGTCCCGGATGATCTGCAGCGTCACGCCGCCAATCCTCGCCGCCTCGGTGCGGGTCGCCCCATCGTAAATGGCCGCCAGCGCCAAAAGCCGCCGAGCCTGCGGGCCATCCTTCGTCTTCCTCGCAAGTGCGCGCAGTTGAGATGCCGTGAAATCCCCGCGCAACGATACTGGAATGGACATGACGAACCTCCATCGTTCGCCACCAATGAATCAGAGCAAAACTGATTTGGAAATCGCCGACGAGTCACAATTGATGAGATTTGGTATTAGACGCGCGATCACCCTCTCGCGAATGCTGCCGTCGTCTGCGCTGCCGGCAACATCGATCTTTTTGAGAGCACTGGCAAACGCCTGAAGCAGGTTTGCGCGGCTGACGATGCCGACGATTTGCCCGTCCTTGAGGATCGGAACCCGCTTGATCAGGTTCTTTTCGAGCAGCGCCGCAATCTCGCCAAGCGATGCGTCCGGGGCCGCGGTGATGACATCGCGTGTCGGCTTGTTATGACATCCGCGACTTTGCGCGAATGTGCCTTCACGAATTCATCGGCAAGAGTCTCATTCGATACGAACAAGTCGAGCCACCAGAATCAAGCCTTTGGCAAAGTGGAAAAGGAAGCGATCAATTCGTCGACCGAACAGTTGCACGAGCCCAGGCGAACGTCGATCCCGGCAGTGCGGAACTTCTCCTTTTCCGGTCCGTCAATGAAGCCGCAGATGAGCCGTCCAGGGTTCAGTTTGAGAATAACCTCACATGCCGACTTCGCGCCCGATCGATCCCATGCATGGAATTCCTTCGAACCATCGGCAGGATTAATCAGCAAGACACCATCGCACTTTTCGAAAAACGGACAAAGAAGCGGTATGGAACCGGAGTTCATCACAAGCACGGCAGTTCGGACCGCTGCAGCCGATGAACCAGACACTGCATTTGCCACGCCATCCTCGCATCGGGTCAGTATTGCTTCCAGAGTAAGCAACAACGGGTTAGCCTTGATCCGCAATCGCGGCTCCGGCCAATCTTTCATATCCGTGTTCCAGGGCGATACTCATTGACTCAGATCAAGGCCCCATTGTCTCCGATGTTATCGTAGCTGTGTGCTCAGCCATAGGTTCTCGATCACCTGTTACAGCCGGGCGTGGTCCTCGATAATGGCGATAGTTATGAACTGGTTGTGGGGCAGGCGGTACCGGAGCGAAGGAGTCTAGATCTCCAAGAGCTTGTCCGGCAGCTCGTCGCGATTCAGCGCGCCCGGTGGAAAATGCGCGGCGAGCACCGCTCCACATTGTTCGATCGCAGCTAAGAAGCCCTCGGCCGGTCGATCGGCCTTAATCGCCATTACTAAAGCGCTCATCGCGTCATCCCAGACCTCTGACGTAACTTTTTCATTGATCCCGGCGTCGGCGACGATCTCTGCATAACGCTCGGCCGTCGAGGCAAAAATCAACACACCTGTACGGTGTTCTGTTCTATTCAGCCCCTGCGCGAAGAATTGACGCATCGCCTCGGCGTGGGCCCGGTCGTGCTTGGCCCGGCGTGGGACAATGCGGAACCGTAACTTCGGATGCGACAGGCCTAAAGCCGCGATGAGGAAGACTATGAGTTGCGAAAGGTAGATGACTGCGGCCGACCAATTTGTCAGATAGATTATCGGCAGTGGCGCGATTAGCGCAAGCCAGGCTGCCCAAGCTACCGGTACAAGTCGGTAGTCGCTCGAACGCTGAGCAATGACACAGAAGATCTCTCCCGCCGTGTGCACCTCGGCCCTTTGAATCGCAGCCGAAATACGCGCCTTGTCAGATTCTGTTATCATTCTTCTTCCTCACCAGCGTCCCGAAGCACCGCCGCCGCCGAACGACCCTCCGCCGCCTGACCATGACGACCTGCCGTGAGATGACCTTTTTCCTCCAGAAAGAAGCATCAGGACGAGAATCTGCAAGATCGCCTGACAGAAGGCTCCCTGCGTGATGGCACAGAAGATCAGCAGCCCGGCGCCGCCCAGAACCAAGACAATGGCCAGCCAGATGGGAATTTTGGTCTCCGGGCGCGTGACATCTATGGAGGGGTTCTGCGCGATCCGCCGTTGCAGCCCTTCCGCATCGCCCCCGATCACCTGAATGACGTCATCGACACCGCGCTTGATACCGCCGGGGAAATCGCCAGCCTTGAATCGCGGAAGGATGGAATTCTCGATGATGATCTTCGAGATGGCGTCGGTCAGCGTGCCCTCGAGGCCGTAACCGACCTCGATCCGGACCTTGCGCTCGCTCGGCGCCACGATCAGCAGCACGCCGTTGTTCTTCTCCTTCTGGCCGATCTGCCAGCGGCGTCCAAGTTGATATCCGTAGTCTTCGATGGATGTGCCTTGCAGCGATTTAAGCGTGACGACCACAAGCTGATCTGTCGTCTTCGTTTCCAGACCAGCCAGAGTTTCGGTCAGCGCCGCGCGATCGGTTGCATCAAGCACGCCCGCCTCATCTACGACTCGGCCGGTGAGCACAGGAAAGGCGAGCGTCTGCGCCGCCGCAGCGCCAATCAAACAGATCCACGCAACAATCGCCAATGCTGCGCGGCGGGGCATGGCGGTAACCTAAAATTTCACTTGCGGGAGCTGCTTCGCATCTTCAGCGACCGTAAATTGCTCCATCGGCTTGTTCTTGGCGTAAAGCGTCGATGCCCAGACTAGGCCAGGAAACGTTCTCAGCTCGGTGTTATAGAGCTGAACGGCGCCGATGTAGTCGCGACGAGCAACCGCGATGCGGTTTTCAGTGCCCTCAAGCTGCGATTGCAGTGCAAGAAAATTCTGGCTCGATTTAAGATCTGGATAGTTCTCGGTAATTGCGAGGAGACGACCGAGCGACCCGGATAACTGCGCCTGCGCATCCTGGAATTTCTTGAAGGCTTCGGGATCGGTGATGGTATCGGCGTTCACCTGGATGGAAGTGGCGCGGGCGCGCGCGTTCGTAACAGCCTCAAGCACCGTGCGCTCCTGCCGAGCGAAGCCCTTTACGGTCTCGACCAGATTGGGGATGAGGTCGGCGCGCCGCTGATATTGGTTCAGCACATCAGACCATTTGGCCCTAGCCTGTTCCTCATAGGTCGGGATGGTGTTGATGCCACAACCCGACACTAGCAGACCGAGGAGGGGCACGAAGATCGCAATGCGGGTTAAGCGCGAGACATTTGCGAACGAACCAAGCATGCCAAATTCCCTTTATAACATGTCGAGAGTCACTGAACGGCGGCGACGTTGATGCCCGAATGATCAACGGTTTACCTACCATTGAAAGGAACATGCGGAACTTGATCCGCATCAAAGATCGCGGCGGCTACGCCGCATTTCTACCGCGCGGATGCCGCTCGGGGCACTGCGAGGTGATGGTCTTTCAGGTGATTGAAGTCGAGCGCTCCCAATCTGCCACCATCGGAGAATATTGGACAAAGAGCCGCTGGAGTGACCAACCATAGAGGAGGCGGCGGTACCTGGGGTGAGATGAAAGAAACGCCGGGATCAATGAGCTTACAGCGGGCATCAGGAGCGGATTGGCGAGCAGATAGATATGTCCCACAGATAGATGGTTCGCAGCACGCCAGTAGGCGCTCATCTTGCGCAAGAGTTCTGGCGATAAAGGCGTCTCCATCAACGTTCTCCGTCAAAATCACCACTGGCGTGTGTTGAATTTGCTTCGGTGAAGCGGCCACGATGATCTGCGCAACTTCTTGCAATGACCGCAATGATCGTCACCAGCATTTTCGATCGCGTTCGATCGCGACCCGCCGTTCATATTCAAATCATCGTTGCCACAGGATGCCGGCGGCTTCGAGCGGAATTGCAACGCCGGAAAGCTTCGGTATCACGCGTGCCGTATAGTCTGTGGCCGGTCGCTTCGTTGGAACCGATGCGCGATAGACGAAGCCGCGAACGTGACCGGCGAGTTGCCGGCCACGCGCCATCTCTCGCCGTATCGGACCGTCGCCATTGATGCCGTCGGCGTAGATCTCCACGCACACCGCGTTCGGATCCAGCTCATCGAGATGGACCTCAACCTCGAAAACGTGCTGTTCACCATCGGTTTCGATCTTCTGTTCGCCGAAGCGCAGCTCTGCCCATTTACGTTCAAGCGCGCGCCGCCATTCGACCATCTGTTCGCCGTCGGCGGCGGCGCGCTTACGGTACGCCGCGGCGGCCGGGAGATAGTATTGCTCGGTGTATTGGCGTACCGCGCGGTCGGCAGAAAAACGAGGCGTCAGCCGTGCCATGCTCTCTCGCATTCGCGCGATCCACGCCGTCGGGAGTCCGTTCTCGTCGCGCGCATAAAATTGCGGAACGACTTCGCGTTCGAGCAGGTCGTAAAGCGCTGCGGCCTCGACGGCATCCCACGTTGGGTCGTCGCCATGTTCCTGGCCGTCGCCCAGGGCCCAACCGACATCCGGCGTATAGGCTTCCGCCCACCAGCCGTCCAATTCCGACAGATTGATGCCGCCATTCACGAGCACCTTCATGCCGCTGGTTCCGCTGGCCTCCCACGGCCGCTGTGGGGTGTTGAGCCAGACATCCACTCCCTGCACTAGGTGCTCGGTCAGGAG
Source organism: Pseudomonadota bacterium (assembly GCA_043811435.1). Lineage (GTDB taxonomy): Bacteria > Pseudomonadota > Alphaproteobacteria > Rhizobiales > Xanthobacteraceae > Bradyrhizobium. Next base: position 12,906 of record JBDRNF010000055.1, read on the forward strand.
CACGTCGTAGTCACTGAGGAAGATCACATGGGGACGCACCTCGGGCCGGCGGATGAAATGCGTCCATTGCTGGATCAAGGCTTGCCCCGCTTCATCGGCCGGGTGGGCTTTGCCGGCAAGGATGAGCTGCACCGGGCGCGCAGGATCGGACAACAGCCGAAGCAGCCGCTCCGGGTCGTGCAGCAGCAGGTTCGGCCTCTTATAGGCCGCGAAGCGGCGCGCAAAGCCCAGCGTCAATGCGGCGGGATCGAAGAGCTGCTTCGCACCCTCGACCGCCTCGCTCGACGCGCCGGACGCTGCCAGTTGCTGGGACAACCGCTCGCGGGCATATTCGACGAGCGACTTACGGCCGGCGGCGCGAGCTTGCCAAAGCCTCGCGTCAGAGACGCAGCGAATGTCCTTCTCCAAGCGTTCCGTCGCACTTCGCCAGCGGTCCTTTCCACAGGCTTCCGTCCAAAGATCGTCGGCTGCCGCCGAGTCCCAGCTCGGCATGTGGACTCCGTTGGTCACATGCCCGACCGGGATTTCATCTTGCGGCCAGCGCGGGAACAGGGACGCAAAGATGCGGCGGCTGACCTTGCCGTGCAAACGGCTCACGCCATTGACAGCCCCGCTCGCTCGCGTCGCCAGATACGCCATATTGAAGTCCTCCGATGCGTCATCGGGGTTCTTGCGACCCATGGCGAGCAAATCGTGCAGCGTAATGCCGAGCTGCTCCTGCGCGTACCCACCCAGGCAATGTTCGACAAGCGCCGGAGCAAAGCGGTCGAAGCCGGCAGCCACAGCTGTGTGGGTGGTGAAGAGATTGCCCGCTCGCGTAACGGCCAGCGCGACATCGAAGGGCTGGCCGGTCGTTTTCATGAAGGTTCTTGCGCGTTCCAGCACCGCAAGGGCCGCATGCCCCTCATTCAGGTGGCAGACTTCGGGCTCAATGCCGAGCTCAGTGAGCAAACGCCATCCACCGATCCCGAGAACCAGCTCTTGCATGAGACGCCGGTCGGGCCCGCCTCCGTAAAGCTCGCTGGTAATTCCTCGGAAGGGAGGGAAGTTCACCACATCGTTGCTGTCCAGCAGGTAGAGCTTGGCTCGGCCAACCTGGACCTGCCAGGCGCGTAGCCAGATCGGGTGACCGGGCAGGTCGAGCTCCAATCGCAACCACTCTCCGTTCGGTCGGCGCAAAGGCGTAATCGGCAATTGGCCGGGATCGTTGTAGGGAAAAATAGCCTGTTGTGCCCCGTCGCGATCAATTATCTGGCGAAAATAGCCCTGCTGGTAGAGCAGCCCCACGCCGATCACCGGCACACCCAGATCGCTTGCGGCTTTGAGCTGATCGCCGGCCACATTTCCAAGTCCGCCCGAATAGATGGGAAGCGCCTCGCTCAGCATGAATTCCATGCTGAAATACGCGACGCAACTCAGCGCGCTCTGCGCATGAGCTTTCTGAAACCAGGCGGGCGCCTCTGTTGTGCGGCGCATCGATTGCGCGAGGTCGTCGACTCTTTTGAAAAAGTCCTTGTCGGCCAACGCGCGTTGCAGTCGCTCCCGGGAGACGGTCTGCAGGACGATCCATGGGTTCTGCGTGCGGTGCCAGAGCGCAGGGTCGAGCTGACGCCATATCTCGTCAGTGCAGTGGTTCCACGACCAATGGAGGTCCAGGGCAAGCTCTGCAAGCAATTCGACTCCCCCGACATCCGTGGGCAGAAGGCTGTGTGTCGGGTCGTTGACAGACGTTTCCACACTCATGGCGGCTCCTGCAAATCCGTTCTGGACGGAACTGCTGCCCGTATTGGTCTGGGCAGGTCAACCAACGTCGGCGGTTCGGCCGGTTTGCCGGCAGGAGGACTTATGTTCATCGCTGTTCCGTCAGTTGCAGCGTGCCGCCTCCGAGGGGAGGTCTCGGAGTGGAACCCTCGGCAACAAGAAAATCATGCCCCGGTCGCAGATGCGATTCTTTGATCTCAATTAATAAGCGGCGCCGAGGAGCGACAATGCGAGGCGGTGCCGATCAAATCCGGCCTGATTGCGCAACCGGAGTTGGGTCCATACATCTGGCTGCCCGGCAAAGGCCATCCCGCGATCAGACTGGTACTTGGATCATCTGGAGTGGGTTGGATCTCAAACGGCTGCGCTCTTTTACGCCCATATGGTTGACAATCGGCGGACCGGGAACCCGTATGCTGCCCGGGTCCTGACCGGATCATCCGTCCAGGAGGATTGGAGGCATTCAATGCCAGGCGCTGCCGACCGCCCTTCTGAGAAGGTGACCACACCCGAAACGATTCGATGGCGTCGCGTTCGACCTCGACGGTGTGCTCACGAAAACGGCCCTCGTTCATGAGGCCGCTTGGAAGCGGATCTTCGACGAATACATGGAGCGTCGAGCGAAGCTCGATAGACAGTCGTTCGTTCCGTTCGCTTCGGACGATTACCGCCAGCATGTCGATGGCCGTCCTTGAAACAGCCCGCAGTCGACGAGGATCCGCTTATCTCCGGTCTCCACCAGATATTTCGATCCGGTGACAGTTCCGACACCGCCCAGAAAGGTCAACCTCAAGCTCATCTGAGGCTCCTACGATCCGGTGGCTTCGTCGCGTTTATGGGATTTAGATAATCGCTCGGTGTGCGACCTGCGTCGCGGCTGAACGAATCGAGACAACTTCAAAAACTTAGAGCACGTTCGCTTTCGTGAAAGTTTAACCTGCATCAATGCGGGCCCGGGCATCGATCAATAGTATTTCAAACATTGTGCACGAGCGCGGTCGGTCGAACGACATTGACCGGTTGCATTACTCGTCAGGGCGGACGATGGCATGAGGGACTATTTTAGCAAGGCTCTGCCGATCGGTTCTGATGAGGCCGTGCGACGCGCGCCGGACGTCCTCCAACGCGAGGGCTTCTGCATCGTTACCGAGATCATCGTCAAACACCCGCCCAAGGCCAAGATCGGCGCCGACCTCCGGAATTATCGCATCCTCGGAGTCTACAATCCAAGGCTGGCGCTTGAGACGCAGCAGCTGAATGACGAGATTAGCACCATGTTGCTATGCAACGTAGTGGTCCAGGAATTGACCAGCAATCCGACGAAGATCGCCGCCATCGCTCCGATCGCCCCCATGCGGAAGGTTTATGGAGGTTCTGTGACCGATGCCTGAGAGCGGACCTCCACCGGATCTTCACAACTGAAAGGCGACACCGATGATGAAGGACATCGTCGCGCTTTCGATGAACCCGGCGATCGACATTTCGACCTCTGTCCGCCAGGTCATGCCCTTCAGTAAGCTCCGCTGCGCAGCGGTGCAACGCGATCCAGGCGGGGGCGGAATCAATGTGGCGCGCGTCGTCCGCCGGTTTGGGGCCGATATGATGGCCATCTACCCCTCGGGAGGAGCGGTCGGCCAACTGCTTCGGCGCCTTGTCGATCAAGAAGGGATCCGGAGCCTGGCAATCCAGACGTTGGAAGAAACCCGCGAGGATTTTGCCGTTGTCGAAACGGCGACCGGCAATCAGTTCCGGTTCGTTATGCCGGGGCCGCAACTGGTCGAACGAGAGTGGCGCGAGTGTCTCGACGTGGTTGCTTCATTGATGGCGCGGTCGCAATTCATGATCGCGAGCGGAAGTTTGCCTCCGGGTGTTCCAGAAGATTTTTACGGGCGGGTCGCCCGGTTGGCGAAGGACACGGGCGCAAAACTCATTCTCGACACCTCCGGCCGTCCATTGGAAGCGGCGTTGAAGGAGGGTGTGTATCTCGTCAAGCCCAACTTGCACGAATTGGGAGAACTGGTTGGTGCACCGCTCGACGACCAGGAAGCATGGGTAGAAGCAAGCCGCAGCCTCGTGCAGGCGGGTCGCGCCGAGATCGTTGCGCTGACCCTCGGAGATAAGGGCGCGCTTTTGGTGACGCGTGACGAGGCGTGGCGCGCACTAGCCTTGCCGATCAAGCCTGTCAGCGTGGTAGGCGCCGGTGACAGCTTCCTGGGCGGCATGGTCTGGAGCCTCATTTCCGACCGCGGCCTTGGGGATGCCCTCCGCTTTGGCAATGCGGCGGGATCGGCGGCGGTCCTGGCCCCGGGCACCGAACTCTGCCGTCCGCAAGACGTCGAACGCCTTTATAGTGAGGCTGTCGTGCAGGCGCTTTAGTCTAGGTGAGGCGCCCAGCAAGCCGAATGAAGCTTCGGGCGATTAGTCCAGCTCCAATCGCCCTTGCAGACCGTATCCCGCACCCGGCTGCCGTTGAAGACAACACGGCGGCAAGTAATGCGTCTATCGGAACAGCAGATGCGAGATCCCCAGTGCCGCGTTTGTTTTCGCAATCGAGGCCTTTGCCGTCCGTTCTCGTCCGATGAGCGCACGGATGGCATCGATCGTCTCGGGAATCACGATCGCCTGGTTGTCGACCATGTAGGCGTAGAATGCTTCATCGCCCTGGACCGTTACCAGATCCTCCCACAGCGCGACCTCATAGAGATTGTCGCGCGGCCTCCCCATGTCCGCCATGAGTTCCTTCACTGTATTGATCGCCGTCAGCCCGTCGCTCATCCGAATCAACGCGATGCGGGGAGAGGACCGGAACGCGGCAAGCACTTCCTCCCTGCTCGCCTTACGCGTCAGCTGAACCGCCCAGCAGTGAAGATGCGCGAGAGTTTCGGGCACCATGACCGCCATCGTTACGACATCGATCTCCGGATCGACCGTCTGCGCGTCAGGGCCCTGGTGGCTCGGAATCTCATCTTCCGGGACGAGCGTGTTCATGATGCCGCCCTTGTGGCTTTCCCACGGGTCCGTAGCGCGCCGCATCAGCGTCCCACGCGCGCGATGCAGGAGCCCGGCAACCTTCAGCGCGGTCAGCGTTCGCACCACCGAGGTCGTGTTGCACGAGACGACGCGGGTTGATTCGCGCCCAACCGCGCCGGCATAGCTCGCTTCGGCGACGAACGAATGTCCCGTCACGTCGTGCTTCTCGCCGCCCTGCACGATGAATTTGACACCGCGTTTGCGGTAAAGCTCGGCGTTCTTCGCACCGATCCGCTTCGGCGTACAGTCGACAACGATGTCAGCACCGCCTAGCAGTGTATCGAGGGTACCGGCGACTTCGAAGCCGGCCTTGCGCATGACGCCGACGCTGCTCTCCAGCGCCGCGAATAGCTTGAACCCTTTCTGGGCAGCGGGCCGCAGACGCCAGTCCGTTGCGATGTCAGCGATGCCGACGAGCTCCATGTCATCCTGGCATGCGACCGCATCAGCCACACGTTTACCGATGACGCCGTAGCCGTTCAACGCGACACGGATCTTGCCGTTCTGTCCTGCCATGATTGATTCCTTTCCATATCCATCTGAGCGCTAGTTGATCTACTGAGTCACGTGTTCATCTCGCGCTAAGATTTGCGTAGCCGTGCCGGCTTAGCCGCGGCTTCTGCGACGGCAACTCGCTTCTTGACGGGGATGAAGCTGTCCGGACTCACCGACATGGAATCGATGCCACACGCAACCAGGAACCCAGCGAATTCGGGATGGTTGCTCGGCGCTTCGCCGCACAGCCCGACCTTGGCACCGGCCTTGTGGGCCTCGCGTATGACGCTTTCGATCATCCACTTCACTGCCTCGTCCTGCTCGTCGAAGAGCTCGGCAAGCTCCCCGGAATCGCGATCGACCCCGAGCGTGAGCTGTGTGAGGTCGTTGCTGCCGATGGAGAAGCCATCGAAACGCTCGGCGAAGGCCTTGGCGAGGATGACGTTCGAGGGAATTTCGCACATGACGTAGACTTCGAGGCCGTTCTGCCCTCGCTTGAGGCCGTTCTCGGCCATGACGGCGAGCACGCGGTCCGCTTCCTTGGTCGAACGGCAGAACGGGATCATGACGATGACGTTCGTGAGACCCATAACCTGGCGCAGGCGCCAGATCGCCCTGCACTCGAGCGCGAATCCGGCCTGGTAACGCTGCGAGTAGTAACGCGATGCGCCGCGGAAGCCGAGCATCGGATTTTCTTCTCTAGGCTCGAAGGCGGCGCCGCCGATCAGGTTGGCATATTCATTGGTTTTGAAGTCGCTCATGCGCACGATCACCGGCTTCGGGTGGTACGCTGCCGCGATCCGGGCGAGGCCGCGGGCGAGGCGATCGACAAAGTATTCGGTCTTCTCGTCGTAGCCGCGGGTCAGTTCGGCGATTGCGTGCTTGGCTTCCTCATCCTTGAGCGTGTCGTAATGGACCAGGGCCATCGGATGGACCTTGATGTGGTTGCTCACCACGAACTCCATGCGCGCAAGTCCGACGCCGTCAGCCGGGAGTCGCCACCAGCGGAACGCTGCAGCCGGATTGGCGAGGTTGAGCATCACTTGCGTGCGGGTTGCCGGGACGCTTTCCAGGTCGAGGTTCACCGTCTCGTAATCGGCGTACCCCTCGTAGACGAAGCCCTCGTCGCCTTCGGCGCAGGAGGCCGTCACTTCCTGTTCGTCATGGAGGACGTGGGTCGCATTGCCGGTGCCAACGATCGCCGGCAGGCCAAGCTCGCGACTGACGATCGCGGCATGCGATGTGCGACCGCCGTGATCGGTAATGATAGCTGCCGCGCGCTTCATGATCGGAACCCAATCCGGATCGGTGGTCTGCGTTACCAGAATGGCGCCCTCGACGAAGCGGCCGATCTCACGCGGACTGTCGATCAGGCAAACCCGGCCAGCAACGATCGCATCGCCGATGCTCAGGCCCGTGACCAGTTTTCGCCCCATCGACTTGATGCGGTAGGATTTGAACACGCTGGCCTCCTTGCGCGATTGCACCGTTTCGGGCCGCGCCTGGACGATGAACAACTCGCCGGTCTCGCCGTCCTTTGCCCACTCCATGTCCATCGGGCGGCCGTAGTGATCCTCGATCACGCAGGCCCAGCGCGCCAGCGCCAGGATGTCCGGATCGCTCAGCACGAAGGCGGCGCGTTCCGCCTTGGAGGTCGGAACGTTGCGCGTCGGGCGATCGCCATCCTGCGCATAGACCATCTTCTGAGCCTTCTCGCCGAGCTTCTTCTCGATGATGGGCACCAGCGAAAGCTGCGACAGCAGCGGCTTGAACACCTGATACTCGTCGGGGTCTATCGCGCCTTGCACGACGTTCTCGCCGAGCCCCCAGGCCGCGTTCATGACGACAACCTTGTCAAAACCGGTCTCGGTATCGATGGAGAACATGACTCCGGCGCCACCGAGATCGGCGCGTACCATTCGTTGCACCCCGACCGACAGTGCCACCTTCAGATGATCGAAGCCTTTGGTTTGCCGGTAGCTGATCGCCCGATTCGTGAAGAGCGAGGCATAGCAGCGCCGGCAGGCGTCGAGGAGGGCGACCTCGCCGCGTATATTGAGATAGGTCTCCTGCTGTCCGGCGAAACTTGCGTCCGGGAGATCCTCGGCCGTGGCGCTCGATCGCACGGCGACGTCCGCATCCGTCTTTCCTGCGCGTCGGCAAAGTTCCCGATACGATGCTTGGATGGCCTCGGCCGTGTCCTGTGGCCAAGTCCCGCGCAGGAACTCGCGGCGGATGGTGGCGCCAACTTCAGCAAGGGGTGCATGGCCGGCCGCCAGCGCCGAGAGCGAGTCGGCGATCACTCTTCTGAGTCCGTTTGCCTCGACATAGCGCCAGTAGGCGTCCGCGGTTGTCGCAAATCCCGGCGGCACGCGGACACCCTCCTCGGCGAGATTGCTCACCATCTCGCCAAGCGAGGCATTCTTGCCGCCGACGCGCGCCACGTCGCCGCGGCCCAATTTCTCCAGCCAGATGATGGGCGATGTATCCTTGGTCATGGTGTCCTCCTTCAGAGCGGTCATTTTTTTGGCGCCTCCCGTGAACCGGAAAAAATTCGCTGCGAATGATCCGATCGCATCGAGTCGATCCGCGATCACTCGCGTCCGAGGCCGAAGCCCTCGCGGGTCGGCCTCTGCAGAACGGCACGGCAGCCGGCCACGAGCCGGATGCCCTTATAGAGACAGAGAGAACTTATGCCGCAGTTGCAGGCTCGATTCTTTGATTTCAATTAAGTAAGTCGACCGCAGGGGGTCCCACCCAAGAGCGCCCAGTAAGGACAGGCGCTCCGTCAAGCCTCTGGCAATCCGGAAATGGAAGCAACGAGTTCATCGATTGAACAGCTACACGAACCCACGCGTACGTCGATGCCGGCGGCGCGTAGCTTTTGTTTGTCAGGTTCACCAATGAACCCGCAGATGACTTGTCTGGGCTTCAAGTCCAGCAGGAGATCGCACATCGATTTCGCACCCGAGCGATCCTGCGGATGGAACTCCCGCGAACCATCGGCGGCATTCGCCAGCAAGACACCGTCGCACTTGCTGAAGAACGGACAGAGCAGGGACGTAGACCCCGAGTTCATCACCAGCAAAGCCGTCCGGCCCGCCGCGGCGGATGAACCGGATGCCGCGTTTGCCCTGAGATGCCCGCGAGCGCTCGACATTATCGAAGAATAGGCGAACTCGGGGACGTCGATCCTTAACTTCGATCAGACATCTTGTCTCGCTTTCACTCAAGTATCAATTTCCGGGACCAACCCGCATTGACGCAGATCAAGGTGCGGTCCGGGTTCCGCGGTAACTTTTTCCATATACCAAGCTTCGAGAGTATCCGAAGGCCATAAAACTCAGACGAGTGCGGCATGTTTGCTTTGCGAACGCCAGAATGGAGCCAACGACGCGGACCCGCGGGCAGGGCGGTGCGCACCGCCGTCAGTCTGTTGGCCCGGGCTGTTCTCGTTGTGGCGGCGTTGATGCTGTTCACGTTTGTGACCGTCAATGCCTCACAAGCCTGTTCAGGCGGAACTAACCCCACGACGCGTGTTGCGCAAATCGCGCAAGCTGCGCCCCAAGTCATCGCGAAGCAGTACGTGATCGCGAATCGGTCAGCCCTGGCGTCATCGGTCATCAAGTTTGCCGTCAAGGGCATCGGCTGTTGTGGTAAAGGATCAGGCCATTGCCATGGGCTCGCCTGTGCCGGCTCGTGCTGTCCGGCGTGTTCCGCAGGCCTGAACGTTGCAGGTTGGACGGTTGCTCCGAGCCGCATCTTGTATGGTGATATTCCGCCTGCCCAAAATCCCCGTTCTTCGACTGAACCAGACGCGCAGTTTCGACCTCCCCGGATCATTCTCTGATCAAGTTCCCGATGGAGCATCCAATCGCGCCCGTTCGCGGGCGAGGGTGCTCAATCGGGGGGCAATTTAGTCCGCAGGGTTCGGTTTTCGAACCCGTCCTTGATGAGAGATGTGAGTTCAGAACTTCGGGAGCCGCGAAATGTCAAATTTTTTGAGCGCAGCGAGTAAGATTCCAAAGGAACGTCAGACCAATCCCGTGCGTATGGGGCGTCTCGATGCAGATCACACGGCGGGCCTCTCGCACGTGACCAGCCGCTACAATTCGGCAGATCGCCAGATCAAGGCCGGCTGCGATCTGTTCCGTGTGGGGGAGAGAGGCGAAGCCATCTACAACCTCGTCGATGGGTGGGTCGCCCTTTACAATTTGCTGGAGGATGGCCGCAGGCAGATTCTCCAGTTTGCCCTTCCCGGCGCGATACTCGCCTTCGTCCCCGCGCGGGGCGCGATGATGAGCTACAGTGCGCAGGCTCTCACGGATTCCGTTGTCGGGATCATTCCGCACGAAAACCTTCGACGTCTCTCCCGGGACAATCCGGAGATCGGATTGGAGCTTGCAGGGCTGATCTCTCAGGATCGCAGCTTCGCCTACGACCATCTGTCCAGCATGGGTCGGCGTTCCGCACGAGAGCGAGTGGCATATTTGCTACTTGAGCTGTTTATTCGATCTCGGTTGCGCTGGCCTGGGCATCGTAGCGAAGAAATGCATTTGCCGTTGACCCAAGAGCACATCGGAGACGCGACGGGTCTCACCGGCGTCCACGTCAATCGGGTGCTGCGAGATCTGTGCAAGGAAGGGATTGCCGAATTCCACTATCGGCGGCTCCGAATCGTCAATCCGGACAAGCTCGTCGATGTTGCCGGAATCGATCCTCACACTGCTCTATCGTGGATTAAAGATGACTCGTCCGACGAGGTCGCTATGGACCGCCGAAAGAGAGGTGATGCTCCGATGGCGATCGGCCTTCAATCAGCCTCCAGATCCGCCCTCCCGCGAGGGCGTATTCCTGAAAGGATCTATGCAACTTGAGTGTTGCTGATCGTCTTCCGAAATGCCTCGTCCTTACGGCCTTGGTCGCGGGGCTGGGGGTATTGGTTTGGCAACTTGTAGGGTCGAACGGTACATCCAAGACAATCACGGTCGATGTCAAGGTGCCGGACCTTTCGGCAATCGGCATCACGGGCAGGGCGGCCTTTGAAGCCAACTGCGCCGCTTGTCACGGGCTTGAGGCCGCCGGCACCGACAAGGGCCCACCGCTGGTCCACGACATCTACAACCCGGGACACCATTCGGATGGCGTCTTCTTTCTCGCGGCCAGGCTCGGCGTGCGACAACACCATTGGTCCTATGGCGATATGCCGCCACAGCGCCAAGTGACCGAGCCGCAGGTTGCGGCGATCGTCCAATACGTGCGGGAACTCCAGGTCGCCAATGGTATCGGTTATCGGCCACATCGCATGTAGATCAGCAAGGCGCTTGCGCGGGAGCAATCTCGGACGCCGATGCCCCCCGACAGCCTCTGCTGCTGGTCAAACCTAACAACATTTTGCCAGCCGTGAACTCGCGAACACGCGTCTACCGATCGCCAGATGCGAGTGCTGATCGGCCCGTTGAGCGCTTCAGGGGTCTCGATCCTGAGCCCTCGAGAGGCGGCGCTACGCAAGCGTCTTTGATCCACGTCAGAGAGCGGGCGGTGAACTCGTCCTATCCTTTTGCTTTAGTTACAGACGGGGCTGTCGCCATGAAATCAATGGAGTGCTCCAATGGAGACACAGATAGCAGCATTCGATCCGGTCAGCTGGCACACCGTAATCCTCGGCGGGACGCCAATCTCGGCCATTTATCGAGGCCGTGCCTATTACTTCGAAAACCGTGGGAACCGGGATGCGTTCAAAGCCAACCCGGGTAAGTACCTCGCCGGATCGCCCATGGCTGCCTGCCCAATCGGGACGCAGGACGCTCCGGACCCGCCACGGCGTCGGAAATATCCTGAACCGCAGCTGAGTGGACTATTTCATGATCGATCGCTCGCAGCCGGTATGGACCGGTTTGCCGTCTTGTCCGATGATGAAAGCGTATCACCCCACCGCAGGAAGGGCCGCATATAGGACGGAAGCGCCTCGACATTGGCGCGAACCTTCTTCACGCCCGAGACGTTTTCCACTGCAACCGTTACTGCCGCCCGTTCATTCGCCGTTACGACGACGCTCCAAACGTGGACCACGCCACCGCCCACAGGTTTGCCGTCTCGGACCATCGGCACCCGCTTGATGCCGATCCGCGGAGCAGCCTCGAGACGTTCCACGCGGTCGAAACCCGGCTGACGCAGCGGGAGCTCATATAGCTCGCGTGGCGTCCAGATCCAGTAATGCCTCCAAGGAGCCAAGAGATAAGCGTCTCACACGACATCCCGCATACCTGGTTGCTGCGTCCTGGGATTTTCGTTGATCGCGCCGCAGGCTCGCCATCACGCATGGCGGGGCGTCGAGCGCAAGCGACGCCATGCGCAGGCGCGATTGAGCGTGGATCAGGGCAGATTAACAATGCGGGAGAGGTGACACCGCCTTTGTGGCGAGACGCCGGCGTCGAACCTCGCACCTTCGCCGCCCCTCGCCCATGCCTTGGACTGGAGGCCTGTCGGCCTGGATCTACCAGGCGACAAGCGACTGCAATCATATACGATAACAAGCTCAAAGTGGCATATTTTTGATCCAGGTCAAAGCGGTCCTATTTAGATTAGCGATCATTGATGTTTAGTGGAGCTACAGGTGAATCGAACATTAAAGTACCTGGTCTTCAGATTGCTCAATGAGCATCGCATGATGACCATCGCCACCAATCGCCCGGACGGATGGCCGCAGGCGACGACGGTGGGTTATGTCAATGACGGGTTCCTGCTTTACTGCTTCGTTGCCCGGAACGCGCAGAAATACGCCAATATCCTACGCGACCCGCGGGTCTCGATCGCAATCGGCAGCGATGCCACCCGGCCGCGCGACATCAAAGGCCTTTCGTTGGCCGGAAGGGCGGACTCAGTCACCGATCGGAGCGAATTCGATTACATCTCTGCATTGCGCCTCAAGCGCTATCCGGAGTACGCGGCCTTGCCGGTGCCGGATGCAGATAATCCTGCGGCACTGCGGATGGCGTCGACGCCGGTGCCGGACCGCGTGGCTTTGCTGCGCATCGCGCCCGAAATCATCTCCGTTCTGGATTATTCGAAAGGGTTCGGTCACAGTGACCTGATCGCTTTTTCCGAGCGCGACCTCGATCTGCACCTCGAAAGTCTCCGCCATCAGTGGGCGGGCGGTCGCATGCCCGAGAGTTCCGTTTCCGAGGGGCGGCCGAAATCGGAGTATTCATCGGAATAAGCCGCGCGAGCGCGGGGCGGCGGATCTTCGACTTCGTCTGCAGCATTAGCACGAGATTGGTCTGTCTCAAGGGATTGCCGCCCGATGGGATTGTGGCGCGGGCTTCATGATCGCGGGGCGGCCCCGTCGTACGAGCCGCGCGATCAACCAGCGCGCGGCTAACGCAATCATGCTTGCCGCGCTGCTTCGCAGCCGGCCGGCGTAAGGCCCCGCCGAGAGCGGTGCCGGGCCAACGTCAACGGCGTGCGCGATTTCGGGATCTTGTGGATGAAGTTGTAGCGCGCGACGTGATAGCTTGGATCAAAACCATAGAAATTCAGCCGCATACGGGCAAGCTCCCCGGTGCGATAGGCATCGAGTGGTTTTTCTGCCTCGTCGGCTTCGCGCCGCCGGCGCTTGTCGGCGAGCCGCGCATCGAGCGCCGCGTCCATCGCGAGCGTGCGGGCAATCTGCGCGATTGCGGTTGGATCTTCACGCGACGAGGACGGCAGGATGCGGTCGATGAGCCCGAGCCGGCGCGCATCGGCGACACCCATCGGCAGCCGGGCCTGGGTGACGCCGCGCGCGTTCTCGGAGCCGGCGCGACGCGGGAGCAGATAGGTCCAGTACTCAGAGCCGAAGAGATTGCCCATATCCTTGTAGTGCGGATTGAGCACCACGCCTTCGCACGCCCAGACCTCGTCGGCGGCCAGCGCGAGGAACACGCCACCCGCGCCCGCACTGCCGCGCAGCACGGAAATCACGAGCCGATCGGTCGTCGTGATGATGTCGCGGGTGAGATCATCGATCGCATTGATATTGCGCCAGGACTCATCAGCTGGGCTGTCGGCCGCCTCGATCAGGCCGAGGTGAATGCCGTTGGACCAGTAATCCGGCCCGCCCATGAGCACCAGAACGCGGGTTGGCCGCGCAAGCGCCTGCGCGTAGGCTCTACGCAGCGCCTCGCACTGCGCGGTGCTCATCGCCCCGTTGTAGAAGGCGAAATGCAAAAACCCGACCGGCCCGTCCTCCTCGTAGCGGATCGGGGCGTAACCGCCGGCCACGGGCAGAGCCGCACATTCGACGGCAAAGACGTGCGTCGCCGGCAGCTTCAGGGCCTTGTCGCGCGCCTCCCGCACATGCCCAATCCACACCGCGCCGTCGCGGGTCGCCCGGGCCAGTGCATCGCTGCAGCGTGCGATCACCGCCCCGGGATCGCCCGCCAGGCCCTCGGCGCGATGCGCGTCGCAGAGCCGAACGGCGCGGCCGAACATCTCATCCCGCACGCCCGGCGCCCCATCGGCACTGCGGATCTTGCGCAGCACGACATCAGTCGAATCATTGATCCAGTCGATCGCCCGATCGCTTTGCCGGCACGTCGGGTGCACCCGTCCCCGCACGGTCGCGTCGGACGGATCAGGGCGCTGCGGCACGAACGTTCCGGACCGGATGCGGTCGAGAGCCGCAAGCACCGCTTCGACGGCCGCATCCGTGACCTCGCGGCGGTAGAGGCTCGATATCGTCGCAGCCCGCGTCGGGAAGGTCGTCGACGCCCACACCGGCCCGGCATCCATCTCCGCCTCGGCCTCGAGCACCGTGACGCCCCACTCCTGCTCGCCCTCGAGCACCGCCCAGTCGAGTGCCGAGGGGCCGCGGTCGCCGACGATACCTGGATGCACGATCAGGCATCGCCGGTCCCGCCACACGTCCTCCGGGATTGCGCGCTTCAGGAACGCGGCGAGCACAATATCCGGATTGAACAGCCTGACCGCTTCGCGCGTCACCGCGTCGTTGACGTCGAGCTCGACCGAGACCTCGTGGCCGCGCTCGCGCAGCTCGACATGCAGCCGCTGCGACAGGCTGTTGAAGCTGTGAATGAGCAGCAGGACACGCATGCCCCCTCAACAAATCCGAGGCAATTGTTCGCCGGACAGCCAGTCGACAATCCGGCCGCCGCCGAACGCCGTCGTCATCTGCACGAAACGATGAACGTCGGCGACCACTTCGCCGACCATGGCGGCATCACGGCCGAGCGGATGCGCGCGCATGGCCGCGAGCGCCGCGTCGGCGGCCTCCGCCGCGACGATGGCGAGGAGCTTGCCTTCGTTGGCCACATAAAGCGGATCGAGGCCGAGAAGCTCGCAGGCGGCGGCGACCTCCGGCTTCACCGGCAGTGCGTCCTCGTCGATGCGAAAGCCGATCTTCGACTGCTGCGCCAGCTCGTTGAGTGTGGCGGCGAGCCCGCCGCGTGTCGGATCACGCATGACGCGCAGACCAGGTCCGGCTACGGCCACGATCGCCGCGACCAGGCCGTGGAGGGCCGCCGAGTCCGACACGATCGCAGTGTCGAAGGTGAGGTTCTGTCGCTTCGACATGACTGCAACGCCGTGATCTCCGAGCGTTCCCGAGACGATCACACGGTCGCCCGGTCGTGCTTTCTCGGCCGACAGATCGAGGCCGGCCGGCACGACGCCGATGCCGGTCGTGGAGATGAATACGCCATCTGCTTTGCCGCGCTCCACCACTTTCGTGTCGCCGGTAACCACCGGGACGCCGGCCGCGCGCGCGGCCTCGCCCATGCTGTCGGCGATGCGCTTCAAATCGGCAAACGCGAAGCCCTCTTCGATGATGAAGCTTGCGGACAGATAGAGCGGCCGCGCGCCGGCCATGGCGATATCGTTGATGGTGCCATGCACAGCGAGCGAGCCGATATCGCCGCCCGGGAAAAACAGCGGCGAGATCACGTAGCCGTCGGTCGTCATCACCATGCGGCCGGCTTCGACGTCAAACGCGGCCTGGTCGTTGCCGCGCCGCAGCCACTCGTTGTCGAGCGACTCGTGGAAGATGTCGGCAATCAGTTGCGCCATCGCCCGGCCGCCCGAACCATGCGACAGATCGACCCGGCCGTTCCTGATGTCGAGCCGGCGGCGATAGCCTTTCGGGCTCATGACGCTCTCCGAGCGTGATCGCGGAAGCGGCCATAGGTCCAGTGCGCGGCGCAGGCGCCTTCGGCCGAAACCATGCACGAGCCCATCGGCGTGTCCGGCGTGCAGAGGGTTCCGAACAGCTTGCAGTCGACCGGCTTCTTGACGCCGCGCAGGATGGCGCCGCATTCGCAGGCCGGGTTGTCGCGGGCGGGCACGTAGTCGATGCCGAAGCGGCGCTCGGCGTCGAACGCGGCATAGGCCTCCTTCAAACGTAACCCGCTATAGGGAACGACGCCGAGGCCGCGCCACTCGAAGCTCTTGCGCAATTCGAAAATCTCGGCGACTTCGGCCTTGGCCCAGGCGTTGCCCTCCGGCGTGACGGCGCGCGTATACTGGTTCTCGACCTCGTGGCGACCTTCATTGACCTGGGCGATCAGCATCAGGATTGCCTGCATGACGTCGAGCGGCTCGAAGCCGGCGACCACGACGGGCTTCTCGAATTCCTCGGCGAAGAAGACATAGGGCTCGGTGCCGATCACGGTCGAGACGTGTGCCGGACCGATGAAGCCGTCGATGCGGACGTTGCCGAGGTTGCGCACGTCCGGGCTCTCCAGGATGTTCTGGATCGCCGATGGCGTCAGCACGTGGTTGCAGAAGACGGTGAAATTGGTGAGCCGCTTCTGTGCGGCAAGCCGGATGGCGAGTGCCGTCGGCGGGGTGGTCGTCTCGAAGCCGATGGCGAAGAACACGACCTGCCGTTCCGGCTCGGCTTCGGCGATGCGGATGGCATCGAGCGTCGAATAGACCATGCGGATGTCGGCGCCGGCCGCCTTGGCGCGCAGCAGCGACGTGCCGTGCGACCCGGGGACCCGCATCAAATCGCCGTAGGTGCAGAGCGTCACCTCCGGCCGTTCCGCCAACGCGATCGCCGCATCGATGCGGCCGACCGGCAGCACGCAGACCGGGCAACCGGGGCCATGGATCATGCGCACATTACCCGGCAGCAGATCCTCGATGCCGTAACGCGAGATCGCATGGGTGTGGCCGCCGCAGAACTCCATGAAGTGGTAGCTGGCGGCGGGGTCGGCGGCGCGTGCGATCGCGGCTGCCAGTGAGCGCGCGAGACGGCCATCGCGGTATTCATCGACATATTTCACGGCGCCGTCTCCGCCTGTGCCGCAGATTCCACTTCGGCGAGCAGCGCGAGCGTCCGGCATGCCTCCTCTTGATCGATCTTCGTGAGCGCGCAGCCGACGTGAACCACCACGTAGTCGCCGACGCCCGCCTCGGGCACGAAAGCGAGATTGATCTCCTTGACGATCCCGCCGAAATCGACCCGTCCGACCCGTGTGATCGGCTCGTCGCCGGAAACGCTCAGAACCCGTCCGGGAATCGCTAGACACATGACTTCGCTCTCCGGTGTTCGGTCCAAGCTGCCCACGCGGCTTGGCCAAGCGCAAGGCCGCCGTCGTTGGGCGGCACACGCTGGTGCCACACAGGCTCGCAGCCGGCGCCTCGCACGGCCGCAACCGCAGCCTCGGTGAGGCGGGCGTTCTGGAAGCAGCCGCCAGTCAGGATCACCTGCCGTTCCCGCACACGCGCCGCGACCTCGGCGATGGCGGCGGCAAGGCCGTTGTGGAGCGCTTCCGAGACCGCGCCTCGCGTGGCGCCCGCGGCCAAATCGGCGAGGGTGGCTTCAAGCGCCGGTTGCCAGTCGACGATATGGCGCACCTCCGTTTCCATCACCCCCCGTACTGGAAACTCATAACGCCGTCCGGTGACATGACCGTCGGCCGCCCATTCGAGCTCCGCTGCCGCCTGCCCCTCGTAGCTCGCGCGCTGGCGCAGTCCGCAGATCGCTGCGAAGGCATCGAACAGCCGCCCAGCGCTGGAGGTGAAAGGCGCGTTGAAGCCGCGCGCCAGCATGGTCCGCAGGATCATGCGCTCCCCGGCGGAAAATGCGGCAACTGGCGGAAGGTCGGTCGTGGCGAATGCATCTTCGCCAAACGCCTCGTGGAGAAGGCCGAGGGCAGCACGACGCGGCTCGCGCGCGGCGGCCTCGCCGCCAGGCAGGCGGAACGGGCGCAGATATCCGACACGGCGCCATCCCGATTCGGTCACCAGCAGGAACTCCCCGCCCCAGATCGTGCCGTCCGGCCCATGGCCAGTGCCGTCCCAGGCGACGCCGAGCACCGGCGGCGTGATCCGATGCTCGGCCATGCAAGCCGCTACGTGAGCGACGTGATGCTGAACGGTGACGACCGGCAGCTCCAACGCCTCCGCCGCCCGGCTCGAGGCGTAGTCCGGGTGTAGGTCGCGCACCACGAACTGCGGCTCAATAGCGTGCAGCCGCGCCGCATCGTTGATCGCGCGAACGTGGGCCTCGCGCGCCGCCACCGTCTCGAGGTCGCCGATGTGCTGGCTCAACACTGCGCTCCCTGCGGTCGTGAGCGCGACGGTTGCTTTGAGATGGCCGCCGACGGCGAGGATTCCGGAGGGCATTCCCTCCACGGCGATCGGCGCCGGCGCATAGCCCCGCGCCCGCCGCAGCACGAGTTCGCGCCCGCAAACGACCCGTACCACGGAATCGTCCACCGGCCGCACGATCGGCCGGTCATGCACCAGAAACAAGTCAGCGACCCCCGCGAGCCGGTCGAGCGCCTCCGTCTCGTCAGTCACGATCGGCTCGTCTGTGAGGTTGCCGCTGGTCGCGACGACGGGAAAACCAAGTTCCCGCATCAGCAAGTAATGCACCGGCGCGTACGGCAGCAGCACACCGAGCCAGGGATTGCCCGGCGCCACGGCCTGCGCCACCGGCCCTCCGCTCCGTCGCAAAAGCACGATCGGGCGCGCTGGGCTGGCGAGCAAAGCCTCTTCGGCGGGGCCGACGCAGCAGCTCGCCGTGACGTGGGCAAATGACCCAAACATCACCGCAAACGGCTTCTCCTCGCGCCGCTTGCGGGCGCGGAGCCGGCGCACCGCGGCCCCGTCTCGGGCGTCGGCGAGGAGATGAAACCCGCCGATGCCCTTCAGCGCGACGATCTGGCCCTGCCGCAGCGCCGCGGCGGCGGCGAGCAGCGCCTCGTTGTTGCAAGCGAGGGTGTCTCCCCCAGCGTCCCATAACGCAAGGTGCGGCCCGCAAAGGGGGCAGGCGTTGGGCTCGGCATGGAAACGGCGATCTCGAGGATCATCGTACTCTGTCTGGCAGGCAGGGCACATCGTGAAGCGCCGTATCGAAGTCCGGGCGCGGTCGTAGGGGATGTCCTCGATGATGCTGTAACGCGGGCCGCATTGCGTGCAGTTGATGAAGGGATAGCGGTAGCGGCGGTCGGATGGATTGAACAGCTCGGCGAGGCAATCGGGGCAGGTTGCAATGTCGGGCGGCACCTGGGCGGTGCGGGTACCGGTGGTCTCGCTGGGCCGGATCGCGAAGATGGCCTCGCCGCACGGTTCGATCTCCCGCATCCCGACTGCGGCGACCGTGGCGTTCGCCGGCGGCGATTCCCGGATCGCCTCGACCAGTTCGGCAATACGGGCTGCCTCGCCTTCAGCTTCTACCGTCACGCCCTCGCTCGAGTTGCCGACCCAACCGGCGAGTCCGAGCGCCGTTGCCCGGCGGTGGACGAAAGGCCGGAAGCCCACGCCCTGCACCGCGCCGCGCACGAGGATGCGCAGCCGCGTCCGGGCGAGGGCAGTGGGTTCCGGCGGGGGCGCGAGTATGGCCATCTCTGGTCAGGTCTCCACCTTAACGCTTTCCAGCACGATATCTTGGGCGTTGGCGTGGCGCGCATCCTCGGAGACCGCCACGTCGAGCTGTGCGCCTTCGGCAATTGTGCCAACGGCAGCCTGCTCGAAATGCTCGGCCAGGTGCTCGACCGACATGTGGCTTAGCGCGCCGAGCCAGACGGACACGCCGAGGACGCGCCGCGCCCCTTCGGCCTTCGCGATTTCGTCGATGCGGCGCATCAGGTTAGCCATCAGCGAGGCTTCATGCATGGCGACTGCTCTCCCGCAATTCTTCGCCGGTGATCTCGGCGCACATGCGTCGAGCGACCTCGGCGACCGCCGTCGCCACCGGCGGCGACAGCGGCGCGCCGGCCTCGAACGAGGCGCCCTCGATCGCATAGACGACGCAGCGCGGCGGCAGCCGGCCAAGCGCACGGGCGAGCTCGATCGCCTCGGCGAGGCCGAAGCCGTGCGTCGACACACCAAACGAGCGCTGCGGCAGCGCCGCAGCGCTCACGTCGAACCGTTGCACCGTCCCAGCCGGTGCGTCCGAGGCGCAGGCATCGACCAGGAAGGCCGCCGCGGCACCCTCGAGCCGGGCAAGCAGGTCCGTCGCCTCGCCGCCATGTTCGGCCACTTCGACGTCGTGCGGCAACATCCAGCGCAGCAGCCGCGCGACCTTCCTGCCGGCCGCGTCGTCCCCCCGGTCGGGATTGCCGACGCCGAGCACAATGCGATGGGGACAGTCGCTCGTCATGGCGTCACTCGCGGTCCATCTGCAGCCGCAGGAAATGCGCGGAGCAGGAAATGCAGGGATCGTAGTTGCGCACCGTCTGCTCGCAGCGATGGCGCAGTTGTTCATCGGGCAGATGGAGGAAGCCGCCGATGAAGCTCGTAAGGTCCTCCTCGATGCTCGCCTGGTTCTGCGAGGTGGGCGGTACGATGCGGGCTTCTGCAATGGTCCCGTCGGCGTTGAGCCGATAGCGGTGATAGAGGAGGCCGCGCGGCGCTTCCGTTGCGGCATAGCCGATGCCGGCGCGCGGCTCGATTGCGACGGCCGGCTGGTCCGGCTCTTCGTAAGCGTCGATGATCCTGAGTGCTTCGTCACACGCATACAGTACTTCGACCGCGCGCACCACAATGCTGCGATATGGATTGCTGCAGGTCGCGCCGAGCCCGGCCTCGCGCGCCGCTTCTTGCGCGAGCGGCGACAGGCGGTCGAAATTCAGGCTGTAGCGGGCGAGCGGTCCGCAGAGATAGGAGCCACGCCCCCGGATGCGCGCATGCAGCGCCGTCGAGCGCTCGACATGGATTTCCTCGAAATGATCGTCGAAGGCTGCCGGGACGATGTCGAGCCCGCGGTTCGACACGATGCGGCCCTCGTTGAACGGATATTCGTCGGCGTGCCGCAGGGCGACGAATTCGTAGTCCCGCTCGCGGTCTGGGAAATCGAGCCCCGCCGCCCAGCGCACGGTCTCGCGCGCCGCCTCGCGCGCCCATTTCAGTTGCTCGGCAAGCGGTGCCAGCTCGCGCCGGCGCGGCGCGCGATAGAACCCGCCCACGCGCACGTTGATGGGGTGGATCTCGCGCCCACCGAGCATAGATATGATCTCGTTGCCGGCTTTCTTGAGCGCGAGGCCGCGACGCACCGCATCGCCGTGCTCGCGCGCCATGTCGATCGCACCCTGGTAGCCGAGGAAATCCGGCGCGTGCAACATATAGATGTGCAGGGTATGGCTCTCGATCCACTCGCCGCAATAAATGAGCCGTCGCAGCGCGCGCAATGGCCCGTCAACGGTGACGCCAAGCGCATTCTCCATCGCATGGACCGCGCTCATCTGGTAGGCGACCGGGCAGATGCCACAGATTCGCGCGGTGATGTCGGGCGCCTCGGTGAAGGCACGGCCGCGCAGGAAGGCCTCGAAGAAGCGCGGCGGCTCGAAGATGCTGAGCTCAGCGCTTTGCACCGCGCCGTCACGCACTATGACTTTGAGCGCGCCTTCGCCCTCGACCCGGGCGAGATAGTCGACTTTGATGGTCCTAGTCGCCATGGCGCTCGCTCTCCGTCCGGAACGCCTCGGCGTTGGCGTTGAAGGTGCGGTAGACGCGCTGGAGCGCCCGCTCGTCCATGCCGAGGGCGGCGAGCCAGCGGCTCAGCGACGGCGTGTTTGGCGTTTCCATCGGCCCGTAGCAGCCGTAGCAGCCGCGATCGTAGGACGGGCACAACGCGCCGCAGCCGGCATGGGTGACCGGCCCGAGGCAGGGGGTACCGTGCGCCACCATCACGCAAACGTTGCCCTTGAGTTTGCACTCGACGCAGACGCTGTGCGATGGCGTCACCAGGCGGCGCCCGACCAGGAAGGCCGAGATGACCTCCAGCATCTGGCGCTTGTTGATCGGGCACCCGCGCAACTCGAAATCGACTGGGACATGTTCGGCGATGGCCGTCGAGGTCGCGAGCGTGCGGATGTAATCCGGCCGGGCGTAGACGACTGCGGCATATTCCTGCACGTCGGCGAAGTTGCGCAGCGCCTGGATTCCGCCCGCTGTCGCGCAGGCGCCAATGGTCACCAGGGTGCGGGACCGCCGGCGAACCTCGAGGATGCGCTCGGCGTCGTGCGGCGTGGTGATCGAACCCTCGACCAGCGAGACGTCGTATTGTCCTTTCACCTCCCCGCGGGTCGCCTCCGGGAAGTACGCAATCTCCACCGCGCCCGCGACGGCTAACAATTCATCCTCGCAGTCGAGCAGGCTGAGCTGGCAGCCGTCGCAGGAAGCAAACTTCCAGACGCCAAGCCGGGGCTTGTGCTTCTTCGCCGCCACGTCAGATCTCCCTCAGCGCGAGCAGGGTGCGCATCCGGTCGTACCGGAACACTGGCCCATCGCGGCACACGAAGACCGGCCCGAACTGGCAATGACCGCACAACCCGATCGCGCACTTCATGTTGCGCTCCATCGACAAATAGATTGCTTCATCCGCGATCCTGGCGTCGCGCAACGCCGCGATGGCAAAGCGCATCATGACCTCCGGTCCGCAGACCAGCGCGAGCGCGTGGAGCGGGTCGAACGCAGCGCGGGCGATCAACGTTGTGACCACGCCGACATGGCCGTGCCAGTCCATAGCGGCATGATCAACGGTCACCGCGACGTCGATGTCGAGCCTGCGCCGCCAGGACTCGAGCTCGCGACGGAACAGGATATCTCCTGGGCTGCGCGTGCCGTAGAGCAGCGCGATTTTCCCGTAGCGTGCGCGTTCAGCGAGCAGCCGGTAGAGCACCGGACGCAGCGGCGCGAGGCCGAGGCCGCCAGCGACAATGACGACGTCATGTCCAACGGCCTCGGCTATCGGCCAGCCGCTTCCATATGGGCCGCGCAGACCGACCGTATCGCCGGGGCTGAGGCGCGTCAGCGCTGCTGACACGGGGCCCACGGCCCGGATCGTGTGGACGAGACGACCTGGCTCGACGGGATCGCCGCTCAGGCTGATCGGGACCTCGCCGACCCCGAACACGGTGAGCATGTTGAACTGGCCGGGCGCAAAGGCAGGCAGGCTCTCCTGCGGCTCGATATCGAGTGTCCAGACCTGAGGTCCGTCGCGCCGGCGCCGCCGCACGCGGGCGATCCGCGGCACCATCGGGTCAGCCGCGGAAAATACCGTAGGCGTCGGGTCAGCTGCGAGTGCCATAGACATCAAGGATCTGCAGTCGGGTCGCCTGGAGGCGCTGGATCAGGATCGGCATGAAGCGCTTCATCATCTCGTAGCCGAGATCGTGGTCACTCTCGCATTTCTGACGCAGGCAGGTCGCGTCGATCGCGATCGCGCGGGTAAGCTCGAGCGCTTTGGCGTCGTAGGTCCAGCGATAGGGCGGAATCAGCCAGGACACGCCGACGATTTCGCCCTCGCCAACCGTCTGAAAGGTAAGGGCGCCACGTCCTGGCGCCGTGAGCTGGAGCGCCACCCGGCCGTGCCGGAGCAAATAGAACCACTCGGCCGGCTCGCCCTCGTGGAACAGGTATTGCCCGGCCTCGAAAGCGACATTCTTGGCGCAGCCGCAGACGAGCTTGCAGAATTCCTCCTGCATCCCGCCGAAGAACGGATGCTCTTTCACGATGCGTTCGAGTCCTTCCATGGTGCCATTCCTCACTGCGGTTCGCTCGCGCGGATCGCATGCACCTCCTCGGTGATGTCGATGCCGACCGGGCACCAGGTGATGCAGCGCCCGCAGCCCACGCAACCCGAGGTGCCGAACTGATCGAACCAGGTCGCGAGCTTGTGCGTCATCCATTGGCGGTAGCGCGACCGTGTGCTGGCGCGCACGCTGCCGCCGTGGATGTAAGAGAAATCCATGGTGAAGCAGGAATCCCAGCGCTGGGAGCGAGACGTCTCGATCCCCGCAAGATCGCTCGAATCCTCGACCGAGGTGCAGAAGCAGGTGGGGCAGACCATGGTGCAGTTGCCGCAGGTGAGGCATCGCTCGGCAACATCGTTCCAGCGCGGGTGGTCCAAGTTCCGCAAGAGAAGCTCATGGACGTCGTCCGAGCGCATCTCACGGCCCATCGCATGAGTTGTACGGGCGATGACGGCTTCGGCGGCGGCGATATCATCATCGGTCGCAGGGCGCCGCGGTAGCTCTGCGAGGATGGACTCTCCCCTGTCCGTGCCTGCCTCGATGAGGAAAACGTGCTCGCCCTCGCGTAAAATCTCCGTCAGCGCCAGATCGAAGCCGGCGTTCGCCTTCGGTCCGGTCTTCATGGACACGCAGAAACAGGTTCCGCCGGCATGGCTGCAGTTCACCGCAACGATAAAGGCGCCGTCGCGCCGGGCCTGATAGTGCGGATCCACATGTGCGCCGCCGAGAAACACCTTGTCCTGAATTGCGATGGCATGGAGCTCGCACGCGCGCACGCCGATGAACGCGAACCGTTTCTCGGGATCGGGCTCCGGGAAGACTACCGTATCGTCGCCGTTGCGCTCGGCGCGCCAGAGGCGCAGCACCGGCGGATGCAGAAACTTCTTCCAGGAATGCGGCCCGACCGCGTAGCCAAACAGCGCGTCGTCGTCGCGGCGGGCGAGCCGGTAGTGCCCGCCATCCTGCTCGTCGCCCCATCCCTTCGGCAGCTCGGCGACGGATGCGATATCGTCATAGATAATGGCCTGATCTCGAACAGTGGGGCCAACAACCCGATAGCCCCGCTGCCGGAGAACATCGAGCAGCGCTTGTAGCCCATCTATGGTCACAACGCCCTGTGTCTGCATTGGGCCTCACGGGGTTTGATGATCTGCCTCGGGTCAGGATCGCGCGTCCGTCCGCCAGCGCTAATCCGGATACATGACTTGCATCATGACGACACTCTTCGCCGGAGAAGAGTCTATTTCAAGACACGATCCCAATATTGATCGAGCGAGCGCTGCCATTCCGGATCCGCGGTTTTTGCAAAGCTACGCCGGTCCACCGATGGCGCATCGTCTAGCGCCTTGGGCGGCACATCCAGCACGTACAACTCGTGATCCTCGGTGGCGCGAAGATCGTTCCATCGGATCGCCACCCACTTCCCGCCGATGCCGAGGAAGCCTCCGCGGGAGACCAAGATATATCGGATATCCCGCTTGTCTGGATTAAGCACGATGTCTTCGACCTTGCCGAGCCCTTCGTCCTTGAGATTGCGGATCTCTGAACCGATGAGAATCTTCGCCCGCATCAGGTGATCCATCGCGGCGACCGGCTTGGCTCGCGCGAGATGCGCCCGCCGCCAGGCCGTCTTCACGTTCAGATCGTCCGATTCGTTTCCGACGAGTTTCTGGTGTCCGTCGTAGAACTTGCGCATCGATGCCAGAACTGACTGGCACAACTCTTCGTTCCCGTCCAAAGCATAGAGATAGGCCGCATCCCACCATGCGCGCAGTTTCTGGCGCGGTGTTCCCTCAACGCCCCAGACGTAATAGCTGGGCTGCGCCGTAACGCCTCCCGACGGCAACACACCGAATCCCACCCCACCAAGCTCCTTGTCAAAGGCTTGGAGGTCCTTCACGCATTGTTGCGCGACAACTCGCGTGCCGGCTTCCTTGCCGGGAAGCGTTTCCGCGTCAGCCGCAAACACGGAAGTCGAAGAGGCCAGTATGACCGCTAGTACGATACCCGCGGAGATGGAAAGGCGCATGACGTTCCTCCGAATTCTTGAAGTTGCTGCGTTACGGCTTACCGCTGAATACTCGCCTTGGGTTATATCGCCGCATTCGCAGGAAAAGTTGCGACGAGATCGGCTACCCGCTAGAGCCAAAGCACTTCAACAAGCGCGAGCGCGACGTTCCCATCGTCACCGGTTCGTTAATGATGTGGCTGCCAGCACCAGGCGTCTTTGACGGATGTTAAACATGCGGACCGAAGCTCGGCACCCCGCTTCGTCCACCCTTCGAAACATGAAGCCGGTGATCGTCCGCCCGCTCTACAAAATGCGATACCGCAGCAGACGAGCCCGCCGCCTTCCACCTCGGCGCCCATCCGCACAGCGTGCCACGGTGCCCACGGCGATCCCGTCTGCCCTGCGTCAGCGGCGCCCGAAATAGTCGAACAGGTTGCGGCGCAGGAAGCCAATCACGCGGCTACGCAGCCCCGGAGGCTGTACGGGACAGTTTTGCATCACCTCCATCATGACTCGCGGTGCCGAACCGAATAGGCCGCGCTGCCTGATGATGCTGCCGATCAGCGGGTTCCACTCGATCAAGGCCTTCTCCGCCTCTTTCGCCATGTATCCCGAAATGATTACCGGTGGCGGCGCGAACACTTCTGGCATGGTGCTGCATATGTCCTCGTCGCCCAGCACGTTCCAATTCGACACGTCGCCCATGTGTGGCGAGCTGAGGCCGTAAACGACCTGCGCATTCGACTCTCCCGGATTGCGAAGGAGCAAAACGCGCAAGGCTCCGCATTCACGTAGATCCCGCAATCGTCGAGGCTAATGGTGCCGAGCGCTTTCTGTGCGAGCGAAATCGCCACCACTTCGGCATGCCGTGTCACGTCGCCGTCATGCGCCACTCTGTTGATCGGACTCAGCCACAACCGTCCCATCGCGGCAGATGACGCTCGGAAGGCAAACAGGCGCGCTCATGGAACGGCCCCAATCCTCCGAACCAGGACCCGGCGACGTCGCGGAGACCGCTCCATGAACGAAGCCGCATCAGAAGTGCTTTCGTGGCACTCCGCCACGGTCGAAGAAGCGCTCAGACAAGTCGGGAGCCTGCCCGCCAAGCTCAGCTGGGTTGATGCGAAGAAGCGGCTTGAAGAGCACGGCCCCAATCTACTGCCGCAGAGTCGCCGCCGCAGCCTGCTGGCACAGTTCAACAACCCTGCTGATCATCCTGTCGCCGGCGCCGGGAACCTGACAGCGGCTATTGGCCATTGGCTCGATGCTGCCGTCATCCTTCTGGCGCCAGCTTGCGACACGTTCGACCGCCTCGGTGTGAGAAACTGGCTGCAGCATGCCACTTCCACACAATTGCGGGATTCGCCCCTGTAATGTTGTGACCCCAAGGTGGTGTGGCGGTTGAGCCGCCCAGCTGCTGGTGGGCAAGGTGGTCTTAGCTCCGCGCGACCGCCATCCATGCCTGCCCGCCAACCAGCGGCAGCAGGCTGCAGCCGATCGCCAGCGCCCATCCCGCCGCGCCGATCGGAGTGATTTGTAGCGCCGTCGCGAGCACTGGCACATGGACCGCTGCGAGGATCAGGACCAAGCAGAGAGCGAGCGCGTACCAGACGAGGCGGTTCTCCGTGACGGCGTTCCGCCAGAGGCCGCTTCTGCTGCTGCGCATGTTGAAAACGTGCCAGAGCTGGGCAAGTGCGATAGTGAGGAAGGAGACCGTCGTCGCTTGTTCGGCGGTGAGCCCAAGCCACTCGGTGGAGGTCACCAGCGCAGTGAGCGTGCTCGCCGCGATCACCGCCCCGTAGAGCGCTACGGCGCGCCACTGCGCGGCCGCAAGGATCGGCTCCTTCGGTGGCCGGGGCGGGCGGGCGAGCACGTCGCCTTCGCCCTCGCCGGTGGCAAGCGCGAAGGCAGGAAAGACGTCGGTCACCAAATTGAGGAAGAGGATCTGCAGCGGCAGCAGCGGCAACGGCAGGCCGGCGAAGACAGCGAGGCCGACCACGAGCACCTCGGCGAGATTGGAGGAGAGCAAATAGGTCGAGAAGCGGCGGATGTTGTTGAAGATAATCCGCCCCTCGCGCACCGCATGCACGATGGTGGAGAAGGCGTCGTCAAGCAGCACCATGTCGGCCGCCTCGCGCGCCACCTCGGTGCCGCGCTGGCCCATGGCGATGCCAATGTCGGCCTTGGTCAGCGCCGGCGCATCGTTGACGCCGTCGCCGATCATGGCGACCACTTGGCCATCCCGCTGGAAAAGATGGATCAGGTCGAGCTTCTGCTCTGGGCTCACCCGCGCAAAGACCTCTCTTCGGGCGATCTCCTTGCGCTCCGCTTCGGAGGTCTCTTTCAGGCGCGGCAGCTCGGACCCCGTCGTCACCGTCGCGCCCGCCCCCGTCATGCCGACCGCGCGCGAGATGCTGAGCGCCGTGCTCGGATGGTCGCCGGTCGCCATCACCACGCGGATGCCGGCCTGCCGTAGCGCGGCGACGGCGTCGGCAATGTCGTGCCGCGGCGGATCGCGGAAGGCGACGAGGCCGAGGAAGACGAGTCCGCCGGCGACTGGCTGATCGGGCTCCGCCTCCGGATGAATGGCGACCGCGATCACGCGCAGCCCCTCCGCCGCAAGCTGTTCCGCGCGCGCAAGCCAGGCTGCCCGCCCGGCGTCGTCGAGTGTCGCCTGGTCCACACTGACGCGGGCTGCCGCTGCGAGCACCTCCTCCGGAGCGCCTTTTACCGCGGCGACGTACCCGTCGCCGCGGCGGTGCACCGTCGCCATCCGCTTGGTCGAAGCGTCGAACGGTTGCTCAGTCACTTCCGGGTACGTTTCTATCTGCTCGCCGCGATCGAGTCCTGCGAAGCCACCGGCGCGCAAGAGCGCCACCTCCATCGGATCGCCGGTGCCGGAACGGGCCTGATTGTCATACTCAGCGTTTGAACAGAGCACGCCGACGAGCAGCGCCCGCATCAGCCCTGGATCGGTGGTGGGGTCGACCGGGTTCCCGCCCTTCAGAATCGCGGCGTGCAAGTGGTCGACAGAGAAATCGCCAGAGGGGGTGAGGATACGCTCTACCTCCATGCGGTTCTCGGTAAGCGTGCCGGTCTTGTCGGTCAGAATGAGCGTGGTTGAGCCGAGCGTCTCGACGGCGGAGAGGTTCTCGACGAGTGCGTTGTGCCGCGCCATGCGAAGCATGCCTCGGGCGAGCGCCAGCGTGGCGACGATCGGCAGGCCTTCCGGGATCGCCGCCACCGCAAGCGCGATCGCCGTCTCCACCATGAGGAACGTTGGTTTGCCGGAGTAAAGCCCGACCGCGGTGATGACGACGGCCAGCGCCAGGGTGATCCAGACGAGTTGGCGCGACAGCAGCGCAAGCCGCTTCTGCAGCGGCGAGTCTCCGCTTTCCGCCTCTTCCACGAGTTGGGTAATCCGGCCAAGCTCGGTTGTGAGCCCGGTGGCGGTGACGATGCCCTCGCCGTTGCCACGCACCACATGCGTGCCCTTGAACAGCATGCCGCTGCGCTCGTGCAGTCCGGCTCCCTCCGGATTCGGGTCAAGGCCTTTCTCCACCGGCAGCGATTCGCCGGTGAGCGCCGACTCATCGACACTTAAGGCGGCTGAGCTTGTGCACCGCATGTCGGCCGTGACGATGTCGCCCGCCTCGAGAAGAACCACGTCGCCGGGTACCAACAGATCGGCTGAAAGGAGCTGCGACTGGCCGTCCCGGCGCACGCGCACGCTGCGCGCCCCGAGCTGCCGCAGCGCCTCCATGGAGCGCACCGCCCGCCGCTCCGTATAGAAGCCTATGGCTGCATTGATCGCGAGCACGGCAGCGATCGCCGCAGTCTGCTGATACTCGCCGAAGGCCAGTGACAGCACCATCGCGGCAGCCAGCAGCGCCACGACCG
The DNA here is from genome assembly GCA_043811435.1 of Pseudomonadota bacterium. Classification (GTDB taxonomy): domain Bacteria; phylum Pseudomonadota; class Alphaproteobacteria; order Rhizobiales; family Xanthobacteraceae; genus Bradyrhizobium. The sequence goes on from JBDRNF010000055.1 coordinate 42,084, forward strand.
AGCTGGCAAACTGCCGCAAAATCAACGTCGTACTGGATACGGGTTTGCGCGTTGTGAGGAGGTTTGGCCCGAATTGCTTAAGCCGGCGCGTCGCCTCCTTCTGGGTCAGCCCAGCCGTCGCGTCGACGCCCAGCTGATCGACCACGGCCGCCAGGGGCAAGGCATGCGGATGCCGCAGCAGAGGCGCGGGTCGAGCCACCTTGGATTCCATGCCCCACTCCTGTCTGGGTCTGACGGTCGTGACATGCCGGATCGGGTCACCATAACGTAATCCGGCGCGGAGCCGCGCGATACGGATACTCGGCCGCCTCGCCAGATGCTTTCGAAGGCACGATACATCGTGTCATCACCGTTCGATCGATTGCGCTGTCCCGCGCGTCGTTCATCGCCGATGCTCTGGCGAGATCGAGCGCTCGCGGGGCACCGTTGCGATCACTTGAAGGGTCATCCCAAGATCTCGGCCGGTAGGCGCCTGCATCACTCCGAGGCGAACCAATGATCGCCCTGGGCCAGATCATCTTTGATCCTCGTTAAAGACGCTACGCCTGAGAGCCTAGATTGTTCGTCGTCTTGATGAGCCGAGAGTCGATAACGGGAGACCGAGATGAACCTCTTTCACCTTCACACTGAGAAGGAGCAGGGAACGACACGCCGAGCGCGGACTTGGCTCGTCATTGCCCGTAGCCTGTTCGAGGCAATGTTGTTTGTTCCGGAGGGCTTTTCCGTGAAAGCTGTCGAGGTTCAGGTGCGTACCGTCTCTGGCCCTCGCCGAGTGATTAGATTGATCGATTCACCGAGCATCCATTAAAGGCTGCGATGTGCTGATCGTCAGCGCCGTGCCGCCGGCGCTTCTCTTGCGGCGTCTACGACAGATGAAAGGGCAGAGCCATGGAATGGGTATCAGCGAACTGGGTCTGGATACTGATCGCCGTTGCCTTCGTCGCCATGCACATGTTTGGACACGGCGGCCATGGAGGACATGGCGGGCATGGCGAAGACGACGGAAGAACGAGCCGTAGGCCTTCCGGGAAACGCGAGGAGGACAGACCGGCAGGCCATCATCACTAGCGGCCATGGTCGAGGACGCGATCGGACCGGGGTCCGGTACGAGACTCTGCCGCGCGCGAGCTGGGCTCCAAGAGCAATGCAAATGATCTCGTGCCCCAAGAGAGGGCAGCCGGGGAAGTATTCATCTCAATGTATGGAGAGCACGATGCTGAACACGAAACTGGTGACCTGGGCATTGGGGATCTTTGCCGCCATCACCTTCGTGCTTTGCGTGATTTATGGCCTGGTAACGCCGAAAAGCCTGCACATGAGCGGATTTCTCGAAATGGTGCTGCCGGCGTTCAAGTGGCTTACCTGGTGGGGCTTTCTGCTCGGCCTCGTCGAGAGCTTCCTGTACGGCGTCTATGCCGGCTTGGTGTATTGTCCGATCTACAACTGGTTGCACCGGCGCTGGAGCAGAAGGTGAGCCGTAACGCAAAGCCGAACACGAAAACAACAGATGTTCTTTGAAGCCGACCGTTTCCGATTCTCGTCGGTTGGACGGGGCGGGGGTTAAAACGGACGAAAGTCCCGCTCGGAATCCGCATCACTGCGATTGACATCGGCTGGCATCAGAGATGCGGAGCCTAACCCACGGAGAAACTCGATGACCGTCGCACGCGTGACTAAGATTACGGCAGCATCACCAAGAGCTTTGATGATGCGGTCCACGGTGGGATCGAGCGCGCCGCCAAGACATCGCGTGGAATTACCGGCTTTCACGTGATCGAGCAAAAAGCCATGGTCGCCAATGGAAACGTATCGCAGTATCGATTGGTCTTTGATCGAAGTTTAAGATTTCCACAAGACACAGCGTTAGTTTGCGGGCGATTGCTGTCGGCGTCATACCACCCATCAATCCTGGACGCGCGACCTTGACACCATGGACTTGAGCTTGCTTCGACGGTTTCTCCTACCCGGCCCGAGTGATCGAATACTCTTTTCGGGTTGTTACCTGCTCGTGGCGACAAGCCTAAATCTCCTATGGGAATTAGCGCAACTGCCTTTCTATACAATTTGGCGTGACTCGCCGATCCGCGACTCACTCCTCGCGGCGGTCCATTGCACGGCCGGCGACGTCATCATCGCCGCATTGGTCCTTGTATGCGCCGTACTGCTCATGGGGCGTAATTGGCCACAGGACAACTATTTGAAGGTCGCCGTGCTTACCGTCATCCTCGGCGTTGCCTATACGATTTTCAGCGAGTGGCTGAACGTCGAAGTCAGGCGGACCTGGGCCTACGCGCCAGCTATGCTTCGCCTGCCGTGGGTAGGGACGGGGCTCGCGCCGCTTGCTCAATGGATAGTGATCCCCTCCGTAGCCTTCTTCCTCCTAAAACGGCGCGCTTCCAGCCGCTGAACCGAGCGATCAAATCGCAGCGGAAAGACGACTAAAGTCGGGGATCAAAATTGAAACTGAGCGACTCACACCCCATGTAAGTGGTCGATCAGAAACGGCCTCATGGCCCACCCACCAGTCCCGGATGAGCGACCTTGCGGGTCGTTTTCTGAGGAGATGGAGGTTGTCATGAGAGCACCCTCTATAATTTCTTCTCGTTGCTGCGACGGCTTCGGCTGCTGCGCACGCTGCTCAGGAGGAAACTGTTGGCGGATCGGCTACGGCGATCCGCAGAGTCGTTTCCGGCCAGACCTGTGCCGGAGACGATGTCCTGATCTTCGGGGAAAGTAGCCCCGGGTCGGCTGGGACCTTCGAACGCAAGGGTCGCCCGAACGGGACCTACGCCGTCGGCGATGGCACGATCCTGATTCGTCGCGGGCAGGATCTGCATGGGCACGTGACCTCGGTTGCTGTGTCCGACCACGTGCTCTACATGAGCACCGGCACCTACCGGTGCGGAGAGTAGAGTTCTAGGCGGCGGCAGTCGACAATCCGCAATTTGGCGGCCACGGGCCTCATCACGTGGATTCGACCGAGCAGGCGTCGCTCGGCGCGACCGAAGCGAAGTACGCAAACGGCGAACCAGCACTTTTTTCGCTTCGACGACGAAGTACAGGCGCCAGCACTCTCAAGCGCCCCCGTCTGGTCGGACGGAGCACGATTGTGGCGAACGGCCCCAGAAGTGGCAATCGTTGGGTGAGGACAAGCTATTAGCACGACGGCGGCATCGATCGCCATCGTTGCTGAAGGATCCGTCCCGACAGCGCCCGAATCGAGCAAGTGGTTGCTTATTGGAACATCGCCCGCCCGATATGGGCTTGCATGCAGTTTTATAGTTCCGCAAGGTGACGATCTAGCACAAAGGATCTCCATCCCATTCATGCCGAGCAACGCAATGCCGACGGACGAGCAGGAAACCGACCCAGCAGTCGCGGAACTTACCCCTACCGCCATCCGCGCCTTGGCGGACATTCACGACACGTTCCTCCAGTTTCTGCGGCGCAATCTGAGAAACGAAAGTGACGCGGAAGAGGCGATGCAGCAGTTCTATCTCCGCGTCGTTGTCCATGCGTCCCAGTTACGGAAGGAGGAAAGCGTGCTTGCTTGGCTCCGCCGCCTCTTGCAGAGTGCGTTGAGCGACTATCGGAGGCGAGCAGCGGCCCGGGAACGCGCAGAAGCCGATTTCGCCCGCAAGGACGAGGCCACGCCGCCCTCGACGGATGATCTGGAGACCTTCGTATGCATGTGCCTTTACAAGCTGCTCCCTCTCCTCAAACCGGAATATACTGAGATCCTGCGCCGGGTAGACCTGGAAAACGAGCCACGGGAGGCCGTCGCCGCGGCCCTGGGGCTTGCCCTGGGCAACCTCACGGTTCGTCTTCACCGGGCGCGCCAAGCCCTCCGCCGGGCGCTGCAGCTGACATGTGAGACGTGTCCGATCCACGGGTATCTCGACTGTGGATGCGAGTATATGAAACGATTGCGGTCCGGACGCTTCCCCGGCACCGGACCGTCCAGGTCAGTCGGGGTGTAATGCAACCAGTGGCTCATGCGTCTTAATAGATGGAGAGGTGTACCCTTAATCTAGACCGGGCATCGTCGGAGTCGAAACCTCATGCGTGCTTCCGCGACCTGTCATCCACCCACTCCCCCGAGGCGAGGGAACTCGCCTGCAAGACGGTGTGGGTGGTGCAAGGATGGCAAACTCCCGAAGCGGATCAAGAAGACTTCCCGCCGATTGCGCGGCCTGTCGGGCGAGCGTCGAAGGCTTGTGTCAGGACTGCGCGCCGGAAGTACGCAGGGTGATTGCCAGCTTCAAGTCCCGCGATCGTGCGGTCACAGTCGGTGACGACCTGTTTCGGCCGGCTGAACCATGTGATGCAATCTATCATCTCGTTGACGGATGGATGTTCCTGTATAGCCTGATCGACAACGGACGCCGCCAAATCCTCCATTTCGCGCTCCCCGGGGCGCTGCTCGGCCTCTATCCCGGCAGGATCGCAGTCTACGGCGCCCAGGCTCTGACGGACGCTACTGTCTGCGTCATCCCGCACGAAAATCTCGGACCTCTGATCGAGGAATACCCGGGAGTTGGGTTGCGTCTCGCCTGGATCGTCTGGCGCGAACGCAACCTTGCCTACGACCATTTGGCCAGTATCGGGCGGCGCTCGGCACGTGAACGCGTCGCGCGTTCGCTGCTTGAGCTGTTTGTCCGCTGCCGCATGCAGTGGCCGGCCCATCGTGCCGAGGAGATGTATCTCCCCCTAACGCAGGAGCACATCGGCGATGCGATCGGTCTCACCGGCGTCCATGTCAATCGGGTCCTGCATGGTCTTCGCGATGACGGGATTGTCGAGTTTCACTATCGGCGGCTCCGGATTCTGAATCCCGACACGCTGGTGGACGTTGCCCGTGTCGATCCTCAGACGATCCTGTCATGGACTGGGCGCTATCCCTCTACCTAAGGCAAGTCCGCGCAGCAACGAGTCGCCGATCTTCCCCGCCGGTTACCCCTGGAGAAGGGCGAACAAGCAAGGCTGTTCTACTAAAAGCACGTCCAAGTTCGAGCGCAACATCGCGCTAACCCGCATTCTTTCTGATTTCGCTTTCGAGGCGATGCCTATTTGTTCTCTTGGCCTTTCGCGAGTGTCGATTGGCTTTCGACATTGGGTGTCGGCGTCGTGCATGCCTGCGAAGACATAGTCTCCACCTCGGCCCGGAGCCAATGATCGACGTCGCAGCCGCGAGGGCTGCCTTCGCTCCGCCAAATCTCATATGCCCGTTGCTCGATTTTCGGCCGCAGCGTCTCGTCTGTCGATTGTTTCTCGTCGGCAACCATTGCGTCACCCTCCCGCTTCCGTGGCGGAACAACCGCCGTCTCGCTCCTAAAAATCCTTCAAGCAATACGACCTGTCCTTGATCGATGTTTAACATTTTTCGAAAGGGGGCTCTGATGCAACCCATTAAAGGGGTGGGCGATCAGCGGCTGGCAAGGAAGGCGTGCCTTGCATGCTGGGACGCTGGGCCATTCGCTTCATAATCGGCCACGCCGACGGCGAGAAAATTTGCAGGAACCTCACCACCCCAGGGCGCACCGTGTCATACCCTGAGGGTCTTAGGGGTCTTAGGGGTCTTAGGCGTCTTTGGCGTCTTTGCACCGATGGTCCCTACCCATTATATATCCGCCAGAAATTGGGCCATGATCAGCACAGCGCATCGACGCGGCAAGTAAACCAAACCGTCAGTGTCGACGATCGGTGCTCTTATTCGTCGAGCACGAAAGTGATCTCCATCGTCACGCGATACTCGGAGATCTGTCCCTTATCGACCCTGGCTTTTTCCTCGATCACGTGAAATCCCGTAATGCCTCGCAAGGTCTTGCGTGCGCGCTCGATACCGGTGTGAATTGCTTCATGGAAGCTCTTTGACGAAGCTGCTGTAATCTTTGTCACCCGCGCGACGGTCATCGTATTCTCCTCGGCTCCGGCCGAGCACCATGTTTTTCCCGTGCTGGGGTGCAATTCCCTGCACTTCCTTGCAAATAACACCGCCCGGGAATGCAGGGAATTTACATCTACTCGGGCATCAGTGCTGCATTCTCGCTTCGGCGGGAAGGGCGTACAATTCCCACCCTGCGACGCAGAGAACGAGCAGGCCGATGATCGGCGCATTCCACGTCGTCACCGGATCGCTGCTGAAACCCAGGACCCACCGTGAGACGACAAGCCAGATGCCGATCACAGCGTTGGTTCATTCCCCCACTTTTGCACCTGATACAGGGCGGCAGCGGCGAGCACCGCGATAATGCCGCCGGAGATCCAGGCGTTCCATGCCGCCGTCGATGCGGTGGAGAACTGGAGAACCCAAGGTGAAGCGATCAGCTATAGCCCAAGGACCAAGTTTGTCCAGTCCTCCCAGGTATTAGACTGCCCCCCTCCGCGGGACGTTCCCTACGATTCAACCTCCCATGTTTATACGATTACGTCCTAAAGTCCTTCGACCACAACAATCTGTCTTTGGTCGAAGTTTAAGAGTTTCCGAGATGACCTCCATGAAATCGCGACTACCTGCTTGTCAAACGCCTTGGTATCTGACTGATAAGGCGTACCCCCCTCGAGCCCGTATGAGTACACGCAATGATCGACAGACACAGTCGTCCGAGCCCTCCTGACGGCGAGTGCGATGGCGAACTCCACACCGCGCAGTCGCAGGTGGACGTCGCAGACGAACGCGCATCGATTTGTGTGCCATCGCTCCACGAAGGACATGGCGCCTTCCAGCTCTTTACCGAAGGAGACGAGCTCTACGACGCCATGATCAGCTCCATCGAAGGCGCCGAGCGTGACATCGAAATGGAATCGTACATTTTCGCGCCAGACGAGGTGGGTCGGCGCTTTGCCGCTGCGCTTGCAGCCAAGGCCCTGGCTGGCATTCATGTCCGCTTGCACCTCGACGCATTCGGATCCGGCTCCCCGGCTTTCGATGTCATTCGCCGCAAGCTCGAACTCGCCGGCGTAAGGTTCAAGTGGTTTCACCCCTTTCGCTGGCTTCACCCGCTGGAGTACATTCAGCGAAACCACCGTAAGCTGCTTGTTGTCGATGGCCGGGAAGCGTTTCTCGGCGGCTTCAATATTCGCCGATTGAACTCGCGCCAGCTTTTCGGCGAGAAGCGACAGCGCGACACCCATGTCCGAGTCCCGGGAGAGCTTGCGCGCGTGGCCTCCGCTCTGTTCGACCGGCTTTGGAACGGCGCGACACCCATTCAGCCCGACGCCATTCCGGAAACGCCCACGGGCCTCGAAGCGCTGCTCGTGCCGAGCTCGTCGCGCCTCTGTCGGCAGCGCCTTGCGTGCCTGCACGCCGGCCTGATCGAAAGGTCGCGGCGCTATTTGGTTTTCACATCGCCCTATTTTACGCCTGGAACGCTTGTCGAAATGGCGCTTCGGAACGCAGCAAAACGCGGTGTCGAGGTGCGCCTGCTGGTTCCCCGCACCGGCGATCCGCCGGTCGCAGGCTGGGCGACGCGCGCTTCCTACGAACCGCTTCTGGCGGCTGGGGCGCGCGTTTACGAGTACCTGGCGCGCCAACTGCACGCCAAGGCCTCCGTGGTCGATGGCGAATGGAGCGTAATCGGGTCGGCGAACCTCGATCACTTGAGCCTGTTCGTGAACCAGGAGCTGGTCCTGATCGCACGGGACCGGGACTTGGCGGAAGCGCTACGCGCCCAGCATGAACAGGATCTTCACGATGCGGGTGAGGTCACGCTGCCGCGGTGGCGGCTTCGTGGCTGGAGCGAGCGTGGCCTTGAGATGCTCGGCAGGGCGGCGCGCCGCTTTCTTTGAAATCGTCGCATCTCGTGCGGGCACGAGCTGGATTGCGCCAGCGAGGTCCCGAAAGCTGTTCAACAGACAGGGCCGACATAGCGGTCAATCGCGGTGCGCCTCTCGACGGCTTGGCCCGAGATCCCGCGCAATAGGCGCGGCCCGCGCCGAGTCGGTGATAGGTTCGTGCGCGCCGCAACAGCCCGCAAAGCCCCCAATCACCTCCGACAGCTGCGCCGCCTATTGCACCAACGGCCGCCGAAACCATCGGGCTCAAGGATAGAGATTCGAGTCCCAGCCAGCACTGCGTGCCGAACGCCTTCGCGCCTCTCACGGCGACTGCTGCCATGCACTCCGCACGAGGGCGAGTTCAATGCTTATCACTTTGCCGGGAAAATGCATCGAAGAACCGGCCGAATTCCACGGGGAAGGGGAACACGATGGTCGAGCTTTTCTCTCCGGCAATACTGCCCAATGTGCCGAGATAACGCAGCTGCATGGCCTCGGGGCGGGTGGACAGGATCTCGGCGGCTTCCAGCAGCTTTTGCGCCGCCTGCTGTTCGCCTTCCGCGTTGATGACCCTGGCGCGGCGCTCGCGCTCGGCCTCGGCTTGCCTGGCAATCGCGCGGACCATGCTCTCCTCGATATCGACATGCTTGATCTCGACATTGGCGACCTTGATGCCCCAGGCGGTGGTTTGTGCATCGATGATCTCCTGGATATCCTTGTTCAGCTTGTCCCGCTCGGCGAGCATCTCATCGAGCTCGTGCTTGCCGAGCACCGAGCGCAGCGTGGTCTGTGCGAGCTGGCCAGTCGCCTCCATGTACCGCTCCACCTGGATGATTGCGCGCTCCGGATCGACCACCTTGAAGTAGATCACGGCGTTGACGTGGACGGAGACGTTGTCGCGCGAAATCACATCCTGGGTCGGCACCTCGAGAACGATCGTTCGCAGGTCGACACGAGCGATCACCTGTACGAAGGGAAAGATCAGGATCAGGCCAGGACCCTTGACGCCGGTGAAGCGGCCGAGCGTGAAGACGACCGCACGTTCATATTCACGAAGGATGCGGATCGCGCTCGCCAGGAGCCCAAGGACGACGACAATTATAACGATCGCGAGGATGAGATTATCTGGCATCGTACGCTCCTTCAATTCTTGATGGGGCCATCCAGCTCAACCTCCAACATCAGAGCCGCCTGCGGCCGGTCGGACAATCTCTCCATCGGCAGCAAAACTCCTTCGGCCAAGGCGATCTGTCTTTGATCGAAGTTTAAGACGCTCCGAGATGCGTTGATAAAACTACGACACGGAGGGCGGCGGCCAACTAAGAAGAAGTGTCCTGCATGCTTGGACTTACCGAAATTCGCATGCATGAGTGGTCAAGCCTGCCGCGCGACAAAAATTCCGGCAATTTCGCCACCGCGGCACCGCGCAACACGGACGGTATAATCCCCCCTGGCGTCGCGGTCCTACACAAATGGCGTGCGCCAGCGCCGACACGTGGAGAACCCTGAGAGGAGCGCCATGAACACAATCGCCACCATCCGCGCCCACGAAATTCTCGACTCGCGCGGCAATCCTACGGTTCGCGTCCACCTCACCCTCGTCGACGGCAGCACCGTCTCCTCTTCGGTCCCGTCCGGCGCTTCGACCGGCGAGCACGAAGCTGTCGAAATTCGTGACGGCGATAAGTCACGCTATGGCGGAAAGGGCGTTCTCAAGGCGATCGCCAACATCAATGATGTCATCGCTCCCAGGCTGATCGGCCTCGATCCAGCTCGGCAGGCTGAGATCGATGCGATGCTTCTGGCGCTTGATGGCACGCCCAGCAAGGCGAGATTGGGAGCGAATGCAATTCTCGCGGTGTCGATGGCAGCGGCGCGTGCGGCGGCCAGCGCATCGAAGTTGCCGCTATATGCCTGGGCGACCGCAGTCAGATCGTCGGGGACGATATCTTCGTGACGAACCCGGCCTTCGTTCGCCGGGGAATCGCGATGAAGGCTGCAAATGCGGTGCTGATCAAGCTCAACCAGATCGGCACGGTGACCGAAACCATTGAGATCATTGACCTCTGTCGCGCCGCCGGATGGCGCTACATCATCTCGCATCGATCCGGCGAGACCGAGGACACCTTCATGGCCGATTTCGCTGTCGCCATGGGCGGCGGACAGATCAAGACCGGGTCCGCTTGCCGCAGCGAGCGGGTCGCGAAGTACAACAGGTTGCTTGAAATCGAGATGTCGCTTGGAGCCTCTGCCATGTTCGCCTCCCCTTTCGAACGGGCGTGAGGACTACCCATGCCAAGGCGTCGAATGCTGGTTCTGGTACGTCACGGTCAAAGCGACGGCAATCGACGTAATGTATTCACCGGTTGGTCCGATCTGCCGCTCACCGCTCAGGGGTGCGAGGAGGCCCGCGCCGCTGGGCGGCGTCTTGCCGCGCTGGGAATCCGCTTCGATGCTGCATTCACTTCCGCGCTGACGAGGGCGGCGAGAAGCTGTGAGTTGATCCTCGGTGCGGGATGGCTCGCGGCCAGTTGCCGTCTTCACCCGGACTTGAGCGACTTCTCAGTTTGTCCGGTGCAGTCACCGTGCTCTGGTTGCGATATGGAGGATCAACAGGCCCGTGAGGGCCGAAAAGAACGATCCGGTCAGGACGGCAAGCTTTGCGTTCATCACCATCTCTGGGGCGGTAAAGGCCAGGGTGGCCACGAACAGGCTCATGGTGAAGCCAATTCCGGCAATGATGGCCACGCCATGCATCTGCAACCAAGTAGTGCCGTGCGGCAGTCTTGCGACGCCAAGCTGCGTGGCCAGCCACACGGCGCCCATGATGCCAAGCGGCTTGCCGAGAAACAATCCGAGAATGATTCCCAGTGAGATAGGCGTGGCGAGAGCTTCGACTGCGCGGATGTCAATCACAACGCCGGAGTTGAAGAAGGCGAACATTGGTACGATGACCAGAGCGACCCAAGGGGTCAATGCCTGTTCGACGTGCCGTAGCGGCGAGCTGTCAATGTACGAAGGTGCGCGCATCGGGATGGCCGCGCCAATGAGCACGCCGGCCAACGCTGCCTCGAGACCCGAATTCAGCATAGCCACCCAGAGTGCGCCGCCGATCGCAACATAGGGCCAGACGCGGGCAATCGCATGTCGATTGAGGAGCCACAGCCCACCAACGGCAAGCGCGACGACGACAAGCGGAGTAAAGACCAGGCCGTTTCCATAGAACAAGCCGATGATCAGGACCGCGCCGATATCATCGAAGATCGCGAGAGCCATCAGGAAGGCCTTGAGAGGGACCGGGACCCGCCGACCCAGCAACGACAAGACACCCAGGGCGAGCACGATGTCTGTTGCTGTCGGGATCGCCCAACCCCGAACGGAAGTAGGGTCGACCCAGGTCAGGGCGACATAGATCAACGCGGGCACCATCATCCCGCCGATCGCGGCATAGGCCGGCAAACTGGCCTGCCTCAGCGTCGATAAATGTCCCTCAAGCAACTCTCTCTTGAGCTCAGTACCGACGAGCAGGAAGAAGAAGACCATGAGGCCTTCGTTGACCCAAAGGATTACCGGCTCATCAGACGTCCATGACCCAATGCCAATATGGACCGTTGCGTGGTGGGAAACATCGTAAAGGGGCGCGAGCGGCGAGTTCTTGGCAGCCACTCCAAGCGCGATCGCGGCGACAATGATCAAGCCTGAAACCTGTTCGAGGCGGAAATGAACCGGCAGATATTTCATACGTCTGGCATCTCGCTCAGAGATCGAGCCCCATCATCGTCCGATCGATGGATGCGCCGCCGCGCCCGACGTCTTCGCGCCCGCACGACGCTCGGCAGCGATATTGCGGAAATACCTGAACTGAGAGCTGCGGTCAACGTGGCCCCCTGGTCGAAGCGGCGTGGGGACGAGTATTACACCTGACGCGTCGGGAGCTTCTTCGCAGGAGGTACTCCACCCATCTCGCGATGAAGAGTGGGCGTCGGCATCGTGGTGAACATCTCCTCGCAATTGACCAGCCGCCGGCCCGTGTTTCTTCCTGGCTGGTCCGGTGCTCAGGCATGAGTAACAGCATATCAGCGTCGACCTTCGGGAAATCGGTATCCGGCCTCTCGGCCGCTATCATGGTAGCTGGGAACTCGCTCTCGGCCCTGATGTTTAACCCCGGTCAAAGAGCCCCCCGCCGGCATTGTCTATCGCGGATCAATGACAATGAGCGTATAGAATATCATGGAACAGTGTTCTCATGCGACAATGTTTCCCGATGTATCGCCGGAACAGCGAGCCTCCCACGACTTGGTGAAACGCATCCGCAAGCTGCGCTGGATAGGGATGGAGCAAGAGGCGCAGCGATTGCAGACCGCGCTTCGTGGCGGCGAGGTGATAGACAGCGTGTCCACTGGCGCTCACCAGACAGACTAGCGCCAACACCATCCGGCTCCTGATCGCGGCCGTGTTCTATTGCCGCATTTCGCTGGCAAGCCGCTCGCGCGAGAGACGATGCACTAAGCGGTCTCAGTGATGCTCCGATTGGAATCTCTTTAACCTCCATCAAAGATGCCGAGGACCTGGGCGTTGTTCAATTGGCTATCGACAACTGCCAACCGCGCTACGAACTACCGCGGCGTCACCTTGCGACGATGTTCGTTTCCCTCTCTCTGCGAAGGGGCCTGCATCTTTATGCTTCGGTTGCACGGTGAGCAGTCGTTTCGGGTGACGTCGTACAACGTGCAAGGGAACAGCCATGACGTTTCCCAAAATCGCCGCGAGGAGCAGTCAAGAAGGATCGAGTGCTGCCTTTGTCATCGCCTGGCTCCTATGTCTGGTCTTCTTTTTCTTGACCTACATGTTACGCTCGGCTCCAGGCGTCATGATTCCGGAGTTGTCTACTGCCTTTGGACTCACAGCGCTCGGTGTCAGCTCACTGCTCGGGCTCTACTACTACGCTCTCGCCGCCTTCTCGATTGTCGCTGGAGCGTCGTTCGATCGCTATGGTGCGGGGCTTGCGCTCCCTATCAGCGTTTTCATCGTCGCTGCCGGTAGCGCTTTATTCGCCCTGAGCGGAGTCGGAATTGCTGGCACGGGACGGCTGTTGCAGGGTGCCGGTTCGGCCTTCGCCTTCACCGGCGCGGTCTATCTCGCCGCCCATGCGTTTTCTGCCCGGTGGTTGGCGACTGTCATTGGCCTCACGCAGGCCGCCGGGCTGCTTGGTGGTTTCGCCGGGCAGTTCGCGGTCGGTCCGCTCGTGCAGGAGCTTATCATCTGGCAGGCCTTTTGGATCTACGTTGGTGTGGCAGCCGGCATCATCGCCCTGCTGTTTTTATTCATCACGCCGGGAACTCATGCGCCGACGCGCGGTTCCTTCTGGACGATGTTCGCGCCCTACAAGGTCATCCTGAGCAACCCGCAATCCTATCTGTGCGGCATCATTGCGGGCTTGCTGTTCATGCCGACGACCATTGGCAACATGATCTGGGGCGTGCCCTTCCTGCGCCTAAGCCTCGGCGTCGAGGTAGCGGACGCCATCGCGCGTTCCTCCATGGTCCCGCTCGGATGGGTGATCGGCGCGCCCCTGCTGGGCTATCTCGCGGATTGGTGGGGACGTCGCAAACCAGTATTGGCAGGCGCGATCATGCTCATGCTGGCCGCTGGCATCGTGCTAGTCTATCTGCATCACTACCTATCCCCCAGCATTGGCGGCCTGCTGTTCGGCATCGCCTCCGGCGCAGCGATGATCCCCTACACGATAGCCAAAGAGGTCAATCCTGATCACGCGAAGGCCAGCACCGCAGGGGCGATGAACTTCCTGGTCTTCACTTTCAGCGCCGTCCTGGGCCCGGTTTTCGGCCTTGCGCTCGAGCGACTCTCCGGGGCTGAGGCGCTCACGCTGCGGTCATTTCACTTGGCCGATCTGATTTGGGCCGGCGGGATCGTGCTGTCGCTCATCTTGACATTCTTCCTGCGCGAGACTGGTGCGGCGGCAAGGCCAGCGCCGGCGCGTGCGTCCTAGACCATGGCGGGAGCTCCCACATGACCACGCGACCATCAGACTTCACCCCGATCATCGATCTGGTCGCGGAGCCGGGGACCGGCCCGGTGCGCGAGCGGCGCCCGGTCTATGTCGATCTCTTACCTCCCTGCAATCATGCCTGCCCGGCCGGCGAGAACATCCAGGCTTGGCTCGCCCACGCGCGGGCGGGCCGCTCTCGCGAGGCGTGGCTGACGCTGGTCAAAGATAATCCTTTGCCGGCCGTGCACGGACGGGTCTGCTATCATCCGTGCGAGACCAACTGCAATCGGCAACAGATCGACAGTGCGGTCTCGATCCATGCGGTCGAGCGCTTCCTCGGCGACCAGGCCGCGAAGGAAAACTGGCAACTGCCGATCGCGGCGGCGCCGTCGGGCAAGCGCGTGCTGGTTGTCGGGGCGGGCCCGAGCGGCCTTTCCGCCGCCTATCATCTGGCACGGCTGGGGCACGCGGTGGAGATTCGCGACGCCGGTCCGCTGCCCGGCGGCATGATGCATTTCGGCATACCTGCCTATCGGCTGCCGCGCGAAGACCTCATGAAGGAGGTGCGGCGGATCGAGGCGATGGGCGTCAGAATCGTCCTCAATCACAAAGTCGAGGACCTGCTCGCCGAAAAGGAGGCCGGTCGTTTCGACGCGGTATTCGTTGCGATCGGAGCCCATGCCTCGAAACATGTCGATATCCCGGCCCGCGATGCGGCCCGCGTCCTCGATGCTGTGACCTTTCTGCGTGGAGCGAGCAGCGGCGAACAACCACGTCTTGGTCGACGGGTCGTGATCTACGGCGGCGGCAACACGGCGATGGATGCGGCGCGAACAGCAAAGCGTCTCGGCGCCGAAGAGGCAGTGATTATCTACCATCGCGACCGCGAGCACATGCCAGCCCATGCCTTCGAGGCCGAAGAGGCGATCGAGGAGGGCGTCAAGATTAAATGGCTGACGAGCATCAAGGAGATTGCCGGTCCGTCGCTGACCGTCGAAGTCATGGAGCTCGGTTCAGACGGCCGGCCGCAGCCGACCGGTCAGTTTGAGACGCTCGAGGCAGACGCCGTCGTGCTGGCGCTCGGCCAGCAGACCGATAGCGGCTTCCTCCGGAAGGTCCTGGGAATTGAATTCCAGTCTGACGGCACCGTCATGGTCGCCTCGAACATGATGACCGGTCATCCCGGGATCTTCGCTGGTGGCGACATGGTGCCGAGCGAGCGCACGGTAACGGCAGCGGTCGGGCACGGCAAGAAGGCGGCGCGCCACATCGATGGCTGGTTCCGCGGCCATGACGATCAACCTTCGCCGAAGCACCCGGTCGTGTCGTTCCACATGCTGCAGCTGCCGATCTACAGCGACGCTGAGCAATCGGCGCAGCAAATGCTGCCAGTCACGGCCCGCACGACCGGCTTTGCCGAGGTGATGGCCGGGCTGAGCGAGAAGGAAGCATCCTACGAAGCAAACCGCTGCCTGTCCTGCGGCAACTGCTTCGAGTGCGACCAGTGCTATGCGGCGTGCCCCGAGCAGGCGATCGAGAAGCTTGGCCCCGGCCGGCGCTACCGCTACCTCTACGATCGCTGCACCGGCTGCGCGGTCTGCTTCGAGACCTGTCCGTGCCACGCCATCGAGATGATTCCGGAACCAGCGACGACCTGAGAGCGAGGCGACCGATGCAGCCTGAAACCGACACACCTCAAACCGACACCATCGACGGCAACACCGCAGTCGCGCACGTTGCCTACCGCGTCAACGAAGTGTGCGCGATTTATCCGATCACGCCGTCTTCGACCATGGCCGAGCTCGCCGACGAATGGACGGCGCAGGGACTGACCAACATCTGGGGCAACATCCCGGTCGTCCAGGAAATGCAGAGCGAGGGTGGCGCCGCCGGCGCGGTGCACGGCGCCCTGCAGTCGGGTGCACTGACGACGACATTCACGGCCTCGCAGGGCCTGATGCTGATGCTGCCGAACATGTACAAGATCGCGGGCGAGCTGACCTCGACGGTGTTCCACGTGGCGGCGCGCGCACTGGCGACGCAGGCGCTGTCGATTTTCGGCGACCATTCCGACGTGATGGCAACACGCACGACGGGCTTCGCGCTGCTGTCGTCCGCCTCGGTGCAGGAGGCGCATGATGCCGCGCTCATCGCGCAGGCGGCTACGCTGGAGTCGCGGATCCCGTTTCTGCATTTCTTCGACGGCTTTCGCACCTCGCACGAGGTCAGCAAGTTGACCCTGCTGTCCGACACCCAAATCAGGGCGATGATCCGTCAGGATCTCGTCCGCGCGCACCGGGCTCGTGCGCTCACGCCCGAGCATGCGTTCGTCCGTGGCACCGCGCACAATCCCGACACGTTCTTCCAGGCGCGCGAGACGGTGAATCCGTATTATGCGCAAGTGCCGGCGATCGTGCTGGGCGCGATGGGTCGCTTTGCGGCGCTCACCGGCCGCGTCTACAAGCTGTTCGAGTATGAGGGTCCACCCGACGCCGAACTGGTGATCGTGCTGATGGGCTCAGGGGCGGAGACCGCGCGCGAGACGGCGGCGTTCCTGCAAAAATCCGGCGAACGGGTCGGCGTGCTGCAGGTGCGTCTTTACAGACCGTTCTCGGCCGAGCACTTCCTCGCCGCTTTGCCAGATTCGTGTCGCGCCATTGCGGTGCTCGAGCAGACCAAAGAGTCAGGCGCGCCAGGCGAGCCGCTCTATCTCGATGTGGTGACGACCCTGGCCCAGGCGGTCGCGGGCGGCAGACGCAAGACCATGCCGAGGGTGATCGGCGGGCGCTATGGTCTCGGATCGAAGAATTTCAATCCGGCGCAGGCCAAGGCGGCGTTCGACGAATTGAGAAAATCAGAACCCAAGAACGGATTCACCGTCGGCATCGAGGATGACGTTTCGCATACCAGCCTAACCGTCGACCCACACTTTTCGATCGAGCGCGACGACGTCGTTCGCGCCCTGTTCTTCGGGCTCGGCTCGGACGGCACGGTTGGCGCCAACAAGAACAGCGTCAAGATCATCGCCGAGGACCCGGAGATGCATGCGCAGGGCTACTTCGTCTACGACTCGCACAAATCGGGCGCGCAGACCATCTCGCACCTGCGCTTCGGGAAACAGCCGATCCGCTCGCCCTACCTGATCGAGTCGGCCAACTTCATCGCCTGCCACCAAACGGGCTTTCTCGACCGCATCGACGTGCTGCGGCTGGCCCTCAAGGGCGGCACATTCCTGCTCAACACACCGCATGGACCAGACAAGGTGTGGGACCACCTGCCGCGCTCGCTTCAGGCGCAAATCCTGGACAAGAAGCTTCGCTTCTTCGTGATCGACGCCTCCAAAGTCGCGCGCGACACTGGCCTCGGCGGGCGGATCAACACCGTCCTGCAGACTTGCTTCTTCGCGATCTCCGGCGTGCTGCCGCGCGACGAGGCGGTCGAGCGCATCAAGCAGTCGATCGAGAAGAGCTACGGGGCCAAGGGCGCCGACGTGGTGCGCAAGAATTTCGAGGCCGTCGACCACACGCTGGCGCATCTGTTCGAGGTGACGGTGCCGGCCGCGGCGACGAGCGCGTTCGACCGGCCGCCGATCGTGCCAGCGCAGGCGCCTGCATTCGTGCACGAGGTAACCGCCAAGATGATGCGCGGACTTGGCGGCGGCGACGACATCCGCGTGAGCCAGCTGCCGGCCGACGGGACCTGGCCATCGGGCACTGCCGCGTTCGAGAAGCGCAATATCTCCGACAGTGTGGCGATTTGGGAGCCGAACCTGTGCATCCAGTGCGGACAGTGCAGCTTTGCCTGCCCGCACAGCGTCATCCGCGCTAAGTATTATCACGAGAAAGCCCTCGACGGCGCCCCGACCGGCTTCAAATCCGCGCCGGTCAATGCGCGCGGCAACCCGGACGTGCGCTTCTCGCTCGAAGTTTATGTCGAGGACTGCACGGGTTGCGGCATCTGCGTCGAGGTCTGCCCGGCGCACAGTCCCCTTGAGCCGGGGAAAAAGGCGATCAATCTCGCCGAGAAGGCGCCGATCCTGGCGGCGGCGCGGACCAATATCGCCTTCTTCGCGGCGCTGCCGGAAAACGATCGCGCGCGCGTCGACTTCGCCAATGTCCGGGGTGTGCAGTTCCTGCAGCCGCTGTTTGAGTTTTCCGGCGCCTGCGGCGGCTGCGGCGAGACACCCTACCTCAAGCTGCTCTCGCAGCTGTTCGGCGACCGGGCGCAGATCGCCAACGCCACCGGCTGCTCGTCGATCTATGGCGGCAACCTTCCGGTCACGCCGTGGACCAAGGACGCCGCCGGCCGCGGGCCGGCCTGGTCGAATTCGCTGTTCGAGGACAATGCCGAGTTCGGCCTGGGCTTTCGTCTCGCCGCCGACAAGCACCTCGACCTGGCACGGACGCTGCTGCACCAGCTGGCGGCGCAAGTCGGCGAGGACCTCGCGCAGTCGATCCTCGACGCGCCGCAGGAGCGCGAGTCGGAGCTGCGCGTCCAACGCGCCCGTGTCGACGCGCTAAAGCGGAAGCTGGCGGCGATGAACAACGAGTCCGCCCGCGACCTGCTCTCGGTCGTCGACCACCTGGTCCGGCGCAGCATCTGGATCGTCGGCGGCGACGGCTGGGCCTACGATATCGGCTATGGTGGGCTCGATCACGTGCTGGCGAGCGGCCGAGACGTCAATGTCCTGGTGCTCGACACCGAGGTCTATTCCAACACTGGCGGTCAGGCTTCCAAAGCGACGCCGCTCGGCGCAGTCGCGAAGTTTGCGGCCGCCGGCAAGCGGGTGGCGCGCAAGGACCTTGCCTTGCAGGCCATTGCTTACGGCAATGTGTACGTCGCCCAGGTCGCGATGGGCGCCAACCCTCAGCACACACTGCTCGCCTTCCGCGAAGCGGAGACCTATCCGGGACCGTCGCTGATCATCGCCTATAGCCACTGCATCGCTCACGGCTTCGACCTGCGCTACGGCATGAAGCAGCAGGATCTCGCGACCGCCAGCGGCTACTGGCCGCTGTTCCGTTTCAACCCGGCCATGCGCAATATCAACGAAAGGCCGTTTCGGCTCGACTCGCCGCGGCCGACGATCCCGTTCAAGGATTATGCCTACAATGAGCTGCGCTATCGCGCGCTCACCAATACCGATCCGAAAGCGGCCGAAATGCTGCTTGCGCAGGCTCAGCAGGTCGTGGCCGAGAAGTATCGCCAGTACGAGGAAATGGCGAGCCGCGGCGGCGAGTGCTTCAATCCGGCGTGCAAGGATATCGGTCGCTCTACGAAAAGCAGGATGGAACGCGCATGAAAGCGGTTACCCTCAGCACTCATGAGTTCGACTGCGACGCGTTGGTGCGCGCCGATGAGCATCATGACCATGAACTCACCTTCTTGCTGCCACGTCTCGACAAGTCGACAGCGCAGCTCGTGGGATCGGTGACCGAGCGAACGGGCGTGCCTGCAGGCGGGAATTGAGCGAACGAGCATTCAGGAGCAGCACATGAATCTGACGACACATTATATGGGGCTACGCCTCAGGAATCCGCTGATCGCCTCGGCTTCGTCGCTCAACGGCGATGTCGGGACACTGCGTGCGCTGGAGGATTACGGCGCGGGCGCGGTCGTGCTGCCGTCGATCTTCGAGGAGCAGATCGTCGCCGAGCGGCACGAGTTCGAACGCCGCACCGAGGTGTCCGCAATGGGGTTCGCCGAGGCTCAGACCTATTTCCCGACCTATGATGGCTATGGTTTCGGGCCAGAGCGTTATCTCGACATCGTGCGCAGTGCCAAGGAGGCGATCAGCATTCCGGTCATCGCCAGCCTGAACTGTGTGACGCACGCCGGTTGGGTCGACTACGCCCGCCTTCTGCAGCAGGCGGGCGCGGATGCGATCGAGCTGAATATCTATCTCATCCCGGCCGATCTGGCGATGACTGGTCGCGAGGTCGAACAGCATTATCTCGATATCCTGCGCGCCGTGAAAGACTCGGTATCGATCCCTGTCGCGGTCAAGATTGGTCCGTCCTTCAGTGCGATCGGGGCCATGGCGCGTGCGCTCGCCGACGGCGGCGCCGACGCATTGGTGTTGTTCAATCGCTTCCATCAGCCCGACATCGACATCGTGACGTTGCGTCTTTCGATGGATCTTCAGCTCAGCACACCGACCGAGATTCGGTTGCCGTTGCTGTGGATCGCGATCCTCTATGGACGCCTCCGGGCGTCGCTCGCCGCCACCACAGGAGTCGAATCGGCGGACGAGGTCTTCAAGTACCTGCTGGCCGGCGCCGACACGGTCATGACGACCTCATCGCTGCTGCGACACGGCGTTGGCCACATGCGAACGCTGGTCGATGGACTGTCTGCCTTGCTTGCCGCGCGTGAGATCGGTTCGCTCAGCGACATCCGTGGCCGCATGAGCCAGCGAAACCTGAAGAATCCGACTGCATTCGAGCGCGCAAATTACGTTCATATTATGCAGGGCTATCACATTGCAGCTGCCCCATGAGCGGCGCGGCCCCGTCTATGATCGAACTGAGATCTGCAGTGGAACCACTCGCAGCAGCCGTCTTAACCATATCGGTCTTAGTCTCGCCGGGCATGGCAGCCGACGATCAGGCCGCATTCCGAAAGCATGGTGAAGCGCTTGTTTCAGAATATTGTGCGCGCTGCCATGCGGTCGGCCGCGTCGGCGTGAGCCCGCATCGTGGCGCGCCCGCGTTCCGTACGCTCGCTCGTCGCTATCCGATTGAGGGGTTGGAGGAAGCCCTGGGCGAGGGCATAGTCACTGGGCACCCCCACATGCCGGAATTTCGCTTCAATGGGGACGACGTCGGTGCCATCATCGCGTATCTCAAATCTATCCAGGAACGATGAAGCCGAAGGGGGCGACCATGGGCCACTCGACAGGAGTCGCCATGGAATGCCTGCTGAGTACGATACGATCTAAGGGCTGATCGCGACCTTCAGCACTCCGTCGCGCTGATGGGCGAAAAGATCGTAGGCCTTCTCGATATCGTCGAGTTTGTAGCGGTGGGTGACCAGTGACGTCAGGTCGACGCGGCCTGAGGCAATCACGTCCATCAGGCGTCGCATCCGCTCTTTGCCGCCCGGACACAGCGTCGTGACGATCTTGTGATCACCAAGCCCCGCGGCGAAAGCACCGAGCGGGATCTTGAGATCGGTCGAGTAGACGCCGAGGCTCGAAAGTGTGCCCCCCGGCCGGAGTACACGCAGCGCGGCCTCGAAGGTCGCCTGCGTGCCCAGCGCCTCGATTGCGACATCGACGCCGCGTCCATCGGTGATCCTCATGATCTCGTCAACAGGGTTCACCTTCTTGAAGTCGACAGTGAAGTCCGCGCCGAGCTTGCGGGCCATGACGAGTCGTTCAGCGACCGCATCGACGGCGATGATTGTCGTCGCGCCTTTCAGCCTGGCGCCCGCCGTGGCGCAAAGCCCGATTGGCCCTTGCGCAAAGACTGCCACGATATCGCCGATACGAATATCTCCGCTTTCGGCTCCACCGAAACCCGTCGACATGATGTCCGGACACATCAGAACCTGCTCGTCTGTCAGACCGTCGGGCACCAGACTCAAATTTGCCATAGCATCGGGAACGCGTACGAATTCGGCCTGACAGCCATCGATGGTGTTGCCGAACTTCCACCCGCCGATCGGCTTCCAGCCATGCTTGGTGCCAGCGCCGTCTTGCGAGTGATAGCCGCAGAGGCATGCGTTGCTGTGGCCGCTGGGCGTAATCGCTCCAGCGATGACGCGTTGGCCTTCATGAAAGTCCGTAACGGCAGAGCCGAGCTTTTCGATTACACCGACTGGCTCGTGACCGATGGTCAGCCCCTTGGCGACAGGATATTCGCCCTTGAGAATATGGACATCCGTCCCGCAGATTGTCGTGGTCGTGATCCGAACGAGCGCATCGAGCGGGCCGATATCCGGGATCGGCTTTTCATCGAGTACGATGCGGCCCGTTTCGACAAAAATAGCGGCTTTCATTTTCGACATGACGTCTTCTTGCGTGTACGGGGCCAAATACATCGTGTCTGCGCAATTCCCATCGCTTCGTTTGGCAAGAGCTGCAACGGCGACAGGAACCGGTCCATTATCCAGCTATCAGGCGATCAGCTTCGCGCGCTCCACCCGTTGCTCAATCTCCATTTCTGCCGGTGCTGTGACCAGTGAGCGATAGAGGTCGGCATAGGCTTGAGCCGAGCGGCTCCATCCGAAATCCTGCCGCATGGCGCAGGATCGAATCTTTCGCCAGGCGATCGGTTCATGGTAGAGCGAAAGGGCGCGCCGCATGCATGCGATCAGATCGTGAACCGTCGGCTGGTTGAAGGAGAACCCGGTCGCTATCCCGTCTTTGATATTGTTCGGATCAACGTCGACGACGCTATCGGCCAGCCCGCCACTTCTGCGAACGATCGGGAGGGTCCCATAGCGCATAGCATAAATCGGGGCGAGCCCGCACGGCTCAAACCGTGAGGGATGCAGCAGCATATCGGCGCCCGCGAGAAGGCGGTGTGCAAGGGCTTCCTCGTACCCGATTTGGACCGAGACCTGTCCTGGATAGCCTGCCGCAAGTTCGCGGAAGCGGCGTTCGCAATCGGCATCCCCTTGCGCGACGAGCGCAAACTGGATGTCCTCGGCAAGAAGCGCGGGCAGCGCCTCCAGGACGACATCGGGCATCTTCTGGTGTGCGAGCCGGCTCATGAAGGCGATGAGAGGAGTGTCGGGCGAAGGCTCAAGCCCCATCTCCTTCTGTATCGCAGTCTTGCACGCGCGTTTCGGCGAGATCTGGCGTGGTGTGTACGTGTGCGTGAGGTTGATATCGCTTCCTGGATCCCAAACGCGGTAATCGGCACCATTCATGATCCCTGTCAGGCAGGCCGCCCTCTCACTCAACAGTCCTTCGAGCCCACAACCATATTCGGGGGTCAGGATTTCGTGACTGTAGGTCGGGCTCACGGTTGTCAGCGCGTCGGCCCAACAGATCCCGGCTTTCAGAAAGGAGATTTGCCCATAGAATTCAAGCGTCGAGCAGGTGTTCCGGTCATTGGGCAGGGCCAGCTTTCCGAGTTCGTCTGCTGCAAAGATGCCCTGATAGGCCAGGTTGTGAATGGTCAAGACGGATGCCGGTCGCGGCCCAGAGCGCATTGATAACAGCAGAGGCAGCAGTCCAGCATGCCAGTCATGGGCGTGTACGATGTCCGGCCGCCAGTGCGTGTTTGCCGATCCATCGGCGACGAGGGCGGCAACATGGTTCAGCAACGCAAAGCGCAGCGCGTTGTCATGCCAATCGCGACCATCTTCATTCTGGTAGATGCCGCCTTTGCGGCCGTAGAGAACTGGACAATCCACCAACCATACGTGAACCCCTGTGTCGGGGAGGCGTGTCGAGAGCAGGCGCACATCGCCGCAGCCCAATAGCCCGTCGAATCGAGCCATCTCGGACGGGTTTGTGGCACGCTCGATGACTTGCGGATAGCCTGGAAGGAGCAGCCGCGCGTCAATGCCGAGGTCGTTCAAGGCAGCGGGAAGGGCCGCCGAAACATCTGCCAAACCACCGGTTTTTGCGAGTGGGAAAACCTCCGACGCAACATGAAGCACGCGCATGTCGAAAATATCCCCCGCTGCTGAACCGCACCGCCCACCGAACCGCATCGGTGCGACCGCATTATTTCTTATAGGAAGCGGTCGGCTGGCCTCTTTGACCCGGATTAAAGATTTCAGCCAAAAGGCAAATAGCGCGCGGCCGGTGCGGGCTACCAGCCTCTACGGCCAGTCTCTAGTCTAGGGTATGCTATCTTCAAAGACGGCACCAATCGAGATTAGACCCGTAGTCGGGTGTACTCAGCGGCATGGCCGGCAGACCGCCGGTGAGAGCACCACCCCCAGCGCGGGCCGGACGTGATCGGCGTGGACTGGGGACTGGAATACGCTCTGGTCGGTCAGGCCGACCCTCGCAGTCTCCAGAAATGGTAAGTGCAATATCAAGATGCGCGCCGTTCGGGCGTTGCGGAAGTGGCCAACTCAGGCGGTTTCGAGAAGCAATGCCGGGTCACCGTCGACCCCGGCAAGCTGTTGCCTACAAGAGGGTACTGGAGTTCACGGCACCGGGTATCGAGTATATGGTGCGCGGGAGAGACAGCTTTCAAGGCCTTCCGACATCGAGAAGCTGGCGGTCGGAGCACAGTCCGATGGGACGCCTATTCTCGTGCGCGACATTGGTTTCGTCCGTATCGGACCGGACATGCGTCGCGGCGTGGCAGACGACAAGAGGATGGACCTCGCATTCCTTCCCGTTATCCCCTGTCAGAAGGTCGCGATGAGGGGTAGGAGAATCGCGTCGGCGGTTTGCCTTTGCACGTCATTGAGAGTGGAATACAATCCCGTAAAGCTTGCGCGCGCTGATTTCACGGCCTCAAGTCGCTCCGCCAGATGGCGCTCGTAGTGCTCGAGCCGCTCGGTCGAGGGTGTTTTATCGTCCAGGACAGCAAGCCTGCGCGCTTCGGCAAGGTGCTGGCGTCCGGACCGGAGCGCCTCAGCCAGCGCATTCCAGTCCGCCATCTGCTTATCCGTGATCTGGAGTTCTGCTTTGAGGAAAGCGATGCGTTCCTCGGCCAGTTCGGTAGCATTGGCCGGACCTTTGGCGGCGCCGGTCCCGGACTTCGGGCCGATCTGGTTCCGCATCATTTTTTCCGTCCTTATGAACATTTCGCCGTGATCATGCTGCTGACCCGTATTGCTGCCGCCGGACCCCATCGCGTCCGGTTGCTTGGGCTTCATACCGTCATCCATTGCAAGCAGACGTTCTCCAGCCCTGATCCGATCACCGGCCGCAAATACAGCTGTCGTCATGCCTAGAAGAACGAGCGTCGATGCGACGCCGATCAGCTTGCACGAAACCTTCATCGTCTTTCTCCAAAATTGCAGCAGATCCCCGACGGGGTCCGCATCAGAGTGCCCTTCATTCAACGGTGCGTTCCAAGCAACGCATTCCGGCTCGGTGAGAGGTGCGCTCATCGTATAGTGCGTATCGACGCCCGCCGCGGCAGTTACTGACGACGGCCCATCATATCCTGATGCTGCATCATCTGTTCCATCATCATTTGCATCGTTCCCATACGCTGCTCCATCTTTCCCATGCGTCCCCGCATCTCCTGCGGCTCCTGTTTTGTGGACGACTTTTTGTCACCGCCCCGCATCATCCCACCGCCGCCGGGCATCATCCCCATGCCGGGACCGTCCGCCTTCATCATCGTCCCCATCGTTTCCCGCATGGTCGCCATGTGCTCCGTCATCAGCTTCTGACGCTCGGCCGGATCGGATGTGGAATGGATCTTCGCCATCTGCTCCTGCATCTTCTTCATCGACGCCTGCATGTCTTGCATGCCGCCGCCCATCATTTGGCCGCCCGGCGATGCTTGAGGCAAAGGTGTGGCCGGCGGTTGGCCGGGCGTCTGCGCATGGGCGACTGAGAGAGAGCTCACGACCAAGAGTGCGGCGACCAGTTTTGACGCGGTTTTCATCGGGTTCTCCATGATCCTGTAAGAGGTGCAAATCTCGCGCGGGCAAAAGACTTCAACGACATCCGACGCGAGGACTCGTCCGCGTCGAAGATGTCTCATCCTTCCGCGACCTAAACATTGATCCACGTTAAAGAACGATGGCGGCCCGTGCATCTTCGGCTGGAGTCGGGCCGATCGAAACCATCGCAAACACGATACTCGCCTTGAAATGATCTTGCGATGCAGCGACGTGCCGGAAGAGTCACCCGCCGCCTGCTGAGGTCAGGCGGCGGGAAGGTTCGGGCCACGCGTCGGATTGAGCTGAGATCCGGAACAGGTGTTTAATCCTCATCAAAGAATGCAGCCGCAGCCAGTAGTCAACTGGTAATCAGTCCTCGTCGCCAGTGCGGAGCCAAGAATGAGTATCCAGTCCGACCATTCGTCCTTTGCTTCTGCCTCCGAGAGGCTCCGGTCGTTCGATGGTGAAATGAGTCGATCAAGCCCACGCCGGTCACTCAAAAACATTGGAACGAACGCGGGTATGTTTCTGTTGCGGGGGGTGCTCGGGCAGATCGTTCGCAAAGGCACATTGACTTTGATTGCGCCCGACGGGTGCGTCCACCGCACCGGTACCGGCGGGCCGTTAATAACAATCCGTATCGTGGATCCTCGAATCATTCCGAAGCTGCTGTTGAACCCCGATCTGGCGCTCGGGGAGGGCTACGCGGACGGTGCGCTCTTGGTGGAAGACGGCGACATCTACGATTTCCTCGATCTGTGCTTTGTCAACCTCGGCTGGAGCAGTGGAGAGGGGGTGAGGCGCGTTCGCGCATACCTCAAGCGCCTTTTCCGACGCGTCGCACAGCACAATCCTATGCCGGTCGCACGCGCTAACGTCGCGCACCACTACGACTTATCGGATGTGCTTTACGAGCAATTTCTCGACCCCGACCGTCAGTATTCGTGTGCGTATTACAGATCGCCCGCCGATACTTTGGAACGTGCGCAAGAGCAAAAAAAGCGGCACCTCGCGGCAAAGTTGTTGCTGAGGCCAGGCCAGCGGGTCCTCGACATCGGGTCGGGGTGGGGCGGGCTCGGCCTTTATCTTGCCAAGGTCGCTGACGTCGACGTTACGGGTTTGACCCTGTCGACCGAGCAACATGCGTACGCGCAGCGGCGGGCCAGCGAGATCGGCGTCGGCGCCCATGTCAGATTTTTACTAAAGGACTATCGACAAGAGGAGGGCCGGTATGACCGCATCATTTCGGTCGGCATGTTTGAGCATGTCGGCGTGGGGCACTATAGCGAATACTTCGAAAAGGTCAGAGACCTCCTCACGGACGACGGTGTCGCATTGATCCATACCATTGGCCGCGCCGATGGTCCAGGCGCGGCCAATGGCTGGATCAACAAGTACATCTTTCCGGGCGGATACGTTCCGGCGCTTTCCGAGATCCTGCCGGCCATTGAGCGGGCGGGGCTTTACGTGACCGACGTCGAGGTACTGCGGCTGCATTACGCGGAAACCTTGAAGGCGTGGCGGCAGCGCTTCCTTGCAAACCGGCAGCGCGTCGCCGAAATTTACGACGAGCGTTTCTGCCGGATGTGGGAATTCTACCTGGCCGGTTGCGAGGCAGGTTTCCGCCATGGCGGCCTGATCAATTTCCAAATTCAGCTGAGCAAGCGGGTCGATGCGGTGCCGCTGACCCGAGATTACATCCAGGAATGGGAGCGCATGCACCGAGGCGATGCAGCGGTGGCTGATTTCACCCTTCAAGCTCGTCGCTTTCCAAGCAGAGGCGGAGAGCCAGCAAAGTGACCGCGGTTCGTTCCTTCCTCTTCGACAGCGTGTTCTATCTCTGGACAGCCCTTCTTTCGGTCCTTGCCATGCCGGCGCTACTGATCTCGCAGCATGCGGCGGCGCGGGTTTCCGAAGTGTGGGCGATGGTTTCCCTGTGGCTGTTGCGGCTGATCGTTGGCCTGTCCAGCGAGGTGCGCGGCAAGCAGAACCTGCCCCGCGGCGCGGTCATCGTCGCGCTCAAGCACCAGTCGGCTTGGGAGACCGTGGCGCTGTGGTTGTTACTCGAGAACCCGGCGATCGTGTTGAAACAGAGCTTGGCGAGGATCCCCGTGTTCGGCTGGTACATGCGACGCGGCCGGGCGATCATCATCGATCGTGAAGCAGGCGCAAAAGCACTGAGGCCGATGGTCGCGGCCGCACGCTCGGCGATGATTGATGGTCGCCCGATCGCGATCTTTCCCGAGGGTACCCGTACGCCCGTGGGCGTTCGTCGGCCTTACCATCCGGGAGTCGCAGTACTTTACATGCAGCTTGGTCTTCCCGTCGTGCCGGTCGCACTCAACTCCGGTCTATTTTGGGGACGCCGGTCCCTCATGAAACGATCCGGCAAAATCCTCGTTGAGTTTCTGCCACCAATCGAACCCGGACTCGATCGGAGGCATTTCATGGCGGCACTCGAGCGCCGCATCGAGGACGCGACGGCCATGCTCATCGCCGAAAGCAAGCGAGCGGAGAACATCTCACGCGGCATACCTGCCAGCTCTGGAGAGCATTAACGGACGGGCGCTCATCGCCTAGACCGACAGCTCGCGACTTTATCTGCCATGGCCCGTCGCGAGATCGAACTCACTGAAAGCTGTCGCTCATTTCAAAGAAGGAAGCCAGACATGACCCCGCATAGCGCCGCCGTTGCCGTCTTCGAACACCATAGCCAGGCCGAAGATGCCGTTAAAAGGCTCGGTAACGCTGGCTTTGATATCACCAAGATCAATATCGTTGGCAAGGGTTGCCATACTGAGGAGAAAGTGGTCGGTTTCTACAACGCCGGTGATCGTATCAGTTTCTGGGGAAAGTACGGCGCCTTCTGGGGTGGTCTATGGGGTTTGTTCGTGGGCGGCTTGTTTATGACCGTTCCTGTTATCGGGCCCATCGTGGTGCTTGGCCACCTTGGCGCGATAGTGCTGGGTGCTGTCGAGGGTGCCGTTCTAGGTGGAGGCTTGAGCGCCATCGGTGCTGCGCTCGTTAGCATCGGCATTCCAAAAAACAGTGTCGTTGAATATGAAAAGGCTGTTAAAGCCGACAGCTTTCTGGTGATGGTGAATGGATCGTCCGAGGCGGTCGCTCGCGCCAAGACGATCCTGGCGGTAGCGAGCCCGTCGCGGCTGGACGTCCATGAAGGTGTGACCCCGCCGACGGATCATGCCGCGCATCATGCGGCGTAATCGTAATACTGCGTCTGAAGCGCTACGACCGCTGGACGGGCTTTCTCCAAGTTAGCCTCGGTCGTTATCGCCGTGCTCTTATCGTGTTCATCGCCTACGACGGAATCGTTGCCATACGGCAGCGAGGTCAGCCGGGCCGGTAGCCGAAGGCGAAGCAAAGCCATGGTCTTGGCTGAAACCGTGAAGGGATATGCCCGTCGTTCAAGTCAGGCTAACGTCGGCCAGGCGTCAAAGCTTGCCTGATCGAGCGATTCCGCGGACGAGGCGAAAGGTGAACCAGAGCGCCAGCGCATAGGCGAACGCCGCGAGAACGGGCATATCGCTGTAAAGACGCGGTCCAATGCTTTGCTGCATAAGCAGCGAACCGGCAACATACAGACCTAGCGTAACGAGAGCGAGCGCGATCCGGTTACTGCTGCGGTCAAGATGCTCTTTAAGCTCCTGGAGCTGATGTACGCGCAAGGTCACACCGAAACCTTCGCCCTCCCGGTTCAATCGCCGGGTCCACGACCCGAGGACACCCGGCAGGTCTTGCATCGCGCTCAATGCGTCATGCTTCAGTCGGTCGAGCGCACCGCTCCAGTCCGATTGCTCCATCGCCGCTTTCAATATCTCCGGACCTTTTGCCTGCAGATTCTCGAGGAGCTCAAAGTCGGGGTCAAGAACTCCCACAGCGTGTTCGACGAGGAAGATAGTCCGCATGAGGACCAGGAGATCGTAGGGTACGAAGACGTTCTGGGCCTGACCCAGCCGGGTCACGCGGAG
This sequence comes from Pseudomonadota bacterium, assembly GCA_043811435.1. Classification (GTDB taxonomy): domain Bacteria; phylum Pseudomonadota; class Alphaproteobacteria; order Rhizobiales; family Xanthobacteraceae; genus Bradyrhizobium. The sequence continues at coordinate 71,394 of JBDRNF010000055.1, forward strand.
AAATGCTTCAGCCAGGGACCAATCCTTGAGCGGCAGCACGGCGTAGTCAGTGATGATTTCCGCCAGACCGCGACGGAACTCGGAGCGATCCATTTTTCCGCCGAACACGCCGAGGTCGATTGCGGCGTCCAGCAGCCAGTCGGCATCCTGGCGAATGAAGGCATTGGTAAACGCGGCAAGCTTACGTCGCGTGGCGCTGTCAAGAAATCCGACGAGTCCGAAGTCGTGAAAGCAAATGCGCCCCTCGGCGGTAATGAAGAGGTTGCCGGGATGAGGATCGCCGTGGAACACGCCCAGCACGAAGATCTGGTGCAGATAAGCATCGACGAAATTTTGCGCGAGGCCGGGGCCATCGGGCTTGATCGCCGGATCATCAATTCGGCGTCCGCCGCTGCGCGCTTGGACGATGATGCTCTCGCTGACGAGACCGTCGATGACGCCCGGGATATGGATCGTTGGCCAATCGGCGAAAGCCAAAGCGAAACGTCGTATGTTTTGCGCCTCCTGGCGGAAATTGATCTCCTTGCGAAGGTTGGTCCAGATCTCATCGATGATCCGAAGCGGCTCATAATGTCGTAGGCGCGGCACCAGAATCGCGGCGATGCGCGCCAGCAATTTGAGCGCAAGCATATCTCGATCGATTTGCGATTTGATGCCGCCGCGGCGCACCTTCACAATGACAGCCCGACCGTCCGGAAGATGAGCTGCATGCACCTGTGCGATGGAGGCAGCGGCAAGCGGCTTCCGGTCGAAATCCGCAAACAGCTCGCCGACAGGACGACCAAGCCCGCGCTCGATCTCACGGATGGCATTCTCGGCAGGGAAGGGGGTCGTATGATCCTGAAGTGATTGCAGAGCTGCGACGTACTCGTCGGGCAGCATATCCTGCCGCATACTCAGCGCTTGCCCAAACTTGATAAATGTTGTCCCCAGCCGCGCCAGGCCAAGGCGCAGCCGCTCGGGCCCGCCTGGCGATGAGCGATACCAATGGAGGCGCCGAAGAGCGCCGCCCACAAGAAATCGAAGCGCCTCGAAGGCGATACGGAGCAATCGAAACAGCGGCATCAGATATCTCGCACAGGTGCAGTCGCCGCGCAGCAACGGCCATCAATGAAAACAAGTTGCAACTCTGCACCTGCTCAAAGAGCCGAGCCAGAGCTTCGGGCGATGGCTCCATAGCGGTGCGGTCCCGCAAATGCGTTCGCCCTTCACGACTGTATGCTCTTGTGCCAGGCGTCAACTCGCCCAGCCCGGAGCCGACCACCTCTTAGCCATCGATCCAAGCGCAAATCTGCCACGCGGGAAATCGTTCGAAAGTGACAAGTGGAAAGGTTCAATCGCAGTGTGATTGCGCCACCTTCTTTCGATATCAGATACGAAATTCAAATGTTTAATCGAGATCAAGTTTTCCGGAATCACGCGGTGATATTGTATTATTTGGATTGGGTAATGGGCCCAGCTATCCGGTAGATAGCAGGTAAGAGGATCTCATGTCGCACCATGACCACGCAGACTGGAAGTCGAGGCCAGAAGGCAGCTTCCTGACGTCGCAAGCGGGCATCGCCCTTCTGGTCTTGCTGGCGATCGCCGGATTCTTGCTGTTCACGGAGCATCGTGCCCACGTATTGGGGGCGGGCCTTTTCCTTCTGCTGCTCGCCTGTCCGCTCCTGCATGTATTCATGCATGGCGGACACGGGGGACATCAAGGGCATTCGGGGAACGACGACCCATCGCAGTCGCAGCGCGGGTCGGGTAGGAGCGGCACATGAATGACGAAACACCCGCCTATGGCCTGTGGAGCCTGGTGGTCATCAATTCGGTCATCTTTGTCTTCTTTGCTTACACTTTCTTCAAGCCGCAAACGGGCCGCGACTGGCGGTCATTTGGGGCATTCAGCGCGTTTCTCGTCGCGCTCTTCGCCGAAATGTATGGCTTTCCGCTCACGATCTACTTCCTGTCAGGTTGGCTGCAGAGCCGCTATCCGAACATCGACTGGTTTTCCCACGACGCCGGTCACTTACTCGAAGAGTTGTTTGGTTGGAAAACAAACCCACACTTTGGCCCATTCCACATCCTGAGCTTCGTCTTCATCGGCGGCGGGTTCATCCTGATTTCAGCGGCGTGGAAGGTGCTCTATGAGGCTCAGAAACAGCGAGAATTGGCGACCAAAGGCGCTTATAGCTACGTCCGCCATCCCCAATATGTCGGCTTCATTCTGATCATGTTCGGCTTTCTGTTGCAGTGGCCGACGATTCTGACCCTCGCGATGTTTCCCGTGCTGGTGTTCATGTACGTGCGGCTGGCGCGGACGGAAGAACGGGATGCACGGTCCACCTTTGGCAAGGCCTATGCCGATTATGCGGCGCGCGTGCCCGCCTTCATCCCACATCTCTCCCGCTTGCGGCAGCGCGTTGCCGAAGGCTGATCGAGGTGGGACCATAGGGACCATACATCTTCGCCGTGACCTCAGACCGGCGCGCGATCTCAGGCTCGAGGATGGCAAAGAATCATAGCCGGGCCGGCGTAACGGCTGGAGTGTGCGACATGATGCAACGATCGAAGCGGTTTGACCGTTCGTCAGGGTACGCGAGTTATCTCCGCATGGCTGCTGTCCTGCTCGCGGTGGCGGGCTTGGCCTGGGGGCCGGTGAGGGCGGCCTCGGGTGGCGAGACCAGGTCCGCGGGAGGGCTGACTGTCTATCTTGGTGTGGTGCCGGCGGAAATCGTTAAGGGGCCGGAGCCTCATTCGGCCGAACGACATATGCATGGCGGAACGCCACGGGGTAGCCACGAACATCACATTGTCGTGGCGGTCTTCGATTCGACCAGCAACGCACGTATCGAGGACGCGACTGTAACTGCCCGGATTTCCGGGCTGGGACTCTCGGGCTCGCAAGTAACCCTCGAGCCTATGAAAATCGCCGATACTGTCAGCTATGGAACTTACTTCAACCTGACCCCCGACCTCTACACCATCAGGGTGACGGTTCAGCGTCCTGGCTCGCAACCCGTGGTGATCGACTTCAAGTACGATCATCGTCGCCCATGAATTCATGAGTTCGGGTAGGCGGAAATGATCGAGAGCAGGGGACCAAGAGTGAGGTCGATCGAAATAAATCCGTCGTCAGCATCGTCGGCGGAGGATCGGCGGGGTTCGCATGCGCCGTCATCCTCGCCCCCGCGCCGATTACCCGGTCATCCTTCATGAGCAACATTCACGCGCCGGTGGGCGCTTTGATGGTGCATGAAGCCGAGTACGTCACCCGTACTGTTGCGATCTTCAGAGATCGCGTCGGGTTGAAACTGCCCAACGAGCGGCGGTTCGGCGGCTATGCCAATTTCCGACTGCCGCGAACCGCGGTGCAAGGCGGCCACCTTGTTACCGGCGAACAAGCGGGATTTCAGGAAGCTCTCGCCGGCTTCGGCACCTTTTCGCTCGCCAAGGTCGGAACATGTCGAGAGCACCGTTTGGCGTCACCGTCCTCGCTCAAAAGACGCCGATCGTACCCGCAACGAAATCGTCAATCAGTTTCGGGATGCGCGAAAGGCGATCGGCTACAACATCCTCAACGCATCGCGCGATCTTATCCACCGGGATGCCGTCCCGCGTCGCTAGTTTGATTTGCACGAGGGCTGGACGGATCACGGGCGCGCCGATCCGGCTTACCATCAGGCATTGCGCGGCTGAAATCTCCGGCACCGTCGCAATCAGCGCTTCGGCGATGTCGCGCGCGGCGACGTTGTAGATCTTGCCCACGTGGGCCACCGGGTTCTTGCCGGCAGCGGCTTCGAGGCTCATCGGCCGGCACGGCGTAATCAAGCCGTTGACCCTGTTCCCGCGCCCGACCTCGCCATCATCGCCGGCCTCGGCCGACGTTCCTGTCACGGTGAGATAGATCGATCCTGAGGACGGATCGTCGGCAGCGTTGACACTCACGTCGCATCGTGAAACTCCGTGCTGCATCGCCAGATCCCGCACCATCTTTTCGACTGCAGCCTTTTCGGCGATATAGTCGTCCAAGTGGGCGAGATGGCGTCCAATCATTGCACAAGCCACCGTTAGACTGGCCGTATCGCCGCGTCGCACACCCATGACCTTAACATCTTCGCCCCAGGCCGGTTGGTCATACCTGCGGTCGCTTCCATTGATTCGCCTTTCGGCGGCAAGCACCAATAGTTCCAGGGGGCTCATCGGGGCATAACCGACGCCAAATGATGTATCATTGGCAAGCGGAATACCGCCTTCAGAGTCGCGGGAGAACAGCGCTTGCAGGTCATGCGAGCCAGGGTGGATCAGATCATGGATATGTACGTGACGCTCCGCATCCAAAGCGTGTAAATTCGAGCGTATCCAAGTCCGTGATCCCTCGATCGCCATTTCCTTGATTTGCAGCGCTTCGGTGCCGATTTGAGTTACGGCTCTCCCGGCCAGATAGATGTTGATGGGGGCGAGTACCGAGCCGCCGCCAAAATCCGGCGCAGCGCGGCCGCCGCACAGAAGCGCCTTGTCGACGTTGTGATGAAGGATCTTCCCGAAGCGGTCTCGATACGCGCGACATAAGTTCCGCGATAGAGTTTCCGCAAGCGCGTCGCAGATCGTGTCCGGGTGTCCCAATCCCTTGCGTTCGACGACCTCGACGGCGTCATTGGTAATTCCGAGGTCCGATATGATAAGCGACTGCATAGGGAGGTTGCCTCCACGCGGAACAGAGCAGGGATCTCGTATGACTCGTTCGCCTATTTCAAAGTGCAGAATTCCACACTCCGCGATCGACAGTAGTCAGCGTCCCCCGCGACTGCACGCGGCAAACGCACAAAGTCCTTCGATTAGCTCTGTCGCGCGAGCATCACCCTGAATCGTGACAGAGCGGTGGCAAGAAAGCCGCCACCGAGTGCGCACATGATCCCGAGATCAGGCCATACGACATCGAGTCCGGCGCCACGATAAAGGACTGACTGAGCGAATCGCACGAAGTGTGTCGATGGCGACAAATACATGATGCCTTGCAGGAGGGCTGGCATGCTCTCGAACGGTGTGAACGAGCCCGACAGCAAGAACATCAGGACGAAGACAGGAATCGACAGCAACGCGAACTGCGGCATCGAGTTCGCAATCGTCGCCAGCAAGATACTGAGCGATGTCACGGCGAAGAGATAAATGGCGGTCCCGGCGAGGAAAAACTCGACCGATCCCACGATTGGTACCTGCAGCACGACATGGACGATAACGTGAAGGGAAAACCCGGCCGCCAGAAGGACGATCAGACCATTTGCCCAGATCTTCGCCGCAAGAATTTCGCTCGGCAGCACCGGCATCACCAACAAATGCTCAATGGTGCCGCGCTCGCGTTCACGCATCACAGCCGCGCCAACGAGAATGATGGCGAGAATTGTGACATTGTTAATGACGCCCATGCTCGCGCTGAAGCGGATCGCTTCAAGATTTTGATTGAACAGGGCGCGAATGACAGGATCGATGGGAAGGGCTGGATTTGCGCCACGCTGCTTCAAAAAGCTCGCCGTTTCGCGCATTATGATTTCCTGGATGTAGGCGGTCCCCGCGGCGGCTTGGGTCACCGCCGTCGCATCGACGTTGATTTGAATCGAAGGGCCGCGGCCTGACAAGAGATCGGCTTCGAGCTTCGGCGGGATTTCCAGAACGAATGTGTATTGTCCCTTGTCCAGCAATTGATCGAGTTCCGAGCGATCAGTTTCTCGGGGCGCGCTAAAATACGGCGGCTGCAGGGCATCCTTGATTCGGGATGACAACGTCGAACGGTCGGCATCGACGACGGCCACCCCGGCATTTCTCACGTCGGTCCTCATGGCGGTGGCCTCCGAGTAGACCGCCGCCGTGAAAACATAGATGATCAGGACGACCATCACGAGGTCGCGCGAGAGGCTGGCGAGTTCCTTGAGACCGAGGTGATAGACGTTCTCGACCCAGCGCCGCATCGCTAGGCTCCTTGCTTGCGGACCGACAGCCGGGCCAGCAGGAGAAACATGATGCCGAATCCAAGCAATACGCCCATCTCGCGGAGGAACGCGCTCGCTTCGAGCCCTTTGGCAAAGACGCCGAGGCTCACGGTCTGAAACCAAAGCGCTGGAAATGAAAGCCCCATGATGCGAGCTGGGCCTTCAAGCGTCGAGGCTGGAAAGAGAAACCCTGAATAATGCGCTGCGGTCATCGCGGTCAGAATTGCCGTTCCGAAGATCGCAGCAACTTGCGTCGAGACGAACGCCGACACCAGAAGGCCGAACGCGGTTGCCGCAAACACGTAGATGAGCGCTGCAATCGATAAGGCGAGCGTGGACCCTTTTGGAACGACACCGAGCATACTGGCGGCCAGAATCACAAGGCTGACATAACTGACAAAGCCGATCGCGATGTAGGGCAGCTGCTTACCGATGAGATATTCGCCAACCGTCGCAGGGGAGGCGTAGACGTTCGTGATTGAGCCCATCTCCTTCTCCCTCACCACGCCGAGCGCCGTCAGCATCGCTGGAAACACCACCAGCAGAAGCATGATCGTCCCCGGCGTGATCGCGAATACGCTGCGAAACTCCTGGTTGTATCTAAACCGCGGCTCGACATTGATGGGCAGCAGCTGCGGATCCCGGCCATGTAGGCGGCGATAGCGATCCGCCGCATAGGTCAGAACAACACCTTGGATATAGGCGCGGGCTGTCTCTGCCGGGAACGTGTTGCCGCCGTCGAGCCAGAAGCTGATCTGCGGCTGGCGGCCCTGCAGTAGGTCACGGCCAAAGCCCGGTGGGATATCGACGGCAAAGCGTAACTCGCCTGATCGCAAGCGGCGATCTATCTCGAACTCGTCAGCGAGCGGCAGGCGCTCGGCGAAATAACGCGAGTGGGAAAACTGCTCTAAGAACAGCCGGCTTTCGCGGGACTGATCGCGGTCCAGCACCGCATAGCGAACGTTCTCAATATCGAACGAGATCCCGTAACCGAACGCCACCAGGAGAAGGAGAGGGCCAAGCAACGCAAACGCCAATCGAATGCGATCCCTGAAGACCTCCACTGCTTCACGTCGCGCAAATGCCCAAGTCCGCCGGAGTGACGCTGTGAGCGACCCACCCGGCTGGACTGCTCTAGGCGACGGCTCGGACTTGGAGACGCCTGCGGTGCTTCGCGCCGTTGCGTCCGTCGAAGAAGAGGCACCGCTCGTCGTATGCCCGGCCAGCGGCCCCGCTGCCGCCTGGAGATAGGCGATAAAGGCGTCTTCGAGGCTCCCGCCGCCGCGGTGCTGTCGCAGCTCTTCGGGGGTGCCAACGGCAAGCACGCGGCCTGCATGCATCAATGAGACCCGGTCGCAGCGTTCGGCTTCATTCATGAAGTGCGTCGATATGAAGATGGTGACGCCGTCGCGACGTGACATCTCCACAAGCAGACGCCAGAATCGGTCGCGTGCTGCCGGATCGACGCCAGAGGTCGGCTCATCGAGGATCAGCACTTCCGGCCGATGCAGGCAGGCGGCCGCAAGCTGCAACCTCTGGCGCATCCCCAGCGGCAAAGCGGGAGGCAGGGCGTCCGCGATACCGGCAAGCTCAAAGCGAGCAAGGGCCGCCACGACGCGGGCGTTTAGTTCCGCGGCCGGAATTCGACAGAGCTGCCCGTGCAACTCGAGATTGGCGCGGACAGAAATTTCATCGTACAGCGAAAACGATTGCGACATGTAGCCGACGCGCATTCTCGTCGTGATGTCCTGGGCGTCGACCGGCTTGCCCAGCAACTCGGCTCGCCCCTCACTTGCTCGCAGCAGTCCCGTGAGCATCTTCATCGTCGTCGTCTTGCCGCAGCCATTCGATCCCAAAAACCCAAATATCTCGCCGCGCTGGATGCTGAAACTCACGTGATCGACGGCTGTGAAGTCGCCGAAGCGCATGGTCAGGTTCTCAGCGGCAATTGCTGGAGGACCGTCGCTATTCTGCAGGCGCGGAATCATGAGCGGCGCGTGCTCGCCGCGGCGTCCGGGATGCTGAAGAGCGATGTAGGCTTCCTCCAGCGTGCTCGCGTTGGCCTGGGCGAGAATGGTAGCTATCTCGCCGGTGGCGATGATCCTGCCCTCGTCGATTGCGGCGATGTGTTCGAAGCGTTCGGCCTCCTCCATGTAGGCCGTTGCCACCACCAATGTCATGCCGGGGCGTTCGGCGCGAATTCGGGCAATGAGCTCCCAGAACTGCCGCCGCGACAGCGGGTCAACGCCGGTCGTGGGCTCGTCGAGGATCAACAGATCGGGGTCGTGGATCAGGGCGCAGCAGAGTCCGAGCTTCTGCCTCATCCCGCCCGACAATTTGCCAGCTGGCCGGTCCGGAAACGGGTCGAGGCCGGTTGCCACGAGCAGACGCGTAATGCGCCGGCGACGCTCGCCTTCCGTTTGCCCGTACAAGCGGCCAAAGAAATCGATGTTCTCGACAACGGATAGCGTCGGATAAAGGTTGCGGCCGAGGCCTTGCGGCATATAGGCAATGCGCGGAGCCACTGCATCGCGGTGGACACGTGATGCCATGTCGCCGCCGAGAACCTTCACGGTTCCAGATTGAATAAGCTTGACGCCTGCGATCAATCCGAGCAGCGTCGATTTGCCGACCCCATCGGGCCCAATGAAGGCGACGGTCGATCCGGTGCGGATCGAAAGGCTCGTATTGTCAAGCGCAACCCTGGCGCCATAACGATGATTGAGCGTCTCGACACTAACGACCGGCTCGTCATCAGCGGACATCCGGAAGCCTCGGTGTGAGATCGGCCGGCCACTTCGATTCGGCCCGGATTTTGACGTAAGCGTTGCCGGTCATCCCGGCCTTCACGTAGCCGCGGTAGGTCTTGAGGAGCTGCGGGTCGATATGAAGCTTGATGCGGTACATCAGCTTCTCGCGCTCGTTGGCAGTCTCCACGTATTTGGGTGTGAACTGCGCTTCCGCCGCGACGAAGGACACCGTGGCCGGAACGACGTACTCAGCTGCGCCATCGAGTACGATCCGCGCCTCCGACCCAAGCTCGACGCGTCCGGCCTGACTGGTCGAAAGAAAGATGGTCATGTGCACGTCGGTGAGGCCGAGGAGCGTCAGCACGCGTCCCCCGGCAGCGACGACTTCATCCGCCTGGGCTAGGCGATATTCGACACGTCCCGTGACTGGGGCCTTCAGAGTCATATCGGCAATCGTCGCTTCGATCTGCGCGACCTGGGCCTCGGCGACGTCGGTCGCGGCCTTCGCGTCTTCGATAGCGACCTTTGCACCTTCAAGCGTGGCCCTTGATACGTCTCTTTGTGCGGTGCGGCGGTCAAGGTCCGCCTGCGTGGTTGCGCTCGTGCGCACAAGTTCGATGCCGCGTTTCAGCTCGACCTCGGCGAGCTTCAGTTCCGCCTCGCGCAGAGCCACGTCGGCCTGGGCTCGGGCGACACTTTGGTGTGCGCGATGCACGGCTGCTCTGGCCCCGGCCAGTTGGGCGACAATTTCGGTGGTATCGATTCGGGCGAGAATATCACCCTTTTCAACAGGAGCCCCTTCGTTGACGCGCAGTTCTGCGATACGACCGGCATATTTGGTTGCCACGTCCACGCGCTCGACCTCAATGCGACCGTTGGCGCGCGCCAGACCTGGTGGCACGCGTAGCGCCTGTTGCTGAATCCAATAGGCGTAGCCGCCGGCTGCTCCGGCCGCCAAAACGACAATGGTCAGGATTGGAGCGATGCGCATGACGGCCTTTCGTTAGAAAATCGGAAATGATCTCTCAGCGATCCACAACGTGTAAGCAAAGCTCCAAGGCAACACTCAATCACTGAACCGGGTAAGACGCGCCACGTGGGACGAAATGGAAACCGCTAGGCAGCTGCCGCCTGTTCCACCATCCGTTTGGCAAATGGTTCCAGTTCGTTCTTGTCTAGGGTCTCGCGCTCCAGGAGAAGGTTGGCGGCCTGTTCGAGAATCTCGCGGTGCTGCTTCAGGATGGCGTTCGCCCGACCAAAGGCCTTTTGGATGATCGTGCGTATGGCCTCGTCGATCTTGTGTGAGGTATCCTCACTGTAGTGCGGAGCAGCTTCGGGAGCCCCCGGAAATAGCCCGAGAAATGGCGATGGCTCGCCCTCGTACGAAACATTTCCGAGCGTCTCATCCATTCCGAACCGCGTCACGATGCTGCGCGCGATGTCGGTCGCCTTCTTGAGATCATCTGCAGCACCCGTCGACACCTCGGAGAAACAGATGCCTTCGGCCGCCCGTCCAGCAAGCAGGACAGCCAGCTTGTTCTCGAGTTCGGACCGCCCCATCAGGAATCGGTCCTCAGTTGGGCGCTGGATCGTGTAGCCGAGCGAGCCGATGCCGCGTGGAATGATTGACACCTTGTGTATGAGGTCGGTTCCCGGCAACGCCATCGCCACCAGGGCGTGGCCCATCTCATGGTGCGCGACGACCTTGCGTTCATGCGGATTAAGGAGACGGTTCTTCTTTTCGAGCCCCGCAACGATGCGCTCCACCGCCGCAGTGAAGTCGGCGGCGGCGACGGCTTCCGCGTTATGCCGCGTGGCGATCAGCGCCGCCTCGTTGACCAGATTGGCGAGATCGGCGCCGGTGAAGCCGGGCGTCAGCGCTGCGACTTCATCGAGCTTCACATCCTCGGCAAGATGGACCTTGCGGGTGTGGACTTTCAGGATCGCGACACGGCCCACCTTATCCGGGCGATCGACCAGGATTTGACGATCGAAGCGGCCGGCCCGCAGCAGCGCGGGATCCAGGATCTCCGGTCTGTTGGTGGCGGATAGAAGGACGATACCCTCCTTGGGATCAAAGCCGTCGAGCTCGACGAGCAGCTGGTTAAGCGTCTGCTCCTTCTCGTCATGCCCACCGAAGGAGAACGCGCCACGAGCGCGGCCGAGAGCGTCCAGCTCGTCGATAAAAATGATGCAGGGAGCCTTTTTCTTGGCTTGCTCAAACAGGTCGCGCACGCGGGCCGCACCGACGCCAACGAACATCTCCACAAACTCCGAGCCGCTGATCGAGAAGAACGGGACCCCAGCCTCGCCGGCAACGGCACGAGCCAACAGCGTCTTTCCGGTGCCGGGCGGACCGACCAGAAGCACGCCTTTCGGGATTTTCGCACCCAATCGCCCATGCGCTTCCGGATTCTTGAGGAATTCGACGACTTCCTTCAGTTCCTCCTTCGCCTCCTCGACGCCGGCGGCGTCGGCGAAGGTGACCTTGGTGTCCGTTTCGACATAGACCTTGGCCTTGCTCTTGCCGATCGCCATCAAGCTACCCATTCCGCCGCCTTCGCCCATCCGCCGCACCACGTACATCCAGATCACAACGAAGATAACCGACGGAACGATCCATGAAAGGATCGTGCCGATGATATTGTTCTCTGAAACGCCTTTGAACTCGACACCGTAGCGCTCTAGCGTCTCCGCGAATCCGGGATCGATGCGAACCACCGAGAAATGCGGCTTGGCATTCTGTTGAGGCTTGGCACCTTGTTCAGGTTTGACATTCTGTTCGGGCTGATCAGGTTGCTTGAGCGTGCCGGTGATCGTGTCGCGGCCGATCGCGAGGTCCTTGATGGCGCCTGCTTTGAGTAATTCCTCGAATTTGCTGTAGGGGATCGTCTCGGTATGCTGGGACGATGCCCAGTAAGACTGAATCATGAGCACGGTCCCGAAGGCGAGGATAACGTACCAGAAATTGATGTGGTCTTTGCGTTCCATGAAGGTTCGATCCAACTTTGAGTGCTCAAATGCCTATTTGGCGCCAGGTGCCATCCGCGAATCGCGCATCATCTCGTCCATCTGCTTGCGCATTTCATCCATTTGCTTTTGCTGCTCAGCGTCGCTCATTGCCGGTCTAGCCGCGAGGCCTGACATGCGCAGCATCATCGACGACATGATCTCCATTCGTTGACCCATCTGACTGCCCTGTTCGGGTGTAAGCGCGCCACGGGACATCTGCTCGGTCATCTGTTCCATCTCCCGGGACATGTCCCTCATCATTTGGTATTGCCTTTGATGATGCTGGCTAACCGCATCTTGCGATGTCGCACCAGTAGACGATTGCGCATTGGCAGGCACCGCGGAAAACAGGGCAATACAGGTAACCATCGCCGAGATGATCATTCTCTTCATTGTCTTTACTCTCCGTTTGTAATCGGCTGCGTCCACTTTGTGACCTGTCCGTCCGGCACGTGGGTATTAGGTCGTCACTTCATGTGGCGAGCAGCCCAGCCCGGGCGTGCGCCTCATCGTATGGGGAAACGACATTGAGATCCGGCACCGCCAGATGCTTGTCGGTCTGCGGGCAGGCCAAACGCGCAAGCAGGTCTCGGATGACGTTCAGGTGCGCGAGGTGCTTGTCGTCCGCGCGAACTATGATCCAGGGAGAAAGCGAGCTTGAGGTTCGGGCCAGCATCTGATCCCGCGCCTCGGTGTAGTCGTCCCAGTGCTTTACCGCGACTTCGTCGATGGGACTCGTTTTCCATTGCTTCAGCGGGTCGTGCCGCCGATCCCTCAGTCGCCGCTTCTGTTCCTTCTTGCCGATGTCGAGGTAGTATTTCAGAATCTGAATTCCGGAGCCGATCAGCATGTGTTCGAACGGGAGAACGTCTTCCATGAAGCGCTCATATTCTCCGTCGGTGCAGAACTCCATCACCCGTTCGACACCCGCCCGATTGTACCAGCTGCGATTAAAGAGAACCACTTCCTGCGCAGCAGGCAGGTACCGTGCATAACGCTGAAAATACCAGGAGGCATTGTCCCGGTCGGATGGCTTGCTCAACGCCACAACACGGGTCTCTCGCGGACTGAGGTGCTCGACGATGCTCTTGATCGTCCCGTCCTTTCCGGCCGCATCACGTCCCTCGAATATGACGAGCACCTTGTGCCCGTGCTTGATCACATGCCTTTGAACCTTGACGAGCTCAATCTGGAGATCGCGCAGTGCCTTCTGGTATCGTTCGTTGCCGCTCCGCTTGCGTCGCGTCTTTATGCTTTTCGCCATTTGCGTTCACAATTCCTCAGGACATCCCAAGTATCTACTGACGTCGATTGCCCGTGAGCTGCAGCAGCAGGATGAACAAGTTGAGAAAATCGAGGTAAAGGGCGAGCGCACCCATGATCGCCTTCTTACCGGCAACGACAGAACTGTCGCTTGCCAGGTAAATCTCCTTAATGCGCTGCGTGTCATAGGCGGTGAGCCCGACGAACACGATGACCCCAATCACGGAGATCGTGAGTTGCAACGCCGACGACGCCAGAAACAGGTTCACCAGGCTGGCGATGATGACGCCGAACAGGCCCATCATCAGAAAGGAGCCGAAGCGCGCAAGATCGGTGCGCGTCGTATAGCCGTAGAGGCTCATGGCGAGAAACGTCGCCGCCGTGATGAAGAAGGTGCGAGCGATGCTGACGCCGGTATACATCAGGAAGATTCCAGCGAGTGACAGCCCGACCAAGCCAGCATAAGCCCAGAAGGCCGTTTGCGCGGCGCCAAGGCTCATCTTCTCGATGCGGAAACTCAACAGGAACACCAGCGCCAACGGCGCCAGCACCACCCCCCAGAAAAGCAATGGGGTCTTGACGAGCGAAGCGTAAAGGCCAGTTTCAACCGCGCCATAGGCGACAAGGCCGGTCAGTGCCAGCCCGAACGCCATGTAATTGTAGACACTGAGCAGGAATTGGCGCAGGCCGGCGTCGATTTCGGTCCGCAACGTCCTTGCCGGCCCCGCCATATGAGATGCGTGATTGTCGCTCATCGGTCGCCTCCTGATCGCTGACTCTTGGCGAGGTCCTCCAACGGAACCTTCCCACATATCGAGACATCTGCTCTCACGATTGACGCCTCTCAAAGGTCAGCCCAGACGCCTCCTGCATCAGGAAATATACTCTAGAGCGCGGGCGCTTGAACTTAATCCATATCAATGTTTGAGGCTCAGTTCCGGCGTTAATTGCACATAGTGGTGCTGTCGCCCCGGTGCTGCGGGAATTGGAGCCGTCAGTTTTGGGGAATGATACCGCCGCGAGGGGATAGAGCGGCACGGCGAAGCCGATGGTCCCGCAGGCAGAAGGAGCAATATGATGAACTGGCTCAGCAGCAATTGGATTTGGCTCGCGCTTGGTGTGGGTGCCCTCGCACTGTTCGGATTTGGCCGGGGCGGCTGCGGAATGGGCCAGGGCGGTCACGATCATGGGCGGCAACGCGAAGCGGACCAAAATGGTGCCGGTCGCAAGACGACGGTGACGCCGTTGGCAGCCGCTGCCGAGAGCACGATCGCGCCATCGACGGATCATGTGCACGACGCGTCCTCGCCGAAGGAGGCTGCGCTGGTTACCGAGCATGCCGGCCACGACGACGCTCCTGGCGAGGCCGGATCTCGCCGCCATCGTCAAGGCTGCTGACCGCGATCGTGGAGAGCACCAGCCCGGAGAGAAAACCTTTTCTCGTGACTCTTCGGTGATCCATCGTCAGCGTCGCGATCGTCTAGCCCTCGTGCCGGACTACCGTAGCCACGTCGTTACAACACCCGTGAAATCGCCTGAATGCCTTTTATTCCGGTTCCAAACCGCCCGATCGCATCCCGGTGCTTTTCCAGTTCGCCATAGGGCAGGAAACGTACCTGCAAATCCGAAACACGATTGAATGCGGGGCGCCGAAGCTGTGTCCGTACCTCTCCCTCGCGCGCATCGGGTGCGACCAAAAAGAGTCCGTCCGCGGCATGCAAATCGCTGCTCAAGGCGAGATCGAGCATACGAACAATGCCGGAGTAGATCGACGTCGTGTGCTCCACTTCGAAGGCGGCCATGACGCGCACGCGATCCTTGGCAAGCCAGAGCATGTCGATCAGTCGGATCGACTCGGCGCCGGGCGTCCCGTCGATTGAGGCCGGAAGGCAGTCCAAGCACCCAGCGCCGAGCGCGCCGCCGTTGTACAGGCGCCCGCGGTCATTGGCAGCAATCCACACTTCGTAACCGAGAGCCAGTCCCAGGTCTCTGAGCCATGCCTGGACCTCGGTATGCGTGCGGTCACCCTCTCGGTCGGCAGCGACCGACCCCTCGAACCTCTTGGCCGTCTCGCGTGCCTTTGACAGCTCCGCAAGCCAGGCATCGCGCGCCGTACCTTCATCGGCGACCGGGGGTGCAGGAAAACGCCCGATGCCGATATCGAATAGAACTCCCGCGACCGCGCCGAGATCGTTGGACAACAGATCGCGGTACGTTTGGTTAATTTTGAGCACGCCCGCTCGCATTGCCAGATACTGGTCCCAGCGACCGAGCTTCACCTTCGATCCTGTCACCGCGTTGAAGCCGTTGACGATAGCTGTGTTGAACGGTGGCATCAGCGTCGGGTGCAGAAAGTAGAGAAGATTGGCGACCGCCGGTCCAAGCCCCTTGATGGCGAGGCGGTCGATCGCGTCGATTCCGGCGATGATCTCCCCTTCGGTGCTGCAGCACGAGCAGTGGTGAAGCAGGCGGCCGACGCCCGTTGGTTCGCCTGGCTTTCGTAGATGTCCGGAATCCGAAGCTTTGGTTTCCACAGAAAGGCGTGGTCGGCTCCTTTGAAGATCTGGCGTTGCTCGGCGATCGAACCGACGATCGTCTCCAGCGAGGAGCCCTTGTAGACGTTGCCGAACGTTCCCGCCTCTATCTCCTCGACGACCTGCGCAATCCCCTGTCGGATGGACCGGAAGTTCTTAAGCCGCTCC
>JBDRNF010000056.1:0-44194 GCA_043811435.1 Pseudomonadota bacterium
CCAATTAACACGCTCGTTTTTCTCTCGGCCGTCACGGCGCGGCGATGGGTTCCGCCGGGTCGTGCGGGGCGACGACACCTGTTGTTGGAGCGGACGCTGTGCCTACGAACACAATGACGGGAAACTACTTCCGCCGCCGGCGCTGCTGGCCGAGCCCCATCTGCTTGGCAAGCGCCGATCGCGCCACTGCATAAGTCGGCGCCACCATCGGATAGTCGGCCGGCAGGCCCCATTTGTCCCGGTACTGCTCCGGCGTCATATTGTATTGGGTGCGCAGATGCCGCTTCAGCGATTTGAAGCGCTTGCCGTCCTCGAGGCAGACCAGATAGTCGGGCGTCATCGATTTCTTGACGGACACCGCGGGCCTGGCGGGTTCCAGCGGCGCTTCGGTCCGACCGGTCGAAACCCGCTGCAGGGCCGCGTGAACCTGGCTGATCAAGGCCGGGATTTCGGAGGCCGGCGTCGGATTATGGCTGAGATAGGCTGACACGATTTCAGCCGTCAGGTCGATGAGACTTCTTCCGGCGCTGTCGGTCATGGCTGAGCCTTCCAGAAATCGCAATCGAACAGCGATCCCGCAGGATCGAACCAGTATCCCGAAGCAATACGCGGTTCGGAATCTTCCGCTATCTATCGAATATGAGCGGATTACTGCTGGCGTGACAAGAATGACGGCGCTTTATTTTTGGGCTGGCTTCGCCGCAAGTACAGGCCCGTTCAGGAACGGTGGTCGAGATGCGCGCGCAGTTCGTCGATCGACGCGAACCGCATCATGCCTTCGGGCATTTGCGCCTCGATCGAGCCATCGGAATACAGCGAATAGGCCATGCCATCGACGACGCCTGATTTGAGCACCGTGACCTGGCCCGGGTCTTCATTTCGTACCGCCGGCGGGTAACGATCCGCGCTGTCGGCGGCGGGCCCCGCTTCGGCGAAGGTCGACGGCGTGCGGCCGGCGCGACGCGGCGGTGGAATCTCGCTCCGCGAACGTTCCGGCTTCGGCCAGGCGTCCTCGAACGACACGGGCGGCGCTTCCGATGATTCGGGAACCGGCAGAGCGGCCTCGGGTTCGAGATGAGGAACGGTCATGGAAGGATCCGTTCGCGCTTGGGCGCGCTCACGCTCCTTGCGCGATGACGATGAGAACAACAGGTTGCGCTTCGGCTTGACGGCCGGCGCGGGCTCGGCGGCGGGCGCAAGCTGGGCATCGTCCTGCGCGCGCTCACGCGGCGCGGCCTCCCCAGGCCATGGCGGCGGCGATGACGCCGCAGCCGGTTCCACATAACCGGCATTTTCCGATCCGACCTGGTCGCGGCCGAAGAAGCCGCTGTTTTCCGCCGCCTGATTGCCGGCCGCTGCGCTCGCCGGCACCGGTTGCAGCGGGCCTTCGGCGCGGGATTCGATCGCCGCCCCGGCAGACCCGAGCCGCCGCCCGATATTCTTCAGCTCCCTGACGGCGGTCCAGAGGCCGAGCAGCAGCATCCCGGCGCACGCGGCCACGGTACCGGCCACGATCAGGGTATTGCCCAAACTGAATTCGTTGATCTGGATTCCGAATCCGATCGCCACCAGACCAGCCAAAAGCAAGCCAATCCCGGCCAGCAACAACACGACGACCATCATCGAACTCACCCCTTGGCCGCGCCCGAAACGCTCGCAGCCGCCGTCGCCACGATACCGTCATATTGCACACATCGCCAACCGCCAATTATGGGACAACCCCTGCGAAAATCGGCCCGCTACCCGACCCAAGCCAACGATTCCGGCGTTCCGTTCTCGTTCGGCACACTGCAGGCCCGCGGAGGTCCTGAGCCACCGGCGATTGCTGCATTGCATCAGGAGAATTACGCCACAATTCTCAATTACTTGGGAGGAGAATTGCGCTATATGGATGCCGGGGAATGAGGCTCAAAGCGCGTAAAGGCTGAGCCAGGGACACCGGGTTACCAAAAGTGATGTCATCCATTGCGGCTTCGGCCATCGATACGCCCGCTCGGCGATCGGTGGAGCGCACTTGCGACGAACTCGCCATCGCGGTGCTGGTGGCCGTCGGCTTGATCGCGAGCCTGACATTCCGGGATTATGGCCTGGGCTGGGACGACTACACCCACGCCGAATATGCCGATCTGTTGCTGCGCATGTACGGGTCCGGCTTCGAGGATACCGCGGCGCTGTCGTTCGCCAACCTCTATATGTATGGCGGCGGCTTCGACATGGCGGCGGCTTTGCTGCACAAGATCATCCCGCTCGAGCTGTTTGAAACCCGCCGCCTGCTCGGCGCCATCGTCGGCCTGATCGGTCTTGGCGTGACGTGGCGGCTTGGCCGCCGGGTCGGCGGTCCGCTGGCCGGACTGGCAACGCTGCTCCTGCTGGCGCTGTGCCCCACCTTCTACGGGCATATGTTCATGAACCCGAAGGACGCGCCATTCGCGATTTCGATGGTGATCCTGATGCTCGGCCTTGTCCGTCTGGCGCAGGAATATCCGCAGCCCTCGCCGCGCACCGTCCTGATCGTCGGCCTCGGCGCCGGCCTGTCGATCGGTTCGCGGATCCTCGGCGGGATGGCCCTGATCTATGCGGTGATCGGTTTTGCGCCGCTGTTGCTCGAGGAGCTTCGCGCTCACGGCCTGCGCGAGACGGTTCGCCGCTTCGCCCATGTCGTCTACGTGCTGCTTCCGGGCCTGGTGTTCGGTTATCTCGTCATGGGGCTGATCTGGCCGTGGTCGATCATGGAGCCGGCCAATCCGTTCCGTGCCCTCACCTACTTCTCGCACTTCTTCGAGAAGCCCTGGAAGGAAATGTTCGGCGGCGCGCTGGTGTCGGTGCCGGATATGCCATGGTCGTATCTGCCGACGCTGTTCGCCCTGCAGCTTCCCGAGGTGCTGCTGGGCCTGTGCATCGCCGCCGTCGTCGGCACCTTGCTGTCGCTGTCGCACGCCGATGTGCCGGCCCGGCGCAAGACGATCTTCCTGATGCTGACGCTTGCTGCAACATTGCCGCTGGCGGTGGCGATGGTGAAGCGCCCGGCGCTTTACAACGGCATCCGGCACTTCATCTTCGTCATCCCGCCGATGACGGTGCTGGCAGGTGCAGCCTTCGCGTGGGGGATGGGCTGGCTCAAGCGCAACCATCGCAGTTGGCAGCCCGCCGCCCTGGCGATTTTCATCTTCGGCCTGCTGCTGCCGCTCAGCGAAATGATCCGGCTGCATCCCTACCAGTACACCCACTTCAATCAGATCGCCGGCACGGTTCGTGGCGCCAATGATCTGTTCATGCTGGACTACTGGGGCCTCGCGCTGAAG
This sequence comes from Pseudomonadota bacterium, assembly GCA_043811435.1. Lineage (GTDB taxonomy): Bacteria > Pseudomonadota > Alphaproteobacteria > Rhizobiales > Xanthobacteraceae > Bradyrhizobium. Next base: position 3,303 of record JBDRNF010000056.1, read on the forward strand.
CAGGCATCCGACGGCTTGCGCGAGCAGCTGGTCGAACGGCAGGAATTCCCGCCCGCCAATCGCAAATGGAAAGTCGCGGTGTGTGGTCCGCAGCGCCCCGCCCAGGTCGCGCTCGGTCCCGATTTCACGATCGGCTGGGACTCCCATGCCGCCGACTTCGCGATGACGCTCGGCCAATTCTACTGCAAGGGCCTCACCGCCCCGGTGATGGTGGAAATCAAGCGCGACGACGTAGTGTTCGCGCGGGTCTACGACATCCGCGGCCAGAACATTTCCAACCTGCTGGCGATTCCGGCGCCGTAAGGCGCGTTGCGCTCCGCCAACTCAGACGTCATCCTGAGGCGCGAGCTCTTGCGAGCCTCGAAGGATGGCCGCAAGTACCCATGCTGCGTCCATCCTTCGAGACGCGGCCAAGGGGCCGCTCCTCCAGCGACAACGGCGAAGCCGTTGCGCGGGGATGACGTCCGTGTTTGTTCATATCTGCCGCGCTTCCCCCGCGCCTTGCTGCGAAACATGAGCGGGGATAGGCTTGCGTGGAAATCATCGGTTCAGACCAGCAGGAGAAACCAGTCATGTCGCCAGCGGAAGCGCGCCTGAAGCAAGTCCCCTCCGACATGACGGATGCGGAATGGGGCCAGCGGGTCAACCTCGCCGCATGCTATCGCCTGATCGCGCATTATGGCTGGGACGATCTGGTCGACACCCATATCTCCGCGCGCGTGCCGGGGCCGGACCATCATTTCCTGATCAATCCCTACGGCCTGATGTTCGACGAGATCACCGCGTCCAGCCTGGTGAAGGTCGACCTCGACGGCAACCAGCTCAGCAAGAGCCCCTACAGCATCAACCCGGCGGGCTTCACCATCCATTCGGCGATCCATGAGGTGCGCGAGGATGCCGGCTGCGTGCTGCATCTGCATACGCCCGACGGCACCGCGGTGGCGAGTTCGCTGGAAGGCCTGCTGCCCATGAACCAGACCGCGCAGCTCGTCACCCACGATCTGGCCTATCACGACTATGAAGGCATCGCGCTCGATCATGACGAGCGCCCCCGCCTGCAAAAGGACCTGGGCAGCAAGAACCACATGCTGCTGCGCAATCACGGCACGCTGACGGTCGGCCGCTCGGTGGCCTCCGCCTTCGAGCGCATGTTCCATCTGGAGCGGGCCTGCACCATGCAGGTGCGCACCCGCATGCTGGGTCCGACGGCCTATCCGGTCGAACAAGCCGTGATCGACAAGAACGCGGCCCTGTTCATCGACCCCGATCGGATCGAATTGCGCTCGACCATGCTGGTGTGGCCGGCGCTGCTGCGCAAGGTGGAGCGGCTCGACCCCGGCTACAGGGATTGAAATTTTTGCAGTTTCGTGTAGGGTAACGTTCAACAACCTCTGCACTGCGAATCCAAACGCCGCCCAATTCCGGGCGGCGTTTTTGTTTGGGGTGCAGCTCGTGTCCCGGACGCGGTGCAGCGCTCTTGGCGCTGCTCCGCAGAGCCGGGACCCAAGCGACGGTGGTTGTGGGCCCCGGCTCTGCGGTTCACCACGCCGCGATGCGGCGCAGTGCACCGCGTCCGGGGCACGAGAAAAAAGCGGTTCCGGTGTGCCAGACTGGTTTGATTCCAGGCCCCCGTCGGGGTCGGACGCGAAAAAATCTCTATGAACGAGCCTGCGCGGAAGCGCCAATTTGTTGAGCCGATTCAACAAATCCACCCGACGGGCAAATCACCCCAACGTCCGTCAAGCCCCTGCGGAAAAAATATTCTGATTTTCAGAAGTGAAGACCCGGTCTATATTCCGCCCGTCTCACCCGATGAGAGGGGCGGGTCGCGATCGTCACGAACGCGCGGTGGGATGCGGTGGACGCGGAAGTTGCGACTGACGAGCGTGACCGAAGCGGATGGCGAAATCGTGTGGTCCTGACACCCCAATGCTGGTGTCACGTTCGCGCCACAGCGCGCGGGCAACGGTGGCAAAAGTGCATGGCTCGCCGGGGAGACCACGTATAAGCCCTAAACCACTGCGCAGGGAAAGTCGGATTGCCTCCGCTGAACCTGTATGCTCGTGTGCGTTTTTTTACTCGTGCCTATTGCACACGAGACCGCGGGTGCAGCGCGCATCCGGCTTTCCCTGCGCCCTCTTCCTTCCGAGGGCGGCAATCGACGTGAAGCTCGGGCGGATCGCGCCGCGAGAACGCGGACACATATCTTCTCGATGTTCGACAATTGAATCTATGTATCTCCGGCCCATCACGAGATATCTCGTGTCCCGGACGCGGTGCAGCGCTCTTGGCGCTGCTCCGCAGAGCCGGGACCCAAGCGACCGTGTTGGTGGGCCCCGGCTCTGCGGTTCATCACGCCGCTGCGCGGCGCGCTGCACCGCGTCCGGGGCACGAATGAAACGCCGACTCTACTTCGGCGCGTCCGCGAACGCGCCGAGGATCCGTGCCCAGGAGCGGATGCCCTTGTGAAAGCTCTTCAGGTCGTACTTCTCGTTCGGCGAATGGATGTTGTCGTCGTCGAGCCCGAAGCCCACCAGCACGGTATCGAGGCCGAGCGTGCGCTTGAAATCGGCGACGATCGGGATCGATGCGCCCGAGCCGATCAGCAGCGCTTCCTTGCCCCACTCCTCGGTCAAGGCGCGTTTGGCCGCGGCGAGCGGCTTCATGTTCCAGTCGAGGGCGATGGCGGGCGCGTTGGAATGGTCGATGAATTCCGCGCTGCAATCTCCAGGCAGCCGCGCGGTGACGTAATCGCGAAACGCCTGCCGTATCCGGTCGGGATCCTGTCCCTCCACCAGCCGGAACGAGACCTTGGCGGAGGCTTCCGCCGGGATCACCGTCTTGGAGCCTTCGCCGGTATAGCCGCCGATGATGCCGTTGATGTCGCAGGTCGGGCGCGACGAGACCTGCTCGATCAGCAGGCGGTCGTTTTCGCCGGCGGGAAGCGAAAGGCCGATCGGCTTGAGAAAGGAATCCGGCGTGAGGTTCAGATTCTTCCATTGCGCCAGAATGGCCGGCGGCAGGTCCTTCACGCCGTCGTAGAAGCCGGGGATGGTGATGCGGCCATTGTCGTCGTGCAGGCCGCCGAGAATGCGGGTCAGCACCCGGATCGGGTTTTGCGCGCCGCCGCCGAAGATGCCGGAATGCAGGTCGCGGTTGGCGGCCTTGATCCTGACCTCGTCATAGACCAGCCCGCGCAGCGAGGTGGTGATCGCCGGCGTATTGGAGTCCCACATGCCGGTGTCGCAGACCAGTGCGAAGTCGGCCGCAAGGTCCTGCTTGTTGGCTTCGAGAAACGGCACGAAATTCTTCGAGCCGACTTCCTCTTCGCCCTCGATGACGATGGTGATGTCGACCGGCAGCGAACCGGTCACGGACTTCCAGGCGCGGCAGGCTTCGACGAAGGTCATCAACTGGCCCTTGTCGTCCTGGGCGCCGCGGGCGACGATGATCTTCCGCCCGTCGGCGTGGTCGGCGACGACGGGTTCGAACGGCGGGCGATGCCAGAGATCGAGCGGATCGACCGGCTGCACGTCGTAATGACCGTAGAACAGCACATGCGGCCGCCCGTCGCCGGATCCGTTGCGTTTGGCGACGATGGCGGGATGACCGGCGGTCGGCCTGACCTCGGTGGCAAAACCGAGCGTGGCGATGTCGGCGGCGAGATGGTCGGCCGCGGCCTTGCAATCCCCGGCGAAGGCCGGGTCTGCCGAGATCGACTTGATCCGCAGCAGCGCAAACAGCCGCTCCAGGCTGTTGTCGAAATCCGCATCGATGCGATCGAGGACCGGTTGAAGTTGCGCCGCGTTGGACATCTCGGATCTTCCCTTGGCTAGCGGGGGTGCTGTGGTTCAGGTTGTAGCTCGCCGGCGGTCGGAGGCAAGGCATTGACCGCAACATCCGAAGGCGGATGCAAGATATGCCAGACCAGCCCGCCCGCGATCACGGCGGCAGCAGCGAGATTGTTCCCCCAGGCCTGCAGGTCGTTCGGAAACACCGGAAATGAAAGGCACATCAGGCCTCCCGCGGACGCCAGCGCGGCCCATGTGCCGGCCCGGACCGCCGCGCGAGGGTCATAGGCCGCGCGATGGATCAGGACGGTGACCGGAAAGAACAGCCACATGAAGTAGTATTGTCGGGCCAGCGGCGAGGCCACCGTCATCAGGCAGAACAGGATGCCGAGTTCCTCGGCGGTCGATCGCGGCGTCATCCGCTGCCGCGATGGCATCACGGCGAGAAATCCGGCCCCGATCAGGAACGAGATCGCCAGCACGATCCAGTTGGCGGTCCTGAAACTGACATCGACCAGATTCATGGTGCGCGGCGGCTTTGCCGGGTCATCCTGGTTGTAGTTCACCGGCCGCGTCAGCCGATGCGTCATCGCGATGATGGATTGATTGACCCAGGACCAGTTCTGCTCGTCGCGCTGGCCAAATCCCTTCTCCGAACTCGACCCCACCATGCCCTGGTACCACGTCTTCAGTTCCGAGACGTTGTGCTGATAGCCACGAAACGGCGCCGGCAGCACGAACAGAAACACGCCGAGGAACACCACCATGCCCGCGACGGCCGCCCATTGCCGGCGCCAGATCAGATAGGGAAACACCGCCACCGGGAAGACCTTGATGGCGGTGGCCAGCGCAAACATGCTTCCCGCCATCCAGGGCCGGCCATGCTGCAGCAGCCAGAAGCCGAACAGCATCAAGGCCAGCAGCACCAGGTTCGGCTGTCCGAGATCGAACATGTCGAACACGAAAGTGATGGTGACGAAGCCCGGCAACGCGAACAGCCAGGGGCCGGGCGTCCGGCCGGAGCCCGCCATGGCGTGCGAGAATTGCGCCGTCATCCACCACGCCACCGCGTTGAAGAGCGACAGACATATATAAAGCGGTATCTTGCCGAAATAGCTCGGGATCGCCAGCAGTACCGCCGACAGCGGCGGATAGATGAAATCGAAATAGCTGTTGGGACTGTTGGGATAGAGATCCTTGCCCGCCAGCACCTGCTGCCCGGCCCAGAACCACAGCGGGTAGTCCTTGGTCTTGCCGCTGCCCCAGATTTCCGGAACCAGCACGTCAGCCGTCAGCGCGATGCAGCAGACCAGAAACAGAATATCGAGCGGCGCTCGCAACGACGGATATCTCAGCACACTGAAGCTTTCCCGGAAAATCGGAGGCAGATCACGTCGCAGCAACAAAGCCTATCGCCGCAACAGCCCGCCCAGTGCGCCGCGCACCAGCGCGCGGCCGACCGAACCGCCCATCGCGCCGCCAACGGATTTGCCGAGACGGGCAGCGACCCCGCCAACCACCTGGTTGGTGACCGTGCGTGTGATGTCTCGCGCGATGACCTGGCCGGTCGACAGCCTTCCCCGCTTGACGTTGGTGCCGAAGATCGTGCCTACGATCGCACCGAGCTGCCCGAGGAATCCGCCTCCTCCCCCGGCCGAGCCATCCGCGGACGCGGGCGCGGCCGTGTCGGCGACCCGCTTCTGCAGCATCTCATAGGCGGATTCGGCATCGATGGCGGTGTCGTATTTGCCCTTCATCGGGCTCTTGCCCATGATCGCCTTGCGCTCCTCCGGCGTGATCGGCCCCATCCGTCCGGCCGGCGGCCGGATCATGACGCGCTCGACGATCGCCGGCGTGCCGTTGCCTTCCAGGAACGAGACCAGCGCCTCGCCCTTGCCCAGTTCCGTAATGACCTTGGCGGTGTCGAGCTTCGGATTGGGCCGGAAGGTCTGCGCCGCCGCGGCAACCGCCTTCTGGTCGCGCGGGGTGAAGGCCCGCAACGCGTGCTGCACGCGGTTGCCCAACTGGGCCAGCACCTTGTCGGGCACGTCGATCGGGTTCTGCGTGACGAAATAGACGCCGACGCCCTTCGAGCGGATCAGGCGCACGACCTGCTCGATCTTGTCCAGCAGCGCTTTCGGCGCATCGGTGAACAGCAGATGCGCCTCGTCGAAGAAAAACACCAGTTTCGGCTTCGCCAGATCGCCGACCTCCGGAAGTTCCTCGAACAGTTCCGACAGCATCCACAGCAGGAAGGTCGAATAGAGGCGCGGACTCTCCATCAATTTGTCCGCGACCAGAATATTGACCATGCCGCGGCCGTCGCTGTCGGTCTTCATGAAATCTTTCAGAATCAGCGCCGGCTCGCCGAAGAACTGGCTTGCGCCCTGGTTCTCCAGCACCAGAAGCTGGCGCTGAATGGTTCCGACCGTGGCCTTGGTGACGTTGCCGAAGGCCTGCGCCGCCTTGCGGATCGGCGCCAGCGCATCCTCATCGGCATCAGCGGCCTTCTTGCCGGCGGGAACGATCGCATCCAGCAGCGACCGCAGATCCTTCAAGTCGATCAGCGTCAGCCCGTTATCGTCCGCGACGCGGAAAGCGACGTTCAGGACACCCTCCTGCACGTCATTGAGATCGAGCATTCGCGACAACAGCAGCGGCCCCATTTCGGTGACCGTGGCGCGCACCGGATGGCCCTGCTCGCCGAACACGTCCCAAAACACCGTCGAAAACTGGTCAGGCTGGAACGCGAGGCCCATTCCAGTGGCCCGCTTGAGGATAGCGTCCTTGGCCTCACCGACTTCGGCGATGCCCGAGAGGTCGCCCTTGATGTCGGCCGCGAACACCGGGACGCCCGCGCGCGCAAATCCCTCAGCCATCACCTGCAGCGAAACGGTCTTGCCGGTTCCGGTGGCACCGGTGACGAGACCGTGGCGGTTGGCAAGCCCGAGCGACAGCCACGCCGGCTGTTCGCTCTTGCCGATGAAAATCCTGTCGCCGGTGTCGGCCATCTTGGTTTCGGACGTAGCCATCGCATCGCCTCTTCGCGCGCCTACCCAGGGCTTCATTCAAGGGTTTCAGTCGGCATCCTACTGCATCTTGCAGTCCGATTGAAACCGTTCAACGCCCTCCCCGAAAGGATTGGAGCCGATTGGAAGCCCCGGCTCTTCGAGACGAGGTCGACCGGTGTTCTTCAATCGGTGGACGAAAGTCGCAGCGAAGCTGCCGGACCGGCGACAAATATCCGTAAATTCCACGCTTGCTCTTGCAACGCTGCAACACTCGCGACGCGATCTAGGATGAAAATTGCATTCACATGCGGGGATCGCTTGTAATTCGTTACGCGGAAGATCAAGATAAATTCACAAGCAAGGGCCCGGCAAGTAACGGGTCGAGGACGGGGCAATATGGACGAACTGATTGGGCAGCTGGCTGCAAAGGCCGGCATTGATGAAGCTGTGGCTGAAAAAACCATTGGCATCATCCTGGGTTTCCTTCGCAACGAGGGTCCTTCCGACAAGGTTCAGGCATTGATTGACCAGATTCCCGGCGCGGAAGCCGCTATCGCCGCCACGAGCAGCAGCGGCGGTCTTGCGAGGTTGATGGGCGGCGGGCTGATGGCGCTCGGAACCAAGTTGATGGGACTTGGTCTGGGTATGGGCCAAATTCAGAACGTCGCGCGTGAACTTTTCAGATTTGGCCGCGACAAAATCGGAGCGGATCAGATGGGCGAGATCATCGCAGGGACACCGGGCCTCAGTCAGTTCGCTTAAAGCACCTTTTGATATCGAGTATCATGACATACCCCATCTCCGAGATTGACGGCCTGCCGGCCTTCGCCGCTTCGAAACTGAAATCGCTTGGCATACGCACCACCGACGGGCTGCTTGAAGCCGCGCGCACGGTCAAGGGGCGCAAGGCGCTCGCGGACAAGACCGGCATCAGCGAGCAGCAACTGCTCGAATGGGCCAATGTTTCCGACTACATGCGGATTCCCGGCATGGGCAGGGCCAAGGTCGGGCTGGTGCGCGCCGCCGGCGTCACCACGGTTCGTGAGCTCGCACTGCGCAACCCGGCGCGGCTGGCACAGAACATGAAAGATGTGAATACCAAGCGCAAACTCGTCCGGGTCATGCCTTCGGAAAAGTCAGTCGAGCAGCTGATCGAAAAGGCTCGCAAGCTTCAGCCCAAAATCACCTACTGAAGCTCGCCTGTCGGGCCGTTCTGGACTGGCTCAGGCAGCGCGCGCAGCGTCTTGACTCCCATGCGCGGACCGCGCAAAGCGACGCCATGATCGCGACCACGTCCAGACCCGCTCCGGCCGCCACCCCGGCAGATCGTCCGGTGCTGCGGGCGCTGTTGTCCCGGCCCACTCCGGCCGTGATGGGGGTCCTGAACATCACGCCGGACTCATTTTCCGACGGCTGGCGGTTCATCGCGCCGGAGAGCGCGCTGGCGCAGGCCCGCCGCATGATCGCCGAGGGCGCCGACATCATCGATATCGGCGCGGAATCCACCCGGCCCTACGGCGCACAACCCGTCACCGCGGACGAAGAAATGCAACGCCTGAGGCCGGTCCTGGCAGACGTGGTGTCGCTGGGTGTTCCCGTCTCCATCGACAGCATGAAATCGGCCGTGGTCGCCTGGGCGCTCGACGCGGGCGCATCGATCGCCAATGACGTCTGGGGCCTGCAGCGCGATCCTGACATGGCGAAGCTCGTGGCAGCGCGCCATTCGCCCGTCATCGTCATGCACAACCGCGATCGTGTCGAGGCCGACATCGACATCATGAAGGATATCGCGGCATTCTTCGCGCGCTCGCTTGACATCGCCGACAGAGCGGGCATTTCACGTGAAAATATTGTGCTCGACCCCGGCATCGGCTTCGGCAAGACCCCGGAGCAGAGCATGACGGCGCTGGCCCGGCTCGACGAACTCGGTGCATTCGGACTGCCGCTGCTGGTTGGCGCCTCGCGCAAGCGCTTTATCAGTTCGGTCAGCCCTTCGGAGCCGCAGCAGCGGCTGGGCGGCTCGATCGCGGCGCACCTGATTGCGGCCAGGGGCGGCGCCCGCATCATCCGGACCCACGACGTGGCGGAAACCGTACAGGCGCTGCGGGTGGCCGCGGCAATCGGGGACAGGCGATGACCGATACCATCTTCATCACCGGCGTCGTCATCCATGCCCGCCATGGTGTGATGGAACATGAGACCGAGGTCGGGCAGCGCTTTGTCATCGATCTCGAACTGTCCGCGGATCTGTCGGAATCCTCGCGCACCGATCGCCTGGCGGACACCGTGTCTTATTCCAACGTGGTGGCGACCGCGACCGCGGCTTTCAAGAATGCCAACTACAAGCTGCTGGAGCGCGCGGCCGGCGCCGTCGCCGAAGCCGTGCTGGCGGCGTTTCCCCGCGTCAGCGCCATCAAGGTCACCGTTCACAAGCCGCATGCCCCGATCGCCGCGATTTTCGAGGACGTCGGTGTAGTCCTCACCCGCACCCGGCAAGCAGCCTCGCATGGCTGACGTCCTGATCGCGCTCGGCGGCAATGTCGGGGATATCCGCGCCACATTCCGGAAGGCGATCGCCAATATCTGCGGCATGACGCAGGCGGCGCTGCTGGCGCGGTCCTCCGATTACGCCACCCCGCCCTGGGGCGAAGAGCAACAGGCGCGCTTCATCAATGCCTGTATCGAGATCGAAACCAGCCTCGATCCCCATGCGCTATTGTTCACGCTGCATCGAATCGAACACAAATTCGGCCGCGATCGGCCAAAGGAAACGCGCTGGGGTCCGCGCACCCTCGACCTCGACCTGATCGCCTATGACGACGTCTCGATTCAGAAACCGGAACTGACGCTGCCGCATCCCCGGCTGTTCGAACGGGCCTTTGTGCTGGTGCCGCTGGCGGAGATCGTCCCCGATCGTATCATTGCGGGACGCAGCGTTGCGGCGGCGCTGGCGGAGCTATCCAGCGCTGGAATCGAGCGGCTGCCCGACCTAAACTGACCAGAAGAGACCAAAAACAACCGTTTGGCTTGGTGGCCGCCACGTGGCAATTTCCGGCCAACAAATGACGGCGCCCCGGGAGCGATCTGCGCAAATGACATCTGTAACCGACGACCTGCGGCTGGCAGCGGATTTCGCGCCGGCAACCTACGACGACTGGCGCAAGCTGGTCGATGGCGTGCTGAAAGGCGCGCCGTTCGAGAAGCTGGTCGGCAAGACCTATGATGGCCTCAAGATCGAGCCGATCTATCCGCGTGCGCGCGATGCCGCGCCGATCGCGGGAAGGCCCGCGGCATCGCCCTGGCAGATCATGCAGCGGATCGACCATCCGGATGCCGCCTTGGCCAACGCGCAGGCGCTGCACGACCTCGAGAACGGTGCCAACGGGCTGACCCTGGTGTTTGCAGGCGCCAACAGCGCCCATGGTTTCGGACTCGACCCGTCGGCGGACGCTGTCGCAAGGGTTCTGGACGGCGTGTTCATCGATGCCGGCATCGGGATCGAACTTCAGATCGGGCCGCAGTCCCGGATGGCCGCCATGCACGTCGCCGAATACGTCAAGCGCGCAGGGATCGATCCCGCGGCCTGCGATATCCGGTTCGGTCTCGACCCGATCGGCGCCTGCGCGGTGTGGGGATCCAGTCCCTATGCATGGGCCGAGATCGTGCCCGCCGTCACCGACACGATCAAAGGCCTCGCGGCCATGGGATTCAAGGGCCCGTTCGCAGCCGCCGACGGCCGGGTGATCCACGACGCCGGCGGATCGGAAGTGCAGGAACTGGCCTTCGTGCTGGCAGCTGGCGTCGCCTATCTGCGCGCGATCGAGAGCGCCGGCGTTGCGCTGGAAGACGCACAAGGCATGATCTATGCGCGGCTTTCCGCCGATGCCGATCAGTTCCTGACCATGGCAAAATTCCGCGCGCTGCGGCTATTGTGGGCACGGGTCGAACAGGCCAGCGGCCTTGCGCCAAAGCCGCTGTTCATTGCCGCCGACACCGCCTGGCGGATGCTGACCCAGCGCGACGCCTACGTGAACATGTTGCGCGCGACGATGGCGACATTTTCCGCAGGCCTCGGCGGCGCCGACAGCATCAACGTGCTGCCGCATACGCTGGCGCTGGGCCTGCCGGATGCGTTCGCACGGCGCGCCGCGCGCAACACCCAGCTGGTACTGCTGGAGGAATCCAACCTCGCCAAGGTGTCCGATCCCGCGGCCGGCTCCGGCGGCATTGAAACCCTGACTCAGCAGCTTTGCGAGGCGGCGTGGTCGCTGTTCCAGGAGATCGAGAAGGCCGGCGGCGCGTTTGCAGCCCTTGAGCAAGGCCTGATCCAGCGCAAGGTTGCGGCGACGCGCGCGGTGCGCGAGGCCAATATTGCCAAACGCAAGGAAGTGCTAACCGGCGCGACCGAATTTCCCAACCTGCATGAGGCGCAGGTTGCGGTGCTGGAGGCCAAACCAATTGTGCTCGCGCCTTACGGCGAAGCGAGGATAAAGTTCGATCCGCTGCCGCCGATGCGGTTGGCCGCTCCGTTCGAAGGCCTGCGCGACCGCTCGGACCAGATCCTGAAGAAGACCGGCGCGCGGCCCAAAATTTTCCTCGCCAATCTCGGCACCCCCGCCGACTTCACCGCGCGCGCCACCTTCGCCAAGAGCTTCTTCGAGACCGGCGGGATCGAGGCGGTCGATACCGAGGGCTTTTCCGATCCGGCCGCCCTCGCCACTACCTTCAAAGCTTCCGGCGCTGATCTGGCCTGCCTGTGCTCGTCCGACAAGGTCTATGCCATCAAGGCTGCGGCCGCCGCAAAGGCCCTTCAAGACACCGGTGCAAGGCATATCTATCTGGCAGGCCGGCCCGGGGAACAAGAAGCCGCGTTCCGCGCCGCGGGCGTCAATGATTTCATCATTGCCGGCGGCGACGCGCTCGCGGCGCTGCAGGACGCCTGGCAGCGGATGGAGCCAACATGATATCGATCGCAAACCCCGTTTTGACCGGCGGCTGCCAATGCGGCGCAATTCGCTTCGCCCTGTCGGCGCCGCCCGCCAAGGTCAGCATCTGCCATTGCCGGATGTGCCAGAAAGCGTCCGGCGCGCCGTTCGCATCCTTCGCCGATATCGAGCACGCCGATTTTGCCTGGACCAAGGGCAAGCCGGCCACGTTCAAGTCCTCCTCCATTGCCGAGCGCGATTTCTGCCAGGATTGCGGCACGCCGCTGAGTTACCGCCTCATCGACGGTCCCCGGATCGAGATCATGACCGGCGCCTTCGACCGCCCCGACCGGGTCGTGCCGACATTTCAATACGGAACCGAATCCCGGCTCGGCTGGGTCGTAGGCGTCGCCAACCTGCCGAGCAAGACCACGCTGCAGAACTACGGGCCAGAGAAACTTGGCACCATCGTCAGCCACCAGCATCCGGACCATGATTGAGATTTCAAGATGACAGCCTTTAGCGATGTTTGTGATAGTCTCTTCCGCAGAAGACGGCCGTTGGAGGCCTTTTTGAGCAATCGAAACGTCCTTGAGATTCCGGGATTTCTTGCCCTCGGCGCCTTGGCGACGCTGATTGCTGGGTTGGTCGGCGTTGGCATTGTAATGGTTTGCTTGGGCGCGATAACGTTATTCGCCCTGATGTTTTTCTCGGCCTATTTTCCATTGATGCTGGAGGCGTTACTTTTCACGATGTTACTGGCGGCCCCCGTCACCTTTGGATTATTTCCCATGGCCGCTTATCTCCTCAGAGGTCATCCGATTTTGGTACAGTTCGTTGTCCCAACGATCGGCTTCGTTGCGGGCGGCGCAATTATCCCTATTTGGATCGCCTGCGGCTTGTTTGGTCCGAATACTCACCTGGCGGATGAACTCTTGATCGCCATCGGAATGGTATCGGGCCTGGTTGCCGGGGCCTTTTACGGACGGGGGCTTCAGCCATGAGCCGCATACCGAATTTTACGAATATCGCTTTCCAAAGCACCGCGCGCGCCAAACCCGCCGGCGGCGCCGAGCCGTGGCTGACGCCCGAGGGCATCCTGGTCAAGCCGGGCTACAGCGAGGCCGACCTTGAAGGCATCGACTTCCTCGAGACCTTCCCCGGCATCGCGCCCTATCTGCGCGGCCCCTACCCCACGATGTACGTCAACCAGCCCTGGACCGTCAGGCAATATGCCGGCTTCTCCACGGCGGAAGATTCCAACGCGTTTTATCGCCGTAACCTCGCCGCCGGGCAAAAGGGCCTCTCGGTCGCGTTCGACCTCGCCACCCACCGCGGCTACGACTCGGATCACCCGCGCGTTTCGGGCGACGTCGGCATGGCCGGCGTGGCGATCGATTCGATCTACGACATGCGCACGCTGTTCTCCGGCATCCCGCTCGACCAGATGAGCGTGTCGATGACCATGAACGGCGCGGTGCTGCCGATCCTGGCGCTGTTCGTGGCCGCGGCCGAGGAACAGGGCGTTCCGCCCGAGAAACTCTCAGGAACGATTCAGAACGACATTCTGAAAGAGTTCATGGTGCGCAACACCTACATCTATCCGCCGGCGCCCTCGATGCGGATCATCTCCGACATCTTTTCATACACATCGCAGAAGATGCCGAAGTACAATTCGATCTCGATTTCCGGCTACCACATGCAGGAAGCCGGCGCGACCCAGGATCTCGAACTCGCCTATACGCTGGCCGACGGCGTCGAATATCTCCGCGCCGGCCTCGCCGCCGGGCTCGACGTCGACCGGTTCGCCCCAAGGCTGTCGTTCTTCTGGGCGATCGGCATGAATTTTTTCATGGAAGTCGCAAAGATGCGCGCGGCGCGGCTGCTGTGGGCCAAGCTGCTGACGCAGTTCAACCCGAAGGATCCGCGCTCGCTGTCGCTGCGCACGCATTGCCAGACCTCGGGCTGGTCGCTGACCGCGCAGGACGTCTACAACAACGTGATGCGCACCACCATCGAGGCGATGGCGGCGACGCAGGGCCACACCCAGTCGCTGCACACCAACGCGCTCGACGAGGCGCTGGCGCTGCCGACCGATTTCTCCGCGCGCATCGCCCGTAATACGCAGTTATTCCTGCAGCAGGAGAGCGGCACCAACCGCATCATCGATCCCTGGGGCGGCTCCTATTATGTCGAGCGCCTGACCCGCGATCTCGCCGCCAAAGCCTGGGGCCACATTCAGGAAGTCGAAGAGCTCGGCGGCATGGCCAAGGCGATCGAGGCCGGCGTGCCGAAATTGCGGATCGAGGAAGCCTCCGCCAAGACGCAGGCGCGGATCGACGCCGGCCGGCAGGCCGTGATCGGCGTCAACAAGTTCAAGCCGTCCAACGAAGCACCGATCGACGTGCTCAAGGTGGAGAATTCCACCGTGCGGCGGCTGCAGATCGACAAGCTGTCGCGGCTGCGATCCGAACGCAGCCAAAAGGACGTCGACGCGGCGCTGGCGGCGCTGACCCGTAGCGCCAGCGAAGGCAACGGCAATTTGCTGGCGCTGGCGATCGACGCCGCACGCGCCAAGGCCACGGTCGGCGAAATCTCCGATGCGATGGAAAAGGTGTTCGGGCGGCACCGCGCCGAAATCAAATCCATCACCGGCGTCTACAAGCGGGAGGCGTCCACCATGTCCAACCGGGTCGAAAAAGTGCAGGCGCTGATCGACGCTTTCGAGGATGCCGAGGGCCGCCGGCCGCGCATCCTGGTCGCCAAAATCGGCCAGGACGGCCACGACCGCGGCCAGAAGGTGATCGCCTCGGCGTTTGCCGATGTCGGATTCGACGTCGATATCGGGCCACTGTTTGCCACCGCCGAGGAAGCCGCGCGGCAGGCGGTCGAGAACGACGTGCATATTTTGGGATTGTCGTCGCTGGCAGCGGCCCACCTCACGGCGGTGCCCGAACTGAAGGCTGCGCTGAAGAAGCAGGGGCGCGACGACATCATGATCATCATCGGCGGCGTGGTACCGCCGCAGGATTACGACGCGTTGTACAAGGCCGGCGCCGAAGCGATCTTCCCCCCGGGTACCGTGATCGCGGACGCCGCGGAAGAACTGATCCACAAGCTCAATGCGCGGCTCGGCCATAGCGAGGCGGCGGAGTAGTTTCCCGCTGTATCTTCTTCAAAGGATTTCGCTTTGCGCACCGTGGCATTGACGTTTGCCCGCAGAATGGGCCTCGCAGCGGCAAGCCTCGGCTTGCTCACCGCTGCATTTGCCGCCGATTCCAAGCCCGACGCCTCGATCATGACCAAGGCGGTCGAGGCCAGTGTCCTGCTCGACGACGGGATCAAGGCTGACTCCGCCATGGCGGCGGATTGTCTCGCCGAGGGCAAGAAGTGGATCGCCAGGAACGCCGTGGAAGCCGAAGCCTCGCGCAAGCAGGACCCGGACTTGTTTCGCAACGGTG
This sequence comes from Pseudomonadota bacterium, assembly GCA_043811435.1. GTDB lineage: Bacteria > Pseudomonadota > Alphaproteobacteria > Rhizobiales > Xanthobacteraceae > Bradyrhizobium. The sequence goes on from JBDRNF010000056.1 coordinate 18,491, forward strand.
GCTGGACATTCGAGCGCAAATACGCCGTCCGCTCCTTGGTCAATGGACGCTACGTCAGCATCGTCAGATCCGACTACATGAATACGGGCGGCGCGCATCCCAATTCGGATGTCGACACTATCCTGTGGGACGCCACAGTGAAGAAGCGCATCAGCATCCGGCCGTTCTTCACCGAGACCGCCGATAGCGGTCCGGCCATGAAGGCGATGCTGAAGGGCGTGATCGCATCGCTGAACGCCGAAAAGAAAAAACGCGGTGCCGGCGATACCGCGACAGCCGAATGGTACAAGGGCCTGGAACCGAAACTGCTCAAGATCGGCGCGGTGACGCTGGCGCCGTCCACCGTTACAGGCAAAAGTTCCGGCCTGACGTTTCATTATCCACCCTATGCGGTCGGCCCTTATGCGGAAGGTGAGTATGTCGCCTTCGTGCCGTGGGAAACCCTGAAGCCCTATTTGTCGCCGGAGGGCGCCGCGATTTTCGCCGGGGTGCGGCCCAAGGGCGACAATGACGACCGGCGCTGACATGACCCGCAATGGCGAGGCGCGAACCGACGCGCGGCGCAGGCCTCTGCATGGTTCTCCGCCGTCGAACGCATCGCCGGCACGCTGGCCCCTCGCCTGCCGCGTCCGGCCGTTGTAAACCAAGGCATGATCCTGCCGAAATCCGCCTCCATCGATCTCAAAACATGGGCCAAGGACCTCCGCGCCGGCAACCGCGCGGCCTTGGCGCGCGCGATCACGCTGATCGAAAGCCGGCGCGGCGATCACCAGGCCATGGCGCGCGATCTGGTGCAGGCGCTCCTGCCGGATACCGGCAAGGCGATCCGGGTCGGCATCACCGGCTCGCCCGGGGTCGGCAAATCCACCACCATCGACGCACTCGGCATGTTCCTGATCGAGAGCGGCCACAAGGTCGCGGTGCTGGCGGTCGACCCCTCCTCGGCCCGCACCGGCGGCTCGATCCTCGGCGACAAGACCCGGATGGCGCGGCTGTCCGCTTCCGACCATGCCTTCATCCGGCCATCGCCGGCCGCCGGCACGCTCGGCGGCGTCGCCGCTAAAACGCGCGAAGCCATGCTGCTGTGCGAGGCCGCCGGCTTCGACGTCGTGCTGGTGGAAACGGTCGGCATCGGCCAGTCCGAAACCGCGGTATGCGACATGACGGATTTCTTCCTGGCGCTGATGTTGCCGGGCGCCGGCGACGAGTTGCAGGGCATCAAGAAGGGCCTGGTCGAGCTCGCCGACATGATCGCCGTCAACAAGGCCGACGGCGACAACCTCAAACGCGCCAACCTGGCGGCGGCCGAGTATCGTGGCGCGCTGCATATTCTCACCCCGCGCTCCGAACACTGGCATCCGCCGGTCGAAACCTATTCGGCGCTGACCGGAACGGGCATCGACGTGCTGTGGCAGAAGATCCTCGATCACCGCACCGCGATGAATGCGTCAGGGGAATTTGCCGCGCGACGGCGGCAGCAGCAGGTGAAGTGGATGTGGTCGATGCTGGAGCAGCGGATGATGGCACGGCTGCGCGCCGATCCGGCGATCCGCGGCAAGGTGAAGAAGATCGAGGCCGAGGTGGCCGACGGCCGCATCGCGCCGGCGCTGGCGGCCGAGCAGATCGCGGACATGCTGAGGTGACATGAGCGAAAAACTCCGCGTTCTCATCACCGGCTTCGGCCCATTTCCCGGCGCGCCATACAATCCGACCCAGCCGCTGGTGGCGCGGCTGCTGCGGCTGCGCCGTCCCGCGTTCGGCGACGTCGAGCTTTCAGGCCACATCTTTCCGGTGACCTACCGGGCGGTCGACCGGGAATTGCCGGAGCTGCTGACAAGATGCCGGCCGCAGGCGCTGCTGATGTTCGGCCTCGCCGCCCGCACGCCTTACGTCCGGATCGAGACCCGCGCCCGCAACGCCGTCACCACGCTGTGGCCCGACGCCGATCACACACGGGTGCGCAAGGGATCGATATCAGGCGGCGCCGACGCCATGACCTTCGGGCCGCACACCGCCAGATTGTTGCGCGCCGCCATCGGCACCGGAGTCGATGCCCGCGCCTCGCGCGATGCCGGGAGCTACCTCTGCAATTATTTGAGCTGGCGCGCGATCGAGGCGACCTGCGGCAACAGCGGCCCCCGCCTCGCCGCCTTCGTGCATGTGCCGCCGCTGGCGCGCGACGGCGCACGCCAGCGCAAGGGCGCAGCCCACCGCGTCACGCTGGAAGAGCTCGTCGACGCCGGCGAGGCGATGCTGCTGGAGATGGTGCGGCTGGCGCGGCGGGTAACGCTCGCTAACGATTAACCCTACCCCCAACAATCGCCCTCCTTCGCCCTCGCCTTCACCATGCCGCGCTGCATTTTTGCGTTATTCCGGAGCCTGCGGACCTGCGTCCGCCCGGAGACGCGATCATGGACCTCAATCGCCGCCACCTCATCGGGGTATCCGCCGCCGGCGTTGCCGGCGCGCTGGCGATGTCGCCGGATGCGGCGCGCGCGGCGCCGCCAACTTCTTCGCTCGGTCGCGACGCGAGCCGATATGGCGTGCGGCCCGGCAGCCCCGACGATCAGACCAGAGCGCTGCAGCGCGCGATCGACGAGGCCGCACGGGCACAGGTCCCGCTGGCGCTGCCGCCGGGGGTCTATCGCACCGGCATGCTGCGGCTGCAGAGCGGCACGCAACTGGTCGGCGTCCGCGGCGCCACCAGGCTGATCTTCAGCGGCGGCGCATCGATGCTGCAAAGCGAAGGCGCCGGCAGCATCGGCCTCACCAGCATCACGCTCGATGGCGGCGGCATTCCGCTGCCCACCCGGCGCGGCCTGGTGCATTGCCTCGGCGGGCGCGACATCCGCATCACCGATTGCGAAATCACCGGCAGCGGCGGCAACGGCATCTGGTTCGAGAATTGTTCCGGCGAGGTCACCGGCAACATCATCTCGAAGATCGCCGTCACCGGCTTCACGTCATTCGACGCACAGGGCCTGTTGGTTTCGCGCAACACCATCCTGGACACCAACGACAACGGCATCGAAATCCTGCGCCACGCGATCGGCGACGACGGCACCATGGTGCTGGACAACCGCATCGAGGACATCAAGGCCGGCCCCGGCGGCTCCGGGCAATATGGCAACGCCATCAACGCGTTTCGCGCCGGCAACGTCATCGTGCGGGGCAACCGCATCCGCAACTGCGACTATTCCGCGGTGCGCGGCAATTCAGCCTCCAACATCCAGATCACGGGCAACAGCGTCTCCGGCGTCCGCGAAGTGGCGCTGTATTCCGAATTCGCGTTCGAGGGCGCCGTGATCGCCAACAACACCGTCGACGGCGCGGCGCTGGGCGTCTCGGTCTGCAATTTCAACGAGGGCGGTCGTATCGCCGTCGTGCAGGGCAACATCATCCGCAACCTGCTGCCGAAGCGTCCGATCGGCACCGCGCCGGACAACGACGCCGGCATCGGCATCTATGTCGAGGCCGATACATCGGTGACCGGCAACGTGATCGAGAACGCGCCGTCGTTCGGCATCATCGCCGGCTGGGGCAAGTATCTGCGCGACGTCGTGATATCGGGCAACGTGATCCGCGATGCCTTTGTCGGCGTCGGCGTGTCGGTGACGCCGGGCGCGGGCACCGCGCTGGTCAACAACAACATGATCTCGCAAACGCCGCGCGGCGCCGTGGTCGGGCTCGATCACGCGCGGCCGATCACGCCGGACCTGGCCGCCGAGGGTGCGCAGCGCTTTGCCCAGGTGGTGGTGGGCGGCAACGCGGTACGGAAATAGCTCTTTGTCGTCCCTGCCTAGTGCGCAATTGCGCACGGGGCGCAGGGACGACGGAATTGTCTCAGGACGCGACCGCCCTCCGGCGCCGCCGCACCATCAGGGCGAACACGACCGCGAGCGCCGACGCCACCGTGTACATCGTGAACGCATTGAGATAGCCGATCATCACCGACTGCCGCATGATCTCCTTCGCCACCCTGGCGAGGCCCGGAACGGTGTCGAAGTTCCACGCTCCCGTCACCTCCGGCATGGTGATTGCTCGATTGTAAGGCGTGATCATCTCGGTCATGCGGCTGTAATTGGCGCCGGTCGTGCGCACGATCTCGGCGATCGACAGCGAGATGAAGAAACTCGATCCGATGTTGCGCAGCAGGTGGAAGATCGACGACGCCTCGGCGTAATCCTTGGCCTCCAGGGTGTCGAATGCCACGACCGTGATCGGCACCCAGACGACACCGACCGCAAAACCCTGGATGGCGCTGTTGATGACCAGGATCTCCATGGTCACGTTGAGGTCGAAGCTGAGCATCCACAGTCCCGCCGCGGTTTGCAGGCCAAAGCCGAAGGCCATGCTGATGCGCGGGTCGATCCGGCTCATGAAGCCTGCGGCCATGAACCCCAGCAGCATTCCGAGGCCACGACATCCGATCACCTGTCCGACCAGCGCGTCCGAGAAACCGACATGCTGCTGCAGCAGCGGCGGCAGCAATACCATCGGCGTGAAATTCAGCATGCCGTAGATCGTCACCAGCGCGAGCCCGATCGCATAGTTGCGGTCGGTGAGCAGCTTGAGGTTCAGAAACGGCGCGCGGGCGCCGAGGCTGTGTACGATGAACACGTAGAAGGCGATCGCCGCGACCAGGCACTCGATCACGATCTCCGTCGAGTTGAACCAGTCCAGCCGCACGCCGCGCGCGAGTACGAGTTGAATGGCGGCAAGCGCGATAGCCAGCGCAAGGAAGCCGGTCCAGTCGAAGCGAACTTTTTCCAGCTGCGCGGTGGATTTCAGGGTGAGCTGCATGCCGATCGCGGCGCAGATGCCGATCGGCACCAGCATGTAGAACGACCAGCGCCAGCTGTAGATCTCGGCGAGATAGCCGCCGAAAACCGGACCGAACACCGGCGCGACCGCAACCGCCATCCCGAAGATCGACATCACCATCGTATGCTGATGGCGCGGAAACGTGGCGAACAGGATCGACTGCGACAGCGGCACCACCGGCGCACCAGCGCCGCCCTGAAGAATGCGCCACAGCACCAGCATTTCGAGCGATTGCGCCATGCCGCACAGCAGCGTTGCAACCGTGAAGACGGCAATCGAATACACCACCACGCGCTTGGTGCCGAAGCGGGACACCAGCCAGCCGGTCATCGGCGTCACCACCGCGGTGGCGAGAATGTTGAACGTCATCGCCCAGGCGATTTCGTCCTGGGTTGCCGACATCGCGCCCTGCATCTGCGGCAGCACGGTCGATGTCGTGAGCAGCGCCGTGCCATAGAGCGAGGACCCCAGCACCACGGTGGCCAGGGTCCAGTATCGCTGCGCCGCGGTCAATGCCGGAGCCTCGGTATCGGCGATTGCGGTCATCTTGTTGCGCTGCAAAATGAGCCAGATAATAACCTGGCTTACCAATTTAATAACCTAGCTTACTAATTCGCCGGCGGCTACAATTGCGGCATGCCGAATACCGACGAATACATTGGCGTGGTGATCTCCGACGTCGCCCGGCTGTTGCGCACGGAGTTCGATCGCCGCGTGCGCCGGCTCGGCATCACCCGGGCACAATGGCTGGTGCTGACCCGTCTGCACCGGCACCCGGGCGCCTCGCTTTCGGAGCTTGCCGAGATGATGGAGGTGGAAAAGGCGACCGCCGGCCGCATGATCGACCGGCTGGTGGCCAATGGCTGGGTGGCGCGTCGGACCCAGCGTGACGATCGCCGCGTCAAGCGGGTCTATCTCACGCCGGAAGCCGAGCGGGTGCACAAGCGGATCTGGCGCATCGCCGAAGCAACGGTGGAGGACGCTCTTACCGGCCTCTCGGCACAGGAAAGCAGGCGGCTGATGACGTTGCTGCAGCGCATCAAGAAGACGCTGGTATCCGCCGTGGACGCCGCCCCGTCCGGGAAAGCCGTGGTTGCCGGCCGCAGACCCGTCTTGCGTGGCGCGCGCGGCCACAATGGCAAGGCCGCGCCATGAGCAGGCGCTTGCGGTCATGGGCGCTGATCGGCGTGCCGGTGCTCGTGCTGCTGGGAGCGCTGATCGTGTGGCTGCAGGGTGGCCGTTACGCCTCGACCGAGAATGCGTTCGTCAAGGCGGACATCACCCAGATCGCAAGCGAGGTGCCCGGTCGGATTATCGACGTGCGTATTCGCGACCACGCGGTCGTCAAGGCCGGCGACGTGCTGTTCCGTCTCGATCCCGCGCCCTACCAGCTGGCCCTCGCCAGGGCCGAAGCCGAGACCGATTCCGCGCGCGCCGCTGTCGAGCAGCTCAAGGTAAGCCTGCGCGAGATCAAGGCCGAGGCCACCGAGGCCGAGAACAAATTGTCGTATCTTCAAATCCAGGCCAAACGTCATCGCGATCTGTCCGGACGCGGCGTCACGTCGGCCACCAAGGTCGAGCAGGCCGACAGCGAAGAACAGGAAGGGGAAGATCGCCTCGCGGTGCTGCAGCAGCGCATCGCCCGTGTCGAGGCGGCGCTCGGCGGCAAGCCGGACAGGCCGACCGACCAGTTTGCCGCGGTCCGCGAGAAGCAGGCGATGCGCGATCGTGCGGCGCTGGATCTGGCCTACACCGAGATCAAGGCCCCGCGCGCCGGTGTGGTCGTCAATTTCAAGCTCCAGCTCGGCGAGCAGGTCAAGGCGCAGACCCCGCTGTTCGCTGTTGTCACCGACCGCCGGCCCTGGCTCGAAGCCAACTTCAAGGAGACCGACCTGACCCACGTGACCGTCGGACAGAAAGCGAAGGTCATCCTCGATATGCATCCCGACATCACCTGGGATGCCGAAGTGGAAAGCATCAGCCCGGCGACCGGCGCCGAATTTGCGATCCTGCCGGCGCAGAATGCCTCGGGCAACTGGGTGAAGGTCGTGCAACGCCTGCCCGTGCGGCTGCGGCTGCTGGAGCGGCCGGGCGAGCCGCCGCTGCGCGCCGGCATGACCGCCTATGTCAGCATCGACACCGGGCGCATCCGCAGTCTCGCCGGCATATTCGGCAACGGCACCGCGGTTGCGGCGCGCCCCCAACCGCAAGAGGCGACCAAGGCGCAATAGCTGGATTGCAGCCCGGCGCCCTACAGCGCGTTGCGCAGCAGCGGATAACGCTGCGCGATCGCGTCCAGCGTCGGCACGTAATCGTCGTCCAACGTCAGCGGTTCCATCGCCGGCGCCGACGGCGCCTCGTCCGAAGCAACATGCACCGGTTCCGCGGCGACCGGATCATCCGGCGGCGGCAGTTCGGCGGCTAGCTCCACCGGCGGCGACGGAAGCCGATCGGGTTGATCGCGCGGCCTGTCGACACGCGCCAGCGCCGTTTGAGTATGGCCGAGCCAGGACATGTCGACGGCGGAATTGTCGAGCGACGCCTCGCGCGTCGACAGACTGCGCCAGGTTTCGACCGCGGCCTTGGCCTCCTGGATGTTTTCGAGGAATGCGACTTCGCTGTGAAAGCGGCGCCAGCGGCCGGTCTCGAACAGTTCGGTGAGGTATTCCAGCCGCTGCTCGGCCAGATTGCACCAGCGCGCGAGAACGTCGCGGCCATCTGCCACGTCCAATCGATGTGTCATGTACCAGCCCGTAAGAGGAGAAAACGGACGCAGACGCAACGAAAACGAATCAGTCGAATGTGACAGTGATATTTTGTGGAAAACCTTAACGAAGTCTATCGAACGGCCTTGCTGGATGTCGTTTATCGGCCAAAAGCCGTAATCATGCGGGGCTTTCCGGCCAATCCACCGTCAAGATGCAGACCAGCATGGCCGGGCTGCGCCGCTTTGCGCCCGCGCGTATCCACCGGTTTCATCGGGTGAGACTTCCCGCATCGAGAGCAGGGAAAACAACGCCAGAAACGAAAGACCCGTCCGGGGGGACAACCGGACGGGTCAAGCCATATGGGCGCTTGGGGTGGATGGGCGCTCGCGCCGAATACAGCCTCGATGGGGAGGGATAACCGCTCCCACAAATATAAGTCGCAGCAGGGTGGATAGACGTTCAAACGACCGCGCGATTTTTTTTGCTTTTTTTGCCGACGGTTTCCGGAACGGGAATCTATCGCGCGGCGGCGCGATTGGCTTCGCTGGCGGCCGATTTATCGGACGCCATGGCGGCCGCCGGCTGGTCCAGTGCCCGTGTCGGGGGAGGCTGTTGTCGGCCCGGGCCGGCTTCGACGGCAGGCGCAGGCGACACCGTGGCGACTGGCACCGCCGCCGTGGGGCCGATGGCCGAGACCGCTGCAAACGCATCGGCTTCGCCGGCGCCGAATTGATCGTCGCGACCGGGGCTGCCCAGATCGCGGGCAGTTCTCATCAGGATCGCGCGCACTTCGCCCGGCTTCAGCGCAGGATTGCGCTCCAGCATCAGGGCCGCAAGGCCGCTGATGTAGGCGGCGGAAAACGAGGTTCCCGAAGTCATCTGATATTTTCCGTCCGGAGCGGGCAGGAAGATATCGACGCCGGGGGCCGCGACCGCGATATGGCCGCCGCGGTTCGATGCCGCAAACAGCTTGTCCTTGGCGTCGGTGGCGCTGACCGCAATCACATTGGCGTTGGCGGCAGGATACAGCGGCGGCGATTTCGCACCGGCATTGCCGGAGGCCGCGACCATCACGATACCCCTCGCGGCGGTGGCTCCGATACCGCGCTCGATCAGCGGATCCTTCGGACCGGCGAAACTCATATTGACGATCTGGGCGCCGTGCAGCACGGCATAGTTCAACGCCTTCAGGATCACGAAAGTGGTGCTTTCCGCACCCTTCGCCGCCGTGCCGAAGGCGCGGATTCCCAAAATCCTGGCCTGCGGCGCGCTCCCCAGCAGCCTGGCGTGCGACACGATGGCGCCGGCGATGCCGGTGCCGTGAACATGCGGGCCTTCCTTGCTGCCGAGCGCGTCGAAATTGTCCGCCACCGAGTTCACGAGTTCCGGATGCTTGTCGTCGATTCCGGAATCGATCACGGCGATGGTCACATTGGCGCCGCTGACCAGCGTGTGGGCCTGCGGCAACCGAAGCTTTGCCAGCGCGTATTGCGCGGGATCGCCCGCGGTCTGGGCCGCGTTCTGATTCCGCGCCAGCCAATAACGGAAGTTCAGCTGCACCGAACGCACGCCGGGCTCCGCAGCGAAGGCTCGACGCACCCTCTCCACCGACCGACGGCCGGTGATCCGGAACAGGCCGATGGTGGCGCCGACAAGCGGAAAATTCTGCGATTGCAGCCGCACGAGGCCATGACGCCGTGCCAGCGCATCGGCCTGCGCATCCGACAGCGAACCATCGATCTCGGCCACGAATTCATTGGGGACCGCGTCCGGGTTGACCGCTGCCAACGGCGTATTGCGGCTCGCGCCCTTCTTGACTTTTTTCGCGGATTTGCCGACGCCGCCGCCATCGGATGACGAGACCGGCTTGTCCCGGCATTCGCCGCTGCTGTCGCGATGGGCGTAGCTGCAGGCCGGCGAAAGGTTCGGCGAGAAGCGCGCATTCGGAAGCGTCGATGTCACGCCGATACGGGCTCTATGGCCGCCCGGTGGCGTTCTGCCGAATGCGTTTGCTCCGCCCGCCACGTTCGGAGTGATCCGCGGCGCCACGGTCGGATTGATGGCGGGCATCCGCGACTGGATGTTGAGGTTGGGCGAACGCATCAGGTTCTGGGCGTGAACCGCCGTGATACCAGCGCCTGCAAGCGACACCGCGGCTGCGGTCAACGCCAGCGCCGTACGCCGCATGCCAATCAGCCAGTTTGCGGAATAGTGGACCATGACGCCTCAGTTTACGCTGGGTGTGGAAGAGCGGCCTATGGCGCCGCCACGGCGAGACTGACGATCTTCTCGCGCTGCAGCCTGCTCATCAGCGCGGCAACCTCGTCCTTGCTCATCGCCTTGTTGCCGAACTGCAGCCGAAACATGCCGCCCTGGGCGCCGTCGGTGACGGTGGCCTGATAGCTGTCGAGCAGTGCGGTGATATCGGCGATGCGCGCTTCCGGCACGAATCGAACCAGCGCGTATGGCGCTGTCCCCGCCCCCAGTTCGCGGGTGATGGGCGCATTGGTGCTGAGCGAGGCCGTCTGGAACGACGACGTCTGGTTCTTCACCAGCACCGCGCCGATCACACCGGCTTGCAACAGCAGGGCCAGCGCACCCAGGCTTGCCGACCAGGCCAGCGTCCGCGGCGACAGACCGGAGAAAAACTCGCTGATCCGCGCCGAAATATTGAGCGAGATCGATGGCGCGCGCGACGGCTCTGCGTCGATCGCAGCGAACAGCTTATGCATGGCGCGCGCGGACGGCGCGCCGAGGCTCTCGTTGAGCGAGATGGTTTCGGCGAACTCTTCCCGGATCACCGCATATTGCCTGGCCAGTTCGGGATCGCGAGCCAGCGCTTCATCGACGCGGCGGGTATCGCGCGCGCTCAGGGTGCCGGCCGCATGCCAGGGCAGCAGCACCTCGATTTCGCCGGGTTCTTGATCCAGCACTTTCTTGCTTGCTGCCATCATGGCCAACCTCGTTCGATGCCGGCCGCCTTCAACAGGTCGGCCAATTTCTTGCGCGCATAAAACAGTCGCGTCTTCACGGTATTCTCGGGTATCCCGACGATTTCAGCGACCTCTTCCACGGATTTCTCGTGGTAGTAGACGAGATCGACGATCTCCCGATGCTCTGGCGAGAGTGCGGTGAGGCACTTGCGCAACGCTACGCTGGTATCCTTCTTCTGCACCGCCACTTCGGGATCATCGGACGTATCCTCGATCGCGTTGGCGGCCTCGTCGTCCAGTTCGCCGTCCTTCCTGCGCCGCAGCGCAGACAAGGCCTTGAATCGCGTAATTGCCAGCAGCCAGGTGGAAACGGCGGATCGGCCTTCGAACTTGCCAGCCTGCCGCCATACATCGAGGAAAACCTCGCTGATGAGATCTTCAGCAACCTGTTCGTCCCGAACCAGGCGAAGCCCGAAGCGGAACACCCTGACATGGTGCCTTCCGTACAGCACCTGCATGGCGAGCCGGTCGCCTTGAGCGATCCGAGCGATCAGGACATCGTCCGTAGCCGCCTGTGTCGCACTCAATGGCCGTCTCGCAAGGTTGGTCGGATTGGGTCGGCGGGTGGTTCGATGGGAAAGGCAAGATTCTTGAAATTATCGCAAGTCCGCGATTTCACGTGTGATCTACCCCACAGTAAGAGGCAAAAGCGAAAAGCTGGTATCATAATACGGAGTACTTTTCTTCCTGCGCGTCGCGGCCACCCCCGCCGACATTATGCCGAGCTTACCAAGGCTTTGCCGCCAAAGCAGCACCTGCTTGCCGTTTCGACACCAACTGGTTCGTCCTGGACGGCCGGGGCGCGCGCCGGTACCCGGTTCCAGCTAATTTCCCTTGCGAAACAAGGGCTCGCAAGCCCGGCGAGCCCCGATTCGACGCGAAAGATACCAAACCTAAAGGCTTTCCCGCTTAGATTTTCGAGACTTTAGTTCCATCACCAGTTCCATTACCGGCGAGATTATGGGCACCGCTGCGTCCTCGTTCCTGAATCCGATTGCGGCTGAACTGGAAGACGTGGGCCCGAAGCCGACGGCGAAGGCGCTGGTACGTCGCGCCCGGCAGCGCCGTCAGATTCAGGTCATGATCGGCGCCAGCTATGTCGTCGATGCCTTCGTCCTGCTGATCTACGCCCATGCCGGCACGATCCCTGCCATCATCGGCCCGGCATTCGCGATCTGCGGCCTGATCACCGTCGCCAGCTCGATTGCGCTCTCCGAAACGGGGTTCAACGAGCGCTTCAGGGATCATTACCTCGTCGCGCCTCAATCGATCATCAACATGATGATCATGCTGGCCTTCACCTGGATCGCGCCGGAAGTCGGGGTGATGTTCCTGTGCACCCTGTTCGTCGTGTTCAGCTTCAGCTCGCTGCGCTCGACGCCGCGACAGACGGCGATGGTCTGGACCGCGATGGCATTCGGCCTCGCCGCGCTGTTTCTTTTGACCGACAAGCCGATTGCGATGCCGCACGGCAGCTATCTCGAGCGTTTCGCCACGATGATGGTGTTCATCCTGACCATCGGACGCTGCATGTTCATCGGGATTTTCTCCAGTGCGATGCGTCAATCGCTCTACAAGAGCGGCGTCGAGCTGAAGGAGGCCTACAAGCGCATCGAAGAACTCGCCGAACTGGACGAGCTGACCGGCTCGTTCAACCGCCGCTGCATCATGGGCGTGCTGGACGAGGAGATCGCCCGCGCCCACCGCAGCCGGACGCCGTGCTCGATCGCCCTGATCGACCTCGACTGGTTCAAGCGCATCAACGACGCCTACGGCCATCCCACCGGCGACGAAGTGCTGCGGACATTCGCCATTACCGTATTCGCCAACATCCGTCCCATCGACAGGTTCGGCCGCTATGGCGGCGAGGAATTCCTGCTGCTGTTGCCCGACACGCCGGATGAAGGCGCCACGCGCATCCTGGACCGGCTTCGTGCCATCATCGCCGATCTCGACTGGAGCGCGTTCTCACCCGGCATGCAGGTAACGATTTCGGCCGGCGTCGCGACGCTGAAGCCGAATGAGACGCCCGACATGATTCTCGCGCGCGCCGACGGCGCGCTTTACGCAGCCAAGGCACGGGGACGCAATCGCATCGCCAGCGCCTGATCCGACCGCTTCCGTTTCCGGCGACAAAGAAAACGTCGCCGGCCTGAAATGTCCGAACGCTCCAGGATAGAGTCATGAGTTCGAAGCCCGCCGCCACCACCGAAAGTCTGCTCGACGAGTTGCAGACCACGCTCGCGCATGGAACCGTCGCGCACCGGGTCGAGACCCTGCGCCGGGTCACCGACCTCTTCATCAACGGCGCGGTGGATTATTCCGACGAACAGGTCGAGCTGTTCGACGACGTGTTCCAGTGCCTGATGGATCATATCGAGACTTCCGCCCGGGCGCTGCTCGCCAACCGTCTGGCCCCGATCGATACCGCGCCACAGGGCACGATCCGTGCCCTGGCGTTCGACGATCTGATCGAGGTCGCGGCTCCGGTGCTGTCGAGGTCGGAACGCCTCGACGACGAGGCGCTGATCGAGACCGCGCGCAACAAGAGCCAGGCGCATTTGCTGGCGATCTCGCTGCGAAGGGTGCTGAGCGGCGCGGTGACCGACGTATTGGTGCTGCGCGGCAATGACGAGGTGATCCAGAGCACCGTCAACAATCCCGGTGCGGAGTTTTCCGAGCGCGGCTTCACCCGGCTGGTCGATCGCGCCGAGGGCGACGACAATCTTGCAACCTGCCTCGGCATGCGTCCGACGATCCCGCGGCACCTCTATCTGAAACTGATCGCCAAGGCCTCCGCCACGGTGCGGCAGCGCCTCGAGGCCGCCCATCCGAAGCAGGCGGGGGATGTGCCGACCGCCGTGCGCGAAGCGACCCGGCTGGCGCGCTCGGCACCCGTGGCGATCACCAGGGAAACCGCGATCGCCCACGCGCTGGTCAAATCGCTCTACGAGGACGGCCGGCTCGACGAATTCCAGGTGGCAACGTTCGCCGAGGCCGGTAAATTCGACGAAGCCAATGCGGCGCTCGCCGCCCTCGCCAGCGTGCCGGTGTCGATCGCCGAGCACATGATGCTGGAAACCCGTGCCGAAGGCGTCATGATCCTGGCCAAGGTCGGTGCGTTGTCGTGGTCGACCGTGAAGGCGATCATCAACATGCGCGACGAACTGTCCGGCCTGGAGCCGACCGATCTGGCGGCCTGCAAGGCCACCTATGAACGGCTGCGCTCCTCGACCGCGCAGCAGGTCCTGCGCTTCCATCGCATGCAGCAGGCCGCCGCCGCACCGGCGGCGTAGGCATTCAACGTCCTAGAACCGCAACACCCTCGAACCAGCCAGCGCGCCGATGGCGGCGACCAGCGCTGCGGCGATGGTGTACCAGGTCGCGACGAACAGCGGCGAATCGTCGGTGCAATGCGAGGCGTAGAGCGTTGCCGCCAGGCCCGCCGACAGCAGTCCGGCGATCGCGCCGGCAACCGCGGGCCGTGCCGGGGCGCCGTGACGCAAGCCGAGCAGCGCCGCCGCCAATAGCGGCAGCGCCATCAGCGGTATCGACGTCAGGCAGTTCCACGCATTGTTGCCGATCAGTCGCGTCATCATCGGCGTCCGCTGCGGCATCATCATCTCGCCCATGATCCCCGCGACCAGAAGGCCGATCGGAATCAGCAGCAGCCACGCCCAGCCCCGCAGCGAGGCCTCCGGCCGCGCCAGATGCAGGCTGATGGCGATGGCCGGGATCGCCAGCGCCAGCGTCACCGCAAATTTCAGGTCGAAAAACGGATTGCGCATCGCGGTCATGACATCGGGCCGGACGCCCAGTTCGATCATGAAAATCGCGATCGAAACCGGCGCCGCCAGCAATAGCGACAGCGCCAGCACGAAGCCGACCGGCCGCGCGCGGTGCGCGTTGTCGGCGGCGAGGCTACGAATGAGCTGATCGGTCTCCATTCTCATTGTCCCCGCAGCCTGGCGGTGAGGCTGGCCAGCCCGCGATGCAGCGCCACCCGAACCGCCCCCTCGCTCATCGCGAATTTCTTCGCGGTATCCTTGATCGACGCGCTATCGACCGCGATCGACTGCAGCACGTCGCGCTGACGCGCCGGCAGGGACTTCAACTGGGCCTCGAGCTCGCCGGCCGGCACGGTCTCCGCGGCCGCCTCGCCCGGCAGCGTCTCGGCGAAATCGTCGATGTTGACGAACACCCGCCGGCCGCGGCGGCGCAGCGCATCGATCAGCTTGTTGCGGGCGATCGCAAACAGCCATGGCGCGAACGGGGCGTCGGCGTCCCAAGTATGCCGCTTCAGATGCACCGCCAACAAAATGTCCTGCACGATGTCCTCGGATTGATCCGCGGGTTGCCCCGCCCGCGTCAGGCCGCGGCGCGCCGCGGCCCGGAGCACCGGCGTGACGGCCTTGAGCAGGCGATGATACGCCGCATCGTCGCCTGAAATGGCCGACCGCATCAGGCCGGTCCATTCATCCTCACGTTCGCGCACGCGCGCTCCCACATTGCAATTCGGTCGATCTTTCAATTTGTTACGCCGAAAGCCAACGATCACGGAATCGTGATCCAGGCCTCCGGCGGCACTTCGAGACCGTCGCACCCCGGTTCGGGAATCGCGACAGCGAATTTCGCTCCGATGGCTCATAACATCGATCGGTTCCGCTGGCACCCGCCGCATCGGTGACGACATGGCGCGAAATGGTTGGCCGGCGACCGCATACGGCCCCCCTGCCCTGCTTTCGCCCGGTCTCACCCGAAGATTCCCTTTTTCTGCCGCGCTGTGGCCACGCCGTGGGGTCTCATTTCGCCTTGGGGAGGGCAAATGGGGAGATTGCCAAATGATCATCAAAGCCAGCGGGCGCTCGGCATTGATTCTAGCGACAGGGCTCTTTGTGTGCTTCGCGGGGCCATCGCAGGCGGAGCCGGGTGATGACACTGCGATCGCAACTTCAAAATCCGAAAAAGCCGCGGGGGCGCCGATTGCGCTCAACAAATATACCAAGCCGCGCCACTCGAAAAAACACGCGCAGCGAAAATCCAGCAAAGCGGCGCTGAAATCCTCGGCCGCCAGGAAGGCAACTGACGAGCCTGATGATACCGACGTCGCTGATGTCAGCGGCAACCCTTCCACCACGATCCCGCCGTCGGTCGCCAATGCCAACGCGCATCTGGCCCCCGAAGTACCAGCCGACAGTGCCCGGGCGATGTCGGCGAAAGCCAACACGATGCTGCAGACCGCCGCGGACAAACCCGCCGACAGCCAGCCGGCCGCGGAGGCCGAAGTCGTGGCCCCCGATCAGCTCAACGAGCTCGACCGCGCGCTGCAGGAAGCCAAATCCGAAGCCAGGCTCGAAACCGGGCCCACGGCGCCGACCGTGGCGCTGGCATCGGCCGAGGCGCCAGCCGCCCCCGCCGCGCCTGTCATGGCCGCCAGCAAGGAAGATTCCGCCTGGGAGCAGACCTCGCTGATCGGGAAGATCTTCATCGCCTTCGGGGCGTTGCTGACGATGGCCTCCGCCGCGCGCATGTTCATGGCGTAAACAGTTTCGTGCCCCGGACGCTGCGCAGCGCCTTGGCGGTGCGCAGCTGAGCCGGGGCCCATGAAATCCATACCGCTGTTTGGGTCCCGGCTCTGCGGAGCAGCGTGACCGGACGATGCTTCGCATCGCCGGGAGAACGCTGCACCGCGTCCGGGACACGGTGTTCTCCCCTCTTGAAGCCCATCCCGCCAGCGGGCACATTGCCGGCGCAATCAAGCGCCGGGGTGGATCATGAGCACGTTCGAACACATCATTGTCGAAGCCAAAGGCGCGGTCGGCATTATCACGCTGAACCGTCCGAAAATGCTCAATGCGCTGTCGTTCGGCGTATTCCGGGAGATCGCTGCGGCGGTCGACGATCTCGAGGCCGATGACGCGATCGGCTGCATCCTGCTGGCCGGCGGCGAAAAGGCCTTTGCGGCGGGCGCCGACATCAAGGAAATGCAGCCCAAGACCTTCATCGACATGTTTTCCAGCGATTTTACCGCCATCGGCGGCGACCGCGTCGCGCGATGCCGCAAGCCGACCATTGCCGCGGTCAGCGGCTATGCGCTGGGCGGCGGCTGTGAACTGGCGATGATGTGCGACATCATCATCGCCGCGGACACCGCCAAATTCGGCCAGCCGGAAATCACGCTCGGCACCATTCCCGGCATCGGCGGAACGCAGCGGCTGACCCGCGCGGTCGGCAAGTCCAAGGCGATGGATCTCTGCCTCACCGGCCGGATGATGGATGCCGCCGAAGCGGAGCGCTCGGGGCTGGTCAGCCGCGTCGTGCCCGCGGACAAGTTGATGGCGGAAGCGCTGGCGGCGGCGGAAAAAATCGCCGCGATGTCGCGTCCCGCAGCCGCCATGGCCAAGGAAGCCATCAACCGCGCATTCGAGACACCGCTGGCGGAAGGCATGAACGTCGAGCGCAATTTGTTCCACTCGACCTTCGCGCTGGAAGATCGCGCCGAAGGCATGGCGGCGTTCATCGAGAAGCGCAAGCCGGTGAACAAGAACAGGTAGCGGAGAGATTACATCTCTCTCGTCGTCCCCGCGAACGCGGGGACCCATAATCCCGGTCATCTATTGTTGAAGAGGATCGTCGACCAGTGCGCTCAACAATAACCGTCGCGGCGTATGGGTCCCCGCGTTCGCGGGGACGACGAGAGAGATTACAACGCCCTGCTCTTCACCAGCGCCGCGCTGACCAGTGCGCGATAGGCGCGTTCCGAAAATGTCTTGGGACTATCGAGGCCGAGCCGCGTCAGGCATTCAACGTCGGCGGTATCAGGGGTGCGCGAAAGTCCCTGCCACAACAGTCCCGGCAATTGCAGCGGCGTGCGCTGCGCTTGCTGCAAGACCTGCAGCGCCGGAATCAGGCGTTGTTCTGACTCGGTAAAATCGCTGCCGAACGGAAACGATGGCAGCAGGCCCGCTTCGCGCGCCGGCTTCAAGGCGGCCTTGATGCGCTCCGGAAAGTTTTCGCGCTTGTCCGCCGGGATTTCGAAGTTCTTCGGCAGCTTGCCGGCATCCCTGGCCTGCCGCGCCAGTTCGTCCTGAAAGCGCGAATCCGCGACGCCGAGCATCGCCGCGATGACATCGGCGTCGGATTTGCCCCTGAGATCAGCGACGCCGTATTCGGTGACGGTGACATCGCGCAGGTGGCGGGGAATCGTCACGTGGCCATAGTTCCAGCGGATGTTCGAATGCGTCCTCGCCTTGCCCTGCCGGGTCGCTTCGACCGTGAGAATCGCGCGCGCACCGGCCAGCGCAAACGCCTGGGCCACGAAATTGTACTGGCCGCCGACGCCGCTGACGACCTGCCCGTCTTCGAGGCCGTCGGAAATGGCCGCTCCCATCAGGGTCGCCATCATCGCATTGTTGATGAAGCGGGCGTCGACCCGGGCACGCCGTTTCGCCACTTCGTCGCAGTAGAGCTCGTTGGTGAAAGATACCGGCATCATCTGGATGCGGGCGATCCGATCCGGCGCCATCTCCCGCAACGCGCGATAGAACGATTTCGGCCCGAGGAAGAACGCGCCATGCAGCGCCACGCCATCGACCTCGCGCTTGAGAATGTCGGCCTCGATCAGGCGGATAAACGCCTCGGTCAGCATCTCGCTGACCCCGTAGAGACCCTTTTCGAACGTCGCCGTTTCCAGCGCCGAAGGCTCCGCGCCGGGCGAAAGCCGCTGCATGATCTCGCGAAACCCGGCGTTGTCGCGCTGGCGCACGATCAGCCCCTGCGCCAGCGCGTCGCCGATCTGGCCGATGCCGATCTGCAGCGTGCCGCCATCGCGCACCAGGGTCGCGGCATGCAGACCGATGGCGTATTTGGTGTCGCTGACCGGCTCGGCCGGCGGCGCAAACAGCGGAAAATCGGTTTCGGGACTGTCGAGCACGGCGCTGAATTCGCCTGCCGCAAGATCGCCCGCACCCGGCATGAACGGCAGTTCGGAGTTGACCTGCCCGAACACCTTGAAGGCGGCGCGCCCCTCGGCGCGGGCGCGCAGCAGATCGAGCGAGGTGTCGGTGTTGCAGCTCAGGCTGTAGCGGGTCTCGCCATCGACGACGCGCTTCGCCACCAGCTGTGCTATGACGTTGAGCCCGCGCGCCAGCAGATAGGACGATGCATGGGTGTAATTCGCGGAGATATAGTGCTGCTGCGCGAACGGCGCGTGCAGCCATTTCCCCGCCAGAAAGAAGAACTCGATCACCTTGATGTTGGGCGGCAGCTCATCCGCATGCAACGCGCCGGCATAGGCGAGATCGGGATAGCCGCCGAACAGCCGGTCGATGACGGGCGCGATGAAGCGCCGCTCCAGCAGGCTCTTCGGCCTCGGCTTTTCCAGCGTCAACGCGGTAAGGAAGGTCAGGTTGATGGCGCGGTCGGCGACGGCGCGCGCGTAGAGCGCATTGGCGATGTGGTTGGCCTTGCCGAGCCCGAGCGGCAACCCGACCACGAGGTTGGTGCCGACATCGCGGATGATGTCTTCCGCGATGTCATTTGGGTCGGTGAATTTCCTCGGCATCGGGATTCCATCGGGAACGGATACGGCCGCCATGGCGGCCGGGCGCAAGGATTCGAGCTGTCTGAATGTAGTATACTTTCCTCAGCGTATCTGGAATTTTGCTGAACACGTGAACCGCCGGGAACTCCTTCACCAGATCACTTCATGAAACCGTGACTTCATAAGATAGAAATCCGAACGCGAAAATCGCGTACTAATGTGAGGAATTATCTCGATGCTGACGCTGTACTACGCACCCCACACCTGTTCACTGGCGTCCCATATCGCGCTGGAGGACGCTGCTGCGGACTACGCAACCGTGCGGATCAGCTTCGCGGCCAATGAACAAGGCAAGGCAGAATATCTCGCCGTCAATCCGAAAGGCCGGGTTCCGGCCCTGGTGACCGACCGGGGAATCCTGACGGAGACGCCCGCGATGCTGGCCTTCATCGCGCAGAGCTTTCCGCTGAAAAAGCTGGCCCCGCTTGATGATCCCTTCCCGTTTGCGCAAGTGCAAGCCTTCAACAGCTATCTGTGCTCGACGCTGCATGTGGCCCACTCCCATCGAATGCGCGGTTATCGCTGGGCCGACGATCCGGCAGCGATCGAGGCGATGCAGCGCAAGGTGCCGCAGTCGGTGACGGCCTGTTACGAATTGATCGAACATAACATGCTCGCAACGCCCTGGGTGATGGGCGAAACCTATACGATCTGCGATCCCTACCTGTTCACGATGGCGCAGTGGCTGGAGGACGACGGCGTGGATCCCTTGCGATTTCCCAAAGTGCTGGATCACCGCCGCCGGATGTCCGAACGGCCGGAAGTTCAACGAGCTGTTGTCGAGGAACTTGCCTGAGGCCGACGTGTGTGTGTGCTTCGATCGGGCATTCGTTTTGGCGTGGTGGTTTGCGTTGGATTTGCCGCCGCAGACATTAGCCGCCGGCGCCATCTCAATGAAAATCCCTTGACGGCGGCAGTATCCGCACGTTGCGCGGGTGGCGGATTTTCCGGGCGGGATTGTCGAGGTGCTCGCGAGGATCGTCATTGAGCGGCTCGATCAGCGCGGGGCCGGCCGGCACCGCATGCTTGCGGCCGAGCGCGTCGTTGGCGAGGCCGATCAGATCATGGGAGCGGTCGGTGAGGCGTTGCGCGACCAGATGCGTCACCTGTTCGGGACTGCTCTGGATATAGCCCTCGACCAGAAGGAGCCGCGCGCCCATCACCTCCTTGCGGAATTCTTCCATCACCTTCGGCCACACCACGATATTGGCGATGCCGGTTTCGTCCTCCAGCGTCATGAACACGACGCCCTTGGCGCTGCCCGGACGCTGCCGCACCAGCACCACGCCGGCACAGCGGACACGCTTCCTGTCGTTGGCATGACAGACATCTTTGCAGGCGACGACACGTTCCCCAGTAAACATCGGCCGCAGAAACTCCATCGGATGGCCCTTCAGCGACAGCCGGATGGTCTGGTAATCGGCAACCACCTGTTCTGGCAGCGGCATCTCGGGCAGCGGCCGCGCGTTCTCGTCCGGCTGCTCGCGCGCGGCTGATATTTCGAACAGCGGCAGCGCCACGTCCTCGGGCAGCCGCCGCACCGCCCACAATGCGGCGCGGCGATCGAGCCCGATGGAGCGAAACGCATCGGCATCGGCAAGCTGGATCAGTGCGCGCTTGGGCAGGCCGGTGTCGCGGGCAAAATCCTCCAGCGACGTGAAGGGACGGCGCGCCCGCGCGGCGACGATGCGCTCGGCCCAGTCGTCTGGATCACCTCTCCCCGCAAGCGGGGCGAGGTGGATTGAACTCGCGTCCCGAGTCTCCCGCGAGGACGCCTGAGTTCGCTTCAATCGCTCCTCATCCGCATCAATCCACTTAAATCCATCGATCTGGCGAAATCCCAGCCGCACCGCGCAATATTTCCCACTCCCCTTCTCCAGCGTATTCTGTGCATAGCTGAACGACACGTCGATCTCGCGCACCTCGACGCCGTTGGTGCGGGCATCGCCGACGATCTGCGCCGGGGCGTAAAAACCCATCGGCTGCGAATTCAACAGCCCGCAGCAGAACGCGTCGGGATGAAAATGCTTCAGCCATGACGAGACATAGACCAGCTGGGCAAAACTCGCGGCATGGCTTTCCGGAAAACCGTAGGAGCCGAATCCCTTGATCTGGTTGAAACAGTTTTTGGCGAATTCGGGATCATAGCCGCGCCGGATCATGTTGCCGGTCATCTTCTCTTCGAAATTTCCGATCGTGCCGACATTGCGAAACGTCGCCATCGCGCGGCGCAATCCGTTCGCCTCTTCCGAGGTAAATCCTGCCGCCTCGATCGCGATCCGCATCGCCTGCTCCTGGAACAGCGGGACGCCGAGGGTCTTGTGCAGGACGTTACGCAGTTCGTCCCTGTTGCCGCCCTTCGGATAGGGATATTCGATATCTTCGGGCTTCATCTTGCGGCGCTTCAGATAGGGATGCACCATGTCGCCCTGGATCGGGCCGGGCCGCACGATCGCGACCTCGATGACGAGGTCGTAGAATTTGCGCGGCTTCAGCCGCGGCAGCATGTTCATCTGCGCGCGGCTTTCGACCTGGAACACGCCAAGCGACTCGCCGCGGCACAGCATGTCGTAGACTTCGGGGACATCCTGCGGGATCGTCGCCAGTTCGTAACGTTCGCCCTTGTGGTCGGCGATCAGATCGAAACACTTGCGGATGCAGGTCAGCATGCCCAGCGCCAGCACATCGACCTTCATCATGTTCAGGGCGTCGACGTCGTCCTTGTCCCATTCGATAAAGGTGCGGTCGTCCATCGCGGCGTTGCCGATCGGAACATAGGAGTCGAGCCGGTCCTGCGTCAGCACATAGCCGCCGACATGCTGCGACAGATGCCGCGGAAATTCGATCAGTTCGCCGGCGAGTTCGACCGCGAGCCCGACCATCGGATTTTGCGGATCGAGCCCGGCCTGCCGCACCTGCATGTCGTCGAGGCCTTTGCCCCAGCTGCCCCACACGGTATCGGCCAATGCCGCGGTGACGTCTTCCGTCAGCCCCAGCGCCTTGCCGACGTCACGGATCGCGCTGCGCGGGCGATAGTGAATCACGGTGGCGATGATCGCGGCGCGGTGGCGGCCATAGCGGCGGTAGACATACTGCATCACCTCCTCGCGCCGCGAATGTTCGAAATCGACGTCGATATCGGGCGGCTCCAGTCGCTCCTTGGAAATGAACCGCTCGAACAGCAGATCGACCTTGGTCGGATCGACCGAGGTGATGCCGAGCACGTAGCAGACGGCCGAGTTCGCCGCCGAGCCCCGGCCCTGGCAGAGGATGTTCTGACTGCGCGCATAGCGGACGATGTCGTGCACGGTGAGAAAGTAATGCGCGTAGTTCAGTTCGGCGATGAGGTCGAGTTCCTTTCGCAAGGTGGCGCGGAGCGTGTCGTCAATCTTGTCGGAGAAATATTGTGTAACACCGGCCCAGGTCAGGTCTTCCAGATGCTGTTGCGCGGTCTTGCCCGGCGGCACCGGCTCGTCGGGATACTGGTATTTCAACTGGTCGAGCGAAAAATCGATGCGGCCGGCGAACCGCATGGTTTCCGCCAGCGCTTCCGGTACGTCGCGAAACAGCCGCGTCATTTCGTGGGCCGGCTTGAGATAGCGCTCCGCATTGGCTTCAAGACGTTTGCCGATGAGGTCGATAGTGGTTTTCTCGCGAATGCAGGAGAGCACATCCTGCAGCGGGCGACGGGCGGGATGGTGATACAGCACCTCGTTGGTCGCCAGCAGCGGCACGCGGGCGTCGGCCGCGATCCGCCGCAGCCGCGCCAGGCGGCGTCTGTCATCGCCGCGATACAGCAGGCTGGCCGCCAGCCACACGCCATCGGCGCGGCTGCGCTGCAACTGGTCGAGAATTTCGAGGGCTTTTTCCGGCTCGAAGCGATGCGGCAGCGTCAAAACCATGAGCTGCCCTGCGGCGAACTCGAGCAGATCATCGAGACCGAGGCGACACTCGCCCTTCCCGGTCTTGTCGGCATCGTCGCCGCGTTTGCCGCGCGTCAGCAACTGGCAGAGCCGGCCGTAGGCGGCGCGGTCGCGCGGATAGACCAGGATATCAGGCGTGCCGTCGATGAAGACGAGGCGCGCACCGATCAGGAGCTTCGGTTTACATGTGACCTCTGGGTTTTCCAGTTCCTTGTAGGCCCGCACCACGCCGGCCAGGGTGTTGCGATCGGCAATGCCGATGGCGGCAAGACGCAGGTCGCTGGCCTCCCGCACATACTCCTGCGGATGCGATCCGCCGCGCAGGAACGAGAAATTCGTGGTGATTCCGATCTCGGCGTAGGCCGTGCCGTCAGACGCGTTCATGCGAACAGCCCGTGCACGAACCAGTTCGGCTGAACGATTTCGCCCGCGCGCTGCGCGATCTCGCGGTCGTACAGACCGTCGCGGTACAACCAGAACCGCAAACCCGTTTCGTCCTCGACGCGGAAATAATCGCGCGTCAGCATTTCCCGCTGCGATCGCCACCACTCCATCGCGACGCGCTCCGGACCCTCCACGCGCATCACCGTGTGGGACGCCCGCCGCCATTGAAACCACGCCGGCGGCCCATCCGGCACTTCCGCGATCACCTTGATCGGTTCCGGCCGCGCGAACAGCCGCAGCGGCCGCAACGGCGGTTCGCTGTCAACCCGCGCCGGCCAGGCCGCCGCTTGCGCCGCCGCCAAATGATGCTGCGCCGGCGCCGCCATGACCGCGCGTTCCGGAATATGGGTGCCCTGCGGCAGGTGCACGACCACGCGCGGTCCGCCGATCCGCGCGGCGATGCGGTCGATCAGGGCCGCCAACTCGTCATTGTCGTGCACATTGGCGTCGAGATCGCGCTGCTGCTGCACCACGATCTCGACACGGCTGGCGGACAGGCGAATGAGATCGAAGCCGAAACCGGGGTCGAGCGGATCGGCCAATGCCTCGAGCCGCTCGCGAAACAGCCGGTCGATCACCTCAGGCCTGGTGACGGGTTGCCCGGTATCGACCGCAATTGCGCGCACCGCGCCGTCGGTGCGGAAGAAATGGGCTTCCAGCCGCCGCGCGCCCTTGCCCTGCCGGTCCATCGCCGCGACCAGCATCGCGGCCAGCCGGGACAAGGTCGCGGAGATCACGCCTTCGGTGGCGACCGGTTCGGCAAACCGTTTTTCGACGATGTAGTCCGGCAGCGGTTTCAAGGGGCTGATCGGCGCATCGCCCTGCCCCAATGCCTGCTCCAGCAGAGTGGTAAAATCATCGCCGAACCGCGCCGTGATTTCGTGACGTGCGCGGGCGGCCACATCGCCGATGGTCTTCAGCCCGGCGCGGCGCAGGCCGCGGGTGATGGCCTCATCGGCGCCGAGTGCAAACACCGGCAATGATTTTATCGCCTCGGCCTCCCCGCCATCCGCCACGATCTGGCCGGAGACATGCCGCGTCATGGTGCGCGCGCAGATCGACGTGCCCGCAATCGCGGCGCTGACGGCAAAACCTTGCCGGGTCAGCGCGCCGCACACGATTCTCATCAGCATGGCCTCGCCGCCGAACAGATGGGCGCAGCCGGTAATGTCGAGAAACAGGCCATGCGGCGGATCCAGCGCCACCAGCGGGGTGAAGCGGTCGCACCAGGCGGCGACGTCGCTCAGCGCTTTGGCGTCAGCCGCTTCGTCGGCATCGAACACTTTCAGCTGCGGACAGATCGCGCGGGCATTGGCGAGCGGCAGGCCGATGACAAGGCCGAGACGTGCTGCGGCGTCATCGAGCGCGAAAATCTGCAGCGCATTGTTTTGTTTGGCGACGACGATGCTGGGATCTTCTTGAGGACTCGCGGCGGCACCCCCACCCCAACCCTCCCCCGCAAGCGGGAGAGGGGGCGCACCGTCGGTGTTGGAAGAGGATGTTTCCCTCGTAACCGCTTTATCCGGCGCGGCGCTCCCGTATGCGAGCTGCCGCTTGATGCGGTCGATGGGCAGGCGCGGCAGCCACAGGCTGAGGATACGCCGACGGTTTCGCGAAAAGGCACTCATCACATTTCCATTCCATGATCCACCGCCCGACCGGGCCATGACGATTGCGGACGAGTTGCGCGTCGAACACCGGCGCGCCCCACGCGCTGCCGGCTGAGGCGGGCGGCGAATGCGCCGCGCGCACGATCCACCGCGTCTCCGCCGTCGAGGGCTGCGGCTGCGCCGCCACCCGCAGCAACAGGCCGGTGACGCCGGAGGCCTGCGCCGCCAGCGTCAGCTTGCGGCTGGCGACGAGATCGAGCTGCCGGACTTCGCCCCAAACCTCCAGCACCACCGCGCCAAGCGCATCGCAGGCCAGCGCGTCGGCGGCGGTGCGCAACGCGGCGTCGACGTCGGCGGCGCGCACGGTCACCACACGGCGCGAATCGAGGCCGAGTTCGGCGAGGCCCGCCATCGACAGCGCGCCGGATTCGATCTCGGCGAAATCCTGCCGGATCCACACCAGCGGCCGCCGCGCCGCTGCCCGCCCGGCGAGACTTGCGAGCCCCGCGAGGCCCATGATGAACCCCGTGGCGGCGGCGCTCTGCCGTCCCTCGGCAAACACCTCGTGCATGGCGGCCGGCGCGAGGCCGCCCTGCAGCG
>JBDRNF010000057.1:0-2322 GCA_043811435.1 Pseudomonadota bacterium
CGAACATACCGGCTCAATTTGCCCTCAAGGACTTCTCGCAGTCGTTCCTTCTCCGAGAAGTGCAAAGATATCAACCGCTTGCCTTCCTGCTGATCCAGCTTCTGCTTCTTCAGCATGCCGATCTTATAGTCTGTCGTGTCCATTCCCCAGTATTCGATATACACATCGAATTCGGGGAGATAGAAGTCCGGTCGGATCGCATAGCCTTCCACGATGCGAATGCGTTCATCATATCTATAGGTGATATTCCACTGGTTAAGACAATCGGCAATCAGGCGCTCGCCTCGCGATTGGACCCACGTGCCGTCCCAATGCTGCGTAACTTAAGGGCGTAGCCCCGATACATCCCGTTTGATTTTTCGCATGAATGTGTTGACGAGACCTTCTGTTTCGTGGTGGGATATGCGTATACGCATATCTACAGTGAAGAAAGGAGACATCCTATGCCAAGGAGCACAACACTGGCTCAGATGAGGAAGCAACGCGACAAGCTGATCGTTGCGCTGACCAAGCAGCCCGGATGGACTACGGGCTCGCTGGTGGAAACAGAACGCGTGCAGGCGGGAAACAGGAAACCGTTTTGCTACCTGTCGCGCAGCATCAAGGGGAAGAACAGCACCGCATACGTCCCAGCCGACCAAATACCGGCTTTCCGCCGGGCCTTGCGGCAGGGACGCAAAGCGCGCGAGATATTCGGGCGGATCTCGCAGCTCAACATTCGCATCCTGAAGCGAGAAAGAAAGGACTCCCATGAGTAAGATACACGGATTACTTTCACAGTACGGGTCTGTCTTTCATGTCGATGAGCCGCCGCCCGAAGGGCTAAAAAAAGGGCGTTTACCCGGAAGCGGTGTCTAACGATTCCGGTCCTGTTGTTCTCCTTTGTCCTCGACGCCCATCAGCAGTTTCGCAGCGGCTCACAACGCCTGCTTCAGAAGCTGTGGGCTATGGGCGTCTTTCCCGCCTCGACGCAGAAAGCCCCCTCCCGGATCGCGTATCACAATGCCTGCGCCAAACTGCCGGTGAAGGTGGTCGCCGGAGCACTCGAACGATCACACCAACAGGCGCGAGACGAGCGCGATCAGCTTTACCACGGCATGCGTGTATCGGTCGTTGACGGCACAAAGATCGTGGTTCCGCGAACCGAGCAAACCATTGAAGCCTACGGACTGGGGACCGGTTCGGCCGGCAAGACGTACTTTCCGCAAATTCACGCCGTGGGCTTCTTTGATCTGAGCACCACCACGTTTTCCGCGTTCAATCTCGATCACGGAACCAGGCAGGAACGGCGGGTCATGTTGCAACATGCCCAGGCCAATGAAAACAAGACGCTCTATGTGGGGGATGCGGGGTTCAACGGCGCGGCACACGTGTATTTCATGCAGCAAACCGGTCACGAGATGCTCATTCAACTCAAAGCCGTTGCGGGTACGATCGTGAAGGAGTTCAGGGCTTCGCGGAAACGCTCACAGATCGTTGAGATCAAACTGACCTGGGATCGCTTGGAGGGTTATCCCGAACACCGGCATCTGATCGGGCAGACCTTCAAGGTGCGCTTGATCCGAACGAGGGGCACCACGAAACTGCGCTCGCTTGTTCTGCTGACCACCTTACTCGACGAAGACGAGTATCCCTGGCAGGAACTCGCACGACTCTATCTCCAGCGCTGGAACATCGAGGTGGCCTTCCGCCACTTGAAGACCACGCTGCAGATCGAACACATCAAGAAGTTCTCCCTCCACCGCATCCGCCAACTGATCTACGGATGCCTGATCCTGTATAACCTGGCCAGCATGCTGCGCAACCTTGTGCAGCGGCCGAGGCTGTTTCCCGCGCGGGAGGGGACAAAGGTTTATTGCTTCGAGCTGGCGATTGAGTTCGCCGATCTATTCTGTCTGGCGGTTCTTCACCGGGTGCGCGGTCAACTCCGCGCCATGAGGCGAAGACTCTCGGCGATCCGGCAAACCTACTTTCGTTACGCGCCTTTCCGGGCGCGACCGCGAATACGCCGATTCCCGATCTCGCGCTTTGGATGCCCGAAAGGTTCATCGAGAGAAAAACAGTTCAAGACCGCCCGTCTCATGGCGATCGAAATGAAAATCCTGGGGCGCAAATATGGCATGCTCCTCGCTTAAGTTACGCAGCATTGAGCGCCGTCCTTGCTCCGAGCCGCGTCCAGCGGCGAGGAGTAGAAGCAAGATAAGGCCCGTGCCGAAAGTGGGCGCAAGACCTGATGTCGGCTTCTCCATACCGAGGAAGGACGAGGGGTCGTTTGGATTGGTTCCCGCCAGAATCTCTTGTCCGTCGAGCATCCTGTCGCTG
>JBDRNF010000058.1:0-2803 GCA_043811435.1 Pseudomonadota bacterium
GGCCCGGTTCTGGTCAAGTAAGCCTCAGGAGTTGCGGACATGATCAAGGCACGCGTCACGGTGACGCTGAAGAATGGCGTTCTCGACCCGCAGGGCAAGGCCATCGAGCATGCGCTCGATGGCCTGGGCTTTTCCGGCGTCGGATCGGTCCCGAAGGGCAAGGTGTTCGACATCGTGCTTGAAACCTCGGATCGCTCCAAGGCCGATGCCGAGCTCAAGGCGATGGGTGAAAAACTGCTCGCCAACATGGTGATCGAGGATTTCTCGGTCGAGGTGCTTTAGGTGATGAAAGCCGCCGTTATCCTGCTCCCCGGCCTCAATCGTGATCGCGACATGATCGCGGCGCTGACCAAGATTTCCGGCCAGGCGCCGCAAACGATCTGGCAGACCGAAACCTCGATCCCCGATGATATCGATCTGATCGTCATTCCCGGCGGGTTTTCCTATGGCGATTATCTGCGCTGCGGCGCGATTGCCGCGCGGATGCCGGTGATGCGGGCGGTGCGCGAAAAGGCCGAAAACGGAACACGGGTGATCGGCGTCTGCAACGGCTTCCAGATTCTGCTGGAAAGCGGCCTTCTGCCCGGCGCCCTGATGCGCAATGCCTCATTGCGGTTCGTCTGCCGCGAAGTCCGGCTCGAGGTCGCCAACGCCAACACTGTCTTCACCAGCGGTTACACTCAGGGCCAGATCATCCGCTGCCCGGTGGCCCATCATGACGGCAATTATTTCACCGATCCCGAAACGCTTGCCGACATCGAATCCAGCAATCAGGTGGCGTTCCGCTACACCGACGACACCAACCCGAACGGCTCGCTCAACAACATCGCCGGCATCGTCAACAAGGCGGGCAATGTGCTGGGCATGATGCCGCATCCGGAAAACCTGATCGAGGCCGCTCATGGCGGCACCGACGGGCGGGCGCTGTTCGAAGCGGCGCTCGGACTTGTCGACGCCTGAGGCAGAGGCGGCGCTGTAGGCGCCCGGAGAACCTTGATGAAACCAATTTCGTCTGTGCTTGTTCTGGCCACCGGGCTTGCCCTGTCGGCCTGCGCAGCCCCATCCCGTCCCACCGCCGGCCTTGATGGACACGCAGCCGCCGTGGCGACACTGCAACGGATCAACACCCAGGCGCATGCCTGCTGGCTGAAGGACAGCGATTTCAGGGAGTTTGGCATCATTCCCGAGCTTGATACCACCAGCACCCCGCGGCTTCTGCTCATTCCGCGCGGCAAGCCGCAATCGCTGCCCAAAGCCGTCATCGTTGCGTCGGCCAGCAAGGCCCAGTTTTACGGTCCGCTGTCGAGCTCGCCGCTTTCGAGCCGCATCAATGACGACATCTCGCGCTGGGCTTCGGGCGCTTCGGGCTGCTGACCCGCGCTCCGGTGTCCACAGGCCGGTGTCCACAGGATTGCGGCACTTATTGGCGATCTGGTGAAATTCAAGCTGCCATCGCGTGGCGCAGTGCGCTATAGCCTGCAGCACGCACAGGACAACAAGGGCGCCCCCCGCCATGACCATTCCGAATATCATTGCCATCACCGACGAGCTGATCGCCGCGCACGGATTGAAGCCCGAGGAATACCAGCGCATTCTCGATCTGATCGGCCGCGAACCGAGCTTCACCGAACTGGGCATCTTCTCGGCGATGTGGAACGAGCACTGCTCCTACAAATCCTCGAAGAAATGGCTCCGCACGCTGCCGACAACGGGACCTCGGGTGATTCAGGGGCCGGGCGAAAATGCCGGCGTGGTCGATATCGGCGACGGCGACTGCGTGGTCTTCAAGATGGAAAGCCACAACCACCCCTCCTACATCGAGCCCTATCAGGGCGCTGCCACCGGCGTTGGCGGCATCCTGCGCGATGTCTTCACCATGGGCGCGCGCCCGATCGCGGCCATGAACGCGCTCCGCTTTGGCGATCCTGAACACCCCAAGACCCGTCACCTGGTCTCCGGCGTCGTGGCCGGCGTCGGCGGTTACGGCAATTCCTTCGGCGTGCCGACGGTCGGCGGCGAGGTCGAATTCGATCCGCGCTACAATGGCAACTGCCTGGTCAACGCCTTTGCCGCGGGCATCGCCAAAACCGATGCGATCTTTTTGTCCGAAGCCAAGGGCGTCGGCCTGCCGGTGGTCTATCTCGGCGCCAAGACCGGCCGCGACGGCGTTGGCGGCGCCACCATGGCGTCAGCGGAGTTTGACGAATCGATCGAGGAAAAGCGTCCCACCGTGCAGGTCGGCGACCCGTTTACCGAAAAATGCCTGCTCGAGGCCTGTCTTGAGCTGATGCAGACCGGCGCGGTGATCGCCATCCAGGACATGGGTGCTGCGGGGCTGACCTGTTCCGCCGTTGAAATGGGCGCCAAGGGCGGCCTCGGCATCGAACTCGATCTCGACAAGGTGCCGGTGCGCGAAGAGCAGATGAGCGCTTACGAAATGATGCTGTCGGAAAGCCAGGAGCGCATGCTCATGGTGCTCGAGCCCGAAAAAGAGGCGGAAGCCAAGGCGATCTTCGTCAAATGGGGGCTGGATTTCGCCATTGTCGGCAAGACCACGGACGATCTCAGGTTCCGCATCCTGCATCAGGGCGAGGAAGTCGCCAACCTGCCGATCAAGGAACTGGGCGACGAAGCGCCCGAATATGACCGCGAATGGCGCGAAATCGGCGGCCTCTCGGCCATTGCCTATTCCGATGTTGAAGAGCCGGAAGATTACGGCCAGTCGCTGCTCGACCTGCTTGGCTCGCCCAACAACGCCTCCAAACGCTGGGTCTGGGAGCAATATGACACGCTGATCCAGGGC
>JBDRNF010000059.1:0-36298 GCA_043811435.1 Pseudomonadota bacterium
GTCGTCGCGCGTGCAACGCGCGGCGGGGTGGGGTGACGATCCCTCCCCGCGAGCGGTGCGCGTTGAGAGATCACCCCACCCCGTTTCGCATCGCGCTTCGCTCGATACGAAACGACCCTCCCCCTCAAGGGGAGGGTAAGAAAGAAGCGGTGTCCGCATGCGAAAATTTTCAATGATACGATTTTTCTTCGGCGCAATTTCATTGACGCTGCTGGCAGGAGCGCAATCCGCATCGGCCCAACGTGCCGTCAGTTCTCCCAGGCCAACCGCCGCTGCCCCCGCTTCGCGCGGCGGTGCGGCGTGCCATGGCGGCATGTCGTTCGACCGCTTTCTCGCCGACCTCAAGCAGCAGGCGATCGCCGCCGGGGTATCGCAGCGGGCGCTGGCGGAAGCATCGCCGGGGCTGGTCTACGATCAGGGCATCGTCAACCGCGACCGCGGCCAGCGCGTGTTCGGGCAGGTGTTCACGGAGTTCGCGGCGCGGATGGCCGCCGTGTACCGGATGCAGCACGGACAGAAGAAAATCAAAACCCATGCCGCGGCGTTTGCCCGCGCCGAGAAGGAATTTGGCGTGCCGCCGGAGGTGATCGCCGCGTTCTGGGGACTGGAGAGCGATTTCGGCGCCAACATGGGCAAGCTGCCGACGCTGCGCTCGCTGGTGTCGCTGGCCTATGACTGCCGCCGCTCCGAGATGTTCCAGAAGGAAACCATTGCCGCACTCAAGATCATCGACCGCGGCGACCTGTCGCCGGACGAAATGATCGGCTCATGGGCCGGCGAACTCGGTCAGACCCAGTTTCTGCCGACGCACTATTTCAACTACGCGGTCGACTATGACGGCGACGGCCATCGCGACATGCTGCGCAGCGCGGAAGACGTGATCGGCTCGACCGCGAACTACATCGCCAACGGCCTGAAGTGGCGGCGCGGCGAACCCTGGCTGCAGGAGGTGCGGGTGCCGCAGAATCTTCCCTGGGACCAGGCCGACCTGACCATCAAGCATCCGCGCTCGAAATGGACGCAGTTCGGCGTCACCTATCCCGACGGCAGGGCACTGCCGAACGACAGCCTGCCGGCGTCGCTGCTGTTGCCGATGGGCCGCCATGGACCGGCCTTCCTCGCCTATCCCAATTTCGCCGCCTATACCGAGTGGAACAACTCGCTGATCTATTCGACCACCGCAGGCTATCTCGCCACCCGCATCGCCGGGGCGCCGCCGATGCAGCGCCCCTCGGCGCCGGTCGCGCAACTCTCGTTCAACGAGCTGCGCGAGCTGCAGCGGCTATTGGTGCGCGCGGGATTCGATGTCGGCAAAATCGACGGCATCATGGGACAGCTCAGCCGCACCGCGGTCAAGACCATGCAGATCAAATACGGCCTGCCCGCGGACTCCTGGCCGACCGCCGAATTGCTGGCGCGGATGCGCGGGCTATCCGCCGCACCGCGCGCCCCCGCGCCGCCCGGACGGTCGTCGATCCGCTAACTCCCGCGCACTTCAAGCGTTGTATTTCGTCTGCCGGGGCCCCACTTCGAGCAGCACGTCCTCCGCACTCGACTTTATTCCACAACACGAAAAGAGCTCAGATGTCTTTCCACGACGCTTCCGTTGCCGCGTACCTGCAGATCCTCAACAGCCTCACCGCCATCCTCGGCAAGGCCGAGGCGTACTGCACGGCGAAGAAAATCCAGCCCGAGGTGATGCTCGGCGCCAGGCTCTATCCGGACATGCTGCCGCTGAGCCGCCAGATCCAGCTCGCCTGCGATTTCGCCACCAAGGGCTGCGCGCGCCTCACCCACAGCGAAGTGCCTTCGATTCCCGACACCGAAAAGAGCTTTGACGAATTGAAGACGCGGCTCGCCAACACCATCGACTATGTGAAGGCCTTCCAGCCGGCGCAATTCGACGGCGCCGAAACCCGCGACGTGACGTTTCCGACAGGACCCGACAAGACCACCACCATGAAGGGCCAGCAATTCCTCAGCCACTTCTCGCTGCCGAATTTCTACTTCCACGCCGTCACCGCCCACGACATCCTGCGCCACAACGGCGTCGAAATCGGCAAGCGGGATTTTCTCGGGGTGTAATATAGTGAACCGTCATTGCGCGCGCTCGCGCGACCCGTGGTTCGCAATGACGAAATCCTGATCGCCCGCAGCATTGCGACATGCCGCGGCAATGCCCAGCTTCTACCTTAACCGCAATTCTCCCGGATCACAAAAATGAGCACCCCGACCAAACTGTTCGAGCCCTACAAGCTTGGGCCCATTACGCTTCCCAACCGTCTTGTGATGGCGCCCTTGACCCGCAACCGCGCGGTCCCTCCCGACATGGTGCCGAGCCCGCTGGCGGTCGAGTATTACGGCCAGCGCGCCTCGGCGGGCCTGCTGGTGACCGAAGCGAGCCAGGTCTCGCAGCAGGGCCAGGGCTATCAGGACACGCCCGGCATCTATTCGAAAGATCAGGTCGCAGGCTGGCGCAAGGTCACCGATCGCGTGCACGAGCGCGGCGGCCGCATCTTCATCCAGATCTGGCATGTCGGCCGCATCTCGCATATTTCGCTGCAGCCCGACGGAGGCGCCCCGGTCGCGCCCTCGGCGATCCGCGCCAAGGGCAAGACCTTTGTCAACGGCACCTTCGCCGACGTTTCCGAGCCGCGCGAGCTGTCGCTTTCGGAGATCCCCGGGATCATCGAGGATTTCAGGCGCGGCGCCGCGAATGCGCTGGCGGCCGGCTTCGACGGCGTCGAAATCCACGGCGCCAACGGCTACCTGCTCGACCAGTTCGCCAAGGACGGCACCAACAAGCGCACCGACGCCTATGGCGGCTCGATCGAGAACCGCGCCAAGCTGATGCTGGAGATCTCAAAAGCGGTCGCGGCCGAAGCCGGCCCCGAGCGCACCGGCATCCGCATTTCGCCGGTCACCCCCGCCAACGACGTTTCCGACTCCAATCCGCAGCCGCTGTTCGATCATATCGTCGATCAGCTCAACGCGCTGAAGCTGGTCTATATCCACGTCATCGAGGGCGCCACCGGCGGCCCGCGCGACATTGCGCCGTTCGACTACGCCTCCTTGCGCAAGCGTTTCAAGGGCGCCTATGTCGCCAACAACGGCTACGATTTCGAACTCGCGACCAAGGTGCTGGCGACGGATGCCGCCGACCTGATCGCCTTCGGCAAGCCGTTCATCTCCAACCCCGACCTGGTCGAGCGGCTGAAGCAGGGCGCGCCGCTGAACGCGTTCGACAAGGCGACGTTCTATGGCGGCGGGGCGAAGGGCTATACGGATTACCCGGCGCTGGGCGAGGCGGTGGCGGCGCAATAAGAACCGACGCACTCTCGGTCGTCATTGCGAGGAGCGCTTGCGACGAAGCAATCCACCTTCGCTTGTTGGCGAAAGATGGATTGCTTCGCTGCGCTCGCAATGACGAACAAAGGCCGGGATCGCTCCCGGCCTTTGTTGCTTTTTCCTCGTCATGCCCGGCCTTGTGCCGGGCATCCACGTCTTTCCTTAAGCAAGGCGTGGATGGCCGGGTCAAGCCCGGCCATGACGATGTGAGTAGCTCACTTCGCCTCAGCGCGCTTCGGCGGGGTGGCCGGCCACGACTTGATCAGGGCGTCGTAGTCGATGGTTTCGCCCTTCGGCTTCTCGTTCGCCAGCTTGCGCTGCGGCGCGATGGTCTTGTCCTTCTCGGCCTTGGCGAACCAGAATTCCGGCTTCTCCTTCTTGTTCATCTTCGGCCCGCAGGCGCCCTGTACGCCGGATTTCTCGAGGCGCTCCAGGATCGAATCCTGGGCCGCGGCCAGCGCGTCCATCGCCGCCTGCGGTGTCTTCGCACCGGACGACGCGTCGCCGATGTTCTGCCACCACAGTTGCGCCAGCTTCGGATAGTCCGGCACGTTGTTGCCGGTCGGGGTCCACTGCACGCGCGCCGGCGAGCGGTAGAACTCGATCAACCCGCCGAGTTTCGGCGCGCGCTCGGTGAACGACTTGTGCCAGATATCGGATTCCCGGACGAAGGTGAGACCGACATGGCTCTTCTTCAGGGAAACCGTCTTGGAGTTGATGAACTGCAGATAGAGCCAGGCCGCCTTGCGGCGATCCGGCGGCGTCGACTTCAGCAGCGTGGCGGAGCCGGCGTCCTGATAGCCGAGCTTCATGCCCTCCTTCCAGTAGGAGCCGTGCGGCGACGGTGCCATGCGCCATTTCGGCGTGCCATCGGCATTCACGACCGGGATGCCCGGCTTCACCATGTCGGCGGTGAAGGCGGTGTACCAGAAGATCTGCTGCGCGATCGCGCCTTGCGCCGGCACCGGACCCGCTTCGGAGAAGGTCATGCCTTGCGCCTGCGGCGGGGCATACTTCTTCATCCAGTCGAGGTATTTGGTGATCGAATAGACCGCCGCCGGACCGTTGGTGTCGCCGCCGCGCTCGACGGACGATCCGACGGGACGGCAGCCTTCCATCCGGATGCCCCATTCGTCGACCGGCAATCCGTTCGGGATGCCCTTGTCGCCGTTGCCGGCCATCGACAACCACGCATCGGTGAACCGCCATCCCAGCGACGGATCCTTCTTGCCATAGTCCATGTGGCCATAGACCTTGACGCCGTTGATCTCCTTGATGTCGTTGGTGAAGAATTCGGCGATGTCCTCATAGGCCGACCAGTTCACGGGGACGCCGAGGTCGTAGCCGTACTTGGCCTTGAATTTGGCCTTGTACTCCGGATTGGAGAACCAGTCGTAGCGGAACCAATAGAGGTTCGCGAACTGCTGGTCGGGCAGCTGGTAGAGCTTGCCGTCCGGTCCCGTGGTGAACGACTTGCCGATGAAGTCGTTGACGTCGAGCATCGGATTGGTGACGTCCTTGCCTTCGCCGGTCATGTAGTCCGACAGGATCACGGTCTGGCCGTAGCGAAAATGCGTGCCGATCAGGTCGGAATCGTTGATCCAGCCGTCATAGACATTCTTGCCGGACTGCATCTGGGTCTGCAGCTTCTCGACCACGTCGCCTTCCTGGATCAGGTCATGCTTGATCTTGATCCCGGTGATTTCACTGAAGGCCTTGGCCAGGGTCTTGGATTCGTATTCGTGCGTCGTGATGGTTTCCGACACGACGTTGATTTCCATGCCCTTGAAGGGCTGGGCCGCCTTCTCGAACCATTGCAGCTCCTTCAGCTGATCGGCCTTCGACAGGGTCGAGGGCTGGAATTCGCTGTCGATCCATCTCTGGTTGACCGCATCGTCCGCCACGGCGGGCGACGCGATGGCCACTGACGCGGCGATCAGCACAGCCCGGCTGGTCATGGTCAGAAAGCTGTTCTTCCGTCTCTCCAAGTGTCGCATGTTGAGTCCTCCGGTTGCAGCGACAAACAAACTTCAGCCCGGGTTGATCCCGGGTCTGCTCTTGTTCGCGTGTTCAGACGGTGCGGAAAATCGCCACGGCCGAAACAAGCGAGATCACGGTGGCGAGCCACAGGCTCGAAATTTCAATTCCCTCTCCTGAAGGAATGGTCAGAATCGTGTCGGTGCCGACAAAGCCGATCCACAGGAGATGGATCACGGCGGTCATGATCAGCGAAATGAACAGGCGGTCGCCGCGGGTGGTCGGAATGTGCAGGATCCCGACCCGCTCGGCCTCGGGATAAGCCACAGCCAGCCAGGTCATCACCGCGAGCGTCGTCGCCAGCATCGCGAAGAAAATCGCGGTCGGCAGCGTCCAGGCCATCCATGCGATGTGTTCCATGGGTCAGCTCCCGTCTCGCCCCCTCTCCCCGTTCTTCACGGGGAGAGGGTTGGGGTGAGGGGCTGCTTCAGCGAATTCGGAAGATGTGAGTGCGCCGAGAGGCCCCCTCACCCGGATCATCGCAAGCGATGATCCGACCTCTCCCCGCAGGCGGGGAGAGGTGAAGGAAGGTGCGTTTCGGCTGGACTGAATGCTCATCATCACACCCTGCCCAGCGCGAATCCGCGCGCGATGTAATTGCGGACGAACCAGATCACCAGCGCGCCGGGGATGATGGTGAGTACGCCGGCGGCGGCGAGCAGGCCCCAGTCGACTCCGGCGGCGGACACCGTACGCGTCATGGTCGCGGCGATCGGTTTGGCGTTGACCGAGGTCAGCGTGCGCGCCAGCAGCAGCTCTACCCAGGAAAACATGAAGCAGAAGAACGCGGCGACGCCGATGCCGCTGGCGATCAATGGCACCAGGATCTTGACGAAGAAGCGCGAGAACGAATAGCCGTCGAGAAACGCCGTCTCGTCGATCTCGCGCGGCACGCTGGAGACGAAGCCTTCCAGGATCCAGACCGCCAGCGGCACGTTGAACAGGCAATGCGCCAGCGCCACCGCCCAGGGCGTATCGAACAGATTGAGCGCCGAATAGAGGTTGAAGAACGGCAGCGCAAACACTGCCGGCGGCGCCATCCGGTTCGACAGCAGCCAGAAGAACAGATGCTTGTCGCCGAGGAAGCGGTAGCGCGAGAATGCGTAGGCGGCGGGCAGCGCGAACGAGATCGAGAGCACGGTGTTGATGACGACATATTTCAGCGAGTTGATGTAGCCGGAATACCAGCTCTCGTCGGTGAAGATGTGGATGTAATTGGCCAGCGTCGGCGCATGCGGCCACAGCGTCATGGTGGTCACGATCTCGGTGTTGGTCTTGAAGCTCATGTTGACCAGCCAGTAGATCGGCAGCAGCAGGAAGATCAGGAACAGCGAGAGAATGATGCGGCGTCCGGGAATCGAATGCATCATGCGACTCCTTTTTCGGGCGCGCGATCGGCGCCGGCATTGGTCATGACGGTGTAGAACACCCAGCACACGATCAGGATGATGAGGTTGTAGACCAGCGACAACGCCGCGGCCTTGCCGAGATCGAACTGGCCGAGCGCGATCTTGACCAGTTCGATCGAAATGAAGGTGGTGGAATTGCCGGGTCCGCCGCCGGTCACCACGAACGGTTCGGTGTAGATCATGAAGCTGTCCATGAAGCGCAGCAGCACGGCGATCAGCAGCACGCGGTTCATCTTCGGCAGCTGGATCGCGGTGAACACCGCCCAGCGCGAGGCGCCGTCGATCTGCGCCGCCTGGTAATAGGCGTCCGGAATCGACTTCAGGCCGGCATAGCACAACAGCGCGACCAGGCTGGTCCAGTACCAGACATCCATCACGATGATGGTGGCCCAGGCGTCGAACTCGTTGGAGACGTAATTGTAGTCGAGCCCGATGCTGTTCAGCGCATAGCCCATCAGGCCGATGTCGGGCCGCCCGAAAATCTGCCAGATGGTGCCGACTACATTCCATGGAATCAGAAGCGGCAGCGCCATGATGACGAGGCAGGCGGCGACCCGCCAGCCCTCGCGCGGCATCGACAGCGCCACCACGATGCCGAGCGGCACTTCGATCGCGAGAATTATCGCGGAAAAGAACAGGTTGCGCCACAGCGAGGCGAAGAACCTCTCGCCGAGGTCGGTGGTGGGATCGAGCAATTCCTTGAACCAGCCGACCCCGTTCCAGAAGAACTGGTTGTTGCCGAAGGTGTCCTGTATCGAATAGTTGACGACGGTCATCAGCGGCAGGATCGCGGAGAACGCCACGATCAGGAACACCGGCAGCACCAGGAACCAGGCCTTGTGATTGACGGTCTTGTCCATTACTTGCCCTCGACCAGCAGACTGTCGGCGTAGACATGAACGCGCGACGAATCGAACCGCAGCCCGGCCTCGTTGCCATCAACCGAAAATCCCGGCGGCACCCGTGCTGCGAATTTCGCATCGCCGATGCGAACCCGCGCGAAGCGGACGCGGCCGAGATCGTCGATCCGCTCGATGGTGGCGGGCAACAGGCCGGAGCCGGGCGCTTCGACGTCGACGAATTCCGGGCGCACGCCGATTTCGATCCTGGCGCCCGTTGGCAGGCCGTCATAGTTGCGGTCAAGCCGGATGGTGTGGCCGTCGATCCGGGCCTCGCGGCCGCGCACCTCGGCGGGCACGATGTTCATGCCGGGCGAGCCGATAAAGTAGCCGACGAACGTGTGGGCGGGCTTTTCAAACAGCTCCGCCGGCGTGCCGCTCTGCACCACCCGGCCGTCATGCATCACGACAACGGTATCGGCGAAGGTCAGCGCCTCGGTCTGATCGTGGGTGACATAGATCATGGTAAGATCGAGGTCGCGGTGCAGCGCCTTGAGCTTCGATCGCAACTGCCATTTCAGTTCGGGATCGATCACCGTCAGCGGCTCGTCGAACAGCACCGCGGCGACGTCGGAGCGCACAAGGCCGCGGCCGAGCGAGATCTTCTGCTTGGCGTCGGCGGTGAGCCGCGTTGCCTTGCGGTCGAGCCAGGGCGTGAGGTCGAGCAGGCGAGCGATCTCCGCAACGCGCGCGTCGATCTCGGCTTTCGGCACGCCACGGTTCTTCAGGGGAAATGCCAGATTTTGCCCGACCGTCATGGTGTCGTAGATCACCGGGAACTGGAACACCTGTGCGATATTGCGCTTCTGGGTCGACAGCGGCGTGATGTCGACGTCGTCGAACAGGATTTTTCCGCGCGATGGCGTGACGATGCCGGAGATGAGATTCAGCAACGTGGTCTTGCCGCAGCCGCTTGGGCCGAGCAGCGCATAGGCGCCACCCTGCCGCCAGGTCATGGTAACGGGCTTCAGCGCAAAGGATTCGGGGGCGGCGAAGTTGCCGCCGTAGGAATGCGCGAGATCGACGAGGTCGATGCGGGCCATGCCTCCCTCATATGCTCGAGTTTTTTGACGCGCTTTCTTCGCGCGTACCGCCATAAACTTCACCTGCAAACGCCGTGCGGGGCGAGGCGACCAGACGGCCGGCCGCGTCGAACACGAAAACATTGTCGGGATCGAGGACAGCATCGAGCAAATGGCCGGGCGGGAATTCGTGCACGCCGTGCAGCACCGCGACCCAGTTCGAGGCGTCGCGGTTGAGATGCACGAAGCTTTCCGAACCGGTGATTTCGGTCACGGTCACGGTAGCGTGGAAGGCATGGCGGCCGGCAATGCCGTTGGCGACTTCGAGCTGGTGAGCGCGGAAGCCGACCCGGTAGGCGCCGTCGCCGAGCCCGGCATAGAGGCCGGTCGCGGGCGCCCGCACGCCACCTGCATATTGCACCGAGCCGTTGTGCTTCTCGATGCCGACGATGTTGAGCGGCGGATCGGAAAACACCTGGGCGACGCGCAGGGTGTCGGGATGGCGATAGACCTTTGCGGTATCGCCGGTCTGCAGGATCTCGCCTTCCCACATGCAGATGGTGCGACCGCCCAGCAACAGCGCTTCCGAGGGCTCGGTGGTGGCATAGACGAAGATCGCGCCTGAAGCTTCGAAGATGCGCGGCAGCTCGGTGCGCAGTTCCTCGCGCAGCTTGTAGTCGAGATTGGCGAGCGGCTCGTCGAGCAAGACGAGGTCGGCGCCTTTGACCAGCGCGCGGGCGATCGCAGTGCGCTGCTGCTGGCCGCCGGACAATTGCAACGGCGTGCGGTCGAGGTACGACTCCAGTTTCAGGAGCCGCGCCGCTTCCTGCACGCGACTCTCGATTTCGGCGCGCGGCTTGCCCTGCACCCGCAACGGCGAGGCGATGTTTTCATAGACCGACAGCGAGGGATAGTTGATGAACTGCTGATAGACCATCGCCACCGAGCGCTTGCGCACGTCGAAGCCGGTGACATCCCTGCCGTCGACCAGCACGCGGCCCGATGTCGGCTTGTCGAGACCGGCCAACAGCCGCATGATCGAGGTCTTGCCCGACAGCGTCGGGCCGAGCAGCACGCTCAGGGTTCCGCGCTCCAGCGTCAGCGAGACATCGCGGATGGCCGGGATGCCATCGACTGTGCGCGTGACGTTGTCGAGCGTAACCGTCATTTCCGCCTTCCCGCTTCCAGCAAGGGACGCTCCGGCGCAACGTGGTTGGCGGTGATCCAGTCTTCAAGGGCGGCAATTTCACCCGCCGACAGGCGCAGCCCGAGTTTCGACCGCCGCCAGACGATATCCTCGGCGCTGCGGGCCCACTCGTGAGCCATCAGGTATCGAACCTCGCTCTCGGTCAAACCGGCGCCGAAGGACTGGCCGAGATCGGCAAGCGATTTGGCATTGCCGAGCATTTTGGCGGCGCGGGTGCCGTAGGCATGCGCCAGCCGGCTGGCATCGGCGGCCGTCAGGAACGGATAATTCCGCGTCAATTCGGCCGTCAGCGGCGCGACCGCCGAGACGTCCATGTCGCCGCCGGGCAGCGGCGATTTACCGGTCCAGCCTTCCCTGGCTTTTGCGCTACGCAGATAGGGCGAAAGACGCTCCAGCGCCTCCTCGGCAAGGCGACGAAAGGTGGTGATCTTGCCGCCATAGATCGACAGCATCGGCGCGCCGCCGGGGGTGTCGAGTTCGAACACGTAATCGCGGGTAGCGGCCTTGGCTTCGCTGGCGCCGTCGTCATAGAGCGGACGCACGCCGGCATAGGTCCAGACCACATCCTCCGGCTTGACCGGCTGCGCCAGATACTCACTGACGGAATCGCAGAGATACTGGATCTCCTCGGTCGAGGCCTTCACTTTGGCAGGGTCGCCGTCGAAATCGCGATCGGTGGTGCCGATCAGGGTAAAGTCATCCTGGTAGGGAATCACGAACACGATGCGGCCGTCGCTGTTCTGGAACATGTAGGCGCGGTTGTGGGCGTAAAGTTTGCGCACCACGATGTGAGAGCCCTGCACCAGCCGCACCTTGGCGCGCGCATTGACGCCGGCGCCCGATCGCAGGACGTCCTCGACCCAGGGGCCGCCGGCATTGACCAGCGCGCGGGCCTTGATCGTGCTGCGTATGCCGGTCGCATTGTCCTCAACCGCGACCTGCCAGATGCCGTCCACCTGCCGGATCTCGACCGCGCGGGTGCGGGTGCGGATCTCGGCGCCGCGGTCGGCGGCATCGCGCGCGGTCAGCACCACGAGGCGCGCGTCATCGACGAAGCAGTCGGAGTATTCGAACGCCTTGCTGTAGCGGTTGGGGACCAATGGCTTGCCCACCTCATCCCGGGTCAGGTCGACCGAGCGCGTCGGCGGCAGCAGTTTGCGG
The DNA here is from genome assembly GCA_043811435.1 of Pseudomonadota bacterium. GTDB lineage: Bacteria > Pseudomonadota > Alphaproteobacteria > Rhizobiales > Xanthobacteraceae > Bradyrhizobium. The sequence goes on from JBDRNF010000059.1 coordinate 11,084, forward strand.
CCGCCGATATGGTCGTAGAGAAACAACCCTAACCGTAACAGCCAGGCCGGGCGCAACCCGGAATGGTGCGGCAAAACGAAACGCAGGGGGCGGATGATGTGGGGCGCGATCTGCCAGAGGATTTCGCGCTCGATCAGCGCCTCGCGGACGAGGCGAAACTCGTAATATTCGAGATAGCGCAGCCCGCCATGCACCAGCTTGGTCGACCAGGAAGAGGTGCCGCTGGCCAAGTCGTTCATTTCGCAAAGGAAAACTGAATTTCCGCGGCCCGCCGCATCGCGCGCGATACCGCAGCCGTTGATGCCGCCGCCGATGATAGCGAGGTCGAAAATCTTGTCCAAAGGCGCTTCCCCGGCGCTCGCCTATTCACTTCGGCGATTTGGCTTTCACTTTCGAATAAATCACAACCAAATGTGAAAGCAAGTGAAAAGGACACACGTGAAAAGGACGCAAGTGAAAAGGACGCAAGTGAAAAGGACTGGGGGTTAGAGGATTGGGGTCAAGGCGCGACCGAAGTCCGGATTGATCGGGAAGCGCGCGCCGGGCTTTCTCCAGCACATCCGCCACCTTGTTGGTCGCCTATCCGGCAGACGGCGCGGCAGCGGAGGCATTAGATTTTCAAATGCCGCGATTCATTTTCGAGATGCAGCAAGGCAAGCTGCCCGGATCCGTCGTCGTCGAAGACATCCTGGGCGACAGTCACGCCGCGCGCCGGTCGGCGCTGGGCATCTGCGCCGACTTGGCCAGGGATATTGCCAACGGACTGGCCGACGATTCCGAATGGCAGCTGAATGTGCTGGACGAACAGGGCAAGCGGGTGCTCCGGGTCAGGTTGCTCGTGGAAGCGCCGGAGCCGCCGACAGAGAGCGTCGCGCGCCCCGCCCCCGAGCAACGTCATGCTGGCCCATGACCGTTGAACCCATGACCGTTGAATTCAGACGCGCCTGGAACCCATACCGGTCCGGAGGTCATCGTCCCTTTCAACAAAAGCAGTGGTGTTGCTTTCGATCACTGCCGCCCGCCTGATGTACTCCGCAGCCAGCTTTCGCAATTCGTCCTGGGTTTGGGTATCGCTCAGGGCGCGGGCGTGCGCTTGGCATTTGGCCGCTTGATCTCTTAGATATTCGGCGCTTTCTGACATGCCGGGACCATAGAACCCCGGGCAAGATCGCTGTGAGCAAAAATGCTCACTGAGGCGGCTTAAATTTGCCGGGTTCCAACAACTTAACCGGCGTTTCGCCCTATCGCAGCCGCGTCACGGTCGAAGCCGCCTCGACGCTCGGCTCGTCGACATCGACACCCGGTTTCGGCATTGCCTCGATCACCTCGATGCCCCTGCTGTGGCAGATGCTGGCGATGCCCGCCGGCAAGGCCGCATCGGTCACGAAGGTCTGGATCTGGCTGAGATGGGCGATACGGACCGGCGCGCTGCGGCGAAGCTTTGTCGAGTCGGCGACCAGCATCACGCTGCGGGCGTTGGCGATGATGGCCTGCGCCGCCTGCACCTCGCGATAGTCGAAATCCAGGAGCGCGCCTTCCTCGTCGATCGCGGAAGCGCCGATGATAGCATAGTCGACCTTGAACTGTCCGATCAGGCTGATCGCGGTCGAGCCGATCACCGCGCCATCGGCGCGACGCACCGCGCCGCCGGCCACGATCACCTCGATGCGCGGATGCCGGTACAGCAGCATCGCGACATTGAGATTGTTGGTGATGACCAGCAAGTCCTGGTGCGAGGTCAGGGCGCTGGCGACCTCTTCGGTCGTGGTGCCGATGTTGATGAACAGCGAGCAGCCGTTCGGAATCTGCGCCGCGGCGGCGACCCCGATCGCCTTCTTCTCCTCGGCCGCGACGAAGCGGCGGGCCTCGTAAGCGAGGTTCTCGACCCCGGAAGCGATGATGGCGCCGCCGTGAATCCGGGTCAGCGAGCGGTGGTCGCAGAGGTCGTTGAGATCCTTGCGAATGGTCTGCGCCGAGACCTCGAAGCGGCGGGCGAGATCGTCCACCATCACCCGGCCGAAAGCGCGGGCGATATTGAGAATTTCGGATTGGCGATGGCTCAGGCCGGTCACTGGGGCACCTCGGGCAACACTATCCCATGGTGCGGCGGTTCCGGGAGCGGGTCAACGCGTGAGATCGACCGGATGCCGGCTATGGTTACGAGCCTAGGCGGCGATCAACCCGTCCTGCGCCAGACGGCGCGCCGCCCGTTCGGCCTCGCGCGCGTTGCGGAAGAGCCGGCCTTCCAGCGGATTGAAGCGGTGGGTGGCGGCGAAGAAGCGAAAACCCTTGGTGTCGCGCACGACGATTCCGGCGGCCTGCGAGCCGACCTCGATGATGTAGGTGTCCGACATGTGCTTCAGCCCTTGTTCCAGTCCGGGCCAATAACCACGCGGGCGCCGAAATGTTCCTGGGGCGCGCGGCTGAAGGCGGGCGGCCCCTTGACCGGCGTTGAGGCTGGCCGCAATGCTGGCGGCGAGATGACTTGGTAAAACCCGCTGGAGAATGGACATGATAACGAAATTCGCAGCTGCGACGCTGCTCGCACTGGCGGTTTGCGCGCCGGTCGAACGGGCGGCGGCGCAGGAAAGCACCTTGGGCGGCGCCCTGTTCGGCGGCGTCGCCGGCGCCATTCTCGGCGGCGCGATCGGCGGCAACAGCGGTGCCGCGGCAGGCGCGGTGCTCGGCGCCGCCACCGGTGCTGCGGTCGGCGCCCAGGGCGAGCCGCGACCCGGCGGTTACCGCTATTACCAGAACGGCTGCTACCTGCAGCAGGGCGACGGCTCCTGGGTCGGCGTTGCCCCGCGCTATTGCCAGACGGCGCAATACGCTCCCCGCGAGCAATATGCTCCGAGGCAGCAGTATTACGAGGAGGCGCCGGCCTGCACGCGCTACCGCTCCTATAATCCGCGCACCGGCACTTTTATCGGCCGCGACGGCTATGAACGTCCCTGCCCGTAGGAGTCTCACCTCTCCCCGCTTGCGGGGAGAGGTCGGAGACGCAGCGACAGCGAAGTCTCCGGGTGAGGGGGACTATCCTCGGGTCTGAGTCTGTCGAGAGTCCCCCTCACCCGAAATTCGCTGTCGCGAATTTCGACCTCTCCCCGCAAGCGGGGCGAGGTGAAGTGTCGTCCCGCGGCCTGCTCAGCCCCCGCGCTTGACCGCTTCATAGGCCAGCCGCTTGAACTCGATGGCGAAGGGATGGAAGAAAGCCATCTGGCGCTGCGTCATCAGAAGGCCGGCGACATTGGCTTTCGGCGAAATCCACCATTGCGTGCCAGCCACGCCGCCCCACCAGAATTCGCCGGCCGCGTCGCCGTGATCGAACGGCGAAGGCTGCACGGTCAGCGCACCGGCCAGCCCGTAACCCTTGCCGACCAGTTCTCCCGTCATCGGGAAACGCATCCAGACCCCGTCAGGCAGCTGATTGGTCATCATCCCGGCGATCGTTTCCGGCTTCAGCAGGGTCGGGCCGCCCGGGAGCAGGCTTCGAATGAGCGCCACCATGTCCGGCAGGGTCGACACCAGACCACCGCCGCCGCTCAACCTCGGCCACGGGCGCACGAAGGCGCCGGGCCAGGGCGAGTTATCGGTGCGGGTCAGCCCCGGCTTCATCGGGTCCATCAGGTCGGCCCCGGCATAATAGGCAGCGAGCCGGCTGTGGTCCTTTTCCGGCACCGCGAAGACCGTGTCCACCATGCCGAGCGAATCGAAAATCCGCTGCTGGACGAACGTATCGAACGGCATTCCGCTGGCGACTTCCACCAGCCGCCCCACCACATCGGTCGCGACCGAATATTCCCATGACGTGCCGGGATGATAGACCAGCGGCAGGTCCGCCAGAGTGTCGATCATATCGGCCAGCGGCGTCATCGGATTGAGCACCTTGCGTTCCTGGTAAGCCTTGAACATCACCGACCCCGGATCGAACAGGCCGTAGCTCAGCCCCGAACTGTGGCTCAGCAACTGGCGAATGGTGATCGATCCCCTCGCCGGCTCGGTATCTTCAAGCGATGTCGCATCCGGGCGCAGCACGCGGCGGTTGCCAAGCTGCGGAATGAACTTCTCGATGGGATCGTCGAGCTGCAGGCGGCCTTCCTCGAACAGCAGCAGCGCGGCGCAGGAGGTGACCAGCTTGGTATTGGAGAACACCCGGAACAGGTGATCGGCGCGCAACGGGACTTGGGCCTCCCTGTCGGCCCATCCCACACAATTCACATCCACCAGGTCCCGGCCGACCAATACCGCGGACGACACGCCGGAAAGGATGTTGCCGTCGACCAGCCGGCGCATGGCGGCATGGCCCGCGCCGAAGTCGTAACCGGTGGCCGTCACCTGCATGTCCTGCATTTTGGCGTGCATTTTCACTCCCGACGGGCGCGTTGGGTTCGCGCGGTTCTCTGCCCGCACTATCAGCAAGATTCTTCTGCCGCAAGGCTGCAACGACCGACGCCGAATGCCATAGTGGGATCAATCACCGGCACAAGCCGGCATCGGGAGGGGAAAGATGGCTTTGACGGAATCCTACGTGGCGGGACCGACGGTCCCCGCCGTGCGCGACATCACGCTCGGCCGCTTGCTCGAACAGGCCGCAAGGTCGGCGCCGGACCGGATCGCGCTGATAGCGGGCGTCCCCGATCCGGCGCTGCGCCGCCAGTGGACCTATTCCGAACTCTACGCCGAGGCGCAACGCACCGCGCGCGCTTTGCTCAGCCGCTTCCAGCCGGGCGAACGGATCGCGGTGTGGGCGCAGAACCTGCCCGAATGGATCATGCTGGAATTCGGCGCCGGGCTCGCCGGCATGGTGCTGGTCACCGTCAATCCCGGCTTCAGGGCCAACGAAGTCGAATATGTGCTGAAGCAATCCCGCTCCGCTGGCGTGTTCGTGGTCAATGCCTTCCGTGGCAATCCGATGCTGCAGACCGTGCGCGAGGTGGCGCCGCGCTGCGAGGAGCTGCGCGAGATCGTCTGCTTCGACGACTGGGAGGCCTTTATCGCCGCCGGCGACGACGACACGATCGCGCTTCCCGACGTCCAGCCCGGCGATCCCGTGATGATCCAGTATACCTCGGGCACCACGGGCTTTCCGAAGGGCGCGCTGCTGCATCATCGCGGTCTCGCCAACAACGGCGCCGACACCGCCGACCGCATGGGGATCGACTCCGGCGACGTCTTCATCACCACCATGCCGCTGTTCCACACCGGCGGCTGCGTCTGCTGCGTGCTCGGCGCGGTATCGAAGGCCGCGACCCAGGTGCTGCTGGAGGCGTTCGAACCCGGACTCGTGCTCGAGATGTTCGAAACCTATCGCGGCAATGCGATGCTCGGCGTGCCGACCATGCTGGTGGCGATGCTGGAACATCCCTCCTTCGCATCCACCGACCTCAAGTCGGTCAAGGCGATCTGTTCGGGCGGCTCCACCGTGCCGGCCGCGCTCGTCACCCTGCTGGAGCAAAAACTGGGCGCGCCCTTCACCATCGTGTTCGGGCAGACCGAATGCTCGCCGGTGGCCGCGCAAACCCTGACCACGGATACGATCGAGGACAAGGCGGGCACCATCGGCCTGCCGCTGCCCAACATGGAAACCAAAATCGTCGATCCCGACACCGGCAAGACGGTGCCGATCGGCCAGATCGGCGAATTCTGCACGCGCGGCTATCACATCATGCTCGGCTATTTCGAAATGCCGGATGCGACCGCTGCCGCGATCGATGCCGAGGGCTGGTTGCATACCGGCGATCTCTGCGCGATGGACGCGCGCGGCTATTGCACCGTGGAGGGCCGCCTCAAGGACATGATCATCCGCGGCGGCGAGAATATCTATCCGCGCGAACTCGAAGAGCTGTTGTTCCGGCATCCCAAGGTTGGCGAGGTCGCGGTGGTCGGACTGCCGCACGAAAAATGGGGCGAAGAGGTCGCCGCCTTCATCCGCCCGGCGCCCGGCGCGGTCATCGATGCCGAAGAGCTGTCGGCCTACATGCGCGCCTCGCTGGCCCATCACAAGACGCCGCGGCACTGGTTCGTGGTCGAGGCCTTTCCGCTGACCGGATCGGGAAAGATTCAAAAGTTCAAGCTGCGTGAATTCTGGGCCCAAGGCGAGATGCGTGCGTTGTGATGCGCCGAGATCCGGCGCAATTTGCATATATCATGACTACTGACTTCGGCAGTTCACTCTTCTGCCCATATGCTTGCTCCTGTTGCAAAGGATCACCTCACCATGAGCACCGCGAGTGACGCCCGTTTCTGGGACCGGACTTCACGGAAGTACGCGGCGGCCACGATCTCGGATCAGGCCGGGTACGAGCGCACGTTGGAGCGGACCCGCGCCCTGCTGGGACCAGGCGACCGGGTGCTGGAATTGGCCTGTGGAACTGGAACAACGGCGCTGCGGCTCGCAGGCGATGTGCAAAACTATTGTGCGACGGATATCTCCACCGAAATGATCGCGATTGCCGAGACGAAGCTTGCCGCCGGCCCGATCCCGTCGCTCGTCTTCCGCACCGCGACCGCGGAGTCGCTTGCGCCCGAGCAAGGGCAGTTTGATGCCGTTCTGGGGTTCAACTATCTCCATCTGGTCCGCGATTTGCCCGGCACGCTACGCCGCATCCATGCCTTGCTTGCAGCGGAGGGCTTGTTCATCTCCAAGACACCCTGCCTCGGCGATATGAACCCACTGATCCGGTTTGCCTTGTTGCCGGCGATGCGCGCGATCGGAAAAGCACCCTATGTCAGCGTCTTCCGCGCGGCGGAGTTGAGCCAGTCCATATCTGCCGCAGGCTTCGAGATCAGCGCCGTTGAAAACCACGCAACCAAGGGCAAGGGCACCCGTCCCTTCATCGTGGCGCGCAAGCGATGACGTGAGCAGGTCCCGCCCTTACGCCGAAATCGGCGGCTCATCGCGCCGGATGACCTGCGGTTGGCCGTGATCGTCGATCGAGACATAGGTAAAATTGCCGTCGGTCACCAGAATCGAGCGCATCTCCTTGCGGCGCAGCACCCAGGCTTCGAGGTGGACGGTGATCGAGGTGCGGCCGATCCGGACCAGATTGGCGTGGACCGAAACGAGATCGCCGACGTAAACGGCTTTGCGGAAATTCATCGCCTCGATCGCCACCGTCACGGTGCGCGATTTTGCCACTTTGGACGCGAACACGCCGCCGCCGACGTCCATCTGGCTGAGCAGCCAGCCGCCGAAAATGTCGCCATTGGCATTGGTATCGGCCGGCATCGCCAGCGTGCGGATGCAGAGATCGCCGCGCGGCTCGGTGTCGGCATTGAGCGGCGCCTGAGCGGCCTTGGCATCCGTCACTTGAAATCATCCCAGCCGGCATCCGGCGCGAAGCGGCCGCCGAACTTGTCTTCCAGCGCGTGAAGCGTCGAAACCACGTCCTCCACTCCGCGGGTCCGCGCATAATTCAGCGGGCCGCCGCGGAACGGCGCATAGCCGGTGCCGAAGATCATGGCGCCGTCGACGCTGTCGGCATTGTCGACGATGCCTTCGCGCAATGCCGCGACACAGACATTGGACATCGGCAGCACCAGCCGGTCGATCATTTCATCCGTCGGCTCCGGCATCGAGGGCAGCACCGCGCTCTTGTCGGCCTTGCCGTCCTTCCAGAGGTAAAATCCCTTGCCGGTCTTGCGGCCGAGTTCGCCCTTTGCGACCTTCTCGCGCAGCCAGGCCGGCGTCGGCGGCAGCTGATCGCCGAATTTGGAGCGCAGCATGTCGCCGACATCGAGACAGATATCGAGCCCGACCTGATCGGCCAGCTCGATCGGCCCCATCGGCATGCCGAATTTCACCGCCGCGGCATCGATCACCGACTTGTCGATCTTCTGGTCCAGCATCACCATCGCTTCCAGCATGTACGGCGTCAGCGCGCGGTTGACGAGAAAGCCCGGCGAGCTTTTGACCGGCAGCGGCAGCCGGTCGATGGCGCCGACAAAGGCCAGCGCCGCCTTCAGCATCTCCGGATCGCTGCCGTCGTGGCTGACGACCTCGACCAGTTGCAGCCGCGATACCGGGTTGAAGAAGTGCAGGCCGAGCAGCCGTTCGGGTTTCGTCAAGGTAGTGCGCAGGTCCTGCAGCGGAATGCTCGACGTGTTGGTGGCGAGGATCGCGCCCGGCTTCATCCGGGGCTCCAGTGCGGCATAGATCTTCTGCTTCAGTTCAAGTTTTTCCGGCACCGCCTCGATGATCAGGTCGGCATTGCGGACGCCCTCGCCGCCCATATCCGGCACCAGCCGATCCAGCGCGTCGCGGACCTCCGTGCGCTTGCGCAGGATCTTGCCGAACAGATCCGATGCCCGCTTGATCGCGCCGGCGATCGGCTCCGGCTTCATGTCGGCCAGCGTGACGCGAAAACCCTGGCCGGCGCACCAGGCTGCGATATCGCCGCCCATCGCGCCGGCTCCGATGACATGGACGTGTTCGATCCTGTTGCCGCCGCCGGCCAGCTTCTTCATCTGCTCGCGCAGGAAAAACACCCGGATCAGGTTCTGCGCCGTCGGCGTCACCATCAGTTTGGCGAACGAGGGCCTTTCGGCGCGCAGCATTGCGAGCTTGTCGTCGCCATGCGCTTCCCAGAGATCGATCAGCGCATAGGGCGCAGGGTAATGTTCGGGGCGCGCGGCCTTGCCGGCCTCGGCGCGCATGCGCCTGGCAAGCAAGCCCCTGACCGGACCAAGGTTCAGGATCCGGTTCAACGGCCCCGGTTTGGCGCGCTTCAGGCGGCCGAAGATGGCATCCCGCACGGCATTGCGGACGTGCCGCTCCTCCGCCACCGCGTCGACCAGCCCGAGCGACCTGGCCTTGCGGGCGTCGATGGTCTTGCCGGTCAGCATCAGCGTCATCGCCTGCATCGGATTGACCAGTTGCGTGAAGCGCGCGGTGCCGCCGAGGCCCGGATGCAGGCCGAGCATCACTTCCGGAAAGCCAAAGCGCGCGCCCTCGATGGCGATGCGCGCCTGGCAAGCCAGCGCCACCTCGAGGCCGCCGCCGAGGCAGAAACCGTGGATCACCGCGACGGTCGGAATCCTCAAACCTTCGAGGCGGTCGATCACGGTATGGGCACGGCCGATCGCGATTTCGACCGGCCACGGATCGCTGGCGCCGCGGAATTCGTTGACATCGGCGCCGGCGATGAAACCGGACGGCTTTGCCGAGCGAATGACGAGGCCCGTCGGTCGCGCGCTTTCCAGCGCCGCCAGCACCGTCTCGAGTTCCTCGATCAGGTCGGCCGATAGCGTGTTGGCGCTCGCCCCTTCGCGGTCGAACAGCAGCCAGGCGATGCCGTCGGCATCGCGGGTCAGCTTGAAATGGCGGTAGGGGCTGTCGGGCTCGGGCTTCGGTCCAAGTTCGAGCACGCGGTCGCCGAGAAGGTTCATGATCTTCGAATCCATGATCACACCGTCTCGATCAGCATGGCGCCGCCCAGCCCGCCACCGATGCATTCGGTGGCGATGCCACGTTTGGTTCCCAGCCGCTTCATCGCATTGACGAGATGCAGCACGATGCGGTTGCCGCTGCAGCCGACGGGATGCCCGAGACTGATGGCGCCGCCGTCGACATTCAGCCTGGCGTGGTCGATCGGCCCGGCGGCGCCATCGAGGCCCAAAATCTCGCGGCAGAATCTTTCATCGTTCCAGGCGGCGAGACATCCGAGTACCTGCGCCGCGAAGGCCTCGTTCAATTCCCAGGTCTCGATATCCCCGAGCGACAGTTTGTTGCGCTTCAACAGTTCGTTCGACGACAGCACCGGGCCGAGGCCCATGATGGAGGGATCAAGCGCCGACCACTGGCTGTCGACGATCATGGCCTTCGGCGCCAGGCCGTGTTTGGCAACCGCCTCCTCCGAGGCCAGGATGACCCACGACGCGCCGTCGGTGATCTGCGAGGAATTGCCGGGCGTGACCTGGCCCCACGGCCGCTCGAACACCGGTTTCAGGCCCGCCAGCTTTTCCGGCGTGGAATCCGGCCGCACGCCGTCGTCATGGTCGTAAAACCTGCCGTCGCGCGCGAAGGCGGTTTCGACCTCGCCCTTGAGCCAGCCCTGCGCCTGCGCATTGGCGAGCCGCTTGTGGCTTTCGGCGGCGTAGAAATCCGACTGCGCCCGGGTGATGCCGAAGAGATAACCGACCTTCTCCGCGGTCTGCCCCATGTTGAGTTCGGTGATCGGGTCGGTCAGCCCGCGCTCCAGGCCGATGATCGGCTTGAAATAGCCGGGGCGGGTTTTGGCGAGCGCGGCGAGTTTGGCGACAATGCCCTTGGCGCCGGCCAATCCAGCGAACCAGCGCACCCCCTGCTGCGGCCAGACCAGCGGCGCATGGCTGAGCGCTTCGGCGCCGCCGGCCAGGATCAGGTCCGAATTGCCTTCACGGATATAGCGGTACGCCGTGTCGATCGACTGCATGCCGGAGCCGCAATTGATCTGCACCGTGAACGCCACCATGGCTTCACCCATGCCGAGCCGCAGGGCGGCGACGCGGGCCGGGTTCATCTCGTCGGCAATGACATTGACGCAGCCCAGGATCACCTGGTCGAACGCATCGGGTGCGAAGGGTTGCCGGGCCAGCAGCGGCCGGCCGCACTGCACGGCGAGATCGACAGGCGTAAACGGCCCCGGGCCGGACCGCGCCTTGAGGAACGGCGTCCGGCTGCCATCGATAATATAGACCGGTCGCGCCATCAGCTTGCTGCCCGCTGTTCACCCAATTCCTGGAAGAACTGATGCACATCGGCAGGCTTCTTGTAAATCGGCGACAGGGCTTCCGGCGCAAAGTCGTCGACTTCGATCACTTTTGCGACTGCTTCCTGGGCAGCGGCGAGCTTCTCGCCCTCGCTCTGCGTGATGACGCCCTTCTTCACCGCTTCCTTCCAGTCCTTGATCCGGGCCGCCCGCATGCTCCTGGCGATTTCCTCGGCGCCTGTCACCAGCAGGAACGCCTTCTCCAGCCGCGCCACGCCGCCGTCGTCCTGGACATGCGACAAATCCGCCGTCAGCCGGTCGCGCGCCGCCGACGGCTCCAGCACCAGCTGGGCGCATTGGTGCACCACGCGATCGGACGGCCCGAGCACGCGGGCGCCGAACGGCTGGACCACGAACTTTAGAATGACGGCGACGAAGCGATTGGGCAGATTGGCCAGGATTTCCGCAAACCGGTTTTCGATGGTTCTAAACCCGCTGGCCATGCACCATTCGAGGGCGGCGAAATCTTCCCTTTGCCGGCCCTCGTCCTGCCAGCGTTTCAGGGCGGCGGAGAGCAGATAGAGTTCGGAGAGAATATCGCCGAACCGCGCCGACAGCATTTCCTTGCGCTTCAGCGCGCCGCCGAGCGTGAGCAGCGCCATGTCGGCGCACAAGGCGAAGGCCGAGGAATAGCGCGAGAGCTGGCGATAGAACCCGGTGGCGTCGCCGGCATCCGGCGCCGGCGCGAACATGCCGCCGCTCCAGCTGCGGCCCCAGGCGCGGAACAGCGTGGTGACGCTGTGGCCGATATGTCGCCAGAACGCCTTGTCGAAGGCGTCGAGCCCCCTGGCGCGGTCGGCCTCGCCAAGCGCGTTCATCTCGTCCAGCAGATAGGGATGCGCGCGGATCGCGCCCTGGCCGAACACGATCAGGTTGCGGGTCAGGATATTGGCGCCCTCCACGGTGATGCCGACCGGCACCGAGCGATAGAGGCTGCCCATGTAATTCTGCGGGCCGTCGATCACGGCCTTGCCGCCATGGATGTCCATGGCGTCATCGATCGCGATCCGCATCCGTTCCGTGGCATGCAGCTTCATGATGCCGGAAATCACGGCGGGATGGTGGCCCTGATTCAGCGCGGCACAGGTCAACCGACGCGCGGCGTCGAGCAGATAGGCGGTGCCGGCGATGTGCGCCAGTGGCTCCTCGATGCCCTCGAACTTGCCGATGGGAACGTTGAACTGCTCGCGGATCCGCGCGTAGGCGCCTGACGTGCGCGCGGCATAGGCCGCACCCGCCGCCGACAGCGACGGCAGCGAGATGCCGCGCCCGGCGGCAAGCGCCGTCATCAGCATTTTCCAGCCCTGGCCGAGGCGAGCCTGGCCGCCGATGATGTAGTCCATCGGGATGAATACATCGTGTCCCTTGTTCGGACCGTTCTGGAACACCTGCATCGAGGGCAGATGGCGCCGGCCGATCTCGACGCCGGGCAGATCGGTCGGAATCAGCGCCACGGAGATGCCGAGCTCTTCTTGCGAGCCCACGAGATGATCGGGATCATAGGCCTTGAAGGCGAGGCCGAGCAGCGTCGCCACCGGGCCGAGCGTGATGTAGCGCTTGTGCCAGTTCAGGCGAAGGCCAAGCACCTCCTTGCCGTCGAAATGGCCCTTGCAGATGACGCCGGTGTCGATCATCGAGGCGGCGTCGGAGCCGGCTTCCGGGCTGGTCAACCCGAAACAGGGAATCTCGCGGCCGTCCGCCAGACGCGGCAACCATTTCTGCTGCTGCTCGCTGGTGCCGAAGCGCATCAGCAGTTCGCCCGGCCCCAGTGAATTGGGCACCATCACGGTGACGGCAGCGGTCAGCGAACGCGACGAAAGCTTCCGCACCACCTCGGAATGCGCGTAAGGCGAGAAGCCGAGCCCGCCATACTCCTTCGGGATGATCATGCCAAAGAATTTTTCGCGCTTGATGTAGGACCACGCTTCGGGCGGCAAATCCCGCCATTCCCAGTTGATCTTCCAGTCGTCGAGCATGCCGCAGAGTTCATCGACGGGCCCGTTGAGGAAAGCCTGCTCCTCCGGCGTCAGCGTCGCCGGAGCGACCGCCAGCAGTTTGGCCCAGTCCGGATTGCCGGTGAAAAGGTCCGCATCCCACCAGACGTCGCCGGCCTCCAGCGCCTCGCGCTCGGTGTCCGACATCGCCGGCAGCACGCCGCGCGCCCAGGAAAAGATCGGCTTTGAGATATAATCGCGGCGGAAGCTCATGGCGGTGTCCTCCTGTCGGAAACGGCGCGATGGTCGCGGCAACGCTTATGCCAAAAGACGGATCATTCTAGCGGAATGCCGGCAATTTCGGTGAACACTTCGCACTGAAAGTAAGGCGAAATTGATCCAAGAAAATAGAACCAAGGCGCAGTGGTGCTGGATAACGGCCGTGAGGCGCGTCGGTTCCGCTTCTCCCCTCCCCCCGCGTAGCGGTGGGGAGGGATAAGGAAGTAAGCGAGGAAGCTGCGAGATCAATCCGGCCGTTTCATCTCGAACATGTTTTCCGGCTTGATCTCGAAATAGTCGCCCTGGCGGCCGGCGCGGACGATCGGGCGGGCCAGCGCGGTCTGATAGACGCCGTCCTTGATGAAGGCCTTGTCGATGTGGACGGCGACGACCTCGCCGAGCGTGAGCCAGGCCTGCGCCTTTTTGCCGTCGGCGCCCTGCAGCTGGATGATCTGCGACAATTTGCACTCGAACGCGACAGGGCTTTCCGCGACCCGCGGCACGTTGACGAGCTTGCCCGGCACCGCGGTAAGACCCGCAATGCTGAATTCGCTGACGTCGCGGGCGACATGCGCCGCGGTGGCGTTCATCTGCTGCGCCAGATCCATGGTGGCGAGATTCCAGACGAATTCGCCGGTCTCCTGGATATTCTGGACCGAGTCCTTCCACGAGGTGGAGGAAAAGCCGATGATCGGCGGGTGGTAGTTGAAGGCGTTGAAGAAGCTGTAGGGCGCCAGATTGACGTTGCCCTTGGCGCCCCGTGACGAGATCCAGCCGATCGGGCGCGGCGCGATGATGGCGTTGAAGGGATCGTGCTTGAGGCCGTGGCCGTTGGCCGGCTCGTAAAAATGCAGGTCTTTCGGGGCTTTGGCGTCCACGTTGTTTTTCCTTCATAAGGCGGGCAATGCCACCGGGTCGCGCGAATGCGCGGCCGCCCGGCGTGCCCACCAGTTCCTTAAACAAAAACGGTGGGCACGGCGCAAGCGGCGCCTTTGCCTACCCTACACAATTGGGTTATCGGCCGCGCGGCATAAATCCGGCGATGATGAAATCGATCATCTGGTCGAGCGTCGGGCTCGGCTTGTCGATGCATTGGGCGATCATCTGCGGATGGAAAAACCGCATCATCGCCATGCAGGTGCAGATCGCGGCCATGGGCACGTCGGCGACCTCGAATTCGCCCGAAGCGACGCCCTGGCCGATGACGGCACCGATGATCTCGCCGATCAGCTGGATGTGCGCGTTGCAGACTTCCCAGTTCTCCTCCATCGCGATCGCGACCATCTCGTGCAGCTTGGAATCGCCGACATAGCGCTCGCTGTTCATGAGGTGAATTGTCGTCAGCAACTCGCGCAGACGGCCGACCGCCGGACCGGGCCTCGCCGCGATCGCCTGCGCCGCTTCCTCGACCTCGCCCATCAACAGGCGCGCCACGGCCTGGTGAATCGCCTTTTTCGAATCGAAAAAGCGATAGACGTTGGCCGGGCTCATCCGCAGCATCTTGGCGATATCGGCCACGGTGGTCTTTTGATAGCCGATCTCGCGGAACAAACGCTCCGCCACCACGAGAATCCGCTCTCGCGTGTCGGGTTCGATATGGTCGGAAACCAGCGCCATGTCAGGACTCAATCTCATTCAATGTTCAATTATTCCGCCGCCTCGGCAAGCGGAATTGCGGGCTGCGGCACGGGTTGATGTTGCGGCGCAGCGTCAACTTTCTCAGGCGTGCCGCGTTCCTCCAGGCTCTTGCGGAACCAGAGCGCGTAGAGGCCGGGCAGATACAGCAGGGTCAGGAAGGTCGCGACGAACAGGCCGCCCATGATGGTGATCGCCATCGGGCCCCAGAACGCCGAGCGCGACAGCGGGATCATGGCCAGGATCGCGGCCAGCGCCGTCAGCACCACCGGACGGGCACGCCGAACGGTGGCCTCGACGATGGCTTCCTTGCGGGTCAGGCCGGCCAGGACGTCGGTTTCGATCTGGTCGACCAGGATCACCGCATTGCGCATGATCATTCCGGCCAGCGCGATCAGTCCGAGCAGCGCCACGAAGCCGAACGGCTGGTTGGCGATGTTGAGGCCGAGCGATGCACCGATGATGCCGAGCGGCGCGGTGAGGAATACCAGGATCAGCCGCGAGAAGCTTTGCAGCTGGATCATCAGCAGGGTCAGCATGACCAGGACCATCAGCGGAAACAGCACGAAGATCGAGGCATTGCCCTTGGCTGATTCCTCAAACGCACCGCCCGCCTCGATCCGGTAGGCCGGCGGCAGGCTGTCGCGGATCTGTTGCAGCTTGGGCGATATCTGGCTGGTCACGTCGGGCGCCTGCACGCCGTCGACGACATCGCCGCGCACCGTGATCGCCATGTCGCGGTTGCGTCGCCAGATGATCGGCTCCTCATGAGCGTACTCGATCTTGGCAATTTGCGTCAGCGGCACCGCGACCCCATTGCGCGAGGTCACGGTGAGATCGCCGACCCCGCCGAGATCGAGCCGTTCGGACGGCACCGCGCGAGCCACTACGCCGACCTTCTCGATGCCGTCGCGGATCGTCGTCACCTGCGCGCCCGAAATCAGCATGGCCAGCGCCTGCGATACGTCCTGCGGCGTCAGGCCGAGCGCGCGGGCGCGGTCCTGGTCGACCACCAGCTTGAGGTAGGGCGATTGTTCGTTCCAGTCGAGCTGGGGATCCACGACATTGGGATTCTGCCTGACGACGTCGCGCACCCTGTAGGCGATGTCGCGCACGGTGTTGGGATCGGGACCGATGACGCGGAACTGGACCGGAAAGCCGACCGGCGGACCGAAATTGAACCGATCGATGCGCACGCGCGCCTCGGACAACACGCCCTCGCCCACCGCCTTCTCCAGCCGGGCCTTGATCCGCTCGCGTGCATCGACGTCCTTCGAGACGATGACGATTTCGGCGAAAGCCTCGTTCGGCAGTTGCGGGTTGAGGCCGAGCCAGAAGCGCGGCGAGCCCTGGCCGACATAGGATGTGTAGGTCGCAATGTCCTTGTCGTCCTTCAGCAGCCCTTCGGCCGTTTTCACCGATTTTTCGGTGACGTTGAACGCGGTGCCCTCGGGCAGCCGCAGTTGCAGGAACAGTTCCGGCCGCTCCGACAGCGGGAAGAACTGCTGCTGCACCTGACCGAAGCCGACGATGGAGAGCGCGAACACCGCCACCGTCGCCAGCACCACCTTGATCCGGTGGTTGACGCACCACTGGATCATGCTGCGCAGGCCCCGGTACATGCGCGTTTCATACACCGCGTGCGGATCGTGGTCGTGGCTGACGGTGATGTTGGGCAGCAGCTTGACGCCGATATAGGGCGTGAAGATCACCGCGACGAACCAGGACGCGACAAGCGCGATCGCCACGATCCAGAAAATGCCGCCGGCATATTCGCCGACCGCCGAATTGGCAAAGCCGATGGGGAGGAAGCCAGCGGCCGTGACCAGCGTTCCCGTGAGCATCGGAAACGCGGTGGATTCCCAGGCAAAGGACGCCGCGCGCATGCGATCCCAGCCCTGCTCCATTTTCACCACCATCATTTCGACCGCGATGATGGCGTCGTCGACCAGCAGCCCGAGCGCGATGATCAGGGCGCCCAGCGTGATCCGGTGCAGATCGATCGACATCGCATTCATCACGATGAACACGATCGCCAGCACCAGCGGCACCGACAGCGCCACCACGATGCCGGTGCGCCATCCCAGTGCAACGAAGCTGACGAACAGCACAATCGCCAGCGCCTCGATGAAGGAGTTCACGAACTCGCCGACGGCGCGCTCGACCACCTTGGGCTGATCGGCGATCTGCTCGACATTGATGCCCTGCGGCACCGCTTTCATGAAGTCATTGGTGGCGTTCTCGACCTCCTTGCCGAGTTCCAGGATGTTGGCGCCCTTGGCGGTGACCACGCCGATGCCGAGCGCGGGCTTGCCTTCCTGCCGCGCCACGAAGGTCGGCGGATCGACGAAGCCGCGGGTGACGGTGGCGATATCGCCCAGGCGAAATACCCGGCCGTTGCTTTCGACCGGCGTCTCGGCGACCGCCTTGGCGCCGTCGAGCGCGCCGGTGACGCGCAGCGGCACCCGCTGCGACGAAGTTTCCACCGTGCCGGCCGGCACCACATTGTTCTGCTTGGCGAGGGAATCGAACAGCGCCTGCGGCGTGATGCCGAGCGTCGCCAGCTTGGCGTGCGAGAACTCGACGAAGATCCGCTCTTCCTGGGCGCCGTAGAGATTGACCTTGGTGACGCCGGGCACCTTGAGCAGGCGCTGGCGCATGCCTTCGGCGGCTTTCTTCAATTGCGCGAAATCGGCGCCGTCGCCGGTCATCATGTAGAGAATGGAATCGACGTCGCTGAACTCGTCGTTGACGGTGGGGCCGATCAGTCCCGTCGGCAGCTGGCCCTGCACATCCACCAGCTTCTTGCGCAGCAGGTAGAACAGGTAGGGCACGTCCTTGGGCGGGGTCGAATCCTTGAAGGTAACCTGCATCGCCGTGAAGGACGGTTTCGAGTAGGTCTGCACCTTCTCGAAATAGGGCAGTTCCTGCAGCTTCTTCTCGATGGGGTCGGCCACCTGGGTCTGCATTTCGGCGGCGGTAGCGCCCGGCCAGATCGCGGAAACGTTGACCACCTTGACCGTGAAGAACGGATCCTCGGCGCGACCGAGCTTCTGGTAGGAGAAGAAGCCGGCGGCGCCGAGCGCGATCACCAGGAACAGGATCAGCGCGGGATGGCTGACCGCCCAGCCCGAGAGATTGAAGTTTTTCATCGCACTCTCCTCAATTGCCCGAAACGAAAGTCGATGTTGCGGTGGTGACGGTGCGCCCCCTCTCCCATGGGGAGAGGGTCGGGGTGAGGGGGTACGGTCTATCGATGGGCCGTAACCCCTCACCCGGCGCTGCGCGCCGACCTCTCCCAAGGGGAGAGGTGAAGAAGAGCGCTGAATTCAATTTCATCGCGCCGTTCCCGCTCAGAACGACAGCGACGACACGACCCTGACCTTCTGGGCCGGATCGAGTTTTTGCACACCAAGCACGACGACTTTCGAGCCTTCATCGACGCCGCCGGAAATGACGACGTCGTTGCTCTCGTAGGATTTCACGGTGACCGGCTTCAGGCTCACATCGCCCTTGTCGTCGACGACATAGAGCGAGGGATTGCCGCCCTGGCTGTACAACGCGGACAGCGGCAGCCGCGCCACGCTCGACGTGGCGGGATCGGCCAGCGTCAGCGTCGCGGTCATGCCGAGCGAGACGCTGTCGCCGGCGTCCGGCAGCGAAAATTTTGCCAGATAGGTGCGCGTCGCGGGATCGGCGGCGGGCGCGATCTCGCGCAGTCTTGCCGCATACTTCTTGCCCGGTTCGGACCACAGGCTGACGCTGGCTGTGCCCTGCTTGGCGCGCCCGACCAGCGTTTCCGGAATCGCGACCACGGCTTCCTTTTCCGCAAAGCGCGCGACCCGGACGGCGGTCTGCCCCGCCGCGACCACCTGTCCGGCATCGATCAGGGTGGCGGTGACGACGCCGCGAGTGTCGGCGACCAGCGTCGCATAGGAAAGACTGTTCTTGGTGAGTTCGACCGAGCGTTCGGCGCGGTTGAACCGCGCGCGGGCTTCATCGGCGGCGGCGCGGGCCTGATCCATCTGCGCCTCGGTGGTCCAGCCTTTGACGCGCAAATCCTTCGCCCGCTGCTCGGAGGCGGTGGCTTGCGCCAGCACCCCGGTGGCGGCGCGGAATTCGGCCTCGGACTGCTCGGCCTGCAGCTTCAGGTCGACTTCATCGAGGGTGGCCAGCGGCTGGCCGACATCGACGGTCTGGCCGACCTCGACCAGGCGTTTTGCCACCTTACCGGGGACGCGAAAGCCCATGTCGGTCTCGATCCGGGGCCTGATGGTGCCCACAAAACTGCGCTCCGGCGATTCCGGCTTGTATTGCACCGTCGCCACCAGCACGGGCCGCCCAAGCTCAGCCTTTTCCGCGACCATCTCATTGCAGCCGGTCAGGGCGACCGCCACAGCGGCCAGCAACAGACCAGCTAAGAATTTGGAATAGCTCGACAAAATAGATCGGGCGAACATGGTGGCTTCCCTCGATGACATGCAGGGAAGTGTCGAATGTTTAGTGACGATTGTCAATATTCGTCAGTGATCATGATTTCGTGAGCGCGCGGGCTGGTTAAGGCGGGGGAAATTTTGTCGGTGGCCGGCGGAAGCAGCACCGCAGCCCCAGCCGGGCCCCTGCCCCTGCGCAAAACCTGCACAACAATCCGCATTTCCTGATCATCCCGCCCATCAGCCCTGCCAATCGGCCGCCCATGCTCGAACCATGGGGAAAATCATCACCGTCAGCTTCGGACCATCGCGACTGCCTCGACGGCTGCTCGATGACGGCTGGTGGCTGGAAACGCCGCCCGCCCGCCGCGCGGTGATCGCCTTTGCGAAGCGCGACGCCGCCAAGCCCGGACCCGAACCCAAACTCAAGCCCAACGCCAGGCCCCGGGCTGGCCACCTCACCCTCGTCACTGGAAAATGAACGCCATGTCGATTGCGACCTCGTCGGATATCGCTCCGGCTCCCGCGCCCCCGCTGGTCAAGCCGCTGATGCTCGCCACCGGCTGTGTCGCTCTGGCCGACTGGCTGTTCTACGGCTGGGATGTAGGAATTTCGCTCGCGCTGTTTCTGGCGGCGCTCGGCATTGCCGGCGTCGCCGGTAATGGCGCGCATGCGAACAGCAAGACCCGAACCGTCATGACCGCCATATTCGTTGCCGGTCTGCTGGCGCTGATCGAGGACGTCAGTTTTCTCTCGGTGCTCTTGTGTTCGCTGACAACGGCGCTATTCGTCCTCGCGATGACCGCACCCGCGGCGACTTCCTGGCAAAGGCAGTTGTTCGAAGCCGCAACGGTGCCCTTTCGCGGCCCATTTCGATTCGCCGGCGATCTGTTCGCCGCGCTCATGCACATGAAAGCGTGGACGCCGGGATGGCTCGGCTGGCTGGTGGGATGGATCGTTCCGTTGAGCATCTTTGCGCTGTTCCTCGGCCTGATATCGTCGGCGAATCCACTGATCGAACACCGGTTGATGCAGATTGATCCGCTCGTTCTGTTCCGGCATTTCGAGCTTTCGCGGATCCTCTTCTGGCTCCTGATCGTCTGCATCGTCTGGCCCCTGATCCATCGCCGCATCATGCCGAGGAGGGTTCGGCAAGCCGGACAGAGCGTCGCCGCCGCGTTGCCTGCAGGACCGGATTATCTGCTCGGCGTTCAGGCGATGTCGCGATCGCTGGTCCTGTTCAATGCGCTGTTCGCGCTGCAGAGCGGGCTCGATCTGACGTATCTGTGGGGCGGTGCCAGCCTGCCCAACGGCATGACCTACGCGCAGTATGCCCACCGCGGCACCAATCCTCTGATCGTGACCGCCCTGCTCGCTGCCGGCTTTGTCCTGATCGCGATGCGGCCGGGCGGACCTGCGGAGCAATCCAGGCTGATCCGCCCGCTGGTGCTGGCATGGATCGGGCAGAACATCCTTCTCGTCATCTCCTCGATCTTCCGGCTCGATCTCTATGTCGCCGCTTACTCGCTCACCCATCTGCGCCTCGCCGCCTTCATCTGGATGGGGCTGGTGGCGGCCGGGCTGGTGCTGGTGCTTGTTCAGATCAAACTGAGAAAACCCAATTCCTGGCTGATATCAGCCAATGCCGTCTCGCTGGCGCTGGTGCTGTATGCATGCTGCTTCGTCAACGCGCCGCGGCTCATCGCCTCCTACAATGTGGAGCATTCGCGGGAAAACGGCGGCACCGGGCCCCGGCTCGATTTGCGGTATCTCGCCTCGCTTGGCCCGCAAGCGCTGCCGCCGGTCGAAGGCCATGTGAATAAAATTCCGGTGCTTTGGCCGATCGCCCGGGACTTCCGGCGCCATTATGAATCCCGGCGGCACGCGGCAGATTGGCGAGGCTGGGATTTTCGGACGTGGCGTCTCGACCGATATTTGGCTAACAATCCCGATCTGACGCAGCAACCCCTCGACGGCGACAAAGGCTAGCGAACGTGGCTCATTCCATTCTCGTCGTCGATGACGACCCCCATATCCGCGACGTCGTGCGCTTCGCATTCGAGAAGACCGGCATGGCGATCTCCATTGCGCAGGACGGTAAGGAGGCGCTGGCCCGGTTCGACCGCAACGTCCACGACCTCATCGTGCTCGACATCGGCATGCCGGAAATGGACGGGCTGGAGGTCTGCCGCCAGATCCGGAAAACCTCGGATACGCCGATCCTGTTCCTGTCGGCCCGCGACGAGGAGATCGATCGTATCCTCGGCCTCGAAATCGGCGGCGACGATTATGTGACGAAGCCGTTCAGTCCGCGCGAGTTGGTGGCCCGGGTCAATGCGATCCTGCGGCGGACCCGCAATACCCCGGCGCCTGCGCAAAGCAAGGCCATGAACCATGGCGAGCTGGCACTCGATCCGGACGCGCGCACCGCAAGCTTTCGGGATGCACCGATCGCGCTGACGGCGCTGGAATTCTCCATCCTGCGCACGCTGCTGGCGCGACCCGGTTTCGTCTTTACGCGCGAGCTGATTCTGGACGCCGCCTATGCCGGCAATATTCATGTCGCCGACCGCACCATCGACAGCCATGTCAGGAACATCCGCGCCAAATTTGCCGGCGCCGGCTGCGAGTCCGCGATCGAGACCGTCCATGGTGTCGGCTTCAAGCTGGGACGCTGCGAGGCCGCGCGTTGAACGAGCCTGCGGCCAACACGCGCCGGAAGTGGCGGCCAAGCCTCAGCCTCGTCGTCTTTGTCGTTCTCACCAGCGTGCTCGCGCTGCCCCTGTTCAGCATCTACTTTCTGAAAGTCTACCAGAACCAGCTGATCCAGCAGGCCGAAGCCGAACTGATCGCGCAAAGTGCCGCGCTTGCCGCCACCTTTCGCCGCGAGGTGGACACTGGCGTCCCACAAGGCGTTGCGCTCGGCGCGAAGGTCGCGCCTGTCGCGCCAAAACTATCCGGGGAGCCGTATCAGCCGATCTGGCCCGAACTCGAACTGGTCACCGAGAGCGTGCTGCCGCCGCGACCGGTTGCGCGCCCGCCATCCGCGCCGGCCCACCCCGCCTTCGCCGCGCTCGGCGCGCGCATGGCGCCGGATCTGGTCGCCACCCAGAAGGTGACGCTGGCCGGCTTCCGGCTGCTCGATCCCAATGGCGTCGTGATCGCCGGCCGCGAGGAGGTCGGGCTTTCGCTGGCGCATCTGGAGGAAGTCGGCGAGGCATTGCAGGGCCGCTTCAAGGGCGTGCTGCGGGTGCGTATCTCCAAGAACGCGCAGCCCTCGCTTTATTCGATGAGCCGCGGCACCGGGATGCGCGTCTTCATCGCGATGCCGGTGATCCTGCGCGAACAGGTCGCCGGCGTGGTCTATGCCTCGCGCACGCCGAGCAACGTCTTCAAGTATCTGTACGAGCAGCGCAGCCGGGTCATTCTCCTGATACTCTCGATGATCGTGCCGACGCTGCTGATCGGGTTCCTGTTTCACCGCACCATCACCGGCCCGATGCGCGAACTGGTGGAGCGCACCAACCTGGTCGGCAAGGGCGACCGCGACGCGCTGCGCCCGCTGCGGCATCACGGCACCAGCGAATTCGCGCTGCTGTCGCAGAGTTTCCTCGACATGGCGCGGCGGCTGAATACGCGCTCCAGCTTCATCTCGACCTTCGCCACCCACGTTTCGCACGAGTTGAAATCGCCTCTCACATCCATCAAGGGCGCGGCGGAACTGCTGCGCGAGGACGTCGACGCGCCCGACATGGACGACGAGGACCGGCGCAAATTTCTCGACAACATCATTGCCGACGCCGACCGGCTGGGAACGATCGCCGGCCGCCTGCGCGATTTCGCCCGGGCGGAGAACCCGGTCGCGCTCGGCGCCGCGAAACTGTCGGTGGCGGTCGCAAGCCTCCGTGCGGCCTTCCCCTCGCTCGATATCCGTTGCAACGGCGACCTCGATACCCCGATGCGGATATCCGAGGACAACGTCCTGATCATTCTTTCCAATCTGGCCGACAACGCCGTGCACCACGGCAGTTCGAAGCTGGAAGTCTCCGCCGTGCGGCAGGACAATCGGCTCGAGGTTACCGTCAGCGATGACGGCGAAGGCGTCTCGCCCAACAACCGCACACAAATCTTCGACAGCTTTTTCACCACCAGGCGCGACAGCGGCGGCACCGGGATGGGGCTGGCCATCGTGCGCGCCATGCTCGAGGCCCATGGCGGCGCGGTCCGGCTGATCGATTCCGAAAAGGGGACGGCGTTCGAGCTGACCTTTCCGGTGACCGACGCCGCAGCCTCCTGATGCCCGGCACTTCGATCGATCCCGAAATGGTCAGGCGGAAATCCCTCATCATCCGCCGCGCCGGCCTGTGCCTTGCCGTCATCGCCTGCGGCCTCGCCTTGCGCGGATGGGGATTTGGCCTCGGCCTGCCCGCGTTTGTCGTGAAGTATGGCGGCTCCGCGTTGTGGGGAACGATGGTGTTCCTGCTGGTGGCGATGGCGGCTTCAACTCTTTCCCGGCCGCGCATCGCGCTGATCGCGGCCGGGATTGCCATCGGCGTCGAGCTGTTTCGGCTGGTTCATTTCCCCTGGCTCGACGCCTTCCGGCTGACGCTGCCGGGCGCGCTGCTGCTCGGACGAATCTTCTCGGTGTGGAATATGGTGGCTTATGGCGTCGGGATTGGATTGGGAGTGTGGCTCGATCGTCTCGCCATGTCCGCCCGTCCCGGGCCAGCGTCGGATAGCCCTCACTCCGCCAGCTGAAACCGCTCGAAGCGGTGCAGTTCCTGCTCGATGCGCGCCATGAATTCCTTGCGCGCGCCCCGGGCCGCGCCCGCGCCGACCCAGCTCCATTTCTGCACCAGCAGTTTGCGGCTCTTGCGGTCGGTCTTGAGATCGAGGGCTGCGACGATGGCGTCACCGACCAGCACCGGCAGCGCGAAATAGCCGAACACCCGTTTCTCCTTCGGTACATA
Source organism: Pseudomonadota bacterium (assembly GCA_043811435.1). Classification (GTDB taxonomy): domain Bacteria; phylum Pseudomonadota; class Alphaproteobacteria; order Rhizobiales; family Xanthobacteraceae; genus Bradyrhizobium. The sequence goes on from JBDRNF010000059.1 coordinate 35,083, forward strand.
GGCCTCGAAACGGTGGCCGTAGTCGAAGAACAGTTCGGTGCGCTTGCGCTGGATAATCAGGGGATCGAATGGGGAGAGGATGTGCACCTGATCGGAGCCGCCCTCGCTTGCGCTCTCCAGCGTCGCGGGCTCCGCCCAATGCTCCTGCTTGCCGGCGCCCTCGACCGCGACCGGCACCAGCTCCTTGCGGCGCACCCGCGCCTGGATCAGCCGCCGGATCGCCGGCTTGCTCGGCGCGTCGAGATGGCAGATCGAATCCAGGCTGACGATGCCCTGCGCGCGAAGGGCGCGGTCGAGCAGATAGGCGGTGATTTCGCTGACCGAGGCCGGCTTTGGAGGTTTATTGGGCGGCGCGTCCCAGCCGAAGTGCCGCGTCATCAGGTCGTAGGTTTTCAGCATGCCGATGCGCTCGGAGATCGTCAGCATGCCGGTGTAGAACAACAGCTGCAGCGCCCGCTTCGAGGGCTTGCGGCTGGCCCACAGATGCTCCTTGTCGACCAGCACGTCGTCGTCGATGTCGCGGATGGTCAGCGCGCCGTCACGCCGGATCAGCCGCAGCACCTTGCGCAGATCGGCCGGCTTGACCGAGGTCAGCCATTTGTGGCCCTCGCGCTTGTGGCGCCGCATCGCCGGCAGGAAGAAGCGCAGATCCTGCGGCGGCACATAGGACAGCGCATGGGTCCAGTATTCGAACACGCTCTTGTCGACGCTCTGGGCCTGGCGCAGATCGGCGCGGCGGTAGTCGGGAATCCGGTTCCACAGGATGTGATGGTGGCAGCGCTCGATCACGTTGATGGTGTCGATCTGCACATAGCCGAGATGTTGGACCGCGGCGGCGGTCGCCTGCGGCCCCGCGCCGAACGGCGCGGATACGTCGAGCCGCTGGGCGCGCAGCCAGATCCGGCGCGCCTCGGTCTTATCAAGGGGATGGGATTCAACATGGCGGGGCATCGCGGGGCAATGTAGCCGGATTCGCGCGCGCGCGATATTCGAGGGTGAGGCGCGCTGGCCCGGCGCTGCCGGCTCACCGCTTTGGCGGATCGCCGATCGTGCCGGTCGCGATCTCGGCGTCGCACGACGCCCTGCCCCGCGCCGGAGCCTCGCAGCGGTAGACATGGCCGGTGAGGCGGTCGATCAGCCAGGCGCTTTCCTCGGTCGGACTCTCCATGCCCACATAGCGCGACCCCACCGCCGCGATCAGCGTCGATAGCAAAAT